>NZ_JAXCIP010000002.1:0-981533 GCF_046540435.1 Pseudomonas sp. W5-01
GATTTCATCGGTGCTGACGGTGATGACTTCGTCGACGTAATCCTTGCAGATGTCGAAGGTGTACTGCCCGATCTGCGCCACCGCGACGCCATCGGCAAACAGCCCGACCTGCTGCAGCACCACGCGCTCGCCGTAGGCCATGGCCTGTTGCAGGCAGTTGGAATCGTCGGGCTCGACGCCGATCACCTTGATTTCCGGGCGCAGGTATTTCACGTACGCCGCAATGCCGGCGATCAGCCCGCCGCCGCCCACCGGCACGAAGATCGCGTCCAGTGGCCCCTGATGTTGGCGCAGGATTTCCATCGCCACGGTGCCTTGCCCGGCAATGGTGTCGGGGTCGTCGTAGGGGTGGACGTAGACGTAGCCGTGTTCCTCGACCAGCTTCAGCGAATACGCCAATGCTTCGGGAAACGAGTCGCCGTGCAGTACGACCTTTCCGCCCCGGGAGCGCACGCCTTCGACCTTGATCTCCGGCGTGGTCTTCGGCATCACGATGGTGGCCGACACGCCCAAGGTCTTCGCCGCCAGCGCCAGGCCTTGGGCATGGTTACCCGCCGACGCCGTCACCACGCCCCGCGCCAAGTCTTCCGGACTCAACTGCGCCAGCTTGTTGTAGGCGCCACGAATCTTGAAAGAGTACACCGGCTGCAAATCTTCGCGTTTGAGCAGCACGTTGTTGCCCAGGCGCTCGGACAGTTGGCGGGCGGCGTGCAGCGGGGTTTCCACGGCAACGTCGTACACGCGGGAGTTGAGGATCTTTTTGACGTAGTGATTGAGCAGGTCGCCCTGAACGAGCGGGTAGGCCGGTGGCTGACTCATCGTGAGGGCCTCGTCGGAAGGCTTGGGATGATCAGGCGGGCGGCGAAGCAGGCGAGGGAAGGGCGAATGATCATGTCTGGCTCCTGATGTGGTTTTTAGCCCGGGAGACAGAGAGAAAAAACCCGCCTCTAGGGCGGGTTGGGTGCAAACGTCGGCTAACCCGCCATGACTGGAATGGCGGTAATAATTATCGGGCCAAAGAAATGCTGGGATGCGTTCATGGCGTCGAGACTATGGCGAACACGGCGCAGTCGTCAAGTGGGCGACGCCGTCATCGCTCAAAAACTGACAGTCAGGAAAAACAAATGCCAGACCCAGGCAAGGCTAACAATCCCTTGGGCCGTCGCCGTTTATCCGCGCGCGTCTACTGTTTAACGGGCCTTCATTTTTTGTTCATGAGGGCACTTTAGGGTTGGGTTCGTAGTCAGTGAATCTGCAGCTGAATGACTCAGCGACACAAGAACACCATCGATCACAAGAACCCGCCACGAGGGCGCAAAAATGGACGAGTACCAAGAAGAACTGCTGGAATACCAGGCGTACGAGATGGACCCGCTGGAACCCGCAGAAGACGCCACCGAGTTGTAGGAAAACCCACGCCTGCCAGTCAGAGCGACTGGCGCCGGCTGCGACGAAACGCACCGGGCGTCTGTTCGGTCCAGCGTTTGAAGGCCCGCTGAAAGGCTTCTGCTGACGCAAATCCCAATAAGTAGGCGATTTCGCCAAAGGCCAGTTCGGTGTCCCGGATGTAGGTCATGGCGAGGTCGCGCCGGGTGTCATTGAGGATCGCACGGAACTGTGTGCCCTCGTCCGCCAGCTTGCGGCGCAGGGTCCAGGTCGGCAGCTTCAGTCGCGCGGCCACTTCTTCGAGATCCGGCTCCCGCCCCCCATTCAACAACGGCCCCAGCAATTGGGTGATGCGCTCGCGCAGGCTGCGGGTTCGGGTGAGTTGTTCGAGTTCCCGTTCACACACCTGCAGCAGATGCCGCCAGGTACTCGGCACGTGGTCGGGGTTGCGCAGGCCCAGCTGACGCTGGTTGAGGCGCAGCTGATTGACGCCCGCCGCGAAACCGACCGGCTGCTCGCAGAGCGCGGCGTATTCAGCGGCGTAGGCGGGGGCATCGAACTCGATTTCCAGACGTTCGGCTATCAGCGTCGTCCCGCTCAGCGTCGACAGCTGGTGCAGCCAGCCGCTGAGGATAGAATCCACCACGAAGCGGTTGTAGCCGTTGTACGGGCTGATGGAATAGAAGCGCAGCCAGGCGCCGTCGCTGTCTTCGTGCAGGCTCGACTGGCCGCGATAATTCGAGCCGTACAGCGGTTCAAAACGAATCAGCGTGCGCGCCGCTTCGCGCACGGTCGGCGCCTGCGCGGCCGTGATGCCCGCCAGACCGGCGTGGCTCAGACGGCTGGATTGGCCCATCCGCAGGCCCAAGGCAGCCACGCCGGTCAGCTCGATGGCCCCATGGCCCAGGCGCATGTAGCGCGGGATCGACAGCCGGGCGCCGGCCTCACCGAGTCGTGCGGCATCCAGGCCGTATTGCTGCAGCAGCGGTTGCGGGTCCTGGCCTTCGTTGCGAACAGCGTCGGCGAGGCTGTGGACGAACCCCACGGACAGATCGCCCAGACGCACACGAGGGGAGGTCATCGATTACAACCACAGATTGATCAGGCGGGCGCCATGCCCGGGGCGAACGCCTTTCGGAGCAGCGCTGATGGACTGCTCGGCGACGCTTTGCCCGCCGCGACTGGCGAAACTGTGGCCGGCGCTGCCCTGGTCCCAGAACTGGCCGCGCATGAACACGCTGACGCCGGCCTTCGCCGTGCTGGCCGGTGTCAGGGCCAGTCGGCGCCAGGCTTCACCCTGGGTGATCGGTTTGGCTCCCAGATTCAAATGGGCCGCCAGCGCGTCATGCTTGTCGCTGCGCCAGGGTTGCGTCCAGCCGTACGTGCCGGCGACGTAGGCCGGTACTGCAATCAGCTCGGCGCCGCTCGCGTTGAGTCGCGCGTAATTGTCGGGGTACCAGCTGTCGCTGCCGATCAATGTCGCCAAACGGCCGGCCGGGGTGTCGATCACGTTGAGCGGCGCGTCCTTGCCAGGACGGATGTAACCCCGCTGGTTCCAGCCCGGGAACAACTGACGCTGCGGTTGCCCCAAGGGCAGGCCGTCGGGGCCGAACACCAGGCTGCTGTTATAGAGCGCGCCGCGGCCGATGTGCAGTTCGCCGTTTTCCACGTACGGGCTGGGCAGCACGATCGAGCCGGCCACCAGCGTCACGCCGAATTCCTTCGCCAGCCCGCCGAACACGTTCTGATAATCCTGCGCCATGCTGTGCGCTTTCATGCGCAGGCGTGCGTCCTCGAAGCGGCTGCTGCCCCGCGCGTGAATCACTGCGTCGATGAACAGCAGCGGATTACTGAACGCCAGCCAGTTCATCGCCTCGTCGAAGGTGGTGGCCTGGTAGAACTGGGCTTTTTCGTCCACCGCCAACAACCAGGTGCCGATGTGCTCGGGCAGCACCACAATGGTTTTATCGTTGAGCAGCCCATGGTCGCGGGCCTGGACCAGGTACGACGCCAGCTTGCGATGCAGGCGTTTGGCACTCGAATAATCGGAAGGGAACAACTCGGGCTGAATGCCCAGCAGGTTGCCGCGTTCACCGGGTTGCCCGTCGTTGATCACCAGCTGAATGCGCAGGTCTGTCAGGTAATGCCCGACATGACGCTTGCCCGTCCACAGCCCGTAGCTGACGAGAAGAATCACCAGCACTGCAGCGGTAAGTGAGCCGAGAACTTTGCGCATGAAGAAAGGAGAGCTGCCTCTGGGAAGAAAGCGCGCAGGGCGCGATGACGTTGCCGGAAGGCTACGGCAAAACGCTGCTTTGGAGAAGGTTTGCCAACGGCCAGAGCGGCCATTCGGCGAATGGGTTCAAGCGAGGCGGCATCGGCGGCCGCCTGCGCTGTATGGATCAACCGTGATGCCTGCGATTTGCAGGCATCACGGGCGATGCGTTTTACAGGCGGAAGCGGCTGACCAGCGTGTTGAACGAAACGGCCAGGCGGGAAAGATCCTGAGTCGATGCGTTGGTCTGGTGCGCACCGGCCGCCGTCTGGGTAGACAGGTCCTGGATGTTCACCAGATTGCGGTCCACCTCACGCGCGACATTCGCCTGCTCTTCGGAGGCCGTGGCGATGACCATGTTGCGTTCGTTGATCTGGGCGATGCCGTCGGCGATCTGCTCCAGTGCGCGGCCCGTTGCCTGGGCCAGCGCCTGGGTGTCGGTCACCAGCGCCTGACTTTTGCCCATCGCCCCCACCGCCTGATCGGCGCTGGCCTGGACGCTGTTGATCATGCCTTCGATTTCACCGGTTGAGGCCTGGGTGCGTGCAGCCAATGCCCGGACTTCGTCGGCAACCACGGCAAAGCCTCGGCCCTGTTCACCGGCACGGGCGGCTTCGATGGCGGCGTTCAAGGCCAGCAGGTTGGTTTGTTCGGCAATGCCGCGAATCACGTCCAGGACTTTGCCGATGTCCCGCACCTGCACGGCGAGGTCGCGGACCATGTTGGTCGAGGTGGCGATTTCGGTGGTCGCGCTGTTAATGGCTTCGACCGCGCCACGGGCCTGGTCACGGCCGTCGCTGGCCTGTTTGCTGGTGGTTCGGGACGCGTCGGACGTGGACACGGCGTTGCGCGCCACTTCTTCCACCGCGGAAGTCATTTCCGTCACAGCGGTCGCGGCCTGCTGGATTTCGTCGTTCTGGCGGACCAACCCTCTGCTGCCGTTATCGCTGACGGTGGTCAGCTCTTCTGCGGCGGAGGCCAGTTGATTGGACGCATCGGCAATCTGCTGAATGGTGCTTTTCAGGCTGCCCTGCATTTCGCCCAGCGCCGTCAGCAATTGCCCGGCTTCATCGCGGCCGGTGCTGACAACGGGTTGCGTCAGGTCACCGCCGGCGATGCTCCGCGCGCTTGCGACCGCATAAGCAATAGGACGGCTGATCAGACGACTGATGAACATGCCCAGCAGAATCGCCGCCAGAAAGGCAATGCCGATGCCGATGTACAGCGCGGTCTTGGCGGAGGACTCCATGCGGGCGGCATCCTCGGCGCCTTCGCCAATCTGCCGGTTATTGGAGTTAACTATGAGGATCAGCTCATCGAGCACCACGTTGTAGGCCGTCTGAAGATCGCCGAACAACAACGCGCGGCCGCTATCAAGGTCGCCGGCCTTCATGAGGCCAAGGTATTTCTGGACCAGCGCCTGGTAGATCGGCCAGTCCTTTTCCATTTGATCGCCCGCCGCGCGCTCATCGTCGGCGAGCGGGGTCTTGCGGTATTCGGCGAACGCTTTTTCGCTCTGCTGCTGATTGGCGTTCATTGAGGCAATCACTTCGTCCCTCACGCCCTGGGGCATGCCGGCGGCAGTGGCCGTGTATAACCGATACAGATCGCGGCTTTGCCCTACGGCGTTGGTTCTGGCCCCGCCGGTTTTTGCGACGGACACCAGGTTATTGCTGAACACCAGTTTCAGGCTTTCCGACAGGTCGGACACGCCACGGCTTCCGAGCACACCCACGCCCAGGGTAATGAAAGCGCACAGCACAAAGGCTGTGACCAACTTGGTCGAAATTTTTGCATCATTGATCCAGCTCATTGATCGTCCTGCCGAGGTGTTGAGAAGAAGGACATTGCTCAGACATCGGGGAAGTACGGCAAGGTCGTCATGGTGCTATCGGCGGCGAAGTGCAAGTCTGGAGGGCCCGATGAACGATGTGGTGCACTGCTTGATCATCGATTTGTCACTTCCAGTCATTGAGCATGGCCAGGCGGCTGTTTACTGTTTGCGTCATGTACAAGGCGCTTGTCCAAGGCCCTGACTGATTCGACGGGCGCCACAGAGCGCCCGCACCCCGTGATAATGCTCGATGGAGTTTTTATGGCCGCCCCCCACTACCCGCACCTGCTCGCTCCCCTGGACCTGGGTTTCACCACGCTGCGCAACCGCACACTGATGGGCTCCATGCATACCGGGCTTGAAGAGAAGCCGGGCGGATTCGAGCGCATGGCGGTGTATTTCGCCGAGCGCGCACGGGGCGGGGTCGGCCTGATGGTCACCGGCGGTATCGCACCGAACGCTGAAGGCGGGGTGTATTCGGGGGCGGCCAAGCTGTCGACGCCGGAGGAGGCGGCCAATCATCAGGTTGTCACCAAAGCCGTGCACGAAGCAGGCGGCAAGATCTGCATGCAGATCCTTCACGCCGGGCGTTACGCCTACAGCCCCAAGCAGGTGGCACCCAGCGCCATTCAGGCGCCGATCAACCCGTTCACACCCAAAGCTCTGGACGAAGAGGGCATCGAGAAGCAGATTCAGGATTTCGTCACCTGTGCGACCCTGGCGCAGACCGCCGAGTACGACGGCGTCGAAATCATGGGCTCCGAAGGCTATTTCATTAACCAGTTTCTCGTTGCTCACACCAACCATCGCACCGACCGTTGGGGCGGCAGCTACGAAAACCGCATGCGCCTGCCGGTGGAGATCGTGCGCCGTGTGCGTGAAGCCGTCGGCCCGAATTTCATCATCATTTATCGCCTGTCGATGCTCGACCTGATCGAGGGTGGCAGCACTTGGGAAGAAGTGGTGCAACTGGCCCAGGCCATCGAGCGTTCGGGCGCCACGCTGATCAACACCGGCATCGGCTGGCACGAGGCGCGCATTCCGACCATCGCCACCAAGGTGCCTCGTGCGGCGTTTGCCAAAGTGACCGCAAAAATGCGCGGCTCGGTGTCGATCCCGCTGATCACCACCAACCGCATCAACACCCCCGAGGTCGCCGAGCAGGTGCTGGCCGAAGGGGACGCCGACATGGTCTCCATGGCGCGCCCGTTTCTCGCCGACCCGGAATTCGTCAACAAGGCCGCGGCTGGTCGCAGCGACGAGATCAACACCTGCATCGGCTGCAACCAGGCGTGCCTCGACCACACCTTCGGCGGCAAGCTCACCAGCTGCCTGGTCAACCCTCGCGCCTGTCATGAAACCGAGCTCAATTACCTGCCGGTCACCCAGGTCCGGAAAATCGCCGTCATCGGTGCCGGTCCTGCGGGCCTCGCTGCCGCGACTGTTGCGGCCCAGCGCGGGCATGAGGTGACGCTGTTCGACTCGGCCAGCGAAATCGGCGGGCAGTTCAACATCGCCAAGCGCATTCCGGGCAAGGAAGAGTTCTTCGAAACCCTGCGCTACTTCGGCCGCAAGCTGCAGACCACCGGCGTCGACCTGCGCCTGAACACCCGCGTCACTGTCGATGACCTGCTTGGCAAGGGCTTTGACGAAGTGATTCTGGCCACCGGGATCGCGCCCCGCACGCCCGCCATCCCCGGTGTCGACAACCCCAAAGTGTTGAGCTACCTCGACGTGATCCTCGGCCGCAAACCGGTTGGCAAGTCCGTCGCCGTGATCGGCGCGGGCGGCATTGGCTTTGACGTGTCGGAATACCTTGTGCACCAGGGCGTCTATACCAGCCTGGATCGCGACGCGTTCTGGGACGAGTGGGGCATCGACACCCAGCTGCAAGCGCGGGGCGGCGTGGCCGGGATCAAGCCTCATCCCCATGCGCCAGCGCGTCAGGTGTTTCTGCTGCAGCGCAAGGCCACCAAAGTCGGCGACGGCCTCGGCAAAACCACGGGCTGGATTCATCGCACGGGGCTCAAGAACAAACAGGTGCAGATGCTCAACAGCGTGGAATATTTGAAGATCGACGACGCCGGTTTGCATATCCGGATTGGCGCGGAGGGCGAGGAGAAACTGCTGCCGGTGGACAACGTGGTGATCTGCGCGGGGCAGGATCCGCTGCGTGAACTGTATGACGGGTTACAGGCAGCGGGGCAGAGCGTTCATCTGATTGGCGGGGCTGATGTGGCGACTGAGCTGGATGCCAAGCGGGCGATTGAGCAGGGGTCGCGGTTGGCGGCGGGGTTGTAAGGAGCTGGTTTCTGACGGGCGATGTTGCGGGTGGGTTTGACGGGGTTGGATCGCGTACCGCCAGGGTCTGTGAGGGCTCTGGCGCTTGAGGGGGATTACCAGCTGCCGTAGGGGATTCCGTGCTGGTCTACGTAGGCGCGGTTTTCAGGTTCGAGCGGGATGTACTTGCCCTTGCTTGCGCCAAGGTATGGGCCGAGCGGCTCGACCTTAGCTTGGTAACGGCCGACTTCCTTGAAATCCAAACAAGATCCCCCTACCCACACTTTGACGATTCCGCCGGGTGCCATGCCTAGCGTGATCGTCTCTCGATAGTCTTCCTTCCACTCGGCTGCCCATCGACAAAACGCTCGCTCTGGCCGAATCATCTCTTCGCGTACCCACTGGGGTATTTGTATTTTGATCTTGTAAGCCTGAGGCTCTACCAGTGACTGCCAACGCAGGAAAATCTGGTCGGGTAGATCGACGTTATTTATAGGTTTTCCTCCCGACACCCCTTGGTGCCAGCCCTCGACTTTCCCTGTATAACTCGCGACGCCGCCGTGCACCCTGAAGAAAGCGAGTCCACGCGTATCCAGAACATCGACGGTTTCCACCCAGACTTCCATGTGCTTGGGTGCAGCGAAACCTATGTACCAGGCCGGATACGGCAGCTTGGGGGCTGGTGGTAATCTTGGCCCACTCGCGCAGGCGCTGAGATTGATCAAGAAACCAACCGCAAATATCAGATGCCTCATTCGGGGTAACCTTCTTGCGGACGGTTGAGATGCACATTCCTACGATTGAGTGGTGCCGGTTTGCTGAATAGGAAGGGACCCTCAGGGGTCCAGTGCGCGGACAGGTGGATGTAACGCGCTCGGAGTAATTCCTGTTGCGCAGGTTCAAGTCGTACAAGCCGGTCTGTCATTACCTGCTGCAAGATTCGCTTGGAGATTGGCACGAGTTCATCTGGTAACTCGAAGCGTTTATCCGTATCGGTTATGACGTCGAATGGAACGCCGTGACGTATCCCAAGCTTATGCATGACCCGTAGTGCAATTAGGCTCAGTTCGCCATGCACGGGGCGTTCGAGCAGCAGGGTTATCCAGTAGTCCTCCATGACCGACGCAGCTTTGTCGCGAGGGTTAGTTGCTGAAGGCCAGGCTTTCACCGCAACGTATCCATCGCGGGCCACGCCTGATTCGCGCAATGCTTTGGCGTCCGCCTCTGCACGGGCCCAGGCAGCATCAGATTCAACCCTTTGACCGGTCGGAACGCTGGCTATGCAGGGTTTTGTAATCCACAATTTTTCTTGCGCGCGTGGCAGATAGCCCCCGCCGACATCTGAGTGGGCGCCGCACTGGGTTCTGGGATAGTCATTTGTGCGGTGGCGTGATGGTTGCGAATCCGCAGCAGCATTACCAACTGCCATAGGGAATGCCGTGCTGGTCTATCCAGGCTTGCGCCGCTGGATTGGGTGCTCGGTAAAACAACCCTTTTCCGTCCTGGTTGGGTCCGAGGGACTCGACTTTGGCTTGGTAGCGGCCAACTTCTTTGAAGCCCAGGCATGGCCCACCGACCCACACTTTGACGATACCTCCCGGAGCCATTCCCAACGTAATCGCGAAACGGTAGTCGTTCATCCATTCTTTTGAACTGCGGCAATACACGCGCTGTGGCGTCACCATCTCATCGCGTACCCACTGCGGTATCCGGATGCTGATTTTGTAAGCCTGAGGCTCCACTAGTGACTGCCAGCGCAGAAGAAGTTGGTCTGGTAAGTCAACGTTGTTGATGGGTTTTCCGCCAGATGTGCCCTTGTGCCAGCCCTCGGGCTTTCGCGTGTAACCGGCGACTCCGGCGTGTACGTTAAAAAAAACGTATCCCCGCTGATCGAGCACATCGACGCTTTCAACCCATACTTCCATGTGTTTGGGCGCGGCGAAGCCGATATACCACGCCGGATATGGCAGCTTGACAGGTGGTGGTACTGAGCCACCCGTGGCACAGGCACTCAAGCTGAGTAGGAATCCGACTGCAAAACCCAGGCACCTCATTCCGGATAACCTTCTTGCGGACTATTGAGGTGCACGTTCCTGCGATTCATCGGTGCCGGCTTGCTAAGCAAGAAGGGGCCTCGTGGGGTCCAGTGCGCGGATAGGTGGATGTACCTCGCTCGTAATAGCGCCTCTTCCGCAGGTTCAAGCCGTACCAGCCGGTCTGTCATTACCCGCTGCAAGATTCGCTTGGCGATAGGCAGGAGCTCATCCGGTAACTTGAAGCGTTTATCCGTCTCGGTGATAACGTCGAATGGCACCCCATGACGCACACCCATCTCACGCATGACACGCAATGCAATCAGGCTAAGTTCGCCATGCACCGGGCGCTCAAGGATTACGGTTATCCAGTAGTCCTGCATCGCTTGATTGGCTTTGCCGCGAGGATTAGTTGCTGCAGGCCAGGCTTTCACCGCAACGTAGCCATCGCGGGCCACGCCTGATTCGCGGAATACCTTGGCGTCCGTCTCGGCGCGGACCCAGGCGGCATGGGATTCAACCCTTTGACCGTCCGGAACGCTCGCCTTGCAAGGCTGCGTCATCCACAACTTTTCTCGCGCGCGTGGCAGGTAGCCCCCGCCGACATCGGAGTGGGCGCCCGGCAGTCCGATCTGGAGGTGCGTGTGGTGCACGTTATTTAGAGAAAAGTCGGCTCTATACTCGTCGAGCGCCTGAAGCTGAATGACCTGCCGCGCGCAGTCGGGTGGCAGATAGAGATTGACGCCACGATTAACGTCGTCGCCAGGACTGAAGTCCCCGTGCGCAGGATCTGAGATGGCTGCAACGGTATCGAACAGCCCGATCAAGTTGATGGATACGTCCGTCGATGCGTCGAAGCTTTGTTGCAGACCTAGACTTCTGGCGGTGAGGAGTTCTCTAAATACGCCGCACTGGGGTTTGAGAAACTCATTTGCGCAGTGACGCGCGGCCGCTGCACCACGACTGAAGCCGAAGAAATCGATCTCGATCTTTTTAATCGAAATGCCGGGGTTGGTTTGTACAAAAAAGAGTAGCTGTGTTTTAACTAAGGCTGGCGCCTGCTTGACCCGCGCTACTACCCCCGTCTCACCCTGGCCAAGACCCTGCCCAATGACCGTTGCATCCTTACCACCGCTGCGAGTACCGATACCTTCTACGTACGCTTTGATGTAGGCGGTTTTGGCTTCAGCCGAAATACCATCCACCGCGTTGTCCGGATACAGCTGATACAAATACGCCACATTACTCGGCGCATTCCCATAACTGTTATTCGGCGCGCTGTTAAACGCACTACCGTCAAACTCTCCAAACCCGTACTGCTTGCACGTCGCCGCAATGCTTTCAAGCTCTTCGCTGCTAAAGCTCTCAAGATCCTGCCGTCGGCACTGTGCGGTCGCCGCAGCATTGCTCTGGTTATTTCCCGTCCCGTCAAAGAACAACCCGATTCGCAAGGTGATGCCTTCGGTGATTTCCTCTTCCTCTTCTTCCTCCTCAGGTTCAGGTGTGGGGCGCGGCTTCAGCCATTCTTCGGGTTGCGGAAAGTCGATCGCCACGCGTCCGGGCAGCATCGTGTGGATGGGCATGGTTCTGCCGTCCTTGTCGGTCACGCCGTTGAACACTTCGCCAGCCTGCGTGGTGATCCGGTAACGGACGAAACGGGCGGCGGCCTGTTGCGCATCGACCAGGGTGTACCCTGCCCCATAGCCATAAGGTATTGGCGTCACCGGGGTGGTCAGCGTGGTGGCACCGCCCTTTAGCACGTAAACGGCACGGTGATAGATGTTCCCCGGCGCGCCCAGCTCGATCTCGCCATCTTTGATGCGGATGAAGGCGCCGCCGCAATTCAGGAGGAGCTCTTCCGGGGCGCTGATTTCGATCCGGCCAGCCAGGCTTTCGATCTTGATGTCATTGTTAGCCAGTGAGTGCAACGCGCCGGTTTGCGCGTGAAGCTGAACGTCGCCCTGAACCGCTTTGAGTTGCAGCCCCTTGGTCACAGCACACAGGCTGATCGCACCTTCGGCGGTGCCGGTGATGTTGCGTCCGGCGCTCAGGTCGGTTGAGCGTGACGAGGTGATGGCGACACTTTCGCGACCGGAGGACAGGCAGATTGCTTCAGGGGTGACCACTCCAATGCCGGCCGGTGCGTGCAGCAGAAGCCCGGGTTCGGTGAGGTGAGTCAGCGCGTCGTTTAGTTGCGAATGGCTGCGGGTGTCTGCGGCGATAGCGCCCGCACTTCGCGCGGCCTGGGCCATGGTGCGGGCCAAGGAAAGCGCGGTTTCAAGCTGGTCGATCGCAGCGTCCATGTCGAGCTGCTGACCGTGAGCTTTGGTCTGTTCATCCGCACTGATAAACAGCCCGCGCCCCGCCCAAATCGCGCCCCAGCCATCCATGCGCAACTCAAACCCTTCGCCGCGCTTATCCTTATCGTTGTCGACCAGATGCCCAAGGTTGAGCTGGCTCTTGCCGCTCTGCTCGGTGCTGAGTTTGATGTGTTCCTTGCCGCGATCGTCTTCCATGCGCAGCTTGTTGTTGGCGGGCGTGCGCAGGACGTTGCGTTTGTAATCGCTGCGCAGCAGGGTCACATGGTCAGGATGTCTACTGTCATGCAGGGCATGGGCGATGTAGGGCCGGTCCGGGTCGCCTTGCTCGAAGGCAATCGCCACCTCGGTCCCGCAGATCAGCGGCAGGTGCAGTCCGTGGGTATCCCCGGCATAGGGGCGGGCGAGGCGCAACCACAGGCTTTCCTCACCCAGTTTCCAGCTGTCGCGGTCGAACAGAAAGCTGACCTTGTAGCGGCCTTCGCTGTCGATGTGGCTATAGGGATCATTGGCCAGCGAGCTGGTGACACAGGCCGGAACGGTGCCGGCTATCGCAGGCTTTGCCAGCAAAGGCGGTCGAAAACACACGCTTTCGGAGTACGGAATCGCCTCAAAACTCAGTTCAAAGCTTCGATCCCGCGCTGCACGCAATTGCAATCGCGTGATCACAGCACCCGGCTCAAACGCCTGAGGCGCACCACCGGAAGTCGCCAGCACCTGCGCCAATCCCAACGAGGCGCTGCTGCTAATCCCGGTCAGCCGCGTCTGGTTATTGAGATACCGCTCATGCCGCAACCGTCCATAGAAAAACCCGCTTTCACTCTCTAAATCTTCATCCTGATCAACCTTGTCGCCGAGCACCTTGTACGGCTCCGCATAGAGATACGCCTCGCCATAGGTCGTGGTGTCACCTCGCGTCTGATCGACATCCGCATCCAGCCATGCGTTCGCATCCCGATGGTGATAGGCCCGAAAGTGAACGCTCTGCTCCACCACCTCATGACTGACCTGCAGCCCCCAAACCCCATCCTGGCCGCTGCTGCCCAACCCCGACTGCGGCCGAAACGGCAAGCTCACACGCGGTCGAACGTAATGCCGCTGATCATCGTGAAACTCGACGACCTCAATACCCAATCGCTCATTGTTGCTAAAGCGGTACCAGATCCCCACCTCGGCCAGCAGCCGCGAAATAAACGCCAGATCGCTCTCGCCGTACTGCATCACCTGCTCACGCTTCGGATACTCCCGCACCAGCGAGAACAAGAAATCCTGCCCCTCAAAATCATGCCGCGTCCGCAGGATGCTCTCGACAATCTGCGGCACGGACTGGTGCTGATAAATCCGAAACTGCTGACCCCGATCCAGCAATGCCCAGCGTGGCTGTAACGTGATTTCGTACCGGGCCTCGTCAGCAGAACCGGACAACCGCTTGAACCCGGTAATCACTCCATGCAGCGTTCGCAAGGCTTCAACACGAGGCACCGGCAAGCCACGAATCGGAACAGCCAACGTATGTGCAGCTGCATGCAGACTGAACTGAACTGTCTTGCCCAGCATCTGCTCGGCGCCGATGTCCTGCTCGACCGAAGTAAATTCCACGCGATAAAGAAACGGCCGGCTCAGCTGTTCTTCACCTTCAAAGGCTAAAACGTCGAGGGCGATAGGCAGGCTGTAAACAACCAGTTTATGGCGACTGTGATCGAAAAAAGGCGGCAATACGTTGAACATGAGCGAGCGTCCCTGGCAGGAAAAACGCCCCTGACCAGTCCGAAGAAGACCGGATCAACTCGTCCATGAGAGAGGGCTGAGGCGGGCGAAGATGACGCTTTTCAAAGCGTCATTCCATAGCGAAAACACGATCCGGACGCGTCCTAATGAAGAACAAGAATCCCCCTACACAGCCCCCCAAATCGAGACCCCCGCCCGACGAGTGCTAGACTCCCGCACCGTCCATTGCCCGACCGATTTCATGTTTCCTCTCTCATCACCGCTGCCTCCCGCACCGCTGCAACCGCTCAATTTTGACTGGCTCCAGGCAGCGGGCGTGGAGGCGGCGATCCTGCGGCTGGACCTCGTCGATCCCCTGATCAGCGGCAATAAATGGTTCAAGCTCAAGCACCATCTGGCGGCGGCTGAGCGAGCCGGTGCACGGGGTGTTATCAGCCTGGGCGGCGCGCATTCCAATCACCTGCATGCGCTGGCGGCGGCGGGCAAGCGCTTTGGTTTTGCCACGGTCGGGCTGGTGCGGGGGCATGCGGTCGAGACGCCGACGGTGCTGGATCTGCAGGCGTTCGGCATGGAGTTGCACTGGCTGGGTTACGCCGGGTATCGCGCGCGCCATGAGGCGGATTTCTGGGATCCGTGGCGCGAGCGTTATCCGCATCTGTTTCCGGTGCCCGAGGGCGGAGGCGGGCTAGACGGCGCGATGGGCTGCGCTGAAATCGTCGATCAGGCGCGCAGCCAGCTCGGCCATGTGGGTTGGGATGATTACGATTGCTGGTGGCTGGCGTGTGGCACCGGCACAACGTTGGCGGGAACAGTGCTGGCGGAGGCGGGGCAGCATGAGGTGATAGGCGCGATGGCGGTGCCCGAAGCTCATGGGGTTGAGGGCAATGTGGAGGGGATCGTTGAAGCTTTCGCGAGCAAGCTCGCTCCCACAGGGACTGTGGCGCCCTTGGGCAGAATGAGTCCGCGACCGACAGGCTCGGACGTGGGGATAGACCGCAAAAAGCCCCAGGGTTACCGCTTGCTCGACGCCAGTCGTGGCGGCTTTGCGAAGACCGATCCCGCGTTGCTGGATTTCATTGCGCGGCACGAAGCCGAATCCGGCATCCCCCTCGAACCGCTGTACACCGGAAAGGCATTGCTGGCGCTGCACGGAGAAGTGATCTCGGGCCGGATCGCCAAGGGCACGCGGCTGATTTTCCTGCACACCGGCGGACTGCAGGGCAAGCGAACCTTCGATGCTGCGCACGCACATCCCTGACGCCGGAGCGCGCATCCGGGCACTGGCACGAATCCTGCGGCCCACACCCCCGACAGGTCGGTCCTGAGTACGTCGGCGGCATTTCTGGAGTCGGGCGGGCAGGGCGCTGTGCCGATAATCGGATCTTTCCCACGCGCGCCGAGGTTTCCATGACCACTCCCGTCCTTGAGCAGGTCGATCCTGCCACCCTGAGAAAAGTCATCGTGGCGGCCGCCATCGGTAATTTCGTCGAATGGTTCGACTTCGCGGTGTATGGCTTTCTGGCCACGACCATTGCCCAGCAGTTCTTCCCCAGCGGCGACGCCAGCGCCGCGCTCTTGAAAACCTTCGCGGTGTTCGCCGTGGCCTTCGCGTTTCGGCCCCTCGGCGGGGTGTTCTTCGGCATGCTGGGCGACCGCATTGGCCGCAAGCGCACGCTGGCGTTCACCATTCTGTTGATGGCCGGGGCGACGACCATCATCGGTCTGCTGCCGACCTACGCCGCAATCGGCGTCATGGCGCCCGTCTTGCTTACCCTCATCCGCTGTGCCCAGGGCTTCTCCGCTGGGGGTGAATACGCGGGGGCGTGTGCCTACTTGATGGAGCACGCCCCGCGCACGCAACGGGCGTGGTACGGCAGTTTCGTGCCGGTGTCGACCTTTTCGGCCTTCGCGGCGGCGGCGATCATTGCCTACGCGCTGGAGGCCTCTTTGAGCACCGAAGCCATGGGCAGTTGGGGCTGGCGGCTGCCGTTCCTGATCGCCGCGCCGTTGGGGCTGGTCGGGCTGTACCTGCGCTGGAAACTGGACGAAACACCGGCCTTTCAGGCGGTCAAGCAGGAACACGCGGTAGCCCATTCGCCGCTCAAGGAAACCCTGCTCAACCATGGCGCGGCGATCTGCTGCCTCGGCGCGTTCGTGTCGCTGACGGCGCTGTCGTTCTACATGTTCACCACCTATTTCGCGACGTACTTGCAGGTGGCGGGTGGGCTGAGTCGTGCGACCGCGCTGCTGGTGTCGTTAATTGCGTTGCTGTTCGCGGCGGCGATCTGCCCGGTGGCCGGGGCGTTTTCCGACAAGGTCGGGCGACGCAAGACGGTGCTCAGCACCTGCGTCCTGCTGATCGTGGTGGTGTATCCGTCGTTTTTGATGGCCAGTTCGGGTTCGTTTGTGGCCTCGATCGTCGGTGTGATGTTGCTGGCGATCGGCGCCGTCCTGTGCGGCGTGGTGACGGCGGCTTTGTTGTCGGAGACCTTTCCCACGCGTACCCGTTACACCGCTTCGGCGATCACCTACAACATGGCGTACACCATCTTCGGCGGAACGGCGCCGCTGATGGCGACCTGGCTGATTGGCGCGACGGGCAGCAACCTGGCGCCGGCGTTTTACCTGATCGTCATCGCGCTGCTGGCGCTGGCGGGAGGGCTGGCCTTGCCGGAGACGTCCAAAGTGTCGCTGCATGAGGTGGAAGGTTCGTTGACGGCGCGGGGGAGATTGCAGACGGCGGTTTGACTGGTGGCTCCACCTTGCTTGCCAAGGAGGCGGTGTGCCTGCTGGATGTTGGGCGGATTGCAGGCCGTCTTCGTGAGCAAGCTCACTCCCACAGGATTTGCGTTTGCTTGACAGGAGAGTGGTGTCAAAAGCTTCAGGTGTCCTGACACTACGTCACCCATCAGACAAATCAGCAACAAAATATGGCAGCGGCGCCCCAAAAAATGGCACATTGGCGGCCCCTTGTGCCGCTGACATGTTCTGTAACGAGTCCCACGGCGCACCAACGTTCGATGGATGAACCCGATGGCCGTTACCAGCCCTGCAACCGTGCCCGCGACCGATACCCAACCCGTTCCCGCCCCGCAATCTACGCAATCAAGCCCCTTGGTCATGCGCATCATTGGTGCGGTGGCATTGGCGCACCTGCTCAATGACCTGATCCAGTCGATCCTGCCTTCGATCTACCCGATGCTGAAGGCCGCTTACGGCCTGAGCTTTACCCAGGTCGGCTTGATCACGCTGACGTTTCAGGTCACGGCGTCGCTGCTGCAACCCTGGGTCGGTTATTACACCGATCGCCATCCCAACCCGTTGGTGCTGCCGGTCGGTTCGTTGTGCATTTTGGGCGGCGTCATGATGCTCGCGACCGTGGGCAGTTTTCCGCTGATCCTGCTCGCCGCGGGCCTGATCGGCATCGGCTCGTCGACATTCCACCCCGAAGCCTCGCGCATTGCCCGGCTGGCCTCCGGCGGGCGCTTTGGCCTGGCGCAATCGACCTTTCAGGTGGGCGGCAACAGCGGTTCCGCCATCGGACCGCTGCTGGCGGCGGCGATCATCATTCCGTTCGGTCAGGGCCACATCGCCTGGTTCGGGCTGGTGGCGCTGTTTTCCGTAGGGCTGCTGTACGCCATCAGCCGCTGGTACAAGGCGCACCTGGCGCTGTTCAAGATCAAGGCCGGGCAAGCAGCGACCCACGGGCTGTCGAAACGTCGGGTGACCAGCGCGCTGGTGGTGCTGGCGCTGCTGGTGTTCTCCAAATATTTCTACATGGCCAGCTTCACCAGCTACTTCACCTTTTACCTCATCGACAAATTCCAGCTGTCTGTGGCCAGCTCTCAGCTGCATTTGTTCATGTTTCTGGCGGCGGTGGCGGCGGGCACGTTCTTTGGCGGGCCGATTGGCGATCGCATTGGCCGTAAAGCGGTAATCTGGTTCTCGATTCTGGGCGTGACGCCGTTCACCATCGCGCTGCCTTACGCTGACTTGTTTTGGACCAGCGTGCTCAGCGTGATCATCGGTTTCATTCTGGCCTCGGCGTTCTCCGCCATCGTCGTCTACGCCCAGGAACTGGTGCCGGGCAACGTCGGCATGATCGCTGGCATCTTTTTCGGCCTGATGTTCGGCTTCGGCGGCATCGGCGCCGCTTTATTGGGTCACCTCGCGGATCTTCACGTCATCGTCTATGTCTACACTCTGTGTTCCTACCTGCCGCTGTTCGGCATCCTCGCCATCCTGCTTCCGAGAACTTCAAAAAGATGTTGATAGCCGTCGCGATTTTTCTGGTCACCATCACCCTGGTGATCTGGCAACCCAAGGGCCTTGGTGTCGGCTGGAGTGCAACGTTTGGCGCCGTGCTCGCGCTGCTTTTCGGGGTGGTGCACCTGAGTGACATCCCTCAGGTCTGGCACATTATCTGGAACGCAACCGGGACGTTCATTGCGCTGATCATCATCAGCCTGCTGCTCGACGAGGCCGGGTTTTTCAACTGGGCCGCGCTGCACGTGGCGCGTTGGGGCAACGGCAAGGGCCGGCGGCTGTTCGCGTTTATCGTGCTGCTCGGCGCGTTGGTGTCGGCGTTGTTCGCCAATGACGGCGCAGCGCTGATTCTCACCCCCATCGTCATGTCGATGCTGCTGGCGCTGCGCTTTTCGCCGGCGACCACCCTGGCTTTCGTGATGGCGGCAGGGTTCATCGCCGACACCGCGAGCCTGCCGCTGGTGGTCTCCAACTTGGTCAACATCGTCTCTGCCGACTATTTCGGCATCGGCTTCAACCGCTACGCGTCGGTGATGGTGCCGGTGAATCTGGTCAGCGTTGCCGCCACCCTGGCGGTGCTGATGCTGTTCTTTCGCCGCGACATCCCGAAGACCTTCGACGCCTCGCAACTGGACGAGCCGTCTTCGGCGATCAAGGACCGCGCGACCTTCATGACCGGCTGGTGGGTGCTGGGGATCTTGCTGGTGGGCTGTTTTGCCCTGGAGCCGCTGGGAATTCCTATCAGTGCGATCTCCGCTGTGTGCGCCGTGATCCTGTTGGGCATTGCCGCCAAAGGCCACCGCATTTCCACGCGCAAGGTGCTGAAAGACGCGCCGTGGCAGATCGTGATTTTCTCCCTGGGCATGTACTTGGTGGTGTATGGCCTGCGAAACCAGGGACTGACCGACTACCTCGCGACCTGGCTGGATCGTTTCGCCGAACATGGTTTGTGGGGCGCGGCCATGGGCACGGGCGTGCTGACGGCGCTGCTGTCGTCGGTGATGAACAACCTGCCGACGGTGCTGATCGGCCTGTTGTCCATCGAGGCCAGTCAGGCCCACGGTTTGCTGCAGGAAGCGATGATCTACGCCAACGTGATCGGCAGCGACCTGGGCCCGAAAATCACCCCGATCGGCAGCCTCGCGACGTTGTTGTGGCTGCACGTGCTGGCGAAGAAGGGCGTGACCATCGGCTGGGGCTATTACTTCCGCGTCGGCATCGTGCTGACCGTGCCGGTGCTGTTGGTCACCCTCGCGGCGCTGGTGCTGCGACTGAGCCTATAACGCGGCGAGAGTCCGGCAGGTTCGGCCACAGGTCGGGCACCAGAAACAGCCGCTCGGCCTCTTCCCAGTGGCCGTCGGCGTGGCGGGTCAGGCGCACCAGCAGTTGCGCCGGCGCCAGCGGGTCCAGGGCGTCCAGCCAGTCCTGAAACTGGCGAGGGGTCCATGGCGCCTCACAGCGCGAAGGCGCCAGCCAGGCAGGCCGCGGCAGCCATTGCCAGCGGCCCTCCAGAGTTTGTTCTGCGTAGCCCGGCCAGTCCTTTTGATGCAGCCACTTTCCCCGCAGATTCTCAGGGTGTGCCCCTTGTGGCGACGCGCCCGCACCGGGCCATGGATAAAACAGATAACCCCCCAGCCAGAGCGAAGCGCTAAAGGTGTCCACGCCCCGCGCAGCAAGAACGGCGCTGCTCTCGGGGCGCGCTGACATGGGCAGTTGATGCTGATTCAGGTGCGCGAGCTTCAAATCCAGCCGGTCGAGGGCGCCGGGGCCGAGCCAGTGGGCCGGGTTTTCGCCGTCCTGATCCTGCTGCCCCAGGTACAGCTTGATCGCCAATTCAATATGGTGAACGCCACCCTTATCCCTCAGCAGCATGTCCAGCTCGCCCAGCGTGCGGCCTTCGCCCTGAATCGGCAGGTTTGCCGCGAGCAGCTCGACGCCGGGCGCGTGCTGGATTGCGAATTGCCAGAGCCGCTCGTAATACAGACCGAGCCGGCGCGTCGAGCTGCTCGCCAGCCAGTCGCTGAGGGCGGTGTCGTCTCTGTCCAGCTGCGTTAAAAAAGCTTCAAGCGCTTCGGGGTGCTGCACCCAGTCGCTGCCGCTGAGGGGGTGTCGCTGGGGCCACTGGGTTTTCGCCAGCAGGGGCGGCGACAGGATCACCCACGCCAGATCACGTGCGGTGTGCGTACGCAGCTGACGGGGCAGGGCGGTCAGGGTCGGGAAAGGGTTATTCATCAAGGCAGGATAGCGGGTGATGGGCGGTTGTAGCCACCGCTTCATCGTCGCCGTCGGATGCGACAGGTCAGCTCAGGCATGCCTGAAAGGCGCTGCTTGAAGGGTGCGCTTAAAGAGCCCATTTGCCGCCCCCGACCCCTTCGCCCATAATCGCGTTCTTTACACGCATCAAGCCTGCGGGAGCCCCATGGAGCAATTTCGAAATATCGGCATCATTGGTCGCCTGGGCAGTACCCAGGTGGTGGAGACCGTTCGCCGACTCAAGAAATTTCTGATATCGCGGCACCTGCATGTGATCCTCGAAGACGCCATCGCCGAGGTCCTGCCGGGGCATGGTTTGCAGACCTCTTCGCGCAAGATGCTCGGTGAAGTCTGCGACATGGTCATCGTCGTCGGCGGCGACGGCAGCCTGCTCGGCGCCGCCCGTGCGCTGGCCAAGCACAACGTGCCGGTGCTGGGCATCAACCGCGGCAGCCTGGGCTTCCTGACCGATATCCGCCCCGACGAGCTGGAAGTCAAAGTCGCGGAAGTGCTCGACGGCCACTATTTGGTGGAAAACCGCTTCCTGTTGCAGGCCGAAGTGCGCCGTCACGGTGAAGCGATCGGGCAGGGCGACGCCCTTAACGATGTCGTGCTGCACCCCGGCAAGTCCACGCGGATGATCGAGTTCGAAATCTACATCGACGGCCAGTTCGTCTGCAGCCAGAAGGCCGACGGCCTGATCGTCGCCACGCCCACCGGCTCCACGGCCTACGCGCTGTCGGCGGGCGGCCCGATCATGCACCCCAAACTCGACGCCATTGTCATCGTGCCGATGTACCCGCACACGCTGTCCGGCCGGCCGATTGTCGTCGACGGAAACAGTGAGCTGAAAATCGTTGTCTCAAAGGACATGACGATCTACCCACAGGTTTCCTGCGATGGCCAGAACCACTTCACCTGCGCGCCGGGTGACACCGTGACCGTGAAAAAGAAGCCGCAGAAGCTGCGACTCATTCACCCCCTCGACCACAACTACTACGAAGTCTGCCGGACCAAACTCGGTTGGGGCAGTCGGCTTGGCGGCGGGAGCGACTGATGCTCGATCCCGCGCGTGGCTACGATCTGATCGGTGACGTGCATGGTTGTGCCCAGACCCTTGAGCACTTGCTCGACACCCTTGGTTACCGCTTTCAGGCCGGCGTGTGGCGCCACCCTGAACGCATCGCCGTGTTCCTCGGCGACATCATCGACCGCGGCCCTCGCATTCGCGAAGCGCTGCACATCGTTCGTGACATGGTCGAAGCCGGCCAGGCGTTCTGCATCATGGGCAACCATGAATTCAACGCGCTGGGCTGGAGCACGCCGGCACCGCCTGAGAGCGGCCATGAATGGGTGCGCGAGCACACGCCGCGCCATGCCCGTCTGCTGGGCGAAACCCTGGCGCAGTTCGAGCAGCATCCCGGTGACTGGAACGACTTCCTCAAATGGTTTTACCAATTGCCGCTGTTCATCGACGCCGAGCGCTTCCGCGTGGTCCACGCTTGCTGGGATGCCAGCCTGATCGAGCCGTTGCGCAGCGTTCACGGCGACGGTCGCATCGACCAGGCCTTTGTGCAGGCGTCGGCGGAGCCGGGCAGTTTTGCCTGCGCGGTGTTTGATCGCCTGCTGCGCGGCACCGACATGCGCCTGCCCCACGGCATGACCCTGACCGGGGGCGACGGCCTGACCCGCGGCTCGTTCCGCACCAAGTTCTGGGAAGACGACCCGCAGACCTACGGCGACGTGGTGTTTCAGCCTGACGCGCTGCCCGAGCCTGTGGCGCGGCGGCCGCTGTCCCCCAGCGAGAAAAACGCGCTGCTGCGGTACGGCGCCGATGAACCGCTGTTGTTCGTCGGCCACTACTGGCGCAGCGGCATTCCCGCCCCGATCCGCCCCAATCTGGCCTGCCTCGACTACAGCGCCGTGCTCTATGGCAAGCTGGTTGCGTACCGGCTGGATCAGGAAACCCAGATCGACCCGGACAAGTTCGTCTGGGTCGACGTCACCCGACCGGAGATGGGTCAATGAGTCCGGTTGCTGTATTGCGTTTGCCCCTCCAAACCGACCTGAGTGGTTTCGTCGAGTTGCTGCGGCGCCTCAACGTGCCCCATCGGGTCAGCGAGGAGGCCGGCGAGCAAGTGCTGTGGGTCCCCGACGCACCGCAACTGGCCGATGACGTCCGTCAGTTGTATCAGCAATACCCTGAAGGCGACCCGACCGCGCAGTTGCCGCCGGGACGCGAGGTGGTGGCCGTGAGCCGGCCGAGTCCGCTGGTCCAGGTGCGCAACAGCCCGGTCACCAGCGTGATCTTGCTGCTGTGCCTGATCGTCGCCGGCGTGACCTTGCTCGGCGATAACTTCGAGGCCCTGAGCTCACTGACCTTCAACGACTTCCGCGTCAACGGCGAGTACATCAGCTTTCTGCCGGTGGAAACGTCCCTGGCAGCGGGGCAGTGGTGGCGCGTCGTCACGCCAATGCTGATTCACTTCGGTGTGCTGCACCTGGTGATGAACGCGCTGTGGTTCTGGGAGCTGGGCCGACGCATCGAAATGCGCCAGGGCAGTTGGCAGTTGCTTGGCCTGACCCTGGCGTTCAGCGCGTTTTCCAACTACGGCCAGTATTTCTGGAGCGGCCCGAGCCTGTTCGGCGGCCTGTCCGGCGTACTGTATGGCCTGCTCGGTCACTGCTGGATCTTTCAATTGCTCGCCCCCAACCCCATGTATCGTTTACCACGCGGTGTTCTGGGGATGATGCTGATCTGGCTGGTGGTGTGCCTGTCCGGCGTCGTCGGAGTGCTCGGGTTTGGCGAAATCGCCAACGGCGCCCACGTCGGCGGCCTGATCATCGGTTGTGCTACAGGTCTTGTGGGCGGTGCACTGGCCCGCCGCAAACATTAAAATCGCCCGCTTAATTCTGGGAGAACCCAATGTCCTCTTTTGTCGAAATGATCGAAAACATCACCCCGGACGTCTACGAAAGCCTGAAGCTGGCGGTGGAAATCGGCAAATGGTCCGACGGCCGCAAGCTGACCCAGGAACAACGTGAGCTGTCGCTGCAGGCGTTGATTGCTTGGGAAGTGCGCAACGTCCCCGAGGACCAGCGCATCGGCTACATGGGCCCGCAAGAGTGTGCGTCGAAGTCGGCGCCGGTGCCCAATATCCTGTTCAAATCGGACTCCATTCATTGATTGAAATCGGCAGAGGCTCCGTCAACAAAATGTCCGCGCGGCTTGAGGCTTCGCGGGTGGAATATGCGTTCCGGCTGGGTGATTCACAGATCCCGGTCAACCCGCTGATCGGCAAGACCGTGCGCCTGGAGTTTCTGGGTGCGATTCATTGCAGCCATTGCGGCAAGCGCACCAAAACCAGCTACAGCCAGGGTTATTGCTACCCGTGCATGCTCAAGCTGGCGCAGTGCGACCTGTGCATCATGAGCCCGGAGCGCTGCCATCACGAGCATGGCACCTGCCGCGATCCGGCCTGGGGCGAGCAGTTCTGCATGACCGATCACGTGGTCTATCTGGCCAACTCGTCGGGCGTCAAAGTCGGCATCACCCGCGCCACCCAGCTGCCAACGCGCTGGCTGGACCAGGGCGCCAGCCAGGCGTTGCCGATCGTGCGTTGCGCCACCCGGCAGCAGTCCGGCTTTGTGGAAGACCTGTTCCGCAGCCAGGTGGCAGACCGCACCAACTGGCGCGCGCTGCTCAAGGGCGACGCACCGGCGGTTGATCTGGCGGCGATTCGTCAGCAACTGTTCGAGTCCTGCGCCGAAGGCCTGGTCGCGCTGCAGATGCGCTTTGGCCTGCAGGCCATTCAGGTGATGAACGATGTCGAGCCCATCGAGATCCGATACCCGGTAGAGGCCTATCCGACCAAGATCGTCAGCTTCAACCTGGACAAGAATCCGGTCGCCGAAGGCACCCTGTTGGGCGTCAAAGGGCAGTACCTGATCTTCGACACCGGCGTGATCAATATTCGCAAATACACGGCGTATCAACTCGCCGTGCATCAGTAGCCCGTATTAGCAGAAGAAGGGACAACAGCATGCGCACAGACCAGCCGAAAATGATTTACCTGAAGGATTATCAGGCGCCTGAGTACCTCATTGACGAGACCCACCTGACGTTCGAATTGTTCGACGACCACTCGCTGGTCCACGCGCAGTTGGTGATGCGCCGCAACCCGGACCGCGCCGCGCTCGCTCAAGGCGCGGCATTGCCACCGCTGGAACTCGACGGCCAGCAGCTTGAGCTGCTGTCGGTGAAGCTGGCGGATGTCGACCTGTCCGAGGGCGACCTTGCACAGAACGGCTACCAGCTGACCTCCGACAGCCTGACCGTGCAGCCGACGTCCGAGACCTTCACCCTCGACACTACCGTGAAGATCCACCCGGAAACCAACACCGCGCTGGAAGGCCTGTACAAATCCAGCGGCATGTTCTGCACCCAGTGCGAGGCCGAGGGCTTCCGCAAGATCACCTATTACCTCGACCGCCCGGACGTGATGAGCACGTTCACCACGACCGTCAGCGCCAACAAGCAGGCCTTCCCGATCCTGCTGTCCAACGGCAATTTGATCGCCGCCGGCCCTTCCGACGACACCCAGCGTCACTGGGCAACGTGGGAAGACCCGTTCAAGAAGCCGGCCTACCTGTTCGCGCTGGTGGCCGGTGACTTGTGGTGCATCGAAGACACCTTCATCACCATGAGCCAGCGCAAGGTCACGCTGCGCATCTTCGTCGAGCCGGAAAACGTCGACAAATGCCAGCACGCCATGGACAGCCTGAAGAAGTCCATGCGCTGGGACGAAGAGGTCTACGGCCGCGAATACGATCTGGACATCTTCATGATCGTCGCCGTCAACGACTTCAACATGGGCGCCATGGAGAACAAGGGCCTCAACATCTTCAACTCCAGCGCCGTGCTGGCCCGCGCCGAAACTGCGACCGACGCCGCCCACCAGCGCGTCGAAGCCATCGTCGCCCACGAATACTTCCACAACTGGACCGGCAACCGCGTCACCTGCCGCGACTGGTTCCAGCTGTCGTTGAAGGAAGGCTTCACGGTGTTCCGGGATTCCGGCTTCTCCGCCGACATGAACTCGGCCACGGTCAAGCGCATCCAGGACGTCGCCTACCTGCGCACCCACCAGTTCGCCGAAGACGCCGGCCCCATGGCCCACGCCGTGCGCCCGGACAGCTTCATCGAGATTTCCAACTTCTACACCCTGACCGTGTACGAGAAGGGCGCGGAAGTGGTCGGCATGATCCACACGCTGTTGGGCGTGGAAGGATTCCGCAAGGGCAGCGACCTGTTCTTCGAGCGCCATGACGGCCAAGCCGTGACCTGCGACGACTTCGTCAAGGCCATGGAAGACGCCAACGGTGTCGACTTCACGCAGTTCAAGCGCTGGTACTCCCAGGCCGGCACGCCGCGCCTTGTGGTCAGCGAGTCTTATGACGCTGCCGCGAAGACCTACAGCCTGACCTTCCGTCAGAGCGCGCCGACCACGCCGGGCCAGCCGGGCGATCAGAAGCTGCCGTTCGTGATTCCGGTTGCCATGGGTCTGCTGGACGCCCAGGGTCAGGAACTCCCTCTGCGCCTGCACGGCGAGGCACCGGCGGTGAACACCTCCCGCGTGCTCTCGGTGACTGAAGCCGAGCAGACCTTCACCTTCATCGACATCGACGAACAGCCGCTGCCGTCGCTGCTGCGCGGGTTCTCGGCGCCGGTGAAACTGAGCTTCCCGTACAACCGCGATCAGTTGATGTTCCTGATGCAGCACGACAGCGATGGCTTCAACCGTTGGGATGCCGGTCAGCAACTGTCCGTGCAAGTGCTGCAGGACCTGATCGGCCAGCACCAGAAAGGCGAATCGCTGGTCATGGATCAGCGTCTGATCACCGCGCTGCACACAGTGCTGACGGACGAGAGTCTGGATCAGGCCATGGTCGCTGAAATGCTCTCGCTGCCGGGCGAGGCGTATCTGATCGAGATCAGCGAAGTGGCTGACGTCGATGCCATCCACGCCGCGCGGGAGTTTGCCCGCCAGCAATTGGCCGACAGCCTAAGCGACGCGCTGTGGCAGCGTTATCAGACCAATCGCGAGCTGTCGAAGCAGACGCCGTACGTGGCCGCGTCCGAGCACTTCGCTCGCCGTGCGCTGCAGAACATCGCGCTGTCGTACCTGATGCAGACCGGCAAGCCGGAAGTCCTGGCCGCCGCCATCGATCAGTTCGACACCGCCGACAACATGACCGAGCGCCTGACCGCGCTGGCCGTGCTGGTGAACTCGCCGTTCGAGGCCGAGAAGGCCAAGGCGCTGGAAGTGTTTGCCGAGAACTTCAAGGACAACGCGCTGGTCATGGATCAGTGGTTCAGCGTGCAGGCCGGCAGCACCTTGCCGGGCGGGCTGGAGCGTGTGAAAGCGCTGATGCAGCACCCGGCGTTCACCATGAAGAACCCGAACAAGGTGCGTGCCCTGATCGGCGCCTTTGCCGGGCAGAACCTGATCAACTTCCACGCGGCGGACGGTTCGGGCTATCGCTTCCTGGCCGATCTGGTTATCGAGCTGAACGGCTTCAACCCGCAGATCGCCTCCCGTCAACTGGAGCCACTGACCCGCTGGCGCAAGTACGACAGCGCGCGCCAAGCGCTGATGAAAGCGGAACTGGAGCGCATCCTCGCCTCCGGCCCGCTGTCGCCGGACGTGTATGAAGTGGTGAGCAAAAGCCTGGCGTAAATCGGGCGGTTGTTGAAAAGGGCTGTCCGTTTGCGCGGACAGCCCTTTTTTTGTGGATGCTGATTTATGGTTTCAGCGGCTGCGGATGCTGTCTTGTACGCGACACCTTGCTAGGACTGGCTTTAGCCGGGAAGAGGCCGGTTTGTCCGCCATCCATTTTGCGGTGTGACGAATGACGCCTTCCCGGCTGAAGCCAGTCCCACACGTCGAGATGTCCAATGATTCCGGCGAGCCGGCGATCAGGCGTTGAAACCGATAATTGCCTTGGTCTCCAGGTACTCCTCAAACCCCATCACGCCGTATTCCCGGCCATTGCCCGAGCGTTTGTAGCCGCCGAAGGGCGCCATGGGATTCCACGCCGGGTGGTTCAGGTGGACTTGCCCGGCGCGAATGCGCGAGGCGACGGCGCGGCCCAGTTCCAGGTCCTGGGCCTGCACGTGGGCGCCCAGGCCATAGACCGTGTCGTTGGCGATGGCCACGGCTTCGTCGATGGAGTCATAGGCCAGGATGCACAGCACCGGTCCGAAGATTTCCTCCTGGGCGATGCGCATCGCTGAGCCGACTTCGGAGAACACCGTTGGCCGTGTGTAATAGCCTTTTTCAAACCCCGGCACGCGGCCGAGCCCGCCGCACAGCAGTTTCGCGCCTTCACTGATACCGGCTTCAATCATCGCCTGGACGCGGCTGAACTGGGCTTCGTTGGCAATCGGGCCGAGCTGGGTGTCGGGGGATTGCGGGTCGCCGACGATCAACGCGTTGGCGGTGGCGGCGGCCAGCGCTTCGACTTCGGCGAGGCGGGCGCGGGGCACGATCATGCGGGTCGGCGCGCTGCACGACTGGCCGACGTTGCGCAAGGCCGACATCACCCCCAAGGGCACGACTTTGGCAAAGTCGGCGTCAGGCAGCATGACGTTCGGCGACTTGCCGCCCAGTTCCTGGGTCACGCGCTTCACCGTGACCGCCGCCGCTTGTGCGACGAGGGCTCCGGCACGGTTCGAGCCGGTGATGGAAATCATGTCGATGTCGGTGTGGGCCGCGATGGCGGCACCGACGTCCGCGCCGCTGCCGTTGACCAGATTGAACACCCCGGGCGGCAGGCCGGCGTCGTGGACCAGTTGGGCGAACAGCAGGGCGCTCAACGGCGACAGCTCGCTGGGTTTCAGGACCACGGTGCAGCCGGCGGCGAGGGCCGGCGCGACTTTGGCGGTGATCTGGTACAGCGGCCAGTTCCACGGGGTGATCAGGCCGCAGACGCCGATGGCCTCGCGCTCGATGGCTGTGGTGCCTTCGACGGTTTGGAAGCGGTAGGTGGACAGCAGATCGCGAGCGACCCGCACGTGTTCGGCGGCCAGTGGCACCTGCATGGCGCGGGAGAAACTGATGGCCGCGCCCATTTCCAGCGACAGGGCCTGGGCGAGGGGCTCTTTGCGCTCAAGGATCAATGCGTGGATTTTGCTCAGGATCGCTGCGCGTTCTACGACCGGCGTTACCGACCAGCCAGGGAAGGCAGCGCGCGCTGCTGCGACGGCCCGATCAACGTCCTCCGCCGACCCCCGCGCGACCTCGGCTACCACTTCTTCGGTGGCGGGATTGACCACCGGCAAGCTGGCGGGGACCTTGGGGGATATCCACTCGCCGTTGATGTAGAAAGCTCCGGCGTTTTGCAGCTCGATGCCGTGGGTATTTGAAGAGTGTGAGGTCATCCAGCTAGCTCCCTGGAGCGGTGATAAGGGCTGCGAACAGCGAGTCCTGACGTCTCGATACGCTAACAAACCGGCCCAGGCAAAAGATGCCGTTGTTGCGGTCTGCAAGGGAGAATCTGCTGAATCCGCCGGGGTCCACGCCATCCGTTTTGCGGTGTGACACCTGACGTCTTCCCGGCTAAAGCCAGTCCTACAGTCGAGGTCATGCCGGATACCCTGAATGCACGCGATATGTTTTTGTAGGACCGGCTTCAGCCGGGAAGAGGCCCGCATGAGCACCCACAATTTCGCGGTGTGGCGCCTGACGCTTTCCCGGCTGAAGCCGGTCCTACAGGGGATTGCGTACGCCGCCTGATTGGCGGGATGCATGCGGTCTGTTTTTGTAGGACTGGCTTTAGCCGGGAAGAGGCCGGTATGAGCACCCTCAATTTTGCGGCGTGCCGCCTGACGTTTTCCCGGCTGAAGCCGGTCCTACACATCGCGGCATGCCTGGCAACGTTCACCCAATCGCCTGGGTCACCATCGCAAACTGGGCAATGCCATCCCGTGACTCCGGCGGCTCACCCAGCACCATGCGGGGCGCGCGATCGACGCACGGCAGTCCCATCCCCTCCAGCCAGTCCACCAGCCCGCAATCAGCCAAAATGTCGAAGCGCACAAACGCGCCGGGGATCAGGCCCAGCAGGTGCGTGATCATCTGTTTTGCCTGCGCCAGATCCTGCGCGACCACCGGCCCAATGAGATGCCCGCGACCAAACTGGCGGAGCAGGGCGCATCCCTTCAGTTGCCCTTGCACCTCAACGCCCACCACGCACTCCGCCATCGGCAGCAGATCGTTGAGCACCGCCGTGCGGTCCAGCCCGCTGCCTGCATTGGCCAGTTCGATCACCTGCGGGTACTCGGCCTCGGTCACTTCACGACACAACGCGTCTCCCGTCGCAGCCAGAACCGGCGGCATGTGCGGCACGCCTTGATGTTGCTGAATGCGCGCGTATTCGACGAAGCCCATGCTCACGTACAGCGGCGCCCCTGATTCAGTCGCGTTGAGGATCGGCGTGCGCGGCGCGGCGGCGTGCAGGCACAGGTTCATCAACTGCCGGCCAATGCCTTTGCTCTGGTGCTGATCACTGACGATCACCAACCCGATGGAAGAATAAGCCCCCTGATGGCAAGCGAACGCCACGCCCACCAACTGACCCTCGTGTTCAGCGACAAAACCCTCGGACGTGCGCTGCACCATCGCCCAGTCTTCCTCGCGATGGGGCCACTTCAAATGCACCGAAAGCGCGTGGGCAGCCGGCATGTCGGCCGCCGTAGCTGTGCGATAAACGTAAGGGTGGCTCATATGAGTTTTCCTGTGCTGAGAAGGCTTGTTGCCAGTTGCGGCACCAGCGATGGTTGGGTAAACCGGCGGATGTCGAAGGGGCTGATGGACGTGCTGGTGCTGCCGGTGCTGATCAGTTCGGCCATCACGTCGCCGACCCCGGGGCCGAGCTGAAAGCCATGGCCGCAGAAGCCGAAGGCGTAAAACAGCCCGTCCACCATGCCGCTGGGGCCCATCACCGGCAGCGAGTCCGGCGTGTAGCTTTCGATGCCGCTCCAGGTGCGGATGATGTTGAGTTTCTCGGCGCCGGGCACCAGCCGCTTCATCTGGCGCATCTGATTGATCAGGCTTTCAGGCTTGAAAAATGCCCGACGGTTGACCATGTCCGGCGCGCAGCGGGCGCCGCCACCGATGATGATGTTGCCGCGGGGAATCTGCCGGAAGTAGATCACCTCTTCCTTGATCTTGGTGAACACGCCGATCACCGTCGGCAACGCGTAGGGCACAGGCTCCGTCACCGACATCTGCGGGCCGTTCGGCTCCAGGGGCACGGGTTCGTCGAACTGTTGAGACAGCTTGGTCGCCCACGCGCCGGCGGTGATCAACAGCTGCTCGGCGACGAACAATTGCCCGTCGGTGGTGGTGACGTGGAACTGTCCGCCGACCTTTTGCACGTCGGCGACTTCGGTGCGTTCTTCGATGCGTGCGCCAAGCCGACGGGCTGCGCGGGCAAAGGCCGGTGCCGCCAGACGCGGGTTGGCGTGACCGTCGTGAGGCGCGTAAGAGCCGCCCTTGACCTCTGCGCCAAGAAAAGGAAATCGCGTGTGCAACTCGGCGCCGCGATAGATTTTCAGGTCCAGTTGCTCGGCTTCCGGCGCGGCGGCGTAGGCCTCCAGCTCGGCAATTTCATCCTCGCGGTAACACACACGCATGTGCCCACTGGGGATGAACTCCAGGTCATCGTCGATCAGCTCCGGCAAGCGTTTCCACAAACCCCACGACCGGTTCGCCAGTTCGAGCTGGCCCAGATAGCGCCCTTGCCGCCGCACATTGCCGAAGTTCACGCCGCTGGCGTACTGACCGATTTGGTCGCGCTCCAGCAGCGTCACCGAGCGGCCGCGCCGCTGCAGGAAAAACGTCGACGAGGCGCCCATGACGCCGCCGCCGATCACCAGCACATCGCTTTTTTGCGGGTTCATTAAGGGTCCTCTCGCAGGTTATGGGGTTGCAGGCCACGGGGTTGCAGGTTGCGCGCCACGGCGTCGATTTCGATCAGGTAACCGTGATGCAAGACCGGGACCGGCACCACGGCGCGGGCGGGCCGATGCTCACCCAGGTACTGCGCGTAGAGTCGGTCAAAGGCCGGCCAGTGTTCAATGCCCACCACGTAGACCGTGACTTTCAGCAAATCGTTTGGGCCCACGCCCGCTTCCCGGAGGATCGCGACCAGGTTGTCGAGGGCAATCAAGGCCTGCACCTCGAACGGTTGGTCCGCGCTGTGCTCGCCATTGGCGCGCACCGGCAACTGCCCGGACACGTAGACCACGCCGCCGTAGGCCACGGCCTGGGAATAGTGCCCGCCCGGCGCTGCTGCGTCGGGCGTGTGAATAATGTCGAGATCACCAGCCATGCAGACGACCCCAGGTGTGCACCGCGCCGTCCGCGTCGAGGGCGTGATAGTCCGGAAACTGCGCGCCGGTGGCGCAGGCGTGGTTGGGCAGAATGCGCAGACGGCGGCCGATGGGGAAGCGGGCGGCCAGGTCGGCATGGCTGGCGTCGCCCAGGGTGATAATCCCGTGCTCCTGATTGGCGCCGGTAACCAACGCCCCATCGATCCATTCGCCCGTTTCGGTGCACACCTGGCCGTAACCGAAATCGTGGCGCTGACGCTGGGTGCCGCGATCACGACTCATGGCCATCCAGCCGGCGTCGGTGATGATCCAGCCCTTGTCCTGCTGATGGCCGATCACCGTGGTCAGCACGCTCAGGGCCAACTCGTCGGCCTGGCAGACGCCGATGTTGTGCATGACCAGATCGAAGAACACATACACGCCGGCACGCACCTCGGTCACGCCGTCCAAGCGCAGAGCTGACAGCGCGGTGGGCGTGGAGCCGATGCTGACGTCCGGGCAGTCGATCCCGGCTTCACGAATGCGTTGAGCGGCGCGAACGCAGAGGGCGCGCTCCTGCTCGGCGAGGGCCTGCAGGGCTTCGGGGTTGTCGAGTTCGTAGCTGGAACCGGCGTGGGTCATCACGCCGCGCAGTGGCAGACCGCCGTCGGTGAGGATGCGCGCCACATCGATGAGTGCCGGGTCTTCGGCGGCGAGGCCCGAGCGATGGCCGTCGCAGTCAACCTCAATCCAGACAGGGAAACGTTCGTCGTGCTCGCTCGCGAAGGCGACGATGGCATGGGCGCCCTGAACGCTGTCGGTCAGCACACTCAGGTTGCAGCCGGCGCGCCGCAACGCCAGTGCCTGAACCAATTTGCCGGGGGCGATGGCGACCCCATACAACACGTCGTTTATGCCTTGGTTAAAACAGTGTTCGGCTTCTTTCAGCGTGGACACCGTCACGCCCCTCGCACCGGCCGCCATCTGCGCCTGAATCACCGGCAGGCATTTACTGGTCTTGACGTGGGGACGCAAACGCACGCCGAGGCTGTCCATGCGTTGCTGCATGCGCTGGATGTTGCGCTGCATGCGCGGGACGTCTACCAGCGCGGCGGGCGTGTCGAGAGAGGCAATCGGCGTAGACATGACGGAACTCGGGTGGCGAGGGACAGGGTGGACTCTACTCAGCTGTCGTTAAGGTGTGGTTCAATCCAGTCTCATCAATCATTAAGTATAAGTGAATGATCTCCATCGAAGACTTGCGCCTGGCGGTCGCATTGAGCCGCGCCGAATCCCTGAGTGCGGCAGCCAGAGCGCTCAATGTTTCGCCGCCGGCGCTGTCCATGCGCCTGCGGAAACTGGAGACCCTGCTGGGCCTGACCCTGGCCAACCGCGACGCCCGCCGCCTGAGCCTGACCGCCGATGGCGAACGCTTCTCCCAGGAAAGCGCGCTGTTGCTGGAACAGCTGGAAGCGCTCCCGGAATCCTTCCGGCAAAAGGACGAGAGACTGGTGGGCACGCTGCGGCTGGCGGCGCCCTTCGGTTTCGGACGACAGCGACTGGCACCGCTGCTGGCGCGCTTTATCCGGCTGCATCCGCAGCTGTGCCTGCACCTCGACCTGCGCGAAACCCCTTGGCCGGATCGGCACGACAGCGACGCCGTGATCCACATCGGCCACCTCAACGACAGCCTCTGGACCGCGCGGCCACTCTCACCGAACGAACGCTGGCTGTGCGCAAGCCCGGCCTACCTGCACGAACACGGCGAGCCGACCGCGCCGGACCAGCTCAGCGCCCATCGCTGCATCTGCATCCGTGAAAACGACGAAGACGTCACCCTCTGGCACCTGCGCAAAGGCCCCGCCCGAAAAACCCTGCGCGTCGAACCGGCCCTGCTCACCAACGACGGCAGCGTCGCCCGCCGCTGGGCCGAACAAGGCCTGGGCCTGGTGCTGCGCTCGCAATGGGACGTCAGCGACGCCATCGCCAGCGGCAACCTCGTCCGCGTCCTCGCCGACTGGAACTTCGACAGCGCCCCCGTCAACCTCCTCGTACCCTCCCGCAAACTCCGCAGCCCCAGAGTGCAAGCGTTGGTGGCGTTTCTGGAAGATGCGTTGAAGGTGTGAGCGTCGGTTTGATCGGGGATCAGGCGTCATGCCGCAACATCCTCGGCGCTGGGACTGGCCTCTTCCCGGCTAAAGCCGGTCCCACACAAAACACACTGCGCGCAGTAGGACCGGCTTCAGCCGGGAAGGCGTCAGGCGTTACACCGCACAATTGATGGCGTCCAGACTGGCCTCTTCCCGGCTGAAGCCGGTCAACAATGAGTGGGCGTTCTTTCAGCCAGAGCGGTGACGCGGAGCGTCATGGGATGCATTCCCACGCAGAGCGTGGGAACGATCAAGATCAAAGGCTTCCCGGCTAAAGCCGGTCCTACCAAGCGTAAGCGCGCTTTTGATCTTCATACGCAAAAAGCCCAGACGACACCAATCGCGACTTGGGTGCAGGCTGAACGTAGACGATGCGGAGTGGGCCGAGCCGCATGGATGCGGCGAGAGCGCCGTCAGGACATGGATGTCCGTTCGGCGCGGGCCCACGGAGCGTCGTCGGAGTGAGGGTACTCCGACGCAGGAGGAGCCAAACCAGGAGCAAGCACCCTTGGTTACTTGGGGTGCTTTTCCAAGTAACTCGCCGAAGGCGAAACAGTCTGCCCCCAGGCAGACGCCCTTGATCTTGACCTTAAAAGCTCACTTCACCGCATAGACCTTGCGAACGTAAACCGTACTCGTCCACGCACAAAACGCCCCCTTCACCACGAACACCGTGTCCCCCGGATGAACCGCCACCTCGCCCCCCTCATCATCGGCCAGCGTCACGCTCCCCTCCAACAGATGCATCAACTCATGCAACCGATGCGCACGACCATGGCGCTGATAAGGCGTCGAATCCCAAATCCCCACCTTCAGCGCCGTCACCTCATCCTCGAACAGACTCAACGCCCGACACTGCGGCGCAGGCCCGATCAAAATCGGCGGCTCCAGCGTCGCAGACGGCTCCAGCCACAGATGCGCCGGCAACAACGTCAACCCAGGGCGCGCAGGGGCGTTCTCCACATCCACCGCACAAAACGCCCATTCACTGCCACTGCTCGCATGCACCGCCACCCGACTGCCACGGCCAATCACCGCACTCGCGCCGACGCTCAACTCCAGCGTCTGCTCCGCGCTGCTCAACACCACATGCCCCGCATGCACCACCAGCGTCTCGCTGTACGGAAAGTCCTCGATCAACGCGTCGCCGGTGAACCGCACCAGCCCGGCCGACACCCCATCATCGCCACGCCACGCCACCTGTCGCGCCTCGGCAAAGGGATCGAGGGCGCCCAATGGCGCCGAGTTGAAAGCCGTAGAAACGCCGCTGCCATCAGCGCGCGCCAACAGCAAAATACCGGGAGATGACATGGTTAACGCTCCGTAGAAAAGTCAGCCGATCGCTTGAGTGATCAGCGCAAAAGGTTGGACGCCCTGGCTGGCCTCGGGCGGGGTGCCCCGCGCCATCTGCACCACGGTGTCGACGTTCTTCAGGCCCGCCGTTTCCAGCCAGTCGCTCAGGCCGCAGGCCACGGGGATGTCGATGCGCACAAAAGTGTCCGGCACCTGGGCCAGCAAGACGGCGATCAAGTGTCTGGCCTGATTGATGTTCTCCGCCACCACCGGCCCGATGCAGCGCCCGCGCCCGAATGGCCGCAGCAGCGCGAAACCGCGCAGCTGACCGTCACGCTCGATGCCCACGGCGTGCTCCACTTGCAGGTCGCGCAACACATCGCGGCGGTCCAGGCCGCTGGCGGCTTTGGCGAGGGCGAGCAGGGCGGCGTGATCGTCAGCAGTAAGCGCACGGCAGATTTCGCCGGCGGCCAGCTCATCAAGCGCCGGCACCTGCGCCTGGCCCTGATGCTGCTGGACCCGACCGAATTCAACAAAACCCTGGCTGGCATACAACGGCTTGCCGGCGACTGTGGCGTTAAGAATCGGCGTGCGCGGCTCGCACGCGGCGAGGGCCCTCTCCATCAAGCGGCGGCCAATGCCCTGACCCTGATAATCGTTGCTGACGATCACCAGGCCGATGGTGGCGAAATCACCTTGAGGGCAGACAAAGGCGCTGCCAATCAGGCGTTTGCCATCCATGACCACGAAACCGTCGCTGACCCGGTGCAGCATCGCCCAGTCGTCCAGGCGATGGGGCCATTTCAGTTGCACCGACAGGTCATGGGCGGCGGTCAGGTCGGCCACGGTCATTGGGCGGTAGGTATAAGAAGGGTGTGGCAGGGCGGACATGGCGAGGCTCCGTTATGCAGTATTCAAGTGGCACTGGCGCCCTGTATCCCACCTGATTAAAGGGCTGACAAGAGGGCTCGGGATATTCGGCAGATTCGTCCCGCGCCGAGGGACGCGACCCTACTTCGTACTTAAATCCGGGGCGAGGGCGGCAGCAAATGCCAAGGGTGGATTTTATCGTTTCAGCCCCGATGATCGTTCCCACGCGGAGCGAGGGAACGATCAGTGCACTCAAGATCCCCACGCCATACTTTCTGCCGCTTCAACCCCGCATCCTTGAGCCTCCTCATCACAAAAGCCCCCTAAAAGCGCACAAACACTGGCCCTGCCCAAGGCTGGCGCGCACCGCAAACTCTGCTGAGGCCAGCCACCAAAACGGTGGTTTGTATTGAGCACGGGGCGTTTTAGACGGCATATGCTGATTTCACAGTGATGTAATGAAGCTGTGCTGCAACGAGGCCGCCGCGCCGTCAGGGCCGCGAACGCTTGCCACACTCAACTGACTTCAGGACCGCACTCCATGAGCTTTCTTCGTCCCAAATTCATCACGTTCGACTGCTACGGCACGCTCACCAACTTTCACATGGGCACCATGACCCGCGAGCTCTTCGCCGACCGCGTCAAGCCTCAACAGATGGACCAGTTCGTCAAAGACTTTTCGGCCTATCGCCTCGACCAAGTCATGGGCGACTGGCAGCCGTACGACGTCATCCTCAAGACTGCCCTGGCCCGAACCTGCAAACGTTGGGGCGTCGAATACCGCGATGAAGGCCAGTTGTATTACGACGCGGTGCCGACCTGGGGCCCCCATGCCGACGTGCCGGCGGGTCTGTCGAAGATCGCCGACAAGATTCCCCTGGTGATCTTCTCGAACGCCAGCGACAGCCAGATCATGTCCAACGTCGACAAGCTCGGCGCGCCGTTCCACAAGGTCTTCACCGCCGAACAGGCCCAGGCCTACAAGCCGCGTCTGGCCGCGTTCGAGTTCATGCTCGACAACCTCGGCTGCGGCCCGGAAGACATCTTGCATGTGTCTTCGAGCTTCCGTTACGACCTGATGTCGGCCCATGACATGAAGATCAAGCACAAGGCGTTCGTGGCCCGCGGTCATGAAGTGCCGGCGAACGCGTTCTTTGAGTACCAGCAGATCACCGACATCGGCGGGCTACCGGCGCTGGTGGGCCTGTAACTCAAACGCTGCGGCATGCCGGTTAAGACATAAGGGGTTAAAGATGGGCAGTGAATCCTATTGGCTCGACACCGCACCGGCCTTCACCGGTGCCCAACTCGGCGGCTTGCCCGGTCAGGTCGACGTGGCGGTGATCGGCGGCGGGTTCACCGGCCTGTCCGCAGCGCGAGCGTTGGCGCTCAAGGGTGCCAGCGTGGTCGTGCTGGACGCCGGTCGCGTGATCGGCGAAGCCTCGGGGCGCAACGGCGGGCAGTGCAACACCGGCGTGGCGCAGGACTACGCCGGTCTGCACGCCAGTCTCGGTGCGGCCAAGGCGCGTGCCTATTACCAGGCCTATGAACGCGCGGTGCAAACAGTGGTGTCGCTGGTCGAGCAGGAAAAGATTGCCTGCGACCTGGTGCGCAACGGCAAGCTCAAGCTGGCGGCCAAACCCCTGCATTACGAAGGCCTGGCACGCACCTGCGAGCTCATCCGCCGGGAGGTGGACGCCGATGTCGAGCTGCTGAATGCCGAGCAAACCCGTGCCGAGGTCAACTCGACGCAATTCCATGGTGCGTTGTTGCAGCGCAATGGCGTGCAGATGCACGTCGGCCGCTTTGGTGTCGGCCTGGCGGAAGCGGCTGCCCGGAGCGGCGCAATGGTCTACGAACACACCCCGGTCAAGGACTGGAAGCCAGAGGCCGGCGGTTATCAGGTCAACACCGCCAAGGGCTCGCTGCACGCCGGGCAAGTGTTGCTGGCGACCGGCGCTTGCCAGCACGGTGACCTCGGCTGGTATCGCCGGCGAATCGTGCCGGTGGGCAGTTTTGTCATCGCCACGGAAGTCTTGCCCCAAGCGCTGATCGACGAGTTATTGCCGCAGCACCGGGCGTACGTGACCAGCCGCATGATCGGCAATTACTTCCGCCTGACCCCGGACAACCGCTTGCTGTTTGGCGGCCGTGCACGGTTTGCCATGTCCGACGGCGTGTCCGACGCCAAGAGCGGCAAGGTGCTGCGGGCGGCGATGCTGAACATGTTCCCGGCGTTGGCCAACGTGAAAATCGATTACTGCTGGGGCGGCCTGGTGGACATGACGTCCGACCGTCTGCCCCGCGCCGGCCAGCACGGCGGCGTGTTTCATTCCATGGGCTACAGCGGCCATGGCGTGCAGATGTCCGTGCACATGGGCCAGGTCATGGCCGAGGTCATGGCCGGCAACGCGGCGGCCAATCCGTGGCGTGAACTGGAATGGCCGGCAATCCCCGGGCACTTCGGCAAGCCCTGGTTTCTGCCGTTCGTGGGCGCGTACTACCGCTTGCAGGACTATCTGCACTGAAGCCGCACTGAGTCGCCGCTGTAGCGTCACCGTCGTCTGCGTTTCCAGGACGCTCCGGACATCCGTGAGCACTCGAATATCCCGATCATCGACAGGTAGCCTTGATATGACTGACCACAAAGACACCCCCGAGCTTATCTCCGGCCCAGACAGCCTGCGGGTATTCGAAGGCCTCAATCGCGGCATGTCGCGGCGCAACGCCTTGCAGATGCTCGGCCTGGCCGGCGTCGCCGCAGCGGGGGCGGGCAGCCTGTTTGGCAGCGCCGGCAAACTGTTCGCCGAAGAAGCCACCGCCGGCGGCAAGGGCAAGCCCGGCGGCAAGATTCGTGTGGCCGGCATGTCCAGTTCCACCGCCGACACCCTCGACCCGGCCAAGGGCGCGCTGTCCACCGACTATGCCCGTCACTACATGTTCTACAACGGCCTGACCCGTTTTGATAAGCACTTGGTGCCGCAGCTGGAACTGGCCGAGCGCATCGACAACGTTGACGCCACGCTGTGGACCATTACGCTGCGCAAGGACGTGACCTTCCACAACGGCAAAAGCCTCAGCGCCGCCGACGTGGTGTTCTCCCTCAGCCGCCACAAGGACCCGCTCACCGGTTCCAAAGTCATGCCGCTGATGGAACAGTTCGCCGAAATCAAGGCCTCCGGCCCGAACGAAGTGCAGATTCGCCTCAGCGCCGCGAACGCCGAACTGCCGTCCATTCTCGCCGTGTCGCACCTGCTAATCGTTCCGGAGGGCACCACCGACTTCAACAAAGGCATCGGCACCGGTCCGTTCACCGTCGGCGAGTTCAAGCCGGGTGTGCGTTCGGTGGCGGTGCGCAACAAGAACTACTGGAAGCCGGGCCTGCCGTACCTCGACGAGATCGAATTCATCGCCATCGCCGACGAACCGTCGCGGGTCAACGCGCTGTTGTCGGGCGACGTGCACATGATCAACGAGGTCAACCCGCGCTCCACCACGCGCATTGCCGCCAGCCCGAAACACCGCGTCGTCGACGCACCGTCGGGTAACTACACCGACTTGATCATTCGCCAGGACCAGCTCCCCGGCAAAAGCCCGGAATTCACCCAGGCCATGAAACTGCTGCTGGACCGCGAACAGGTCAAGTCCGCCGTCTTCCGTGGCTTCGCCGTGGTCGGCAACGATCACCCTATTGCGCCGGGTTCGCGGTACTTCAACACCGAGCTGCCGCAGACAGTCTACGACCCGGAAAAAGCCAAGTTCCTGCTGAAGAAAGCCGGCATGGAAAGCATCACCATGCCCGTCATGGCGTCGCCTGCCGCGACCGGTTCCGTGGACATCGCCGTTCTGCTGCAGCAATCGGCGAAACAGGCCGGCCTCAAGCTGGACGTCAACCGCCTGCCCAGCGACGGCTACTGGTCCAACCACTGGATGAAGCACCCGTTGAGCTTCGGCAACATCAACCCGCGACCGAACGCCGACGTGATGTTCTCGCAGTTCTTCCAGTCCAAGGCGCCGTGGAACGAGTCCGGCTGGCAGAACGATCAGTTCGACCAGTTGCTGATGCTGGCCCGGGGCGAAACCGACGACGCCAAGCGCGCCAAGATGTACGGCGACATGCAGACCCTGGTGCACGATCACTGCGGCATCGGCGTGCCGGTGTTCATCAGCAACATCGACGGCGTCGACCAGCGCATCAAGGGCTACGACTCCAACCCGTTGGGCGGCTTCATGGGCTACATGTTCGCCGAGCAGGTGTGGCTGGACGCTTGAGGAGGCAGTGCAATGAATAGCCATACGCTGTGGTTGATCTGCCGGCGCCTCGGTGCCGGGGTCGTGACCCTGTTGATCGTGTCCATGGTCGTGTTCGCGATCACGGCCGTGCTGCCGGGCGACGCGGCGCAGCAATCCCTCGGCCAGTTCGCCACCCCTGAACAGGTGGCGGCGCTTCGCCTGAAACTGGGGCTCGATCAACCCGGCGTGTTGCGCTATCTGCACTGGTTGACGAGCCTGCTGACCGGCGACATGGGCCAGTCGGTGTCCAACGCCATGCCGGTGGGTGAATTGATGGCGGGGCGGGTGCCCAACACGCTGATGCTGGCGGCCGCCACGGCGCTGGTGTCGGTGCCGCTGGCGCTGATCCTCGGCATCGGTTCGGCGATGGGGCGGGGCGGGCGCATCGACAGCTGCCTGAGCTTCATCACCCTGGCCATGGTCGCGGTGCCTGAGTTTCTGGTGGCGACCCTGGCGGTGCTGATTTTCGCGGTCAACCTCGGTTGGCTGTCGGCGCTGTCCTACGCCACCGACATCACTTCACCGCTGCAATTTCTGCGCACCTACGCGTTACCGGTGATGACCCTGTGCTGCGTGATCGTCGCGCAGATGGCGCGCATGACCCGCGCCGCCGTCATCGACCAACTCGACAGCCCGTACGTGGAAATGGCCCGCCTCAAAGGCGTCAGTCCGATCCGCATCGTGCTGCGCCACGCCTTGCCCAACGCGATCGGGCCGATTGCCAATGCCATCGCCCTGAGCCTGTCGTACCTGCTCGGCGGGGTGGTGATCGTCGAAACCATCTTCAACTACCCCGGCATTGCCAGCCTGATGGTGGATGCCGTGACCAACCGCGACATGGCCCTGGTGCAAGCCTGCACCATGCTGTTCTGCGCGGCCTATCTGGCGTTGGTGTTGCTCGCCGACCTCTGCGCCATCCTCTCCAACCCGAGGCTGAGAAACCAATGAACCCGCTCATTGCGAAATCCAGGCCTGCGTCTTCGGCCCTGGCACTGGCCAAGGTCTCCGGCAACCCGTCCTGGCTCGGACTGGTCGGCGCTGCCGTCTGTGTGATCTGGCTGCTGGTGGCGCTGTTCGGCCCGTGGCTGGCGCCGCACCCGGTCGGCGAAGTGATCTCCGACAACATCTTCGAAGGCTTCAGCCTGGCGCATCCCTTTGGCACCGATTACCTGGGCCGCGACATGCTCAGCCGGGTGCTGGTGGGCGCGCGCTTCACCGTCGGCCTGTCGCTGGTGGCGGCGCTGTTGGCCAGCTTCTTCGGCACCGGCTGCGCGCTGCTGTCGGTGGTCTCGCCAAAATGGCTGGACGAAATCATCAGCCGCATCATGGACGCGTTCATCTCGATCCCCAGCAAAATGCTCGCGCTGATCATGGTCTCGGCCTTCGGCTCGTCGGTCACGCTGCTGATCTGCACGGCGGTGATCAGCTACATCCCCGGTTCGTTCCGGGTGGCCCGCAGCATGGCGGTCAATATCGAGGCGCTGGAATACGTGCAAGTGGCGCGCACCCGGGGCGAAGGCAAGCTGTACGTCGCGTGCCGGGAAATCCTGCCGAACATGCTCAACCCGGTGCTGACCGACCTCGGCCTGCGTTTCGGCTACATCGTGCTGTTGCTCAGCGGCATGAGTTTTCTGGGCCTGGGCGTACAGCCGCCGGACGCCGACCTCGGCTCGCTGGTGCGGGAAAACATCGGCGGCCTCAATCAGGGCGCGATGGCGATCATCATCCCGGCGCTGGCCATCGGCACGCTGACCATCGGCGTCAATTTGCTGATCGACTACCTGTCATCGCGACGCGGTCGACGCGCAGGAGGCCATTGATATGACCCAGTTGATTCGCGTCGAAGACTTGCGCGTGGTGGCCGGTGATCCGGGCAGCGAGGTGGAGATCGTCAAGGGCGTGAGTTTTGCCCTGGAGAAAGGCGAAGTACTGGCCCTGATCGGCGAGTCCGGCTCCGGCAAGACCACGATCGCCCTGGCCTTGCTCGGGTATGCGCGACGGGGCTGCCGCTTGTCCGGCGGCGTGGTGCAGGTCGGCGAACACGACATGCTCGCCCTTGACGAAACACAGCTTCAGGGTTTGCGCGGCAATCGCGTTTCGTACGTTGCCCAGAGCGCGGCGGCCGCCTTTAATCCGGCGAAAAAACTTCTCGACCAAGTGGTCGAAGGGCCGCTGATCCATGGCCTCGGCACCCGCGCCGAACTGGAAGCCAAGGCCATCGGCCTGTTCCGCGACCTGGCCCTGCCGAACCCGGAACGCATCGGGCGTCGCTACCCGCACCAGGTCTCTGGCGGGCAACTGCAACGAGTGATGGCCGCCATGGCACTGATCAGCGACCCGCTGCTGGTGGTGCTCGACGAACCGACCACCGCCCTGGACGTCACCACCCAGATCGACGTGCTGCGGGCGTTCAAGCGTGTGGTGCGTGAGCGCGGCGCCACGGCGGTCTACGTGTCCCACGACCTCGCCGTGGTCGCGCAAATGGCCGACCAGATCGTCGTGCTCAACGGCGGGCAAATTCTCGAAAAAAGCGCCACCGCGCCACTGCTCAAGGCACCGACGCACGAATACACCCGAAGCCTGCTCGCCGCCGCGCGCCCTGACACGCGGATTCGTCCGCCGTGCGGCATCGCCGAAGAAGCGCCGCTGCTGACCATCACCGGCCTGACCGCCGGCTACGGAAACAAAAACCTGCACGGCATGCCGGCGATCCGCGTGCTGGAAGACATCGACCTGACCGTGCGGCGCGGCCAGGCCATCGGCGTGATCGGTGAGTCCGGCTCGGGCAAATCCACCCTGGCGCGGGTAGTGGCGGGGCTGTTGACCCCGGCCCTCGGCGGCCTGACCTTCGACGGCCAGCCCTTGGGCGGCAGCTTGTCGGAGCGTACGCCGGAGCAGTTCCGCCGGATTCAGATGGTCTTCCAGAACGCCGACACCGCGCTCAATCCGATGCACAGCGTGGCGACCATCCTCAGCCGTCCGCTGAAGATGTACTTCGGCCTCAAGGGCGCAGCGTTGCAGGCGCGCATCGGTGAGCTGCTCGACTTGGTGCGCCTGCCGCGAGACATGGCTGATCGTCGCCCCAACGAACTGTCGGGCGGCCAGAAACAGCGGGTCAATCTGGCCCGTGCACTGGCAGCCAAGCCGGACTTGATTCTCTGCGATGAAGTGACCTCGGCCCTCGACACCGTGGTCGGCGCGGCGATCCTCGAACTGCTCCGCGACCTGCGTCAGCAACTGGGCGTGTCCTACCTGTTCATCAGCCACGACATCTCCACCGTGCGCGCGCTGTGCGATGACATCGTGGTGATGTACAGCGGCCACAAAGTCCACGCCGGTCGCCGCGAATCCTTTGCCGAAGCGCCGTATCACCCCTACACCGATCTGTTGATTCATTCGGTGCCCGAATTGCGCCAGGGCTGGCTGGAAACCTGCGGCGCCACCCATGGCGAGCTGCCGCCGATAGGCGAGCGGGCCAACCTGCCGGAGCTGTGCACCTTTCTCAATCGCTGCCCGATGCGCGTCGACGGCCTGTGCAACCGCACCGCGCCGAACCGCCGCACCCTGGACAACGGCAGCGAAATTCTCTGCCACCGCGACGCCGCCGATCTGCTGGCGACCCAGCGCGGCGTTACCCCCACAAGCTTTGGAGCGTATGCATGAAAGGGCGTTTTTTGAGGCTGGCCGAACAAGGCCGGCCGACGGTCAACCTGACCGTGGATGGCGCGCCGGTCGAAGCGTTGCAGGGCGACACGCTGATGGTGGCGTTGCTGACCCAGGGCACCGCGCTGCGCCAGTCGGAATTCGACAGCGGCCGCCGCGCCGGTTTCTGTCTGATGGGCGCGTGCCAGGACTGCTGGGTCTGGACCCGCAGCGGTGAACGCCTGCGCGCCTGCTCCAACGAAGTCCGCGACGGCCTGGACATCGTCACCACACAACCGGAGGCGACATGGCCACTGCACAGCTGAGCACCCATCGCGTCGTCATCGTCGGTGCGGGCCCGGCCGGCGTGCGCTGCGCCGAAACCTTGCTGGCGGCCGGCATCAAACCGATTCTGGTGGACGAAAACCGCCGCGACGGCGGGCAGATCTACCGCCGCCAGCCGGACGGTTTCACCCGCGATTACAGCACCTTGTATGGCAGCGAAGCCGACAAGGCCAAAGACCTTCACCAGACCTTCGATCGTCTGCGCGGCGCCATCGATTACCGGCCCGACACCCTGGTCTGGAACCTCACGCCGGGGCAATTGTGCTGCGCCAATCAGGGCCGCCACAGCACGCTGGACTACGACGCGCTGATCCTCTGCACCGGCGCCACCGACCGCCTGATGCCCATCGAAGGCTGGCAACTGGCAGGCACCTACAGCCTGGGAGGGGCGCAGATCGCGTTAAAGAATCAGGCCGTGTCCATCGGCCATCGCGTGGTGTTCATGGGCAGCGGGCCCTTGCTGTACCTGGTCGCCAGCCAGTACGTCAAAGCCGGCGCGACTGTGGCGGCGGTTCTTGATACCTCGCCCTTCAGCCTGCGCCTCAAAGCCCTGCCCAAACTGTTGGCGCGACCGGGTTTGCTGTGGACTGGCATGAAATTTCTGGCGCAGCTGTACCGGGCGAAAGTGCCCGTGCATTTCGGCGTCAAGCCGTTAGAGGTACTGGGCGATGGCGCCAATGGCGTGGCAGGCGTGCGCTTCACCACCGGTAGTGGCAAGGCCGTGACCGTGCAGGCCGACGCCGTCGCGCTGGGTTATCACTTGCGCCCGGAAACCCAGCTCGGTGATCTGGCCGGTTGCGCCATGGCCTTCGATGACGCCTCCAGCCAATGGTGGCTGGCGACGGACGAGGCCGGCCGTACCTCGGTGAACGGCGTGTATGCCGCCGGTGATGGTGCGAAGATTCGTGGCGCCGATGCCGCCGAGCACGCCGGGCGCCGAGTGGCCCTGGCAGTGCTCGAAGACCTCAAGCAGCCGTTCAATGCCGGGCTGCGCGATGAACAGCAGCAGGCGCTGGCGGTGATGGACCAGTTTCGTCTGGGCCTGGCCGAAGCGTTTCCCTGGCCCGGCGAACAAGCGAAGGCCTTGCCCGACAGCGCCATCGTCTGCCGCTGCGAGATGATCACGGCGGGCGAATTGCGCCGCACGGTCAACGAGAAGGGCGCCTGTGAAGTCAACCGCGCCAAGGCTTTCAGCCGGGTCGGCATGGGCCGCTGCCAGGGGCGTTATTGCTCGCAAGCGGGTGCCGAAGTGATCGCCGCAGAAGCCGGCGTGCAGGTGCAGGAAGTCGGTCGCCAGCGCGGGCAGGCGCCGGTCAAACCGTTGTCGATGCTCATCGAGGAGGTGTCGCCATGAGCGTGCAAAAAGCAGATGTGGTGATTGTCGGTGGCGGCTTGATGGGCTCAGCCACGGCGTTTTTTCTGCGTCGGCGCGGGCAGTCGGTGATCCTGCTGGAACGCGACCAGATCGGCCAGTACGCCAGCGGCGTCAACTTTGGCAACGTGCGCCGGCAAGGGCGTTTTCTCGGCCAACTGGCCCTGGCCAACCGCTCGTGGGCGCTGTGGAAACGCCTGCCGGAACTGATCGACGACGACCTCGAATTCATCCCCAGCGGGCACATGCGCGTGTGTTACCGCGAAGACGAAATCGCCGAGCTGGAGGCCTACGCCGCCGCGCCGGAAGCCGAGCAACTGGACCTGAAAGTGTATCGAGGCGCCGAGCTGCATCAGCGCTTTGGTTTTCTCGGCGCGGACGTCAAAGGCGGCTCCTACGCCCCCCACGACGGTCACGCCAACCCACGTCTCGCCGCCCCGGCCTTTGCCCGCGCCGCACGCCGCCTGGGGGCCCAGATCGAAGAGCGTACGGAAGTGGCCGAGGTCGAGAAGGTCGGCGGAGACTTTCACGTCACCACCACCGACGGTCGTCAGTTTCACGCCGCGCAGCTGTTGATTACCGCCGGCGCCTGGGGCCAGAAGCTCTCGGCGCAGTTTGGCGAGCCGGTGCCGCTGGACACCCACGGCCCGCAGATGGCGGTTACGGAGCCGGTGCCCTACGCCTTGCCGACGGTTATCGGCGTGTACACCAAGATCGCCGAAGAGGTGATCTACTTCCGCCAGATTCCCCGTGGCAACATCGTCATCGGCGGCGGCTTTCGCAGCAAACCGGACATGCTCAACCGTCGCGCCGCTGTCGAGCCGCGCAGCATCCTCAATCAGGCCGAACAGATGCGCCGCCTGCTGCCGGGCGTTGGAAACCTGAACATCATCCGCGTGTGGAGCGGCATCGAAGGCTACCTGCCGGATTCGCTGCCGATCATGGGCCCCAGCGGCACCGTCGACGGCTTGTTCTACGCCTTCGGCTTCTGCGGCCACGGCTTTCAGCTCGGCCCCGGCGTCGGTGACGTGATGGCCGAACTGCTCGACACCGGTCGCACCACGACCCCGATCGAGGCATTCTCCATCAGACGTTTTGCCTTTCCTGCTGCGCAACGGAGCCACGCCTCATGAAACCCCGCGTTCTCGAGATTCTGAAACGGCTGATGGCCTTCGAAACGGTGTCGTCGGAGTCCAACATGGCCCTGATCGACTACGTTCGCGACCTGCTGCTGAGCAAGGGCATCGAGTCGCTGATCGTCAAGGACGAGAGTGGCAAGAAGGCCAACCTGTTTGCCAGCACCGGGCCGAAAGACCAGCCCGGCGTGTTGCTGTCCGGGCACACCGACGTGGTGCCGGCGGCGGGGCAGGCGTGGACCTTTCCGGCCTTCGCCGCCACTGTGCAGGACGGGCGCATCTATGGCCGTGGCAGCTGCGACATGAAGGGCTTCATCGCGCTGGCCATCGACGCCATGCTTGATGCGGCCGAGTACTCAGCCAACCGCCCACTCAACCGCCCGCTGCAACTGGCCCTGTCCCACGATGAGGAGATCGGTTGTGTCGGCGTGCGGCGCTTGCTCGACGTGCTGCACCTGGCGCCGGTGCGGCCGTTTCTCTGCGTGATCGGCGAGCCGACCAACATGCAATTCGTGCTGGGCCACAAGGGCAAGGGCTCCTACCGGACCTATTGCCGGGGCCAGGAGGCGCATTCGTCCCTGGCGCCGCGCTCGGTCAACGCCATTCATGTGGCCTGCGACTTCATCGCCTCCCTGCGGGAGAGCCAGCAGCATTTGCAACAACACGGCGCCCAAGACACCGACTACGACGTGCCCTACAGCACCGTGCACGTCGGGCAGATCAGCGGCGGCAAGGCGCTGAACATCGTGCCGAACCTGTGCACCCTGGATTTCGAGGTGCGCAACCTGCCCGCCGACAACCTCGAGCAGTTCATCGAGCAGATGCGCGAGCGCGCCGAAGTGATCGTGCGTGAGGCGCAGAAGCTTTCCAGCATCGCGGCCATCGAGATCGAAACCATCAACGTCTACCCCGGCCTCGACACCCACCCGACCGTCGAAGCGGTGAGCTTCCTCAAGCAATTCGCTGCGCCGGACACCGGCATGACCAAGGTCTCGTTCGGCACTGAGGGCGGTCTGTTCAAGCAGCGGCTGGATGTGCCGGTGGTGGTGTGCGGCCCGGGTTCCATCGAGCAGGCGCACAAGCCGGACGAGTTTATCGAGGTCAGCCAGATGGACGCCGGCGAGCGCTTTTTGCAAGGCTTGCTGGGCTCGTTGAAGGCGTAGCAGAGCCTGCCGTCCTGACGTGAATTTCAGCACGGCACGCTGGTTTGAAGGCGCTTTCGGCATCCTCGTTCGAGGCAGATCCCTAGACTGGAATCTGTCTCGGATCAGGACTCGACCATGCTCAAGAATCGCTTGCAAGACCCCGGCCTGCTGGCTGAACGCGCCTACGTGAACGGTGAGTGGATCGCCGCCGACAGCGGCGCCACCCTCGACGTCCGCGACCCCGCCACCGGCGATCTGCTGGCCCAGGTGCCGGCCATGGACGCGGTCGACACGCGCCGCGCCATCGACGCCGCCGAACGTGCCTGGCCCGCATGGCGCGCGCGCCCGGCGGCAGAACGTGCGGCGCTGCTGGAACGCTGGTTTCAGGCGATGATCGACAACCTCGATGACCTCGCGCTGATCATGACCTGCGAGCAGGGCAAGCCGCTGAACGAGGCCAAGGGCGAAATCCGCTATGGCGCCGGCTTCGTCAAATGGTTCGCCGAGGAAGCGCGCCGGGTCTACGGCGAAACCATGCCGGCCCCCACTGGCGACCGCCGCCTGCTGACCCTCAAGCAACCCGTGGGCGTCTGCGCCGCGATTACCCCATGGAATTTCCCCAACGCGATGATCACCCGCAAATGCGCGCCGGCCCTGGCGGCTGGTTGCCCGATCATCGTCAAACCCTCGGACCTCACGCCGCTGTCGGCCCTCGCCCTGGCGGTGCTGGCCGAGCGCGTCGGTATTCCGTCCGGCGTGTTCAATGTCATCACCGGATTGCCCGCCGGCATCGGCGAAGAACTTACCGGTAACCCGGCGGTGCGCAAGATTTCCTTCACCGGCTCCACCGCCGTCGGGCGCCTGCTGATGCGCCAGAGCGCCGAGCACATCAAGCGCCTGAGCCTGGAACTGGGCGGCAACGCGCCATTTGTGGTATTCGACGACGCCGACCTGGAACAGGCCGTGGCCGGTGTGATGATCAGCAAGTTTCGCAACGCCGGGCAAACCTGTGTGTGCGCCAACCGCATCCTGGTGCAGGCGGGCATCTACGACCGTTTCGCCGCGCGGTTGGTGGAAGAGGTGGGCAAACTTAAGGTCGGCAACGGCCTGGAAGAGGGGGTGACCATCGGCCCGCTGATCAACCCGGCGGCGGTCGCCAAGGTGGCCCGGCACATCGACGATGCCTTGAGTCAGGGCGCCAGACTGCTCTGCGGCGGGATTCCCACGGGCGACAGCCAGTTCGTGCAACCCACGGTTCTGGCTGACGCCCACGCCGACATGCTGCTGGCCAATGAGGAAACCTTCGGCCCGGTGGCGCCGTTGATGCGCTTTACTGATGAAGCCGAAGCGCTGGCCCTGGCCAATGCCACCCCGTTCGGTTTGGGCGCCTACTATTTCACCCAGGACCTGAAACGCTCGTGGCGCTTCGGCGAGGCGCTGGAATTCGGCATGGTCGGGCTCAACACCGGGATCATCTCGATGGAAGTCGCGCCCTTCGGCGGCATCAAACAATCGGGCCTCGGCCGCGAGGGCAGCAAGTACGGCCTGGACGAGTACCTTGAAGTCAAAGCCTTCCACATCGGCGGCTTGAACTGATTCATCCCGAGGGGCGCACCATGAGCAAGGCATTCAGAATCGCCGCGATGGCGGGCGACGGCATCGGCAAGGAAGTCCTGCCGGAAGGGCTGCGGGTCCTGGAACAGGCGGCCAGGAAATGGGAACTGAACCTGAGCATCGACGTGCTCGACTGGGCCCACTGCGACTACTACCTCGCCCACGGGAAGATGATGCCCGACGACTGGTTCGAGCAGCTCAAGGGCTATGACGCGATCTACTTCGGCGCCGTCGGCTGGCCCGACAAGGTGCCGGACCACATTTCCCTGTGGGGTTCGCTGCTCAAGTTTCGCCGTGACTTCGACCAATACGTGAACATCCGCCCGGTGCGCCTGTTCCCCGGTGTGCCCTGTCCGCTGGCCGGCCGCAAACCGGGGGACATCGACTTCGTGGTGATCCGGGAAAACACCGAGGGCGAATATTCCTCGGTGGGCGGCAAGATGTTCGAAGGCACCGAACACGAGTTCGTGCTGCAGGAATCGGTATTCACCCGCCGTGGCGTCGACCGCATCCTCAAATTCGCCTTCGAACTCGCCCAGACCCGCCCGCGTAAAAAGCTGACGGCCGCGACCAAATCCAACGGCATCTCCATCAGCATGCCGTACTGGGACGAACGCACGGCACTGATGGCAGCGAACTACCCCGAAGTGAGTTGGGACAAGCAGCACATCGACATCCTGTGTGCGAGGTTCGTGCTGCAGCCGGACCGGTTTGACGTCGTCGTGGCATCGAACCTGTTCGGCGACATCCTGTCCGACCTCGGCCCGGCGTGCGCCGGCACCATCGGCATCGCCCCCTCGGCCAACCTTGACCCGGAACGGCGCTTCCCCTCGTTGTTCGAACCGGTGCATGGCTCCGCGCCGGACATCTACGGGCAAAACATCGCCAACCCCATCGCGATGATCTGGTCCGGCGCGCTGATGCTCGACTTCCTCGGCAACGGCGACGACCGCTACCGCGCGGCCCATGACGGTATCTTGCAGGCGATTGAAGACGTGATTGCGCAAGGCCCGATCACCCCGGACCTGGGCGGCAAGGGGTCGACGCAAGACGTAGGGGCGGCGATTGCCGGGAGATTGGTTTAGGGCCGGGGTTTCTGCAGGACTGGCTGTTGACGTTTGTGGGACCAACTTTAGCCGGGAAGGCGTCGGATGCCACACTGAGAAATTAATATCGATTGCGCGGGCCTCTTCCCGGCTAAAGCCGGTCCCACAGGGACGCAGAGCGTCCCGGACGGCTTTACCACGCGGAGCGTGGGGAACGATCAGATCAAAAGCTTCCCGGCTAAAGCCGGTCCTACTAAAAGCATGCGCGGTGTCAGTGGGACCGGCGGCGATCCTCGTAAGACCGGCTTTAGCCGGGAAGCCCTTGATCTGCTTTTGATCTTCATACGCAAATAGCCCAGACGGCACCAATCGCGACTTTGGTGCAGGCCGAACGTAGACGACGCGCAGTGGGCCGAGCCGCATGGATGCGGCGAGAGCGCCGTCAGGACATGGATGTCCGTTCGGCGCGGGCCCACGGAGCGTCGTCGAAGTGAGGGAACCCGACGAAGTCGGGCCAAACCGAGAGCAGGCACCCTTGGTTACTTGGGGTGCTTTTCCAAGTAACTCGTCGAAGGCGAAACAGTCTGCCCCTAGGCAGACGCCTTAGATCTTGACCTGGCGTGGGCTTAAGGGGGACTGGCTTAAGGGGGACTGATTTATTTACAACGCTGCACCGTAAATTAATCCCGCATTGAGTGCCTAACTGGCAGGTTCATTTCTGTAAAGCGCAATGCAGTAAATCAATTGCGCCTTTTTTCGCTCATCTAACGCTTTGAGCACCATCACTGCTTGCTCCTGGCTAAGCTCTGTTACGCCCGGGGGTACGTCTGATTTTGTCGTCCAGCCCATCGCGGCAAGCACGTTTGTTTCGAGTGCTTGTGGTACCACCTTCTCGTACTGAAGCGAGTTGTCCGGGTCCGGCTCAGGGTAAAAGCCCTGTATCAGCATGAATGCCATATGAGGTGACTTTACCAATCATTAAGTTATCCAGAGGGTGGTTGGCCCCGTGCTGTGCTCACGCTACGACGCCTATCAGGAGCTTCAGATCGGTCGGAAGTTGGCGTCCCGTGATTGAAGACAGCATTGTGACCTGCTCGCTTGTCAGCGGCCAGTCACCTTCCGCCATCGCGTTTAGGCTTGCATGGCCGAGCCGCGCTACGATTTCGTCATTCAACGACGGATCTATCTTCATTTCAAATTTCAGCGAGTCGTCTTCGGTGCTGTCGAGCAAAAATCCAAATATATAGAGGAACATAGAACTCTCACTTTTCAATTTTACGGCCGGGCTTGGCCGGCTTGGTTCGCTCGCTGGTCTGAGGATCAAACTCCCCCAAGTGCTTGCCTTGTTTGTCATACATTTCGACAGTCCCGTGCTGACTATCCCACTCAAATATTCGGCCTTTGGGATCTTTCCAGCGTCGTCGCTTCGCTCCACCACCCTGGACCATTGTTTTACTGTCTGCTTTCTTGGCGTCTGGAAAGCCTGGGAGGTCCAGCGGAGGCGGATGATACCCATGATCCCCATTAAACGGCCTTGCATACACCACATACATCGACCTCAGCCCCGAGTCAGCGGGGAAGACGAGGATGCAGTCTTCAGCGGTGATGTCGTCGCCTGGGAGTCCTTCGAGCTGACTGTCGGTGTCGTCCGGGATCGGGTGGACGAGGATGGTGCCTAGGCGTGCGTCGCTGTTTTCAGGGTAGACCAGAGGTTCCAGCGTCCCGTGTCGGCCCCGGCGGGGCGTCATGAGGATGGTGATGCCGTCGAGATGGGCTTCCATCGCGCTTTTGTCGGCGTTCCAGCGGGCTTGCACGGTGCGGACCGAGTCGTCGCCGGATGCTTTGGAATGGATGCCGTAGATCTGTAACTCGCCTTCTGCATCACGGCGCAACTGGAAACGCACCCGCGTTGTCGCTTGGGCCAGGTTGCGCAATTCGTCATCGGTGTAGAGCGTGCCGTCGCCCATCTTCGCCGGGAGCATGCCTACGATGAACAGACTCGCCGGGCCGCCGGCTCCTCGAAGCAGCCACGTGTGGCTGCGCTGCATGATGCCGCCGCCGGCCATGCGGCCCAATCCCATGTCTGCGCCGAGTGCGGCGGCAATAGCGTCGGAGGCGGAGGGCAGGAGCATGGCGCCCGCCATCATGATCGCGCCGAAGTTGGAGGCGGGTTCTACCTCAGTGCCGGCGTCAGTGCTGCACCATTCCCCGGTACAGGATTTGGCGAAGACCTTGTCGGTGCGCTCCTTCGGGGCCGGCCAGCGCTCTGGCATCGGAGTGGGCACCCGCACGGGTTCGGGAGGCGAGTTCCATGCGGCCCACGACGCACCTCCGTTGGAAAGCCCTTTGAAAATCGAGTTGTCCCCAAAGGGATCTTTTTTGTCGTCCTTGAACATGACCTTGTTGATGCCTGCCAATTTGAGGCGGCGGAGGATGCGGTCGGGTCGACGGGTGGTCAACGGCACGGGGGTTAGGGGATGTTGCGGGGCGGACAGTTTCCGCTGTGAGTGGTGCTAGCTTTCCCAGAGAAGGTGTCGTGTTGAACATCACATAATTGTTGGCGACTGGAATGGCGTCTTTCCGGCTAAAGCCGGTCCCACTAAAAGCATGCGCTGTGTCAGTGGGACCGGCTTTAGCCGGGAAGACGTCAGGTGCCACACTAACGGACCGGGGACAGATTAATTTACGGTGAAGCGTTGTAAATAAATCAGTCCCCTATAAGCGTGAAAGCATCCGCTGTGTCAGTGGGACCGGCGGCGATCCTCGTAAGACCGGCTTCAGCCGGGAAGCCCTTGATCTGCTTTTGATCTGCTTTTGATCTTCATACGCAAATAGCCCAGACGACACCAATCGCGACTTTGGTGCAGGCCGAACGTAGACGACGCGGAGTGGGTCGAGCCGCATGGATGCGGCGAGAGCGCCGTTGCGGACATGGATGTCCGTTCGGCGCGGGCCCACGGAGCGTCGTCGAAGTGAGGGAACCCGACGAAGTCGGGCCAAACCGAGAGCAGGCACCCTTGGTTACTTGGGGTGCTTTTCCAAGTAACTCGCCGAAGGCGAAACGGTCTGCCCCTAGGCAGACGCTTGTGATCTTGACCTGGCTTGTGATCTAAAAACGGGACTCAATAGCCCCGATTTCGATCTATCTGCCCCACCATCCGCTCCCCCCGCTCAAACCGCCGAATGTTCTCCAGCAACACCCCAAACGCACTCGCCGGCTGCGTCATCGCCGCCACATGCGGCGTTAACACCACCTGCGGATGCTCCCAAAATGGATGATCAGCCGCTGCCGGCTCCACCTGCAAGACATCCAGCACAGCGCCCCCCAACTGCCCACTCTCCAGCGCCTCCAGCAAATCCTCCTCAACAAGATGCCCGCCGCGCCCCATATTGATCAGCCCTGCGCCCCGTGGCAGCAACGCAAACAGGTTCCGGTCCAGAATCCCCTCCGTCTGCTCCGTCAACGGCAGTACGCACAGCAAAATATCGCACTGCCCCAGAAACGCCGACAACTGCGCCTGACCCGCAAAACAGTCCACCCCCTCAACCTCATGAACACTGCGCGCCCAGCCCGACAAGGCAAACCCGAACGGCGCCAGCGTCGCCAGAATCTGCTGCGCCTGCGTGCCCAACCCCATCACCCCCACGCGCCGTCTCTCCGCCGGTTGCAACAGATGGGCCTGCCAACAGCGTGCCGCCTGCTGCTCGCGATACCGCAGCATATCCCGATGCAGACTCAACACCGCCCACGTCGCGTATTCACACATCCCCCGCGTGATGCCCGGATCCAGCAGGCGCACCACCGGCAGATCCGCCGGCAAACGCGACAGATCCAGCTGATCCACTCCGGCCGACAGCGCGAACAGCACCTTCAGATTCGGCAGCAACTGCGTCAGGTCATCCGGCGCCTGCCAGGCCGCCAGGTACTCGACCTCTTCGGGATTGCCGATGTCCGGCCAGGCGCGCCATTCGATGTCCGGTGCATGTTCGGCGAAGAGTCTCTGCCAGTGTGGCGCGCGCGCGGGGTCGGCTTTGTAGAGCAAGGCCATGGGCTTCTCCTGCTAAAGGGAGGCTGAAGGGAAGGGGTAGGGAGCTAGCCCACATCATCCTCCAAGCCCGACGCAGGATCTGTTGAAAGGCGGGGCCAAAACAGTCGATCCGAATTTCTCACGGGCCAAGTTCGGCTAAGTGCGTTGCCCGCACGCCGTAACCTGATCAGCATCGCAACCGCCTCCGGGTTGCCCGACTCACGATGGGAAATGCCATGAACAGCAAAGTCGACGAAACCCCTCATTTGCTCCGTCAGCGCGAGCAATTCGTGCCCCGTGGTCTGGTCACTGCGCACCCGCTGGTGATCGACCGCGCCCAGGGCACCGAATTGTGGGACGTGGACGGCAAGCGCTACCTGGATTTCGTCGGCGGCATCGGCGTGCTCAACATCGGCCATAACCACCCGAAAGTGGTCGCCGCCGTGCAGGCGCAACTGCAGAAAGTCTCCCACGCCTGCTTTCAGGTGGCGGCCTACACGCCTTACCTCGACCTGGCGCAGCGCCTCTGTGAAATGATCGGCGGAAAGGAAGCCTACAAGGCCGCGTTCTTCACCTCCGGCGCTGAAGCGGTGGAGAACGCCGTGAAGATCGCCCGTGCCCACACCAACCGTTCGGCAGTCATCGCCTTCCGTGGCGGCTTCCATGGACGCACCTTGCTCGGCACCACGCTCACCGGCATGAGCCAACCCTACAAACAGAACTTCGGGCCGTTTGCGCCGGAGGTGTTCCATACGCCGTACCCGAACGCGTATCGCGGCGTTAGCAGTGTTGACGCAATCACCGCGCTGAACGAATTGCTCGCCACCCAGGTTGCACCGGACCGCGTCGCCGCAATCCTTATTGAACCGGTGCAGGGCGACGGCGGTTTCCTCACCGCGCCGCCGGAGTTTCTTCAGGCGCTGCGGGCATTAGCCGACAAGCACGGCATTGTGCTGATCCTCGACGAAATCCAGACCGGCTTTGGCCGTACCGGCACCTGGTTCGGCTACCAGCACTCTGGCATCCAGCCTGATCTGGTCACCGTCGCCAAAAGCCTCGCCGGTGGCTTGCCGTTGTCCGGCGTGGTCGGCAAGGCGCACATCATGGACGCGCCGCTGCCCGGCGGCCTCGGCGGTACCTACGGCGGCAACGCCCTGGCGTGCGCGGCGGGGCTGGCGGTGATCGATGCGTTTGAGGAAGAACACCTGCTGGCGCGCAGCCAACTCCTGGGCGAACGCCTGCGCCGGGGCCTGATCGGTCTGCAGGCGCGTTACCCGCGCATCGGCGACGTGCGCGGCACCGGTTTCATGCTGGCGATCGAACTGATCAAGGATGACGCGGCGCGCACCCCGGATGCCGACCTCAACTCACGGGTGATCGACGAAGCCCGCGCCGGTGGCTTGCTGGTCATCAAATGCGGCGTTTACCGCAACGTGCTGCGCTTCCTCGCGCCGTTGGTGACGACAGAAGCCCAGGTCGACGAAGCCGTGCAGATCCTCGACGCCGCCTTGGCACGGGTCTTGAACTCGAATGTGAAGTGACGCTTTGCCCGCAACGGGCCAGATGCATCCAGGAGGTTCGATCCACATGGGGCTGACAGAATTGGGGCTGACTGAATACAGAGCGTTGCTGATCGATTGCGATGAAGTGCTGGTGGATCGCGATTCCGGCGTCTGGGCAGCGCTGCAACCGCTGCTTGACAGCCGCGGCGGGCAACCGGCCAGGGACGAAGTGCTGGCCGAATTCAACGCGGTCGTCGCCAGCCTGTATCCGCGCTTCGCCGAGCTGGGCTTCAGCGGCATGCTGTGTTTCGCCCATCGCCAACTGGCGGAAAAGTGGGGCCTGCACGCCAGTTGGGAGGAGGGCATGAGCTTCGCCCGTTCGGCGGGCAACTGGTCGCTGTTCGAAGACGCGCCCGGGGCGATGCTGTACCTGCGCAAATTCTATCGATTGCTGGTGCGCGGCGACCGCGATGCCGAGGATCGCGGCGTGCTCTGTGAGCGGCTGGGAATTGCACCGGAAGATTTCATTTCCCTAGCCGAAGGTCCGCAATGGCTCACGGATCAGGGTGATCAGGTGCAACCGGTCCTGCACGTGACCCGGCCATCGGTCGACCCTTACGCCGCGTTGGACCGCTGCCTGATCGGCCGCCACCGGGCACGTCAGCCTTCCCCCTGCGCGGCGGAGTACTGCATCAACAGCATGGCCGACCTGGTGGCGCAGCATCAGCTGTCTTTACGGCGCTGATTTTGCTAGAAGATTGTCTTACAACGGCAGTCAAGAGGTACGTGATGGAAGGGCTCGTGAAACTGGATCGGATCGACATCAGCATCCTGGTCGAACTGCAAAAGGACGGCCGGATGACCAATGTCAGCCTCGCCGATGCCGTCGGCCTGTCCGCCAGCCCGTGCCTGCAACGGGTCAAGCGGCTGGAATCGGCGGGTTATATCTCCAGCTACAAAGCGCATCTGAACCTGGCCAAGATCACTGACTCGGTCACCGTCTTCACCGAAATCACCCTCAGCGACCACAAGCGCGAAGACTTCGCCAAGTTCGAATCCAACATCCGGCTGGTGGACGAAGTCCTCGAATGCCACCTCATTAGCGGCGGCTACGACTACCTGGTGCGCTTCATGACCCGCAGCATCCAGCACTACCAGGAAGTGGTGGAAAGCCTGCTCGACAAAAACATCGGGATTTCGAAGTACTTCAGCTACATCGTCATCAAGTCGCCGGTGTTGAAGGATGGGGTGCCGTTGCGCAAGTTGTTGCGTCACTAATAAAACAGACCTTCAACCGTTTTGTAGGCAATTTCCCAACGCCAACGTTTAGCTTTCACGCAAATCCTTCAGAACCGCCCGGCAGAGATTTCCTTCGCGGCGCTTCATCCTTTCGCTCCTTGTCCAGCGGCGTGCGGCGCTGGACAAAATTCCCAATAAGAAAAATGCGGAGTGGGTGATGAAGGGCAGTAATACGCTGTTGTGGCTGGGGCTGGCTGCGTTCGCAACCGAGGCGTTGGCCGAGTCGCAGACAACCCGCGAGGAGCAGTTTCAGTTGGGGGCGGTTGGGGTGAGCCTGGGTGTCGGTCTGCTGAATGGTCAGGCGCGGGAAAAGGTGTACGACGCTGACAACGGTCGCAAGCTCAGCCAGTTGAACTGGAGCATGAAGCAGGTACCGACGCTGCATCTGGGCCTGAAGTATCAGCCCATAGATTGGCTGTCCCTTGACCTGAACGGCTGGACGCGGGTGGCGAAGGGTGACGGGCATCTGAAGGATTACGATTGGGATGACGAGAACGCCGGCTGGAGTGACTACTCCGATCACCCGGACACTCAGGTCAGCAAAGCCTGGCAGGCCGATTTCGCCGCCACCGCCTGGGCGCTCAAGCGTGATGCTCTCGCCCTCGGCGTGATGCTCGGTTATCAGCGCAGCCAGTTCGGCTGGCAGGCGAGAGGCGGGCGGTATACCTACTCTTCAGAGGATGGGTTTCGGGATGAGTCGGGTGAATTCCCGGCGGGGCAGAAAGGCATTTCCTATCAGCAGACCTACGACACGCCTTACCTGGGGCTGGTCGGTCTCTACCAGTTCCGCAACTGGACGCTGGAAGGCACGTTCAAATACAGCCAGTGGGTCCGGGCGCGAGATCACGACCGCCATCATGTCCGCGGCGTCACCTACGACGGCGATTATGGCAACAACGGCCGTATGCAAAGCCTCGCGGTTGCGCTCAGTTACCGCGTGAGTCCGCAGCTTTCGTTACGGGCGGGTGTGGATCATCAGGTATACGCCGAGGCGAAAGGCAGCACGCTGATCAAGGACACTCACAGCGGCGATCGCTTCCGTATCGCGGGTGACGCGGGGAGTCAGTCCGCCAGGACGACGATGTCCACCCTGGCGCTCACCTACGCCTTCTGAGCCATGCCCCACACCGTGCTGGCGCCGAGATCCCCGGCACGGTTTACGCCTGAATTGGGGGGCCACGGCTCAGCTACGCTACGCGCAGTAGGTGAGCTCAATCAGTCCCAGTGATAACGCGCCAATCAGGGCTCCGTGGCTTAACAAAAGATAACGTCATGTCGATTGTCATACGTTTCCAAAGCTGACTAGGATGGGCTCGCTTCGGTAAGCCAGCGTCGCGTGCAGGCTAGAGCGCCCGCGCGGTTCAAACGGCCGTCAGAAGAACCTAATAAAAATAAAGGAAGGGGTAGCTCCATGCGTGAGCCCGTCATTCGGCGCACTCGGTTTGCGGTCATCCGGGGCCATTTCAGCGCCCGGACGCTTTTCAAGAACCTGCCTCTCCATGCGGCTCTGTCGCTCCTTATCTCTCCGATCTTCTGCGGCGCAGCCCTGGCCGCTGATGGCACGCCCGCCAATGGCATGCCCGCTGACAGCACGCCCGTTGAAGCCCCTGCTAGCGCTGGCGATTCCGCCGTCTATGCCCTCGAATCCGCAAAAGCCTCCCGCAGTCTGCTGCTGGACGTGACCCATGCCGGCAAGCGCATGGTGGCGGTGGGGGATCGCGGCCACATTCTCTATTCCGACGACCAGGGCAAAACCTGGACCCAGGCCAAAGTGCCGACGCGCCAGATGCTCACGGCGGTGTATTTCGTCGATGAGCAACACGGGTGGGCGGTGGGCCACGATGCGCAGATCCTTGCCAGCAGCGATGCCGGCGCCACCTGGACCAAACAGTTCGAAGACCTCAAACGCGAAGCACCGCTGCTGGATGTCTGGTTCAAGGGCCTGACCACCGGGATCGCCGTGGGTGCCTATGGCGCGGTGCTGGAAACCACCGACGGCGGCCAGCATTGGAAAGACATCGGCGACCGGTTGGACAACGAAGACCAGTTCCACCTCAACGGCATTGCGTACGTGAAGGACGCGGGCCTGTTCGTGGTCGGTGAACAGGGCAGCATGTTTCGGTCCCCGGACGATGGCCAGACCTGGGAGAAACTTGAAGGCCCTTACCAGGGCTCGTTGTTCGGCGCGGTAGGCACTGCTGAATCCAACACGCTCCTGGTTTACGGCCTGCGCGGCAATCTGTTTCGTTCGACCGATTTTGGTACCACGTGGGAGCCCGTCCCGCTGCAGGGTGAGCGCGGGCCGCTGGAGTTCAGCATCGCCAATGCCTCGCTGATGCCCGACCACTCCATCGTGCTGGTGGGCAACGGCGGCAGCGTCATGCGCAGTACGGACGATGGCCAAAGCTTCACGGTTGCCAATCGCCCGGACCGGCTTTCCTTGTCGGGCGTAGCAGAGGACGACAAAGGCAATCTGGTTCTGGTGGGACAGGGCGGCGTTCGCGTCACCTCGCCAACGGGCGCTGACGGCGCTCAACAATAAGAACAAGCAGGCGAGGATACGTCTCCATGAGCAACCTTCAACACCCTCACGACAAGCCGACGCGCCTGGAACAGCTGATTTTCAACAACCGCAAGACGGTGATCGGCATCTGCCTGCTGGTCAGCGTCTTCCTGTTCTGGCAAGCGACGCTGGTGCGCCCGTCCACCAGCTTCGAAAAAATGATCCCGCTGGGGCATCCGTTCGTTCAGAACATGATGGAACACCGCAACGACCTCGCGAACCTGGGCAACACCGTGCGTATCTCGGTGGAGGCCAAGCAGGGCGACATCTTCTCCAGGGACTACATGGAGACTCTGCGGCAGATCAACGACGAGGTCTTCTACATTTCCGGCGTCGACCGCTCCGGGCTTAAATCTCTGTGGAGCCCCAGCGTGCGCTGGACCGAGGTGACGGAGGAGGGCTTTGCCGGCGGCGAGGTCATTCCGCAGAGCTACGACGGTTCGCAACAGAGCCTCGACAAGCTGCGCAATAACGTCCTCAAGTCCGGGCAGGTCGGGCGACTGGTCTCCAACAACTTCAAGTCGAGCATCGTCGATGTGCCGCTGCAGGAGTTCTACCCGGACCCCAACGACCAGAGCAAACTGCTGCCGCTGGATTACCGTCAGTTCTCCCACCAGCTCGAAGAGAAGATTCGCGACAAGTACGAAGCACAGAACCCCAACGTCGAGATTCACATCGTCGGTTTCGCCAAGAAGGTCGGCGACCTGATCGACGGGCTGATCATGGTGGTGATGTTCTTCGGCATCGCCTTCCTGATCACCCTGGTCCTGCTGATGTGGTTCACCCGCTGCGCCCGCAGCACCATCGCGGTGTTGAGCACCACGTTGATCGCGGTGATCTGGCAGCTGGGCCTGATGCATGTAGTGGGTTTCGGGCTTGATCCCTACTCGATGCTGGTGCCCTTTCTGATCTTCGCCATCGGTATTTCCCACGGCGTGCAGAAGATCAACGGCATCGCCCTGCAATCCAGCGATGCCGACAGTGCGCTTACCGCAGCACGCCGCACCTTTCGCCAATTGTTCCTGCCGGGGATGATCGCCATTCTTGCCGACGCTGTCGGCTTCATCACGTTGCTGATCATCGACATCGGCGTGATCCGCGAGCTGGCCATTGGCGCGTCCATTGGCGTGGCGGTGATCGTGTTCACCAACCTGATCCTTCTCCCGGTGGCGATTTCCTACGTTGGCATCAGCAAAAGAGCCGTGGTGCGCAGTAAAGAGGATGCCGTGCGTGAGCACCCGTTCTGGCGTCTGCTGTCGAACTTCGCCGCGCCAAAAGTCGCCCGCGTGTCAGTGACATTGGCCCTTGTCGCGCTGGTCGGCGGTCTATGGTACGGCCATAACCTGAAGATCGGCGACCTCGATCAGGGCGCGCCGGAACTGCGGCCAGACTCGCGCTACAACCAGGACAACAGCTTCATCATCAACAATTACTCGACCAGCTCCGACGTGCTGGTGGTGATGGTCAAGACGCCGCCCGAGGGGTGTTCGGCGTATCAGACGCTGTCGGCCATGAACGAGCTGTCGTGGAAGATGGAAAACACGCCGGGGGTGCAATCGGCGATTTCGCTGGTGACCGTGTCCAAACAGGTTATCAAGGGGATGAACGAGGGCAATTTGAAATGGGAGTCGTTGTCGCGCAACAAGGACGTGCTCAACAGCTCAATTTCCCGCGCTGACGGTTTGTACAACAACACCTGTTCCCTGGCGCCGTTGCTGATTTTCCTCAATGACCACAAGGCCGAAACTCTGGACCGGGCCGTGCATGCGGTGCAGGAGTTTGCTCAGCAGAACAACAAGGATGGCCTGGAGTTTCTGCTCGCGGCGGGTAACGCCGGGATCGAGGCGGCCACCAACGAGGTCATCAAGCAGGCCGAGCTGACCATTCTGATTCTGGTGTACGTGTGCGTGGCGGTGATGTGCATGATCACCTTCCGTTCATGGGCGGCGACGCTGTGCATCGTCCTGCCGCTGGTGCTGACGTCGGTGCTGGGTAACGCGCTGATGGCGTTCATGGGGATTGGCGTGAAAGTCGCGACCCTGCCGGTGGTGGCGCTCGGGGTGGGGATCGGGGTCGATTACGGGATTTACATCTACAGCCGACTGGAGAGTTTCCTGCGGGCGGGGCTGCCGTTGCAGGAAGCGTATTACCAGACCCTTAAATCCACGGGCAAAGCGGTGTTGTTCACCGGCCTGTGCCTGGCGATCGGGGTATGCACCTGGATCTTCTCGGCCATCAAGTTCCAGGCCGACATGGGCCTGATGCTGACCTTCATGCTGCTGTGGAACATGTTCGGCGCCCTGTGGCTGTTGCCAGCGCTGGCGCGGTTCCTGATCAAACCGGAGAAGATGGCGGGCAAGGTCGGGAACTCGTTGTTTTCCCATTGACCACACCCGGTGCCCTGGTAGGAACGGCTTCTGCCGGGAGGAGGCCGGTATTGCACACGCAAGATTTGTGGATCGGGGACAGATTAATTTACGGTGAAGCGTTGTAAATAAATCAGTCCCCTTTCAGTGTGGTTGTTTTCCCATTGACCACACCCGGTGCCCTGGTAGGAACGGCTTCTGCCGGGAAGAGGCCGGTATTGCACACGCAAAACTTGTGGATCGGGGACAGATTAATTTACGGTGAAGCGTTGTAAATAAATCAGTCCCCTTTCAGTGTGAGTCCCCTTTCAGTGTGCGGTCCCCTAGTAGGACCGGCTTCAGCCGGGAAGAGGCCGGCGTTGTCACCGCAAAATTTACGGTGTGGCGACCGACGCGTTCCCGGCTAAAGCCAGTTCTACCAGAAGCACGCTGTCCCACATCCGCGTTCACTCAGTTATAAACAAAAAAACCACGCCCGGTCTTGCGCCCCAGATACCCCGCCGCGACCATTTCCTTGAGCAGCGGCGCAGGGCGGTATTTGCTGTCGTTGAAGCCTTCGAGGAACGCCTCAATAATCGCCAGCAAGGTATCCAGCCCGATCAGGTCAGCCAGCGCCAGCGGGCCGATGGGCTGGTTGCAACCCAGGCGCATGCCGTCGTCGATGTCCTGGGCGGTGGCCAGACCTTCCTGCAGCACCAGAATCGCCTCGTTGATCATCGGCACCAGAATCCGGTTCACCACAAACCCAGGCCGGTTGCCGGCAGTGATGGCGGTCTTGTTCAACCGCTCGGCCAGCTTGATCGCCGCGATGTGGGTGGTGTCCGCCGTCTGCAAACCGCGAATGACCTCGATCAGGTTCATCATCGGCACCGGGTTGAAGAAGTGCAGGCCGATGAACCGCTCCGGGTGCTCGACGCTGGCCGCCAGTTGCGTGATCGACAGCGACGACGTATTCGACGCAATCACGCACTCGCGGTCGACATGGCTGGCGATCTGCTTGAGCAGGCGCAGCTTCAGCTCCAGATTCTCGGTGGCCGCTTCGATCACCAGCTGCGCGCCGTTCAACTGGTCGTAGTCCGTGGTGACGCTGATGCGCCGCAGCGCCGCTTCGGCGACATCGGCCGCCACCGTCTGTTTGGTCACCTGCCGTTCAAGATTCTTGCGCACGGTCGCCATGCCGCGCTCCAGTGCGGTGTCGGAAATGTCCAGCAGGGTCACGTCGAAACCCGCCACCGCGCACACCTGCGCGATGCCGTTGCCCATGGTGCCGGCGCCGATCACGGCGATGTGTTGCATGCTCATCGACAAGCCTCCTTACACACGTTCGAAGATGACGGCGATGCCCTGACCGCCGCCGATGCACATGGTCACCAAGGCGTAGCGGCCCTGAATCCGGTGCAGCTCGTGGATCGCCTTGGTGGCGATGATGGCGCCCGTGGCGCCCACCGGGTGGCCGAGGGAAATGCCCGAGCCGTTCGGGTTGACCTTGGCCGGATCAAAGCCTAGCTCACGGGCAACGGCGCAGGCCTGGGCGGCGAAGGCTTCGTTGGATTCGATCACGTCCAGATCCGCCACCGTCAGGCCGGCACGTTCCAGCACTTTGCGGCTGGCGGGAATTGGCCCCAGGCCCATCATCGACGGATCAACCCCGGCATGGGCATAGGCCACCAGACGCGCCATCGGCTTGAGACCGTGCTCGCGGACCATGTCGCCACTGGCCATGACCAGCGCCGCTGCGCCATCGTTCAGGCCGGAGGCGTTGCCGGCCGTGACGGTGCCGTCCTTCTTGAATGCAGTTTTCATCTTCTCCAGCTGCTCGGCCGTCACGTCGCCGCGCACGTGCTCGTCCTGGGCGAAGGTCACGGTGCCTTTGCGCGTGGCGATTTCGATCGGCACGATCTGGCTTTCGAAACGGCCCTTGGCGATGGCGTGGGCGGCGCGCTGCTGGCTGGTCAGCGCCAGAGCGTCCTGGTCGGCGCGGGTGATGCCGTAATGCTCGGCGATGTTCTCGGCGGTGATGCCCATGTGAATATTGGCGAACGGATCGTGCAACGCACCGAGCATGTAGTCGAACGCCTGCACGTTACCCATGCGCGCACCCCAACGGGCCTGGGGCATGATGTAGGCACCCCGGCTCATGGATTCGGCGCCACCGGCCAGCACGGCCTGGGCGTCACCGAGCATCAGCGATTGCGCCGCCGACACGATGGCCTGCAGACCTGAGCCGCACAGGCGATTGACGTTCATGGCAGGGGTTTCTTTTGTCAGGCCCGCTTCCAGAGCGATGACGCGGGAAAGATAGGCGTCGCGGACTTCGGTAGGAATCACGTGGCCCATGACCACATGGCCGATGTGTTCCGGTGCGATCCCCGATTTGGCCAGTGCGGCGCGGCTGACCTGAGTGCCCAGTTCAATGGGCGAGACCTCCTTGAGCGAACCGCCGAATCCACCGATGGCGGTACGCAGTGCGCTGACGACGAAAACTTCGGGTGTGCTCATGGGGACTCCTGACAGGTATTGGAATTGTGGGGGCAGCACCGCAAAAACGGCGTTTCGGCCGGTGCTGACTGCGGGCAAGTCTAGATCGGCGTTCGGGACGGGCCTATGCCGAAACTGTCCAGATGGGCTGGCGTTCTTTACCATCAGCGCCTGATCCGTGGTGCACCATTCAAAAAGGGAAAGGCGGTCATGCGGGAAAAGGATTCAGTGTCGATCTACTTCGTCCAGTTGATCGTCCACGGGATACGCGACCAGCCGCTGCGCTTGCAGTCCGTGTTGCAAGCAGCAGACATCGACATGGCACTGCTCGACGACCCCACGGCGCGGGTGTCGGCCAGTGCGTTCGCGGCGTTGTGGCTGATTCAGATCAAGGAACTGGGCGACGAGTTTTTCGGCCTCGATTCCCACGGCATGCCCTTGGGCAGCTTCGCCCTGATTTGCCGGGGGCTGATTCAGGAACCCAACCTGGAGAAGGCCCTGCGCCAGTGCCTGAGCAATTTCGGCCTGTTCCTGCGCGACTTTCGCGGCAGCCTCATCGTTCGCGGCGCCCGGGCTGTGCTCGCGGTGGACACCACGACAGACGACCCGGTCCGCCAGCGCTTCGGTGAAGAGACATTTCTGCTGCTGATGATCAGCCTGTTGTGCTGGCTCGGCGGGCGCCGCATCAGCATCGACCGCGCGCAGTTTCGCCAGCGCCGTGAGCGCCTCAGCGACGACTCACTGCTGTGGGGGTTCAACCTGAGCTTTGGCGAGCCGCGCACCGAGATCGAATTTTCCAGCCACTATCTGCGTCTGCCGGTGGTGCAGTCGTTGCCGTCGCTCAAATCATTTTTGCGCACCGCGCCGCAGTGGCTGGTCATTCGCTATCGCAACCAGCGCGGGCTCGCGGCGCAGGTCTATCAGCGCCTGCGCAACAGCCATTACGGGCACTGGCCGACGCTGCTGGAAATGGCCGATGAGCTGAAACTCAGCGCCACCACCTTCCGCCGTCGACTGGAGCGTGAGGGCTGTGCGTTTCAAGGGATCAAGGACGACGTCCGCCGCGGCATCGCCCAGCAGAAGCTGCGCGACACCGAACTGAGCGTCGTGGAGATCGCATCCTTGGTGGGTTTTCAGGAGCCCAGCGCGTTTCACCGGGCGTTCAAGAAATGGACGGGGGAAAGTCCGGGCGGCTACCGCAAAAAGCACACCGCCAATCACCCATGACTGAGGACTGATGAGGCGCCTTTGGTCTCAGGGCAACCACGCCTCGCGCCAGGCCTGAACAGCCTCTTCGTCGAACATCCAGTCGCGAAGCACTTGTTTGCGTAAATCGTCGCCCAGCAGCGCCGCGCTGGCCAGATCCATCGTGTGGGCGCGAATCAGGTTCACCCAGGCCTCCAGCGTGTTGGGCACCCGCGTCACCGACAAATCCCCCGCGTAGGCGCGAACGTCGCTGCAGATCACCGGCACACCGCAGGCGCCGAGTTGCAGCAGGGTGATGTTGTTCTTGCAGGCGCCAAACAGGTTATCCACGGCGGGAAGCAGGGCCAGGTCGAGGTTCAGTCCGGCGACGGCTGTAGCGTAATGCTCGGCGGGCGGCCGGTCATGGGATTCATGGGCATGGCCGCGCAGCACGCCCTGGTCATCGCCCAGCACGATCCACTCCACCTCTTCTGCCAGGGCCTCGACCACGGCAAGGATCATATGCAGATCCTGTGGCTGCCAGTGATCACTGACCAGACCGACCCTCGGCTTGCCACCCACTCCACGGCTCGAGACGAGGTTGCCCCAGATCTGCGGCGACAGGCGCGAAGGCAGCAATCGAACGTCCGCGTGAAACTCCCCGGCGATATCAGCGAGCACTTGGGTCGAAGCGATTACGCGATGGGCCTGATGGAGGCTCTTCTGCAGCAGGTCAACGCACTCGGCATCGAAGGCGAACGGGTCTTCGCCCGGCGTCCGGGAACCCAGTTGCAGGTCATTGATGTCGAGCACGACGAAGGCATCCGGCAGCAGCTGGGCGCGGGCGATGGTTTGCAGGTGGTCGGCGTCGAGCCGGGCCTGAAACACCACGACCTTCGGCTTGAGCCGTCCTTCCTGAGGAATCGACAGCGGCTGGCTGCTGAGCATGCCGTCCACCACACCGGCGGCTTGCAGCGTCTCGAACGGCGCGATCACCCGTTCGTGGGGCGAGGCCCAAAGGCCTTCAGGGTAGGCCAGCACCACCGGGTCGCGGCGCCAGGCCATTGGCCGCCAGACCAGCGGCATGTTGAGTTCGAGCTCGACCGATTGCAGGTCGAACGACAGATTGGTGTTGAAGGCGGGGTCGTTCGCCAGGGTCGGTAGCCATTTGCGGTACATCGCCAGTTGCTCACCGACAAAGCGCTTGCGCTTGGCCTGCTGCGTGGCGGTGTCGACGTGGGTCTGGCTGACGCTGCCCTCGTGAATCAACACCGAATGGGGCGTCCAGACATTCAGGTAGCCAAGGGCGCCAACTTTCATGCACAGATCGACGTCGTTATAGGACACGACGAAGGCCTCTTCATCCAGGCCGCCGACCTCCTCGTAAATCGAGCGGCGGACCATCAGGCACGCCGCCGTCACCGCGCTCAAATCCTGATCCACCTGCACGCGCTGCATGTAGCCCTGAATGTGACCGGGCTCACCGATGTGCTGATGACCGGCCGGCCCGTCCATGCCCAGGCGCACGCCGGCATGCTGCATGCGTCCGTTGGGGAACAGCAGCTTGGCGCCGACTACGCCCACCTCAGGGCGCAACGCGTGATTGAGCAGTTCATCGAGCCAACGGCTGTGGACGATGGCGGTGTCGTTGTTCAGCAGCACCAGGTACTCGCCCTTGGCCTGGGCCGCGGCGACGTTATTGATGCGGGAATAGTTGAACGGGTGCGGGTAACGCAGCACGCGCACCTGCGCCGAGCCCAGGGCGTCGATGCGCGCCAGCCATTCAAGGGCTTCGGGGGTTTCGCTGTTGTTATCGACGATCAGCAGTTCGTAATTCAGGTAGCGGGTGATGTGCAGCAGGGTTTCGACGCAACGCTGCAAAAACGGCAGCTGATCCTTGGTCGGGACGATGATCGACACCAACGGTTGATCGCTGTGGCCGTACTGCACGTGGTAGCGGCGGGGCAGGGTGTGTTCGATGGTCGCCTGGGGGTAGCCGCGCACCTGCAGATGGCGCTGCAGCGTCTCGATTTCGTCGGGATTGTCCACCGCTTCCGGCAGGTCACAGACCAGCAGGGGTTCGCTGATGTGGATGATCTGCCCGGCGCCTTCACGCTCGTATAAACGCAGAATCAGGTCGAACTCCGCGGCATCGGCGAAGCCTTCATCGAACCCGCCTAGCTCCAGCAGCGTCTCCCGTCGGAACAGCCAATGACCCGCCGTCAGCAGCGGGTAGCTCAGCAGGTAGTCGAGGTTGACGTCCGGGCGCATGGCCGAACTCAGACCACCCCGAGGTCGCCGGTGCATTTCGTCGGCGAAGGCAGCACGGGCGTCAGGGGACTCGAGCAGCTTGAGCGCGCCGGCAGTCAGGCCGAACGGTGTGAATTGGGTGCCCGCATCGATCACGATGAGCCAGTCGAAACGCTGGGTTTCAATCACTTGGTTGAGCAGTGCGGCGGTGTTCAGGTTGCCGATGGCCACCGTGTTCAATCGAACTCCGAGGGCGAGGGTCGGGAGCACGGTCGCGTCCGTCAACACCACCACGTTCATAGCCGCGTGCAGGGCGCTGTGGGAACCGAGGCTGTCGAGGCTGCGCTGAACCTTCTCCGGGGCGTCGCCAAAATCCTTGATCACCACCAACAGCGAAGGCGCGCCGACGTCGGCCAGGTGCCGGTCGATCTGCGTTTGCTGTTCGGGCGTCGGGACGCGATGACCGAGCCAGGCCTCGACCTGTTGCGGGTTGAGCCGTTGCGGCAACGGCGCAGACAACTGCGCGAGCAGATTGAAATCGGTAAAGCCCTGGGTTGCCGACAGCGGGCGAGCGCCGACCCAGCCGTTGTCCAGCGAGGTGCTGGCCCACCCGGCTTCACGGACCAGCCGGTGAAACGCGGGCAGATGATCGCTGTCCGTGCCAGCAATTTCGATGCCCTGCTGGGTCAACTGCTGCGGCGCGATGCGCGTGCCCGTCAGCGTGGCGGGCAGCATGATCAATTCGGCGTCGTGCAATAAGGTGGCGTACAGCGCCAGATTGCCCAGCGGACCCACGGACTCGCCGTTGAGGGCGAACAGGTCGGCGCCCAACGCCAGCAGGTCGTCGCGGCGACACAGCACGCTGCTCAACTCACCGATGAAATGGCAGGTGAACTCCCCCAGCAGCCCGACGATGTCAGGCCCGTTGAATACCGTGGGCTCGCTGACGCGAAAACGGGTCGCCAGATTCTCTTGCAGCGGCGCGCCCTCGGCGTTCAACCATTGGCGGTGCGCCGCCACCAGTGAGGCCTGAGGATTGACCTCCAGCGCCGCGACCATCTGCTGAATGCAGTCCGGCGCCAGCACGGCGTCACCGGCCATGAACTTGATGTACCGCCCGCAAGCGTCGGCAACGGCGCGGTTGAAACAGGCGTCAGCGCCCAGTGGAGATTCGTTGCGCAGGTAGCGAATCGGCCACTGGCACGACGCCCGGTACAGATCCGTCACGGTTTCTGCCAGACCGTCGGTGGCGTCGTCGCAGATCACGATTTCAATGGCATCGTGGGTCTGCCCGATCACGCTTCTCAGCGCGGTTTCAAAAAACTCGGTGCGGCAGACGGCGATGACGACGCTAACCAGTCGTTGAGAATCCATGGGGGTATCCGGTAGTTAAAAAACTTGCCTCGAACATCGGCGCATTGACAGGAGAACGGGGGGCGCAAGCGACCCGTCATGAAAATGACGCCTCGGGCATGAACATCCGGTGAAGCAATATCCCGGCCAACGGATGGGCATCAGGTTTCGCCGTAAAACTCGAAGTTACTGGCCAATTAGTGGCCCTGTGGGGGTGGCCAGTTGTGCTCGCGTGATAGGTCTTGAGGCCTGATGGAAAGCGTGCTTGAGTAGATTAATGATCGTCGGATTCATGCCGATACTCGAAAGACAGGCGTCTTTGCTTAACGCCGGTTATCTTCCAATCACTGCCCCAGGCAGACAGCGGGACTTATCATGGCGACACCTTCGAAATTCGATAACGACACCTTCCAGCTGGCCCGTGATCACCTGCAGCACTTCGTCAAGAAGACCGCCGAGTCGCTCCACGAACAGACCGGACGTTTATTGGAAGTCGGCCCCCAGGAACGTTCGCTGGTCAGGGAAAGCTTCACCCAGTTTGCCGTTGATACCTTCGACATCGTTGACACTTATGGCCCGACCCTTGTTGGCGATATAACCCGCAAGAACGAATTCATTGCCGACAGCGCCTATGACTGCGTCGTCTGTATGGAAGTCATCGAGCACACGCTGAACCCGTTCGACACCATCAAGGAAATTCGCCGCATCCTCAAACACGAGGGTTATTTGCTGATTTCCGCACCGCTGAACTGGCGCATCCATGGCCCGAGCCCGGACTGCTGGCGCATCACCGAACATGGCTGGAATGCGTTGCTGCGCGATTTCGATATCGTCGAGATCGATATCCTTGAATCCCCGGACCGTGAACTGTTCCCGATTCGGTATAACGTCCTTGCCCGTTGCAACAAGTTCAAGGAAACCAAAGACAGCGAACTGACGTTCCGCTTCATATGAACAGCGCCGTGCACAACAGCGTGAAATCCCTCGACGCGCTGATTCCCCGGCTCTCGTCCGAGGCATTCGACGTTGACGTGTTTCGCAAGACGGGCGTTTTTGTGGTGCGTAATGCCGTGCCCCGGGACGTGGTTGATGCATGGCAGAACGAGTGGAAACGTTTTTACAGGGAGGTGCTGGAAAAGGGGCGGGACGTCAATCGCGCCAACCCGGTGTCGCTCAACGAACAATTGCCTGAAGGCCTCGCGCACATGTACCGCGAGCCGGTTTTTGCCTCGACGCTCAAACCGCTCATGGGCGAGCACATCGCGTTGTATAACCATCGCTTTGTCATCAAGGACGCGCTGAGTGCCAACAAAGTGTTCCTGCACCAGGACAGTTGTTATCACGCTGGCAATACCAACAAGTGCAGCGTTTTTGTGGCAATCAGTGCGGTGAACAAAGACAACGGCGGCATGACTTTTCATGTGGGCTCCCATGCCTTGGGCTCGCTCGGCGATGCCGGTGAAATCAATCCAGCGAGTTTCGATGTGCAGTGGCCGACCGTCACCCCCGAACTGGCGCCGGGCGATTTCGTGATCATGGACAGTCGCCTGTGGCATGAGTCGGGACCGAACATTTCAGGGGTTGATCGCATCCTGGCCGACATGATTATTCAGCCGGCAGACGACCCTACCGGGCAAGAACTCATCTGCGGCGAATGGCAGACCGATGTCTTTTTTTCGCCGAAGGACATCACCCGCCACTTCGTTAACTCGCGCATTCTGAAAATCGTTAACTACGAGAAAGAACTGGCGCAGTTGAAGGCCGACGCCGTACACAGGGCGAGCGGTACCACCGAATGACTCAATGCGGCGTACGGTTCGCGCGTTGCCGTGATCAGTCGTTATTGACCCCGAACATTGTTAAAGCTGACGAGGCTTATCGGCCTCTGCGCACCGCGCATTGCTCAGCGCCAGATCCGACTTGAGGAGAGAAAATGGATACCTGTCTCGCGACCCGGACGTACGCCCCTTCAGCGCTGATGCACATTCGGCCCTACCGTGTGCTGAGCATCGAGGACGGCCGGGAAGAAGAGGTCAAATTCTTCATGCCCCCCGCCGACGGCGCAGGCAGCCTGACGGCATTTGAGTCGGTCATGCTGCTCAAGCTGGTCCGCGCCATCAACCCGGACTTCGTCTTCGAGTTCGGCACCTTCGACGGGCGCACCACCCGATTGGTGCTGGAAGACCTGCCGGACAACGGCGACAGCGAGCCACGCATTTACACGCTGGACCTGCCGGACACCGACGGCATCGTGTTCCAGGGTGATGACAAACTGCTTGCCGAAAAGGCCGTGCTGTCGAGCCGCAAGTACAATCAGTCGCCGAAGAAGGCAATGGTTCGGCAGATTCTGCAGGACTCCATGGCCTTCGATCCGTCGCCCTACGCGGGCAAGTTCGACTTCATCTTCGTCGATGCCAACCACGAGTATGAGTACGTCAAGCGCGACACCGAAAACTCGCTGAAGATGCTGGGTGGCGACAGCAGTTGCATCGTCTGGCACGACTACGGTAACCCGCAATTCCCGGAGCTGACTCGCTACCTGGAAGAGCTGGCTGGCAGTCTGGAGCTGTACCACATCGAAGGCACGATGCTGGTGTTTCACATGCGTGGCGCGACAATCGGTGACGAAAGAACTGCAGAGTAATGACGGTGGGCGCTGATCCAGCGCGGGCCACAATAGTGGCCTGCAAAGACGGCATTTCGCCGCTGGAGATTGACGGGGTGTACCGGCGTCTTCGCGAGCAAGCTCGCTCCCACAATTGATCGCAGAACGCCTGACCTACGTCGTTGGCTGCAGTCAATCCAGATACAACGGCCTGGTCGCATCTCAAGCGCGCCGTTTTTTTGTCTCGCCTGAATTCCGCGTTTTTACTCACATGGCCTGCAGCCCTTGTATTCAGGGCTCCGCCACCTGCTTTTCGGGTTCTGGTTCGGAACTTGCTTCAGTCCCACCACGCATCGGCGAAGGCGTCCGATCAAGTTCTGTGGAGTGGCGAGAGATGGTAGAGCAAGCAGTGGCACTGGAAGAGCAAGTCGTCGCGCTGATCGAAGAAGCGATGGAAGCCGATGAGGGCACCCTCAAGGTCGACCAGCCGCTGGACTGGGATTCGATTGCCCTGGTCACCTTCATGGCCCTGGTCGACGAGCGCCTGGAGAAAACGATTTCGGCTTCGCGCCTGAACAAGTGCGAAACCGTCCGGGACGTCATTACGCTCGTTTCGGAATAACCCCCGGTATCCGAATCCAGCGCTTCCAGGCGTAAGCGTTTCATCATCCGGGCAGCCATGCGGCCCTCGGTGTGGCGCTCTGAAGCGTGTCCCCCGTTTTCTGGACAGACTCATGACGTGCACAGCCTCACAACGGATCGCGCCGGACCTGGTGAAAGCCTACTGGCATCCGCTTTGCCTGAAGTCGCAAGTGGCCGACGACAAGGATTTTGTGCGCTTCAACGTGCTGGATTTCGAAGTCGTGGTGTTCAACGACGCGGGCAATCTGATCGCCTTCGACAACCGCTGCCCCCACCGAGGGACGCGGTTTTTCACCGAAGACGCCGGCCAGCAGCGGATCCTGTGTCCCTACCACGGCTGGAACTACGCCGCCGGACAGCTGCGCATCCCGGACGCCAAGCGTTTTGTCGGCTGTGACATCGGCAGCGCCAGCCTGAACTTCTTCAAGTTGGCGACCTGCGGCGAGCTGGTGTTTTTTGCCATCGAGCCCCGGGCGTCGCTGCTTGACCAGTTGGGTCAGCACATCTTCACGCTGCTTGAGCAGACAACGCCGAATTTGAACAAGCCTGCGGACTTCAATCGCTACGTTTTCGAAGCCGACTGGCCGATTTCCCTGGAAAACGCCCTCGAGCCGTACCACATCCCCCTCGTGCACCGGGACACCCTGGCGACCCTGAAACTGGGCGTCGGCGAGAATGTGTTCCACGGCGAGAATTCCATCTGGTACGCCCCGGTGGAGAACGAAAAGGTCGCCCGGCGGCTGGAAAGCCTGTCGCGCTTTTTCGCCCCGCGGGAGGCCTACGCAGGGTACGTGAGCCTTTTTCTGTATCCGTTTTCGATGCTGTCCTCGACCTACGGTTATTCGTGGTCGATGCAGAATTTCTTTCCTTCTGCCCAACCCGACCGGACCTGGTTCACCAGCCAGCTGTACCCGCTGCGTGCCGCGTCCGAGCGATACGACGAGATCGTGTCCACGTTCATGACCTCCACGGCCGACAACAACCGGACCGTGTTTGAAGAAGATCACACTATCTGCAAGAGAATTCCTGGCGACACCTGGTCCTGGCATGCCCCGCGTTATTACAGCTCGCTGGAAGCCAAGCTTCTGCATTTTCGGGCGTCCTGCGCGGAGTGGGCACGACAGGCCGGTGCCGCTACAACGGTTGGCGAGGAACGGGTATGAGTAGCGTCACGGGCAATAACGCTGACGCAGTGCGCAGCATTGCCAACGTCAAAATCAGGGGCATCGCCTGTGCGCTGCCCAAGGCCGTGTCGGATGTTGCGGACCTGACCGGGCGCTTCGGCGACGAGAGCATCACCAAGATCATGGCCAGCACCGGCATCGAACGCCGGCATGTGGTGCAGGACCAGTGCACCTCGGACCTGTGTGTCGAGGCGGCCGAGCGTCTGTTGGCGGATCTGGGCATCGACAAGTCGTCCATCGACACGCTGATCTTCATCACCCAGACCCCGGACTACGTGCTCCCGGCCACCGCCTGCACCTTGCAGCGGCGCCTTGGATTGCCGGTGACCACCGCAGCGCTCGACGTGAACATGGGGTGTTCGGGCTACGTCTACGGGCTGTGGATGGCCTCGGCGATGATCGCCGGTGGCGGCAGCCGACGGGTGTTGCTATTGGTCGGCGACACCATCAGCAAACTGGTGGCGCCGGGTGATCGCTCGGTGGCCGCGCTGTTTGGCGATGCCGGTTCCGCCACGTTGCTCGACCACGACAGTACTGTTGCGGGCGTACCGTTCGTGCTCGGCACCGACGGCCGTGGCGAGAAGAACCTCATCGTCCCCGGCGGCGGGTTTCGTGACCGCAAGGGGGCCGATGGCTCCACCCGTGAAGACAACGTGCGCGGGCCGTTCGACCTGTACATGAACGGCACCGAGATCTTCGCCTTCACCCTGGCCCGCGTGCCGGGGCTGGTGCGTACGCTGGAACAACACGCCGAGGAGCAGCAACGCCCCATCGACAACTATGTGTTCCACCAAGCCAACCGCTTCATGCTGGAGCACCTGGCGAAGAAGACTAAATTGCCGGCGGAAAAGGTCGTGCTCAATCTGCAGAACGTCGGCAACACCAGCAGCGCGTCGATTCCCCTGGCGTTGAGTCTCAGCGCCAACGCGGCCACGGCCGACAGCGGATCGACCCTGCACGGCCAGCACCTGCTCGCCGGTTTCGGCGTGGGGTATTCGTGGGCCGGGTGCGTCGTCGATCTCGACAACACGTGGATCAGCCCGCTGACCCTGGTCGGCACAGACAGTAGCGAGGCGTAAGTGCAGAGCAATCCTTTCTCACTGGACGGCATGTCCATCCTGGTCACGGGCGCGTCCTCCGGGATCGGCCGTGAAGTCGCCATCTGGCTGAGCCGGCAGGGCGCGCGCATCGTCGCCGTGGCCCGTGACACTCAGCGCCTGGAGGAAACCCTCAGCCAGCTGCACGGCGAAGGTCACTCGGTCGAGGTGTTCGATTTTCTGGGTGGCGGCGATGTTTCCGCCTGGCTGAAAGGCCTGTCCCGCAATGGCTCGCCGTTCGACGGTCTGGTGCATGCCGCGGGCGTGCAATTACCGTTGCCGATTCGGGCCATGGGCCTGGACCACTGGGAAACCATCTTTGCCACCAACGTCACGTCCGGGTTTTCCCTGATCAAGGCGTTCCGGCAAAAAGGCGTGTGCCGCAACCCGTCGAGCATCGTCATGCTGTCCTCGGTCATGGCTCAGGTCGCTCAACCCGCGTTGATCGGTTACTGCGCGAGCAAGGGCGCGGTCGAATCCATGGTCCGCGCCGCCGCCCTTGAGCTGGCGCGGGAAGGCATCCGCGTCAACGCCATCGCACCTGGCGTGATCAAGACCGAAATGGCGCAGAAGCTCGAAGGCCTGGTCGGCGAAGACGCCATGGCCGCCATCGAACGCAAACATCCGCTGGGGCTCGGTCATCCGCTGGACGTGGCCTACGCCGTCAATTATCTGCTGTCACCGGCCGCGCGCTGGGTCACGGGTACTTCGCTGGTTGTCGATGGAGGTTACCTGGCCGAATGAACACCACAAAACTCATTATCGTCGGCGCAGGCGGTCTGGGCCGGGAGGTCCATTCCTGGCTCAAGGACTGGGTCGAGCACAACCCGGATTACGTCATCGGCGGCTTCATCGATGATGGCAGCCTGTCCCTCAATCGCTTCAGTCATTACGCCGACATTATCTCGACCATCGACGCCTACGAACCGGCCGACGATGAGCTGCTGCTCTGCGCCATCGGCAAGCCCGCTGACAAGAAATACGTGGTGGAAAAGCTGCTGTCCAAGGGCGCGGCGTTTTTCACGCTGATTCACCCCACGGCGATCGTCGGCGAGAACGTGACCATCGGGCGGGGCGTGCTGGTGTGCCCGTTTTCAGTGTTGTCGGTGGACCTGGTCGTTGGCGATTTCGTCACGATCAACTCGCTGTGTACCGTCGGCCATGACACCGTCATCGGCCAGTTCTCGACCCTCAGCGGGCACTGTGATCTGACCGGCGGCGCGGTGCTGGAAGACGAAGTGTTCCTCGGTTCGCGCGCCTCCGTGCTGCCCAAGGTGCGCGTCGGCAAAGGGGCTGTGGTCGGCGCGGGCAGCGTGGTGCTGCGCGCGGTCAAACCCGGCAGCGTGGTTTTCGGTGTGCCGGCCAAGTGCATCTCAGGATAAGAACGACATGCCTACCTACGCTCGAATTGCCGAGATCGAATACGAACTGCCTGAGCGCGTGCTCGACAACCAGATGCTGGCCGACGCGTTTCCGGAGTGGGACGTCGACAAGATTTTCCAGAAGACCGGGATCAGTCAGCGGCACATCGTTGCCGACGACGAGACCGCCTCGGACCTCGCGTTTCGCGCCTGCGAAAAACTCTTCGCCACCAGCGCCACGCCGCGCGAGCAGATCGACTGCCTGATCTACTGCACCCAAAGCCCCGATCACATGCTCCCGGCCACCGCCTGCATCCTGCAGCATCGCCTGCAACTGCCGCAGCACTGCGCCGCGTTCGATTTCAATCAGGGTTGTTCGGGGTTTATCTACGGGTTGGGCATTGCCAAAGGTTTCATCGAATCCGGACAGTGCAAGAACGTGCTGCTGATCACCGCCGAAACCTACAGCCGCTACATCAACCCCCGGGACAAGAGCGTGCGTACGCTGTTCGGCGATGCGGCGGCCGCCACGTTGATCAAAGCGTCGGACGAGGAGGGGCCTTGCCTCGATCGCTTCCGTTACGGCAGCGACGGCGCCGGCGCGAACAACCTGATCGTGCCCATGGGCGCTGCCCGCCGGCCGTTCGACGCGGAACACATGCCCGTCGAGTACGAAGACGACAGCGGCAATGTCCGTTCGGACGCGGACCTGTACATGAACGGCCCGGCGATCTTCGAATTCTCCATGACGCGTGTCCCGGCGTTGTTCGCCTCCCTGTTCGACGAGCAATTCACGGTCGAGCATTCCGACCTGTTCGTCTTTCACCAGGCCAACCAGTTCATGCTCGAAGCCCTGCGCCGCCGGCTGAAGCTGCCGCCGGAGAAATTCATCACCGAGTTCAAGCACTGCGGCAACACGGTGTCGTGCAGCATTCCCATCGCGCTGAAAGAAGCGCTGAAGAACGGCCAGGTGCAACCCGGCAGCGTGATCACGGCGGTGGGTTTCGGCGTGGGGTATTCGTGGGGTGGGTGCGTGATTCGCTGGTGAGCGAATGGGTCACCCTCAAGCGCGTAAAGTGCCTGTTCACCGGTACAAAAAGGGCTCCACGAAGGAGCCCTTTTTATTCAGCGGTCCAGCAACACCTGGCGCCAGCGCTGCAGATACGCCTCATCCATCGTCCAGTCACTCATCACGCGTTGTTTCAAGGCCTGCCCGAGTCGTTTTGATTCGTCCAGATCGTTGAGGTGCTGGTCGATGGCGTCGGTCCAGGCGGCCGTTGTATTTTGCACCCGCGTCAGCGGCAGGTGGTTGCGCAGGCCCTGCACGTCGGTGGCGATGACCGGATAGCCACAGGCGCCGAACTCCAGCGCCAGGCGGCAGCTTCTGTGTTCGCCAAACACATCGTGGTCAGCGGGAATCAGGGCGACGTCCAGGTCCAGACACGCCAGCACGCCGGGATACAGGACACCTTCCACCGGGCTGCGCCATTCATGAACATAAGGGCGCAGGGCCTGCGGGCACGGGCCCATGATGATCCACTCGACCCGGTCGGCGAATGCTTCGATCACGTCCGCAATCAGCGCCAGATCGTTTACTTCCGCCTGCGTGCCGACCCAGCCGACCCGTGGCTTGTCATGGGGCAGCGAATGGCACTGCACCCGCTGCCAGCGTTCGCTCAAGCGGGTTTCGATGACCTCGATGTGCGGATGCAGCGCGCTCAGTTCATTGGCCAGCCCTGGGCTGGACACCACCACCTTGTCCATCAGTGCAAGGCTGGTCTGAAGACCGTCACGCAGTTGTTGGGCTAAAGGCGCGCCGGGCAATCGCTCGGCTGACGGCGGGTATTGATCCATGTCGCAGAGGCGCAGCGCCTGGGTGTGCGCCTTGATCGTGCGGATGTCGTCAAGGGACGCTTCGCTCAAGGGGCATTGGAGGATCACTGCTTCCGGGCGCAGGCGGGCGAACTCGCCGAGGGTCAGGACGTCAGGCACGGACACAGGCTCGATCAGCAGTGCGTCAGCGAGGGTGTCCAGCGCACCGTTCAGGCGTTGGCTCGCCGGGCAGAGGTCGTTCAGGTGCGAGAGCACGATCGGCACGGGCCGCCATGACAGCGGCCGCCAGGTCAGTGCCGTATTGATTTCGAGCTGCAAGCCCTGGGCACGGGCTGAAAAATTATCGTTGTACGCAGGGTCATGGGCGATGTACTTCAGCCATTTGCGGTACAGCGCAGCGCTGGCCTCGTCGTCTGGCGCTTCGGGCGGGACCGCTTCTGGAAGTTGCGCGGCCTCGTGAAGCAGCACCACGTGGGGCGTCCAGACGATCAACCGCCCGGACTCCTTCACGCGCAGGCACAGGTCGACGCCGCGATAAGTGTTGTTCAGCTCACCCTCGTCCAGCCCGTCCGCCGCTTCGAACAGCGCCCGGCTGATCATCAGGCAGGCGTCGCTGACCGCGCTGTAATTCTGATCCACCGCCAGCCGCTGCATATAGCCTTCGCTGGCGCCGCTCTGGCCGCTGAAGATCGGGGTGACAGGCTCGTGTAAACCGAGGATGAGGCCCGCGTGGCGGATCGTGTTGTCCGGCGCCAGCAGTTTTGCGCCGACGATACCGACTTCGGGCCGTTGCGCATGATTGAGTAGGTTGTCGAGCCAGTCGCCGTGCAACACCGCGGTGCTGGTGTCGAGCAGCAACACGTAATCGCCGGTCGCCTCGCTTGCCGCACTGTTGTAGAGGGCTGAGCGGTCGAATTCGCCGGGATGGCGCAGCACGCGCACCTGCTCCAGGCCCATGGCCGCGACGCCGTTCAGCCAGTCAATGGCCTCAGACGTCTGGCTGTCGTTGTCGACGATGAGGATCTCGTAATTCGGGTACGTGGTTTTCTCCAGAATGCTCTCGACGCAACGCTGCACGAGCAGGATCTGGTCCCGAGTGGCAATGATGATCGAGACCTTGGGCTGACCCGCGTGGCCGTACTTGATCTGGTACTGCCGAGGGCGTGTCTCGATCACCTGGCCGTTTTCATAGCCTCGGGCGAGCAAGTGGCGCTGCAGCGTTCGCGCTTCATCGAGGTTCGACTCCCGCGCTTGCGGTCGGTGGGTGACGAGGGGCTCGGCAATGTGTTCGAGGCCACCCATGCCATCGTGCTCGATCAGGCGCAGGATCAGGTCCAGTTCAAGCGCCTCGGGGTAGTGCGCATCGAACCGCCCGGCATCAATGACCGAGTAGCGGTTGAAGATCCAGTGCTTGCTGGTCACCCCCGGGCAGCTGAGCAGGTAATCGAGGCTGAAGTCCGGCCGCAGCATGACTTCCGACGTGTCGTCCTGGGTCTGGGCGATTTCATCGGCGAACAGGGCCCGGGTGGTCGGCCCTTCGCTGATTTTGACCGCCGCTTTGAACAGCCCGGCGACATTGACTGTCGCGCCGGCATCGAGCATCAGAAACCAGTCGAAGCCTTGCTCATCCATCAGCCGGTTGAGCGGCGCCGCGCAGTTGCGCCCCGTGACCGGCACATACACAGCCGGGTTGTCCGCCACTTGTTGCGGCGTCTCGCGGCTGCCGTCGTAGAGCACGAACACCCGTGGCGGCATCCAGCCGCGGGTGGCCGCCTCGACACTGACCAGGGTCTTGACCAGTGCCTGCTGGCGGTTATGCAGATCGGAGACGATGATCGCGAAGGTCGGCGCGCCGTGGTGCTGCTGGAAGTACTGCACGATGTGCGGCTTCTGCGGCCCGGCGGGGCGACGCTGCCAGGCCCACTCCTGGATCTGGTCGTGGCGGACCTCCGTTGCCGACTTCTGCAAGAACCAGGCACGCAGATTGAAGGGGACGAAGTTCTCCCGATCATGCAGCGGCGCGACCTTGACGTCGCCGTTGTCCGCCAGCGGGCGAAGCCACTCAAGCTCTTTGGTGATGCGGTAAAAGTTGGCGTGGCCTTCTTTGGCGATCTGCGGCGTTGACCTGACAATGCTGCTGCTCTGGGTGTCGGTCATGCGAAAGCGCGACAGCGGACGGCTGATGAACGCCAGATTGCCCTCACGCAGCAGTTTGACGTACAGGCTGATATCGCCAAGCCAGTGGATCGGCAGACCCTTGAGCGCCATCAGGTCCTGACCATAGGCCAGCGCGCTGTCACGCCGGCACATGATCGAACTGGGTTCGCCCATAAACGTCAACGGCAGTTCCGACAGCAGGGCCACCAGCTCCGGCCCGTGGATGACCACGTCTTCCTTGAACGGGAACACCGTCAGCATGTTCTCCCGCAGGAACTCGCCGTTTTCGTTGATCAGGCGACGGGTTGCCGCCGCGAGGGTGATGTCCGGATGGCCATGCAGCAGCTCGACCAGCGCACTGACACACTCGGGTTCCAGCAGGTCGTCATCGTAGAGAAACTTGATGTACGCCCCGCGTGCCTCCTTGATGCCGCGCGCGACGTTCAGCGCTTCGCCCAGTGACTGTTCGTTGAAGAAATAACGAATCGGGAACGGGCTTTCCGGCGTCAACTGATCCACCAGCGCGCGAATGCCGCCGTCACGACAGTCGTCGCAGATCACGATCTCCAACTGATCGTTGTCCTGGGCAAATGCGCTGCGCAGCGCCAACTCGAAGTACGTGGGTTTGTAGGCGGGAATGACGATGCTGACCAGGCGTGAAGCGCTCATCGGGTTACCTTGCGACGGATGACGGGCGCCGGTTTGCGCTCATGGGTGCGGACCGGCGATGTGAATGTGGGCGCGGCTCAGCGGTGCTCGGCCAGCACCGTCTGCATGATCGCGATAATGCGGGCGAATTCATCCGGGGTCAGGCTATCGAAGATCGGCAGGCACAGAACCCGATTCGACACATCGCTCGCCACCTGCAGGCGGTCCGGTTTGGCCGACTCCAGGCTGCGGTACATCGGGAACGACGAGATCAGCGGATAGAAATAGCGCCGGACCAGAATGTCCTGCTCGCGAAAGCGCTCGAACAAGGCGTCGCGGCTGATGGGGAAGGCGTCGCTCACCAGCACCGGGAAGTAGGAATAGTTGTGGTGCTCGCCGGGGCTCCAGAGCAAATCGATGCCGGGTATCTGCGTCAGGGCTTCCCGGTACATCGTGTCGATCTGCTTTCTGCGTTCCAGCGCGCCGTCGATGTAGTTGAGCTGCAACAGGCCGAACGCGGCGTTGATTTCGCTCATCTTGCCGTTGATGCCGGGGGCGACGACGGTCACTTCATCGGCAAAACCGAAGTTCTTCAGGTAATCGATGCGCTTTTTGGTCTTCGCGTCGGGGCAGACGATAGCGCCGCCTTCGAAGGTGTTGAAGACTTTGGTAGCGTGGAAGCTGAGCACCGACAGGTCGCCGTTGCGCAACAGGCTCTGCCCCTGGTGCTGCACACCGAAGGCGTGAGCGGCGTCGTAAATCACCTTCAGGCCATAACGATCGGCGATCTGCTGAATGCGGTCGACGTCACACGGCATGCCATAGCAATGCACCGGCATGATCGCGGTGGTTGCCGGGGTGATGGCCTCTTCGATGCGGTCTGGGTCGAGGTTGAAGGTGCCCGGCGCGATGTCGACGAACACCGGTTTGAGCCCGTTCCACAGCAGCGAATGGGCGGTGGCGACAAACGAGTAGGGCGTGGTGATGACTTCGCCAGTCACGCGCAAGGCCTGCAATGCGGTCAGCAGCGCCAGTGTGCCGTTGGAAAACAGGCACAAATGATCGACGCCCAGGTACGCGGCCAGGTCCTTCTCCAGCTTTTCATGGAACGGGCCGGCGTTGGTCAGGCGCTTGCTGTCCCATATCTGCTGCAGATAAGGCATGAACTCTTCCAGCGGCGGCAGCAAAGGCTGGGTGACCGGGATCGTTTTACTCATAAGCTTCCTGTGCTCTCTGACGCGCTGCGGGCTGTGCTCGTGGACGCACGGCGGAACGCCCGCGCTGTGTTGGCTGGCGTCGTCGAACGCTCGCCGTCATCGAAATGGCGTTTGCGGCGCTATGGCACCGAAAAAGCAAGAACCCGGCCAACCCGCCGTGCTGCGAAGATGCGCTTGATATTCCGAACGCCCGACGCTTATTTTGTACGCCTTGCCGCACTGCGGCGTGCCCCACGAAAAAGGATTTGAGTCATGAGCAGCGATGACCACCATTCACTCGCGCAGCGACTGATGGGCATTGATGAAATTGAATGCGTCACGCCGGATCTGAACGGCGTGCCACGAGGGAAGGTGATGTCCGGCGAGGGCTTTCTCGAAGGCCGTCGGTTGCAGCTGGCGCGGGGTGTGCTGCTGCAATGCATCATGGGCGGCTACCCGCCGTCGAAATTCTACGGCAGCGACGATGGCGATCTGGCCCTGATCGCCGACCCGCAGCAGACCCATCGTCTGCCGTGGAGCGACGAGCCGCGCGCCCTCGCAATCTGCGACGCCGACGAGCTGGACGGCCAACCGTCGCCGCTGTCCACCCGCGGTCAGCTCAAATCGGTGATTGCCCGCTATGCCCGCCATGGCTGGTCACCGGTGGTGGCCACCGAACTGGAATTCTTTGTCTTCGCGCCCAACTCCGATCCGAGCCAGCCCTTCCAGCCGCCGGTCGGTCTGGACGGTCGTCGCGAAGACGGCCAGTCGGCGTTCAGCATCAGTTCCAACAATGGCCTGCGGCCGTTCTTCAAAGAGGTCTATGCCTGCATGGCGGCGCTGGGTCTGCCCCGCGACACCGTCATGCACGAGATGGGCGTCAGCCAGTTCGAGATCAATCTGCTGCACGGCGATCCGTTGTTGCTGGCCGACCAGACGTTCCTGTTCAAGCACATGCTCAAGGAGGTCGCGCTCAAGCACGGCTTGATCGTGGTGTGCATGGCCAAACCGTTGGCGCACACCCCCGGCAGCTCAATGCACATTCACCAGAGCGTGGTCGAAACCGCCACCGGCCGGAACATCTTCAGCGACGATCAGGGCGAGGCCACCGAGCTGTTCCATCACTTCATCGGTGGGCAGCAGGCGGCGATGGCCGACTTCACCGCGCTGTTCGCGCCGAACGTCAATTCCTATCAGCGCCTGTGCCATCCGTTTGCTTCGCCGAACAATGCTTGCTGGTCCCACGACAACCGCGCGGCGGGCCTGCGCATTCCGGCCAGCGCACCGGTCGCCCGTCGGGTCGAGAACCGTCTGCCCGGCGCCGACGCCAACCCGTATCTGGCCATTGCGGCCAGTCTGGCTGCGGGGCTTCATGGTATTGAGCACAGGCTCGAACCGTCGCCACCGATTCAAGGTGAGTTCGTCGTGCCCGATAATCTGTCGTTGCCATGTACCTTGCACGCTGCCTTGGAACGTCTGACTCGCAGCACGTTGGCCAAGGAACTGTTTGGTGCCGAATTCATCGAAGGCTACGTCGCGTCGAAGACCCTGGAACTGATCAGCTTCTTCAACGAAATCACCCCCTGGGAGCGCCGCGTTCTGGCCGCTCAGGCTTAAGAATCGCTGTTCGGAAATCCTCTGAAATCGAGGGTTTCCGTCTTTTGGAAAGCTATGCGCCAAATCTGGAAGTCCTTTCGAGCGCTGTATTTTGCCTCGCTGATGATGTTGATCGGCTCGGGCCTGCTCAGCACCTACCTTGCCTTGCGTCTGGCCGCCGATCAGGTCGATGGCCTGTGGGTCGGTGCGTTGATGGCGGCGAACTACGTCGGTCTGGCCCTGGGCGGCAAGATCGGCCACCGGCTGATCGGCCGGATCGGGCACATCCGTGCGTACGCCACGTGCGCCGGTATCGTCGGCGCCGCGGTGCTGGGTCACGGGCTGTTCGACTATCTCCCGGCGTGGATCTTCCTGCGGATGATCGTCGGCCTGGGCATGATGTGCCAGTACATGGTCATCGAGAGCTGGCTCAACGAGCAGGCCTCGCCCAAGCAGCGCGGTACCGTGTTCAGCCTTTACATGATCGCCTCGTACCTAGGGCTGGTGCTCGGCCAGCTGATTCTGGTCATCCACCCGCAGCTCGGCCCTGAACTGCTGATGCTCGTGGCGATGTGCTTTGCGCTGTGCCTGGTGCCGGTGGCAATGACCCGCAGCATTCACCCGGCGCCCATGCACCCGGCACCGCTGGAGCCGCTGTTCTTCATGCGACGTGTGCCGCAGTCGCTGACCACGGTGTTGAGCGCCGGCATGATCATCGGCTCGTTCTACGGCCTGGCGCCGCTGTATGCCGCGCAACAGGGACTGTCCACCGAGCATGTCGGTCTGTTCATGGCCAGCTGCATCGGCGCGGGCCTTATCGTGCAAGGCCCGCTGGGCAAGCTGTCAGACCGCTATGACCGTGCCTGGCTGATCCGTGGCGTCGCCGGCTTGCTGGTGCTGGCATCGCTGCCTCTGGCGATCCTCCCGAGTGTGCCCATGGAGCTGTTGCTGGCGGTGGGTTTCCTGGCATCCCTGTTGCAGTTTTCGCTGTACCCGTTGGCCGTGGCGTTTTCCAACGACCACGTCGAAGGCGAGCGGCGCGTGTCGCTGACCGCCATGCTGCTGATGACCTACGGCGTCGGCGCGAGTATCGGCCCGCTGGTGTCCGGCGTGCTGATGAAGATGTTCGGCAGCAACATGCTCTATGCCTTTGTCTGCTTCGTGGCGCTGGTGCTAGTGCTGCGTATCCGTCCTAAAGCCGTCACCAACCTGCACCAGGTCGAAGACGCCCCGCTGCACCACATCGCCATGCCCGACAGCATGTCCAGCTCACCGCTGGTGGTCGCCCTTGACCCGCGTGTGGATGAACAGGTGGTGCAGGATCAGATGCAGGACGTTGAGCCTGAGCCAGAGGTTTCGTCAGAGGTTGCGCCGGATGTGGCGGCTGAAGCTGACGTGCCGCCAGAGATGGTGGAGCGGGTTGTGGCATCGGGTGAGGGCGTTGTGCGGCCGGTGGCGATTATGGATGAGGAAGTGGCTGCTGAACCTGGTGCGGCTGGGCCGGAGGAGACGACCGAAGTGCGGCGGGATGTTGGGGTGGATCGGCCTTTGTGATGGAGGCTTGCCGATCTTTTTGATCTTGCTGCCATCCGCTTTTTGCGCTGCGCCGTAGAACTCTGCGGGAGCGACCGGGGTGGCGCTCCCACAGGTTCTGTGTCACACCCTCAAACCTTGGCCGACACAAGCCACTGTAGGAGTGAGCTTGCTCGCGAAGGCGATCTGTCTGCGAAATGGATTTTGTCTGACCCACCCCAATTCGTGGGCAAGGTGGAGCGCCACCCCGGTCGCTCCTACAGTTGATCTCCATGTAACCTACAATCTGCGCCGAGTGCTATCACCTCAATCCGCTCAACGGCCAACCTGTTGCTGGATCAAGGTCTTTCTCCTCGCACATTCGCGCGATCAGTTCCTTACTGGGGGGGGATGGAGGTACGGCGGCGTCGCGCTTGCGCTTCCATTCGAATGTTTCGTCCCACTCGGGGAGTTTGGCGGGGGGGAGGGGTACGATCTGGTCGATGTCCGGGACTTTGGCGCCGAGGTGTTCGTATTTATTCAAAAAGTTAGTTATAAGGCTATATCGTCGTGATCTTTCGCTATCAATATCGGCTGCTAAGTAATAGGTTTCGTTGCTTGTCTTGCTGTAGTTAAATGCCTCTCTAAGCCTGCGCGCTCCAGCGGGATTTCCGAATTCAGATGCTGATTGATAAGCTTCAAGAGCTTCAATGAATAGACCTTCATTCTTTCTCGATACGCCGTATCTCAGCGCCGCCTCGCGATGTCCCTGTTCCATGGAGCAGCGCATCATGGCAAGTGGGATGGCTTCAGCTTTACCAGTCTTCGCCAATAAATTAGCTACGTAATATTGAGCCTCCGGATTTCCATAGTCAGCCGCGCGTCTGAAATAGTAGCGAGCTGCTTCAGCATCCTGCCTGACACCATATCCGAGTTCAAGATAGTGACCCATATCATAGTAAGCTCCTGGGATGCCGCGGTTAATCAAATCTTCTACCAAATCAATAGTCTCTTTCGCGGGGCGCGGGGCGTTTGTTAGGCCCTGTGATAGCAGCGCTTGCAAGTTTGTCGCAGCACGATAGTGATCATGCGCGGCGGCGATCCGATAGTAGCGCGCCGTCTGATCGAAATCCTTTGGCCCGGAAAGTTGCGATAGGTGTAATCCATATTGATATAGGCGATGTGCAGCTGGGTCCAGTGGAGGCAGACGATCTTTTTCATGAATACATTCAAACTCTAATCGTTTGAACGCGACTTCCCAATCTGCTTTTTCTGGAACAAATGATGTCATTGGTTTGTCTCCATAATCACAACCAGCTAAGGATAAAATAAGTGCGAACAATGAGCTCCGATAAAAATTGCATTTAGTCAACATTTTTGCGGCTCGGGCTGAGTCGTAAGAATTCCACGAGCGAACAAGCGGGTGTCCGTAGTTTGGCTTGACTCATCGGGTCTCGACGGTCACTGTTTTCAGTCAGCACATCACTCCATGTCTGGAATTCCGTTGATATGTCCTCACTCGAGCTGTTGCCCCCCGTATGCAATCCCCACAACTGCCGCCTCAACGGCTTCGCCACCGCAGGATCCTCGACACATATATTCAACTCGCTGTCCGAACTCATACTTCGCTCATTGATATTCGCCGAGCCCAACGTGGTAAACACGTCATCAATAATCATCAACTTGCTGTGGATATACACTTCCAGCCAGTTATCGGGCGGAGAGTCTGGCGCAACAAGTGTGCAGATGTGGACTTTTAAACCAGGCACATCAGTCGGAGTGATGGGTGCGCTTTTCTCGCTCTTGAGCTGCCTTTTTAGTTCTGCGTACTGTCTGGCCAGTTCATCGCGTTCGATTTCCAACCGTTCGATGGGTCCATCAAGCCTGCCCATCGCGTCCACACGGTTGTAGTAGGCGGCCAGTTTGACTTGCGCGGCAATGTACTCCTCGTGCAGCGCATCGAGCTTCGCTTGCCAGTAATCATCGTGTTCCAAACGCTCCACGGAGGGCATGACTTCACTGCGGCCCAACTGCCGGAGCATGCGAAAGGTCCCGAGTGCGCCGTCAGCCATGCCTTCGTCGGAGGAGTTGGTGACGACGAACAGGTGCAGGTAGCCATGTTCGCCGGGATCGCGGCCGCCTTCGGCATGGCGCCGCGCGATGTCGACAACGGCGTCGGCGAACGGCTTCCAGCGGAAGTACTGGTTCTCGATGTAGATGAACTGGGTCGCGTTCTTGACCGCTTGCAGGTACATCGTCCGGATGTCGCGTTTCCCTGCCTCGGTCTGGGTGCGCAGCACTTGCGCCATCATCGGCGGCCCAAAGCCTTTGCGCGGTTTCAGGTGGGCGGCGAGGGGCTCGCGGGCGGTCTGCAGGTCAATGCCGGTCGCCTTCAGCCAGGCCTGGGTGAAGTTGGCATTCAGGTCTTGCAGGACCGGGCCGGTGACGCGGCTTGAGATGTCCTGGCGTGGCGTGGAGCCGTTGCGCCCGTACAGGTCATCGGCACGAGCATGGGCGTGGTCATCGCGGTCCCAATAGGGGTCGAGCATGTTGTGGCCCATGACAAAACCGACCGCCCGGTCAGCGTGCTCGTAGTCCACCAGCACCATTTTCTGGTGATGAGTGGGGATCACCGACATCGCCGCTGCCTTGCCGGCCGCCTCAAGTTCTGCCGCGCCTTGCTCCCGGGAGCGCGTCCATATTTGATAGGCAATCTCGGCTCGGTCGGCCAGCCCCAGGTCGCGGACCGCAAACTCGATGTTTTCGAATGGCTTCGCGCCGAGGCTGAACACTTCTTTCGCCAGTAAGGCCTTCAATCGGAATGGCTTGAGTGCCGGAAACAACCTGTCCAGCGGCGAACTGGCTTCGGTGTAAGGCTCTGATGCGCGGCGGTACCATTCCCAGTCAAACGCCTTCTGCCAATCGGAGCGCCAGTCGCCGGCGTGCGATACAACAGAGGCCACATTGCGGCCTGGTGTCATGTTCTCCGCGAACATCGCAGTGAGGTGCGCGCTGTCTGACCAGCACAGCACGCGCACCTTCACGCCAAGGGAGGCTTTATTGACCAGCAGTTCGCCGATGCACTGCGCCTGACCACCGCCGCGCTTGAAATACATCGAAGGCTGAAACCCCCAGCAGATGATCTCCACCGAATGTTTTGCCGCCATGATCGCGTCGTGAACCGCGCCAAACGCTCGCTCACCATTCACCAGCGGCTCGAACGTCGCAGGCTTTGGCGAATACTCGCTGCACTCGACCATCCAGCGCTGGTTCATGACGGCCGATGAGGTCTGGCGGGTGGCGATGGGGCAGGTGATGCTGGGTGTGTTCATCTTCAGGCTTCCGTGTCCGGGTCGTTGAGGCGGTCGTAGTCTTCGCGGTACTGGCTGGGTGCTTCGCCCGAACCGGGCGTCAGGCTGTGTTGGTGGCGGTGCAGGCCGCGGTTGGCGCGGGCGCCGTTGTCCTGATCGCCGAGGTAATCGCCGCTGACCGGGATGTCATAGCTGGCGCCGTTGGCCAGTTCGACGCGGTAGCGCGAGCGCGATACGCGGTGCTCGACGCTGATTTTCCCGTCGCTCGACATCACGCCCTTTTCAATCTCAACCCCGTCGGCGAACACCGTATAAGGCATGCCGGTCCACGGCTGGTGACTGGCGGCGCTGCTTTGCGCGGCCAGCAAGGTCAGCGTCTGGCCCGCCGTGCTTTGTGGCCATGGCGTCTGTTCGCGGTCCATCCGGCTGGCGCCGCCGATGTTTTTCTTCGCCGCCTTGATGTCGATGGTGCCGGGGGCGTGAATCTGGATATCGCCGTTCTTGAGGCGGATGAAGGCACCGCCGCAGGTCAGCAGAATCTCCTCCTGGGCAGCGATCTCGATGGTTCGCGCCGTGGAGGTGATGCGCACGCTATCTTTGGCGGTCAGTTCGATGGCGTCGTCCTGGGCCTGAATCTCCACCTTGCCCTTCGCCGCGAACAGTTTCGCCCCGGCGTCGCGGGCAAACAGGCTGATGCTGCGACCCACGCTGACCAGCAGCGAGCGTGCACTGGCGAGGTTGATGTCTTCGCCGCTGGAGAGGCTGGTGTGGCGCCCGCTGTGCAGCTGGATGTTCTCGGGCGTGACAGCGGCGATGTCGGCAGGCGCCGAAGCGACGATCAGCGGCGCGTTATAGCCCTGAGATGTCTCATTGCCCTGGCGGTGCGAGTGCGTCGCGGCCTGATGCAGGCGGTTCAGATTGTCGACGCCTTCGTCCAGCGCCAGTGCATTGTGCTGACCGGCCTGCTCGGACAGCGCCGCCATGCGCTGCAGGGCGTCGCTCAACTGCTGACCGGCTTCGCTGCTGTCCAGATGCCCACTTTGTGCCTTGGTCCGGCGCCAGGTGCTGAGGTACAAGCCCTGCGGCGCGCGAATGGCGCCGGAGGCTTCGGTGCGCAATTCAAACCCGTCACCGCGCCACGCGCCTCGGTCATTGCCCTGTTGATCGACCAGGCAGCCGGGGTTCAGCTGGGTGTGGCCGTGGCTGCTGTGGATCTGTGTGCGCAATTGCGCGGTGGTGTCGTCCATGACCCATTGGTTGTAACCCAACCCGCCGATTTCCTGACTTTTGTAGCCGCTCATCCGGCCCGTGGAATGCCACGCCGGTTTGTCGCCGCCGTAGACCTGGCCGAGGATCAGCGGGCGGTCGATGTCGTTGTCGAGGAAGGTGACCACCACTTCTTCGCCTGCGCGCGGTACGTAGACGCTGCCCCAACCGGCGCCGCTGCTGTTTTGCAGCATGCGCAGCCAGCAACTGGGCGCTTTTTCCGGTGCTCTGAGGCGGTCCCAGTGAAAGCGCACGCACACCCGATTCAGCGCGTCGGTTTGCACAGGCCCACCATTGGGCGCCACGACGACGGCGGTCTGCGGCCCGGGGTTAGCAGGCTTTTGGTGTTCGAAGGCGCTGCGGTACGGGACGTCCTGGCGTTGAGGCTCAAACGAGTTGCAATAGAAGCCTTCGCCATTCTCGGACGGTTTGTCGGCGCCGAGACCTCTCAGCCGCGATTGCAGGCTGCCGGGCCGCTCGCGAAGTGTCAGTGCAACGGGCAGGTTGCTTTGCGCGAAGAACTCGACAGCGATCAGCATGAACGCCCGGCGGTCGCGCGGGCCATTGTCGTACAACGGGTGCCCTCGCAGCTCGAACCCATGACCCGGAAGCATGTGCCGGACGCCGCCTTGCCCGGTGATGCGCCGCGCTGCGGACTCCACCTGCTCGATCTGCACCCGTGTCTGCCAGTTGCCGTCGTCCTCGCTGTGCCACGCGTATTGGCCTCGGTATTCATAGCGTTCCAGCGTCTTCGCCGCCCCGGGCGGATTAAGGCCCATGGAGCGGACAGAGAGCGGCTGGCGGTGCGCCCGGTAATTGTTGCTGCTCCACAGAACGTGGCCATTGAGCAGCGTGTCGGCCTGACTCCACTCCACGATGCTGTCGTGATCCAGCGCGGCCGTCTGGGTGTGAAAAGGCAGCGCTTGCGGCTCCAGCGCCGGCAGGTCAAGGACGCTGTCGACGAACACGATCCTGTGCTGGTCAGCCTCATGAACGACGTACCAATAAATGCCCGCGTGCTCGCACCAGCGCTGCACAAAGTGGGCGTCGCTCTCATTGAACTGGGTGACGTAGGACAGCGGCGCATGCGCGTGACGCAAATTGAATTCGTAACGGCCCTGCGCCTGGGGATGCCCCCGGAATACCTCGGTGAAAATGTCGATCAACGTCATGTCTTGCCAGATGCGGCAGTCCTGGCGGTATTCCAGCAGGCTGAACCACGGCGCGAATTCGAGCTGCCAGTCCTGCAAACTGCCGTCGCTGCCGAGGTACCGCACGCTGCCCACGAAGCCGTGTTTGTAGCGGTGGCTGCCGTCGGCCAGCTTGATGGCGAGACGCACCGGCTCGCCGATCAGTTGATTGGGATCGATGCGTGTCGATTCGCTGACGACGTCCACGCAGTAGCGCGGTATCCGGCCGAGTCGCTCGACGCCGTGGACGCGCACGGCAAGCAGCGGCTCGGTCAGCGGTGTCTTCAATTCCAGTAGACGTCGTTCCTGGCTGATGCCAGCGAGGGTGAAGGGGGAGTTTATGGCGAAGGTCATGTCGGACTTCCTGTCGGGGCAGTGGGCACAGCGCTAGATTCAGCGATGATCAATCCGCTGCTCGAATCGCTGTCGGTGAGATCAAGCACCCATCGGGGGTGGACGGAGGAGGCGCGGGCCGCCAGGCAGCCTAGGGCCATCCGCGTCCATTCGGCAGCAACGGTCCCGACCTGGCCGCACAGCGACGGGGCCTGAACGTGCTGATTGAAGGTCTGCTCGGGGACGGTATTCGGGGTATCGGTCCGCGCGTCCCGCTTGAGTGAAACGAGGGATACCACCTCACCCAAGGGCGCCGGATCCGCAGCGTGTGCGTTGGCCGGCAGAGTGGCCCAGCTGTCGATGCTCAGGCACAGATGCTTGGGCATGCTCAGGTTGCTGGACAGCAATTCGGCGAGCCACGGTCCCGGTGCATCGACGGCGATGCGGAAACCGCCGCCGGGCAGCCACACCTGGGGCCACACACTCACCACGGTTTCAAACCAGATCAGTGGATCGACATGGGACGGCGGGAACAGATGCACTTCAATCTGCGTCCAGTCCGCGACTCGGTCTAGCAGCGGACACTGGGTCAGCGTTGCCTGGAGCAGTTCGAGGGCGCGGGCGAGTGGGTTGATCGATGGCAGGGGAATCGCTTCGATCTCGATCCGCCGCAACAGTCGGCGCGAGCCATCGGCAGCCATCAGCCTTGAATCGTGGCTCAGCGCGTTCGCGTGCCTGGGTATGTCCTGGACAGGTAACCGCTGATCCAGGGAATGCCCGGGCAATCGGAGCCAGAGGTCCTCGACGCTGACGCTCTGCGCGCAGAAATCACCTCGAGGCTTGGCCCGGTCCAGCAGGCGCTGGGCGGCTTCGTGTGCCAGCCGTTTCTCGGCGAGCCGGTCGTACATGTTCCGCTTCGGCCGGACGTAATGTTGAGGGGCAGGAGGCGGTGGCAGCTCGACATGTTTGCCGAACAGTCGCTTGATGAATGCGTTCATGACGCCCCCTACAGGATGAAGCAGTCATCGTGGGTCGCCACAAGGGTGTCGCCGCACAGAAGGCGGTCCCCCTCGCGGGCAATGGGCCGGTCATCGACGAGGCAGGTTTCATCCCCTTCGGCGATGGCACAGGGGCCGTGAAAGCAGAGCACGCCGTCGCCGTGGCGGGCGACTTCGAGACCGTGCAGGAAGGTGGAGGGCGAGCCTTGGATGACTCGACCGCCTTTGAGGGTGGGGTCGTTGAGAACAATGATGGGGCGCATGACGAAACTTCCCTGAGGTGTGGCCGCGATGAGCGTCCATGCTCCGGTGCGTTTGAGCGGCGAAATTAACACAGGGTCGGGGGCTTGAAAGTGGTACAGGTTATTTCAAGACGCGTCCCACGCTGACGCGGTGAAGCGTCCTACAGGTGGCGTGATGAAGCTCGCATTTTGAGGGGCGAAAAGCTGATTCGGAGGCGGGAGCGGGAGGGGAGTTGTGGGGCGATTGAAGAGAAGAACGCTGTTTGATGTGCGCCTTGGGTAAGCGATAGTGGCTGATCAAGCCACCCGCCAGCGCGCCATGAAACGCGCCAGCCGGGTCACCACCAACGATCAGAAATCGTCGTCTTTGTCGAAGCGTCGCGCTTCGCGTTGCAGTTGATACACAAAACGCTCGACCTGGCGCTGCACCAATCCACTCATGTTGTGAAAGCGCACACCGGCGAATGTAGTGTTGATTCTTTCTTCGAAGTGCAGATGGCGCAGTTCCACCGGGGTGGTCATGTTGCCGAAGGGCAGGGAAGCGATGAACCGCTCATAGACCTGACCCAACTGCATGCGCTCCGAGACATCGCCTTCAAACCGTAGCTTGCAGCCGGTGGCAGAGACATCCAGCAGCTTGCCGCGCAACGGGAATTTAAGCCGGTCGCCACCGATCTCGACATCGATCAGGGACGCGAGCTTGAGCGCCGCGCGGAACGCGTTGCGGCGCTGGTGATAAACGACTTCTTGAGGCAGAGGCCCGCGATAGCTGCGCGGCTCTGCAATGACGGTCAGTTGGTCTTTGCTTTCCCAGGCGATGCGCACGCCGTCGTGAAAGCCTTCTACCCGGAAGGGCTCACCGCTGGCGAGGAAACGCTCACCGTCACGGGGGATCATCTCGTCGAAAATCATCTCGTTGGTGTCGCGATTGACGTCGATCACGTAGCTCTGAAACCGCTGGGTGCGCTCGTGAAACGTGATGATCAACGGGTCATGACTTTCCATCAGCAGCCGCAGATTGGCGGCGATTTCCAACGGGGTGGTCAGTACCTTCGGGGGCTGCGGAACATCTTCCGCGCTTGAGGCATTCACGGTCTATCCATCTCCAGGCAAATAACGGCAGCGTTCAGCGTGCGGCATATTGCCATCACGGTGCGCACCTTGATACAAGAACTTACGCCTGGCTGAGCGGACGTGGCCTGGCCTTGCCCGACGTCGAACCGCGGCTGTCATACAGCGTCGGGGTATCGCCGCCGTTGAGAATCCTCAACTGCTGTGCCGTGGTGAGTTGCTGGAGCTGGATAAGGCTGCCGTTCTGTTCGTTGGCGGCCTGGCATTCACTCATCAGTGTGCTGAGTTCATCACCTGCGGTTAACAGGGCTTCACCCACTGACGAATGTTTGGCCACTTCTTCGAGTCCCGCACGATTGGCGGGCAGACCCAGGCTGGTCATCAGCTGGGTACGTCGGCGTCCATGCTGCTCGAGCACGATCACCAGCGCCTGTTTCTGCGCCAGGATGTGTTCCATCTCGACCATATTGCGCCCGTGAAGCGCCACTGACTCGGCCTTCAGGATGTCCAGCAGATGCCGGGTTGGCGCAATGTCGTCCGTGATCAGTTGAAGCAATGTAGTGTCTTGCATCGCATGCCCTGGTGTTTAAGCGTCCAGAAGCCCCTCGCGCAGACCTGGGGCTAGCGCTGGGCTTCGAAGTTAAGCAGTTTGCTAGCAACACGATTGCTGTCGACCTTATAGCTGCCGTCGGCGACCGCCTGCTTCAACTCAGCCACACGGGCGCTGTTGACGACAGGCTGATCACGCAACGAATCACTGATCTTCTGCAACTGTTGAGCTTCGCTGCTCAAATGTACTGCCTCACCACTGCCGGGCACGCTCGAGGTGCCGCTGACCGCTGCCGTAGCTTCGGTTTTGCTGGCTTCCTTGGTGCTGGCAGTACGTGTTGTACCGCCAACGGGAGTGGAGCTATTCAAACGATTGAAGTCGATGACCATGATTGAAAAACCTCTGGGTTCTAGGACGCTTGCCTTGGTTTCGGCCATACCCGGAATAACTTTAGGGCTCGCGCGAAAACAGTCTCGAATGGACGTCGCGCGGAGCACTGGGGTTCCGAGTGTAGGAAAAGCGCAAGCGCAGCGCCAGAGGTCTTACCTTCACATGTGAGTTACATAGCAACCTCAACTTGCCCGGGCGCAACGATGTTGGCCTTGATCACCCGTTGCGAATTGAGGTTCTTCACCCGTATTTGCTCGTTGAAACCGCCGTCGGACAACGCCTCGCCCGGCATGCGCACGCTCATTGAGCCGCTGCGCGCGCTGATGACGACCTGATCGCCCTTGTGGACCATTTGCGGTTGGTCGAGATGGACGGGCGTCAGGATCTGGTCGATGACCGTTGGTCGGACAACTTTCTGCCCGACTGCCTGATCGACTGAATCCAGGAAGCCTTGCCCCAGCAGGCTCACGTCACGTTCGCGCAGCGCCACATCGTTTTCAGTCACGATCGCGTCGCGCTTCATTGGCCGCACGGCCGTGACCACATTGCGGTAAAGATGGACCTGGGCCGGCACGAACACCGTCCACGGCGAGGTGCCTTCGCAGCGTATCTTCACGGTGACGCGGCCGATGGGCTGGGCCGGGCTTTCCAGTGATGCTGTCAAATCCTTGTCACACAGCGGCATACGCAGACGCGGATCCAGTTGCTTGACTTCGATCTCGTAGCGGCCGGCGGTTTGGTTGGTCGACATGTAGTCTTCAACTGTGAATTCAAGAAAGCCCTGGGTCACGCCGATAAGTGTTTCAGGCAGGGTCATGTTGTCTGCGCGGCTCAGGCTGGCAGCACACAACAGACACAGCGCGACCAGCACGCAGAGAAAGCTGCGGGTTGCGGGTGCCGGGCGTCGGGATACTGTCGTTTGTGTGTTCATGATGAGTAAATAGCAAGGCCCGTGCCGCTTACCGATCCGGTAGCGCAATTGGTCGTTTTGGGAGGAGTGGTGCATGGCTGGTGTGATGGATTCAGTAAACCAGCGCACTCAACTGGTAGGGCAGAACCGCCTTGAACTGTTGCTGTTCCGGTTGGACGGCAAGCAGTTGTATGGGATCAACGTGTTCAAGGTAAAAGAGGTGCTTCAGTGCCCGAAACTTACCCACATGCCCAAATCCAGTCCGATTGTGCGCGGAGTGGCAAACATTCGTGGCGGGACCATCCCGATCCTCGATCTGGCATTGGCGACCGGCGGCAAGCCGCTGTCTGACATTGCCAATTCATTCGTGATCATCACGGAGTACAACACCAAGATTCAGGGCTTCCTGGTGCATGCGGTGGAACGCATCGTCAACATGAACTGGGAAGACATTCATCCGCCACCCAAGGGCACGGGCCGCGATCACTACCTCACGGCGGTGACGCGTCTCGACAATCAGTTGGTGGAGATCATCGACGTCGAGAAGATCCTCGCCGAAGTGGCGCCGGTCTCCGAGAACATCTCGGTCGGCGTGGTCACGGCGGAGGTGCAGCACAAGGCGTTGTCCTTGCGCGTGTTGACGGTCGATGATTCTTCCGTGGCGCGCAAACAGGTGACGCGTTGCCTGCAAACCGTCGGCGTGGAAGTCACGGCGTTGAATGACGGTCGTCAGGCACTCGATTACCTGCGCAAACTGGTGGAAGAGGGCAAAAAGCCCGAAGAAGAATTCCTGATGATGATTTCCGACATTGAAATGCCGGAGATGGATGGCTATACCCTCACTGCGGAGATTCGCAGCGACCCGCGCATGCAGAAGCTGCATATCGTGTTGCACACCTCGCTGTCGGGCGTGTTCAACCAGGCGATGGTCAAGAAGGTCGGCGCTGATGATTTCCTGGCCAAGTTCCGGCCGGATGATCTGGCGGCGAGGGTAGTGGATCGTATCAAGGCGGCGGATATCAGCTGAGGAGGGATTTTCCTCCTTGCTGTTCACATGATTTGAGGGGCGGCATGTCTACAGGTAATTTGGATTTTGATCAGTTCCGGGTATTCCTGGAAAAAGCCTGTGGCATTTTGCTGGGTGAAAATAAACAGTATCTGGTCTCCAGCCGCCTCAACAAGTTGATGGAGCAGCAGTCCATCAAGTCGTTGGGCGAGCTGATCCAGCGTATCCAGACCCAGCCGCGCAGTGGCTTGCGCGAGCAGGTGGTCGATGCGATGACGACCAACGAGACGTTGTGGTTTCGCGATACGTACCCCTTCGAGGTGCTGAAGAACAAGGTCTTGCCGGAGGCGATGAAGGCCAGCCCCAACCAGCGTTTGCGCATCTGGTCGGCGGCCTGTTCTTCGGGGCAGGAACCGTATTCGCTGTCGATGTCTATCGATGAGTTCGAGCGCAGTAACCCGGGGCAGTTGAAGTCGGGTGTGCAGATTGTGGCGACGGATTTGTCGGGTTTGATGTTGAACAATTGCAAGACGGGTGAGTACGACAGTCTGGCCATCGGCCGGGGTTTGTCGCCGGACCGTCTGCAGCGTTTTTTCGATCAGAAGACGCCAGGGCGCTGGACGGTGAAGGCGCCGATCAAGAGCCGTGTGGAGTTCCGTTCGTTCAATTTGTTGGACAGTTATGCGGCGTTGGGCAAGTTCGATATCGTGTTCTGTCGGAACGTGCTGATTTATTTTTCGGCGGATGTGAAGAAGGACATTCTGTTGCGGATTCATTCGACGTTGAAGCCGGGGGGGTATTTGTTCCTTGGGGCGTCTGAGGCGTTGAACGGGTTGCCGGATCACTATCAGATGGTGCAGTGCAGTCCCGGCATTATTTATCAGGCCAAGTGATTGGCTGCGCTTTTGATTTGATGAGAACCCCGCTTAGGCGGGGTTTTTTGTTTTGTGTTGGCGCTGTAGGTCATCTGCCTAACGGCAGATATTTCGCCTTCGGCGAGTTACTTGGAAAAGTCGAAAGTCGCACCATCCCCAAGTAACCAAGGGTGCTTGCTCCTGGTTGGGCTCCTCCTTCGTCGGAGTGCCCTCACTCCGGTCCCGCTCCGTGGGCCCGCGCCGAACGGACATCCATGTCCTGACGGCGCTCTCGCCGCATCCATGCGGCTCGGCCCACTGCGCGAAACCTCCGTTCAGCCTGCACCCAAGTCGCGTTTTGCGGTGTTTGAGCCTTTTGCGTATGAAGATCAAGATCAAAAGCAGATCAGAAGCAGATCAGAAGCAGATCAGAAGCAGATCAAAGGCTTCCCGGCTGAAGCCGGTCCTACGACGTGCGCGCCGTGTCAGAGATATCTGATCGTTCCCACGCTCCGCGTGGGTATGCATCCCGTGACGCTCTGCGTCACTTCCACGGCCTGAATGTGCGTCGTCTGCGGGACGCGGAGCGTCCGGAGCGGCATTCCCACGCGGAGCGTGGGAACGATCATCACTGACTGCACGCGGTGTGTTAGTAGGACCGGCTTCAGCCGGGAAGCCTTTGATCTTCATTTTTAAGGGGACTGATTTATTTACAGCGCTTCATTTTTAAGGGGACTGATTTATTTACAGCGCTTCACCGTAAATCAATCTGTCCCCGAGTGCGCGGTGCGGCTTATTACGCCAAGGTCAAGAGCATCTGCCTCACGGCAGATATTTCGCCTTCGGCGAGTTACTTGGAAAAGTCGAAAGTCGCACCATCCCCAAGTAACCAAGGGTGCTTGCTCCTGGTTGGGTTCCTCCTCCGTCGGAATACCCTCACTCCGGTCTCGCTCCGTGGGCCCGCGCCGAACGGACATCCATGTCCTGACGGCGCTCTCGCCGCATCCCTGCGGCTCGGCCCACTGCGCGAGACCTGCGTTCAGCCTGCACCCAAGTCGCGTTTTGCGGTGTTTGAGCCTTTTGTGTAAGAAGATCAAAAGCGCTTTAAAACAGATCAACAGCTTCCCGGCTAAAGCCGGTCCTACGACGTGCGCGCCGTGTCAGAGATATCTGATCGTTCCCACGCTCCGCGTGGGTATGCATCCCGTGACGCTTTGCGTCACTTCCACGGCCTGAATGTGCGTCGTCTGCGGGACGCGGAGCGTCCGGAGCGGCATTCCCACGCGGAGCGTGGGAACGATCATCACTGACTGCACGCGGTGTATTAGTAGGACCGGCTTCAGCCGGGAAGCTGTTGATCTTCGTACGCAAAAAGCTCAAACACCGCAGAACGCGACTTGGGTGCAGGCTGAACGCAGACGACGCGCAGTGGGCCGAGCGGCATGGATGCCGCGAGAGCGCCGTCAGGGCATGGATGCCCGTTCGGCGCGGGCCCACGGAGCGTCGTCGGAGTGAGGGAACCCTGAGGAACGAAGGGCCAAGCCAGGAGCAAGCACCCTTGGTTACTTGGGGTGCTTTTCCAAGTAACTCGCCGAAGGCGAAACCGAGGCCGTTAGGCCGAGCCCAAAACATCAGCGTCGCCGAGTAGCGAGGGATGTACACAATGCAGACGCCGACTCCGGCTTTTGAAAGCGGTAGCGTCGGCAACGGCAAAAAAACGGCACCGCCCTTGCCGCTTTCCTCCCATCGAGCGGAAATCCCTTGCCGCTTTTCTGTCATCCCCCAACACCAACACCCCTGCAGCCCGCTAAAAACGGCACTTTCAGCAAGTGGCACGCACCTTGCTATAACTCCTGCACGTACATCTGGTCAGCCCTCAAAGGTCCCGACATGAGCATCAGTTTTGAAAACGCCCTCGGCATCCACGAAAAAGCGCTCAACTTCCGCGCCCAGCGTGCTGAAGTGCTGGCCAACAACATCACCAACGCCGACACCCCCAACTACAAGGCCCGTGACCTCGACTTCTCCAAAGTCCTGGCCGCCGAAAGCGACAAAAGCAAAAACGGCCACTTCGCCCTCGACATGACCAACAGCCGTCACATCGAAGCCGAAGGCATGAGCGATGGCGAAGCCAGCCTGCTCTACCGCACCCCGTCGCAGCCGTCGCTGGATCAGAACACCGTCGACTCCCAAGTCGAAAATGCCAACTACGCCGAAAACGCCATCGGTTTTCAGGCCAGCTTCACCTTGCTCAACAGCAAATTCAAAGGGCTCGTTGCAGCCCTGCGCGGAGAGTAATCCATGTCCCTGTCCAGTGTTTTCAATATTGCCGGTAGCGGCATGAGTGCCCAGAACACTCGTCTCAACACCGTGGCCAGCAACATCGCCAACGCCGAAACCGTGTCCTCCAGCATGGACAAGACCTACCGCGCCCGCCATCCGGTGTTCGCCACGGTCTTCCAGGGTCAGGAATCCGGCGGCAGCGCCTCGCTGTTCGAAGACCAGGGCCAGGCCGGGACCGGCGTACAGGTTTCCGGCATCATCGAAGACGCCTCAAACCTCGAAGCACGTTACGAGCCAAACCACCCCTCGGCTGACAAAAACGGCTACGTCTATTACCCGAACGTCAACGTCGTCAACGAGATGGCCGACATGATCTCGGCCAGTCGTTCGTTCCAGACCAACGCGGAAATCATGAACACCGCGAAAACAATGATGCAGAAGGTCCTGACCCTGGGTCAGTGATAAAGGGCGAAATCCATGACGGTCTCAAGCACAGACGCTACCTCGACGTTCCTAAAAGGGCTGCAAAGCACGACCCCCGGGACCACAGGCACTAGCACCAAATCCAGCACCGACACCAGCAGCCTCACCGGCTCAAGTTCCCTGGGTAAGGATTCATTCCTGCAATTGCTCGTGACGCAAATGCAGAACCAGAACCCGCTCGATCCCCAGGACAACAGCGAGTTCGTGGCCCAGCTGGCTCAGTTCAGCAGCCTGGAAACCATGCAGAACCTGAGCACCTCGGTCGACTCGATCAGCACCATGTATCAGTCGTCCCAGGCGTTGCAGGCCTCGTCCCTGGTTGGCCGCTCGGTGACCGTGGACGCCGGTTCTACTTACGTCGACACCAGCAAGGCGATGACAGGTTCGGTGGTGCTGCCATCGTCCAGCACCGACACCACGGTGAAGGTCTACGACAGCACCGGTACCAACGTCGTGCGCACCATCGACCTGGGCACTCAAGCGTCCGGTACCACCTCCTTTAGCTGGGATGGCACGGATGACAGCGGCGCAGCGGTGGCAGCGGGCAATTACAGTTTCGTCGCCAACGGCAGCCTCAACGGCACCGCCACTCAGCTGAGCACCTATCTGCCGGCGACAGTGAACAGCGTGACCATGGGCACAACGGGCTCTGACATGACGTTGAACCTCGCCGGCGGCACCCAGGTGGCACTGGCAAAAATCAAGCAAATCGGAATTTAGAGCCGACTAGACGGCGCAGGAGTTAATCATGTCTTTCAATGTTGGTCTTAGTGGGCTCTACGCCGCAAACAAAAGTCTGGACGTCACCGGCAACAACATTGCCAACGTCGCGACCACCGGTTTCAAATCTTCCCGTGCGGAGTTTGCTGACCAGTACGCCCAATCGATTCGCGGCACCTCCGGTAGCACCAACACCGGCAGTGGCGTCACCACCGCCGCCGTTTCTCAGCAGTTCACCCAGGGCACGCTGAACACCGGGACCGGTCGCAGCCTGGACCTGGCGATCAACGGCAACGGCTTCTTCATGATGAGCAACAACGGCGAGAAGCTCTACACCCGCGCCGGTGCATTTCACACCGATTCCGATGGCTACATCGTCAACGAATCGGGCAACAATCTGCAGGGCTACAGCGTCGACGGTCAGGGCAATGTCGCCACGGGCGTGCTGAGCAACCTGCGCGTCGATTCGTCGAACCTGGCGCCGAAAAGCACCAGTTTGATCACCGTCGCCTCCAACCTCAACTCCTCGTCGACCGTGCCGACGGTGTCGACATTTTCGCCGTCGGACACCAGCAGCTACACCACGACCTACAGCACGCCGATGTATGACAGTCAGGGTAACCAGCACACCCTCGACCAGTATTTCGCGAAGACGGGCACCAATACCTGGACCATGTACAGCCTGGTCGATGGCCGCAGCATCAACGATCCAACGTCCACTACCGCTGACGCGACCGCAGTGACCTTCGATTCGTCGGGTGGCTTGATCACCAGCGGTACCGGCAGTCCGGACACCACCAACTCGCCCAACGTGAGCATTGGTACGGACGGTGTTTTCTCCATCAACAACTGGGTGCCGGCCGCCAAGACAACTGTTGGCAGCACCACCACCTGGGCGAGCAATGGTGCGGCCGCGAACGCGGGCGGGATCAAGCTCAACATGCTGGCGACCACCCAGACCAACGCCGTGTCGGGTGCGATCAGCAAGACCCAGGACGGTTACGCCACCGGCCAGATCACGGCCATGAACATCGACGCCACCGGCAACATGTTCGCGACCTACACCAACGGTCAGTCCAAGGTGATCGGTCAGGTGTCGCTGACCAACTTCGCCAACGTTCAGGGCCTGTCCCCGGCGGGCGGCACCAACTGGCGCGAATCGGCTTCGTCGGGCATCCCGGTCACGGGCGCTCCACAGTCGGGTACGCTGGGTTACTTGACCGGGCAGGCGCTGGAAGAATCCAACGTCGACCTGACCGGTGAGCTGGTCAACCTGATCAAGGCGCAAAGCAACTACCAGGCAAACGCCAAGACCATTTCGACCCAGAGCACCATCATGCAGACCATCATTCAGATGACCTGATAACGGTCGCTGGACACGGTCAACGAAGCCCCTCTCTGAGGGGCTTTTTTTATGGTTTTTTTTGACGGAAATATCGAGAGCCATCCCACTCTACAACTGGAAACTTCCTACTTTCGTCTTTGCGAGAATCAAGTTCGCTGACAAATAAATGCCATTGAGCGGCGCCGTTTATGCGGCCCGTTCGATTGCATTCCTTTGCCCGCGATCTCGATGCATCGACGAGCGTGTCGTTGAACAACGACTCAGGGAGTGTTCATGTCATTCAACACAGCGGTTTCAGGTTTGCACGCAGCGCACAAGCGCATGGAAGTGGCCGGCAACAACATCGCCAACGTCCACACCTCCGGTTTTAAATCCTCTCGCGCCGAGTTCTCGGCGGTCTATTCCTCCTCTATGCTCGGCGGCAGCCGCACGGCCTCGGGGGATGGGGTGCAAGTGGCCAACGTTTCGCAGAATTTTGCGCCCGGCGGGGTCATCACCAGCGAGGGCAGGGCGCTCGACATGCGCATTCAGGGCAGCGGTTTTTTTGTCATGAGTGACGCCGGTTCCATCAGTTACGGCCGGTCCGGGGCGTTCATCAAGGATGCGCAGAATTTTGTCGTCGACGCCCACGGCAGCCGCTTGCAAGGCTACGGGGTGACAGACGCCGGGGAGGTGATCAGCGGCGTTCGTACGGATCTGAAGATCGACGCGGCCGACATGTCGCCCAAGGCCACGGGCAAGATGGAGCAGACCCTCAACCTGAACGCGGCGTCGGCGTCACTTGGCGCCATTCCGCGCTTCGACCCTGGCGACCCGACTACCTACACGCGGGTAACGGGACGGCTGATTCAGGATGCCGGCGTTCCGCCAACGGATCACGAGCTCAAGCAGTACTTCGTCAAGACTGAAGACGACAACTGGACGTCGTACATTCTCGTCGACGGCGTCAATCCGCTGGACCCCACCAGCACCGCGCCTCTGGAGATCGGTTTGCAGGTGTCTGCGGCGGGGAGGCTTTCGCTCACCGGCCCGACGGCGGCGGTGAAGATGATTTCCGACACCGAGTTGTCCCTGCAGACATGGCGCCCGGCGGTGAACGTCAACGGCAGTTGGACCGCCAGCCCCGCGCCGTCTCCAGGACCGATCTCACTGCCGTTGCTGGACGGCGGCCTGCCGGTGCTCGACCCGGCCGATCCGCTCATGCCGCGGCCCGTGCCGACCTTCAATCCTGCGGACATCACCACCTACACCAAGGCGTCCACCTATGGCGTGTTCGACAGCCTCGGCATGCGCCACGAAATGACCCAGTATTTTGTCAAAGACGGCAGCAACAGCTGGAAGATGCATACGCTGATTGACGGGCGCAACCCGCAGGACCCGACCAGCACGGCGCCCTCGACGGCGAGCATGCTGTTCGACTCCGGCGGCTCGCTGCAATCGCTGATCGGCAGTCAATGGCTGACCGCCGCCAACAACACCCTGACCCTCGAAGGCTGGGTGCCGGCCAAACCGCTGGACGGCAACAAACCGGGCGGGCGTTGGGGCGCGAATGGCGCCGTGGGAAATGCCGACGGAATTGTCATGGACTTCAACAAGATCAGTCAGCACAACGCCGCCACCGGCAGCAGCAACATCGTGATCGATGGCCACACGGCAGGGCAGGCGAACCAGCTGACGATCGACAAGAGCGGCATGCTGATGATCGGCTTCAGCAATGGCCTGCACCGCAACGTCGGTCAGGTCATGCTCGCCAGCTTCGCCAACAACCAGGGGCTGCAGCCGGTGAGCGACACGCGCTGGGTCGAAACCCTGGCCTCTGGCGTGGCCAATTACGACATGCCGGGTGTCGGCACCTTGGGCAGTGTCATCGGGCACTCGCTGGAGGGCTCCAATGTCACGTTGACCAATGAGCTGGTCGAGCTGATCCAGGCGCAGACGGCGTATCAGGCGAACTCGAAAACCCTGTCGACGGAGGCGGAACTGATGCAGACGTTGATACGCGCGACTTGATTACGCGCCCGCCGAAAATCGCGATGCGGGAATGAACCTCGGCAGCCTCACCGGCCTCTTCCCGGCTGAAGCCGGTCCTACAAAAGCTGTGCGCAGTCAGTGGGATTGGGTGTGAACGCGAACGTAGGACCGGCTTTAGCCGGGAAGGCGGCGTGTCGGACGGTTGATTCATCACAGACAAACCGCCTTCGCGAGCAAGCTCACTCCCACAATCAATCCCGGCAGCCCAGCCGGCCTCTTCCCGGCTGAAGCCGGTCCTACAAAAGCTGTGCGCAATCAGTGAGATTGGGTGTGAACGCTAACGTAGGACCGGCTTTAGCCGGGAAGGCGGCGTGTCAGACGATCAGTCCGTCACGGTCCAAACGAAACAACTCAAATCGAGCAATCCGACTTCACATATGCGGCGCTGATCCGGGTCCAGCCTTCGCCGGGGCTGGTCTGGGCGCAGACCGTGCGGTGGGCGCCCTGCCAGAGGAAATAAGGTGCCGGCGCCGCCCAGGCGGCAAACGAGCAGGCAATCAATGTAAGGAGCAGGGCGGTGCGCAGACCCATAACAGTTTTCCGTAGCGACTGAAGCGAATTCACAAAACGCTGCAAGTTTCGCACCCCATGGAGAGTTTTCTGGCGCTCGCTGCCGTCGATTTGCAGGAAACCGGCGGTCCGCTGTCGCGCAGCGGCTCAAACCGGATCCCAGTCCGCCAAATCCGGCCGGAATCATTGAAGAATCAACGCTTTGTATCACCGCTGAAAAACTGGTTCGATTATTGCTATGACCTGTTCAGTACAGCTACAGGCGGCAAGCGTCTGTCGGAGGAGGAAGACTGTGGACAAGTTGCTATACGTGGCCATGAGCGGAGCGTCGGAAAACGCCATCGCCCAAAAGGCCCATGCCAACAACCTGGCGAACGTTTCGACCAACGGGTTTCAGCGCGACCTCGAGCAGGCGCGCTCAATGCCCGTGTTCGGCGAGGTCAACCCGTCCCGGGCGTACGCCATGAGCGAACGTCCCGGGACCGACTTCAGCCAGGGCGCGATGGTCGACACCGGTCGTGATCTGGACGTCGCCGTCAAAGGCAATGGCTGGATGGCGGTGCAGACAGCCGACGGCGGTGAAGCCTACACCCGCACCTCCAGCATGAACATCGACGCCCTCGGCGTGTTGCGTGATGGCAATGGTTTGCCGGTCATGGGCAACAGCGGGCCGATTGCCGTGCCTCCGCAGCAGCAGATCGAGATCGGCGCCGACGGCACCATCAGCGTTCGTTCGCTGGGTGAGAGCCCGCAGGTCATGGCCCAGATTGACCGCATCAAGCTGGTCAAGGGCGACCAGACCACCATGGAAAAAGGTCCCGACGGTCTGATGCACACCAAAAGCGGCAGACCGGCCCAGGCCGATGCCGACGTGCAGGTCGAATCCGGGTTTCTGCAGGCCAGCAACGTCAACGCCGTTGACGAGATGACTTCGGTGCTGGCGCTGTCCCGCCAATTCGAACTGCACATCAAGATGATGAAGACCGCCGAGCAGGATGACGAGTCGATGGCTCGCGTCTTGCAAATGGGCTAATGACTGACAGCTTGCGCCGATAAACAGGCGCTCGAGGAGATTCAAACATGCTTCCGGCACTCTATGTTGCTAAAACCGGTCTGGCCGCCCAGGACACCAACCTGACGACCATTTCCAACAACCTGGCCAACGTTTCGACCACCGGTTTCAAAAGCGACCGCGCGGAATTCCAGGACTTGCTCTACCAGATCAAGCGTCAGCCAGGCGCCCAGTCCACTCAGGACAGCGAGCTGCCATCGGGCCTGCAACTGGGTACCGGTGTGCGCATCGTCGGCACCCAGAAAAACTTCACCGCCGGCAGCCTGCAGACCACCAACCAGCCGCTGGACATGGCGGTCAACGGCCGCGGTTTCTTCCAGATCCGTCAGCCTGACGGCACCTTGGCGTACACCCGCGACGGTACGTTTCACCTGGACAGCAACGGCCAGATCGTGACCGCCAACGGCTACGCGCTGGAGCCGGCGATCGTCGTGCCGCAAGACTCGCAGACCTTCACCGTTGGCGAAGACGGCACCGTGTCGATCACCACCTCGGCCAACACCGCGACCCCACAGATCATCGGCAACGTGCAGACCGCCGACTTCATCAACCCGGCCGGCCTGCAATCCCAGGGCGGCAACCTGTACCTGGAAACCGCTTCCAGCGGCGCTCCGCAGGTCGGTACTCCGGGTCTCAACGGTCTGGGCGTGGTCAAGCAGAACACACTGGAAAACTCCAACGTCAGCACCGTCGAAGAACTGGTGAACATGATCACCACCCAGCGTGCCTACGAGATGAACTCCAAAGTGATCTCGACCGCTGACTCGATGCTCCAGTACGTGACCCAGAACCTGTAAGCCGCTCTTGAAACGCCTGATGTCCTGCTGTGAAACACCTGATCAATTACGAGGGGCGCCTGAAAAACGCCTGCTACACCGCGAGGTTTTAAGTGTCATGAAACGGCTCTCTGTATTGCGGCTTTCCCTGTTGGCAGCTCCTGTGTGCGGTATCGCGCTGCTGACCGGCTGCGTTGCGCCTGCGGCCAAACCCAATGACCCTTATTACGCGCCGGTGTTGCCGCGCACGCCGCTGCCTTCAGCGGCCAGCAACGGATCGATTTATCAGGCCGGTTTCGAGCAAAACCTGTATGGCGATCGCAAGGCTTATCGCGTCGGCGACATCATCACCATCACGCTCTCCGAGAAGATGGCCGCCAGCAAAGCCGCCAGCTCCGGGATCAGCAAGACCAGTAAAACCAGCCTTGGCCTGACCTCGCTGTTTGGCGCTGGCGTCAGCACCAACAACCCGGTCGGTGGCGGCAATCTCAGCCTGGACGCCGGCTACACCGGCGACCGCGCCACCAAGGGCGACGGCAAGGCCGCGCAGAGCAACAGCCTGACCGGCTCGATCACCGTGACCGTGGCTGACGTCATGCCTAACGGCATTTTGCTGGTGCGCGGCGAGAAGTGGATGACCCTGAACACCGGTGACGAACTGGTGCGCATCGCCGGCCTGATTCGCGCCGACGACATCGCCACCGACAACACCGTGTCGTCGACCCGTATCGCCGATGCACGCATCACTTATTCCGGTACAGGCGCGTTTGCCGATTCCAGTCAGCCAGGCTGGTTCGACCGATTCTTCCTCAGCCCGTTGTTCCCTTTCTGATAGCGGGATAGCCATGATCACGTTCAAGCAACTGATAGCGGCAGCGCTGCTGTTCACCACCGCACTGGGCGCCCACGCCGAGCGCCTGAAGGACATCGCCAGCATTTCCGGCGTACGGACCAACCAGTTGATCGGTTACGGTCTGGTGGTGGGGCTCAACGGCACGGGTGACCAGACCACCCAGACGCCGTTCACCCTGCAGACCTTCAACAACATGCTCTCGCAGTTCGGCATCAAGGTGCCGGCGGGTTCCGGCACCGTGCAGCTGAAAAACGTCGCGGCCGTGGCCGTGTACGCCGACCTGCCGCCGTTCGCCAAGCCGGGCCAGCAGATCGACATCACCGTGTCGTCCATCGGTAACTCGAAAAGCCTGCGCGGCGGTGCCCTGTTGATGACCCCGATGAAGGGTATCGACGGCAACGTCTATGCCGTGGCCCAGGGCAACCTGGTGGTCGGCGGCTTTGATGCCGAAGGCCGCGACGGTTCGAAGATCACCGTCAACGTTCCGTCTTCCGGCCGTATCCCGGGCGGCGCATCGGTTGAACGTGCCGTGCCGAGTGGCTTCAACCAGGGCAACTCGCTGACCCTGAACCTCAATCGCAACGACTTCACCACCGCCAAGCGCATCGTCGACAAGATCAACGACATGCTCGGCCCTGGCGTCGCTCAAGCGCTGGACGGCGGCTCTGTGCGGGTGACCGCGCCGCTGGACCCCAACCAGCGTGTTGATTACCTGTCGGTGCTGGAAAACCTGGAAATCGATCCGGGCCAGACCTCCGCCAAAGTCATCATCAACTCGCGGACCGGCACCATCGTTATCGGCCAGAACGTCAAGGTCTCGCCGGCAGCCGTCACCCACGGCAGCCTGACCGTGACCATCACTGAAGATCCGGTGGTCAGCCAGCCGGGCGCGTTCTCCAACGGCCAGACCGCTGTGGTCCCGCGCTCGAAGATCAACGCCCAGCAGGAAATGCACCCGATGTTCAAGTTCGGTCCGGGCACCACGCTGGATGAAATTGTCCGCGCGGTTAACCAGGTGGGCGCAGCGCCAGGCGACTTGATGGCGATTCTCGAAGCACTGAAACAGGCTGGCGCGTTGCAAGCCGACCTGATCGTGATTTAAGAGGCAGACTGAATGAGCATTCCAAGCGGCGGTACGACTGTCTCAAAGGCAGGTTCAGGTGATTCAGGGGCGTATACCGACCTCAACCGTCTGACTGCCATGAAAACCGGTGATCGCGACAGCGAGGGCAACCTCAAGAAAGTCGCGCAGGAATTCGAGTCGCTGTTCGTCAGCCAGATGCTCAAGGCCATGCGTTCGGCCAACGAAGTGCTGGCCAAGGACAACCCGATGAACACCGCGGCGACGCGGCAGTATCAGGACATGTACGACCAGCAACTGTCGGTGAGCATGTCGCGCGAGGGTGGCGGTATTGGTCTGCAGGACGTGCTCATGCGTCAGCTGTCGAAAAACAAAGGCGCCGAAATCGCCCCGGCCAACACCGGGCTTGTCGCCGGCGGCAAAACGGAGGCGAAGGTCGACGGCAAAGCCGACGCGCCTGCACAGGCCGGCCTGGCCACACGCATTGCCCAGCGTCCGCTGTGGGCCACCCGTTCGGTGACCGCGCCGGAGGCCGGCGACGGTACCGTGCATAGCGACGTGGCGGCGCTCAATTCCCGTCGCCTTTCGCTGCCGAGCAAACTCAGCGACCGCATCATGGCCGGCATCGTCCCGAACACCGCCACCGCCGCCGCCCAGGACGCGAGCACCAGCGCTACCACACTGAAGAACCGCATTGCCGTCTCCAATGCCGTGGCCGCCGCGAAAAGCGCAGGTTCCAAGGAAAATGGCGACTGGACGGTCGGGCCGCAGTACGCCGCCGACGCCGACGCTTATGTGCGCAGCCGCGTGCAGACGCCGCTCGCGCCGGGCAAGAGTGCATTCGCCAACCGTGATGACTTCGTCGCCACGATGATGCCGCTGGCCAAGGACGCCGCTGCGCGCATCGGTGTCGATCCGAGCGTGCTGGTGGCCCAGGCGGCGCTGGAAACCGGCTGGGGCAAATCGATCATGCGTCAGTCCGATGGCGGCAGCAGCCACAACCTGTTCGGCATCAAGGCCCAGGGCGGCTGGAAAGGGCCGGAAGCCCGCGCCATCACCAGCGAGTTCCGCGACGGCCAGATGGTCAAGGAAACCGCGGACTTCCGCGCCTACGACTCGTACGCCAGCAGCTTCCACGACCTGGTGAGCTTCCTGCAGAACAACAATCGCTATCAAGAAACCCTGAAATCCGCCGATAACCCGGAACAGTTTGTGAAAGAGCTGCAGAAGGCCGGCTACGCAACCGACCCGTCTTATGCCAGCAAGATTTCTCAGATAGCGAAACAGATGAAGAGTTACCAGACCTACGCATCCGCCTCGGGCTCTTCCACGACTTTATAAGGTTTGAACCATGTCACTGATCTCAATCGGGCTTTCGGGACTCACCGCCAGCAGCGCAGCATTGACGACGATCGGCAACAACACTGCCAACGTCGACACGCAGGGCTACTCGCGTCAGCAAGTGATGACCGCCGCCGGGGCTCAGCAGAACATCGGCGTCGGTTTCATCGGCACCGGTACGACGTTGTCCGACGTGCGCCGCATCTACAACGGCTACCTCGATAACCAATTGCAGACCAGCACATCGCTCAACGCCGACGCCACCGCGTACCTGAGCCAGGCCAGCAAGCTCGACTCGATGCTGTCCGACAGCTCGACCGGCGTGAGCACCGTGCTGGCGAAGTTCTTCACTGACCTGAGCGCTCTGGCGTCCGGGCCGACTGACACGGCTGCGCGCACGACATTTCTGACCAGTGCATCGGCGTTGGCCGGTCAGTTCAACACCATCTCGGCGCAGATGAAGGACCAGAACGCCAGCATCAATACCCAGCTGACCACGGCAACAGGGCAGGTGAATGCACTGGCGTCGTCCATTGCCGTCCTCAACAAGCAGATCACCGAGACCCAGGCTTCCGGCGGTCAGCCCAACACGCTGCTCGATTCGCGGACCGAGGCGGTACGTCAGCTCAATGAACTGGTCGGCGCCAAGGTCGTTGAAAACAACGGCAGCTATGACGTGTACATCGGCACCGGCCAGCCGCTGGTCACCGGCACCACCGCCAATACCCTGAGCGCCGTGCCCAGTGACAGCGACCCCAGCGTTTATGCGCTAAAACTGAAATATCAGAACAACGAAGTTGATGTCTCCAGTGTGGTAACCGGTGGCTCGCTTGGCGGGTTGCTGCGTTATCGCAGCGACGTGCTGCAGCCGGCCGCCAGCGAGCTGGGCCGTCTGGCGGTGGTCGCTTCCGACCAGATCAACAGCCAGCTCAACCAGGGTGTCGACGCCAACGGCAAATTCGGCACCAACCTGTTCGCCAGCGTCAATGACCCGAGCCTGACCAGCCAGCGCAGCCTTGCCAACACGACCAACGATCAGTCTTCGGGCAACTTCGCGGTGTCCATTGCCAACAGCGGCGCGCTGCAGACCAACGATTATCAGGTGACCTTCACCGATGCCAGCGGCCAGTACAGCGTCAAGCGGCTGCCGGACGGCAGGGACATGGGTTCGTACAACACCAGCGCCACCACTGCGCCGGTCATCGACGGCTTCTCGCTGAAATTCAATGGCACCTCCACCGAGGGTGACAGCTTCAAGATCAGCCCGACCAAGACCGGTGCCGACGGTATCAAGGTGGTGATGACCGACCCGAAAGCCATCGCCTCTGCCAGTCCGCTGACCGGCAGCTCCATCGTGAGCAAAGGCTCGGGCACGTTCACCCAGCCTGTCTTGTCGACCCAGGCCGACATCTACAACCCGACCGCGACGGCCGATCTGCGAAACGCGCTGACGGCCTCGACGCCGATGCGTTTGCTCATGGGCGATGTCACCAATGGTGCTCAGAGCTATTCGCTGGTCGATGCACAGGGCGCGGCGGTCAAAGACAAATCTGGTAATGCGATCAAGGGTTCAATTGTTCCAGGCCAGTCCAACGACATCAGTCTGGAAGTGGGTTACACCGACTCGTCGGGCACCGCGCAGTCGTTCAAGTTCGGCATGACCCTCGCCGGCTCGGCCAACAGTGGCGACACCTACAGCATCGCCATGACTGGCGCCGGGTCTCTGGACAACCGCAACGCGACCTCGGTCGGTACCCTGCAGACCAAACAGACCCTCGACAGCGCAGCCGGCAATGGCACGGGTATGAGCCTGAGCGGCGCCAACGCCAACATGATTACCACCGTCGGCAGCAAGGCGGCGCAGGGCAAGAATGATTCGACGGCCACCACCGCCGTCCTTACCCAGGCCAAGAGTGCGCGCGACAGCGTTTCCGGTGTTTCGCTGGATGAAGAAGCCGCCAACCTGGTCAAGTATCAGCAGTACTACACCGCTTCGTCGCAGATCATCAAAGCCGCTCAAGCCATTTTCAGCACGCTGATCAACAGTCTTTAAGGAATCGTAATCCATGCGTATCTCAACGACCCAGTTTTACGAAACCAGCGCCACGAACTACTCGCGCAGTTACGCCAACGTCACCAAAACCGGTGACGAAGTGGCCAGCCAGGTCAAGCTCAACACGGCCGGCGATGATCCGGTCGGCGCGGGCCGTGTGCTGCAGTTGCAGCAGCAGGGCACGATGCTCAATCAGTACAAATCCAACATCGACACGATCAATACCACCGTCGTGCAGACCGAGACGGCCTTGACGTCGATCACCTCGGCGATTCAGCGCGCGCAAGAGCTGGTACTGGGCGCGGCGAACACCTCGTTCACCGACAAGGACCGCCAGGCCAACGCCTCCGAGCTCAAGGAGTTGCAGGGGCAGATTCTTGGCCTGATGAACAGCCAGGACGCCGACGGCACCTACCTGTTCTCCGGGTCCAAGGGCACCACCGCGCCATACGCCGTCAGCTCCGACGGCACCTACAGCTATCAGGGCGACCAGACGCGCAACCTGCTGGCCGTTGGCACCGGCATCTCCATGGCCAGCAACACCACCGGCTGGGATGCATTCGAACAAGCGACCAACACCACGCGCACCTCAACGACCCTGGTCGCTGGCGCGGATGACGGCGTGATCTCGTTGTCCGGCGGCAGCGTCAGCAATGCCGCCACCTACGACACCAGTTTCACCGCCGGTCAGCCTTACAAGATCTCCTTCACCAGCAGCACGGCCTATACCATCCTGGACAAGAACAACCAGGATGTGACAGGTGAGGCGTCGGCTGCGGGCAAGTTTGCGTCCACCAATTCGGCGAACCAGGCCATCACCTTCCGGGGCCTGGAACTGAACCTGAACATCAACCTGACCAAAGATCAGTACGCAAGCACCAGCGCCGCCGACGCGGCCGTCAAGGACCACACCTTCCAGCTGGGTGTTTCCCCCAGCACCGTGAGCACTTCGCGTCTGCCGGCGAACACCTCGACCGATGTGATCACCAGCTCGGTGGTGACCGATCAGGCCGCGTTCGACAAAACCTTCCCGTCGGGCGGCGCTGTCGTGCGCTTCACGGATGCCACCAACTTCAATCTGTACGCAGCGCCCTATGACCCGGCGACCAGCAAAGCGGTGTCCACCGGCACGCTGAGCGGTAACACGGCGACGGCCTCCGGCGTGACGTTCACCTTCAGCGGCACGCCGCCGGCGATGGCGGCAGGTGACCAGTTCACCGCGCAGTCTTCGACCCAGCAAAGCCAGAACGTGCTGAACACCTTGTCCAAGGTCATCACGGCGCTCAACGGCAAGGTCGATGGCGACCCGATTGCCCAGCAGAAACTGCAGGCCACGATGACCTCCACCATCGGCAACCTGAAAAGTGCGGCCGAGCAGATCATCAATGCCACCAGCGAAGGCGGTGCCCGGGCCAAGACCGCGACCGATCAGAGCGTGACCAACCAGACCATGATCGACAACGGCACCACCGAATCGGGCACGATCACCGCGTCCGACCCGGTCGATGCCATCGCCCGTCTGACCCTGCAGAAAACCATGCTGCAAGCCTCGCAGCTGGTGTTCACCCAACTGTCCGCGCTGAACCTGTTCAGCAAGCTGTAATCGGCCCAGCGGCGCGCGACACCTGACCAACAGGTGTCGCCACCGTTGAGCGTCAACCGTATTGTCAGCGGTTATGCCGATCCTCTCCCCGGGGTGCGGCGCCGCTCGTGAGTCCCGCCCGTGAATTCAGCTCCCCTCGTCAGCCTCGTCATTCCCGCCTACAACCCGCGCTTTTTCCAGCGAGCCCTGCTGGACGCCCTGGCCCAGACCTATCGGCCCCTTGAAGTGGTGGTCTGCGACGACAGCGCGACCGACGAGATCCGGCGCACGGTCGAAAAATACCTCGACTCAAGCCCGGTCACGCTGCGTTATGTGCGCAACCCGAAGCGTCAGGGCTTCGTCGGCAACCTGCTGGTGTGCCTGGACGAAGCGCAGGGTGAGTTCATCAAGTTCTTCTGCGACGACGATCGGCTGTTTCCGGCGGCCGTCGCGCGTCAGGCGAGCATTCTGGTGGAGCATGACGACGTCAGCCTGGTGCTGGCCCAGCGTTATTTCTGCGACCCCCAGGACGTTCAGTTGCCGGTGCGCATCGAGAACGCGCCGCTCGCCGAATCCAGCTCGGTGTTCTACGGCGCCGACCTGCTCTCGGTGTTCGATATCTCGCCCACCAACTTTCTCGGCGGATTCAGCAGCTCACTGATGCGCCGCAGCGACGTGCAGGTGATTCTGCCGGCGCTCAGGGAAGTCGGCGATGGCTTCACCGCGCTGGTGGATTTCGTGCTCTACGTGTGCCTGCTCAAGCGCGGCAACATGGTCATGCTCAACGATGTCCTCAGCGCCGAACGTTTGCACCCGGACCGTTTGAGCCGCCAGCAGTGGGTCAGGGACCTGATCAGCGACGAGCGGCAATGGCTGGGCAAGATGCTCAAGGCGCGGACCGGCGAAGACGCCCCCGAATATGGCTGGGTGCGCTTTGTGCCGCTGACTGAGGCGCTGGTGCAGCCTCGCGTCTGGCAAGAGCTGCCCCTCAGCCGCATGCTCGGTGACCGACAGGCCTCCTTGCCGTGGCGAGTCGGCACCGACAGCGAAAGTTTTGCCGAGCTGTACCAGCAGTGGCTGAGCTTCCGAACCCTGTTTGGCGCCGATCGGCTGCGCGTGGCGGATAACGTCGCCACCTGGCCGTCGCAGCCGAAGATGGTGGCGGTGGTGCTCGACGAACACGCCAGTGCCGCCGGAGTCGCCATGACCCTTGGCAGTCTCGACGCACAGTTGTATGCCGCCGAACTGACCCTGGTGCTGTCCAGCGCCTGCGAGACGCCCGTGCTCGACGGCCGCGTGTTCACCTTGCCGCTGCAGCCCGACTGGCTGGCGCAACTCAATGAGCTGTTGCCCCAGCTTGAGCGGGGCGACTGGTGTTACTTGCTGCGGGCGGGGGATCGGCTGACCGATTGTGCGTTGCTGATCCTTGCCGAACGCGCGGCCCACTCGCCTGACGTGCTGTGCCTGTACGGCGACGAAGGCGCGTTGCACGAAGGCGAATCGGCCGAGCCGGTGTTCCGGCCTGACTTCAACCTCGACCTGCTGCGCAGTTATCCCTACGTCGGTCGCGTTCTGGCGTTTCAGATCGATGCGCTGGTCAGGCTCGGCGGTTTCGATTCGGCCTACGGCGAACTCGCGCCCCATGACGCCATTTGGCGCCTGACTGAAGCCCACGGCGTGGTGGTTCAGCACGTTTCGGAAATCCTCGTCGAGTCGCAGTTCCCGTTTCAGGCGTGGCTGGCGCTGGATGAGGTCATGGCGCAAAACGCCCCGGTGCTCCGCGCACATCTGCAGCGCATGGGCATTGCTCATCAGCTGCACGAGGTGGAAGGGCAGTGGCTCAATCACGTGGAATATCTGAGTGACGCGCGTCCGCTCGTCTCGATCATCATCGTCCATCAGGACCAGTTGGCGGCGTTGCAGCGCTGCGTCGAGTCGCTGCTGTCGAAGACCCCTTACGATCATTTCGAAGTGCTGATCGTCGACTGCGCCAGTCAACAGCCGGAGGCTCGGTCCTGGCTGGCGGACATGCAGCAGATCGGTGGCGACACCCTGCGCGTCCTGCATTACGAAGGGCAGGGCAATGGCGCCGACGTGCGCAACTTCGCCGCTGGCCATGCCCGGGGCGAGCACTTGCTGATGCTCAGTGTGTATGCGGTGGTCGCCGATTCCGCGTGGCTGGGCGAACTGGTCAATCACGGGCGGCGCGAAGAAGTGGGCGTGGTCGGCGCCAAGCTGTTCACCCCCGAAGGCTACATTCTCCAGGCCGGGCTGATTCTGGGTTACCACGGCCCGGCCGGCCCTGCGTTTTTTGGCGAGCCACTGCACGCGCCCGGTCATCTGCTGCGGTTGCAGGCGGCCCAGGACTTGAGCGCGGTGGGCGGGCACTGTCTGCTGGTGCGGCGCGCGTTGTTCGAGCAGCTCGGCGGCCTGAACGGCGACGAGTTCAGCGGCAGCCTGAGCGAAGTGGATTTCTGCCTGCGCGTACGGGAGTCCGGTCATCTGGTGGTCTGGGCACCCCGTGCGGTGTTGGCGATCGGCGCCTCTACGCCGGCGGAACAGCTGCGCGATAAACAATCCCAGGTCGACGATCAGCATGCCTTCTACAAACGCTGGCTGCCGATCCTCGCCCGTGACCCGGCCTACAACCCCAACCTGCGCCTGACCGGTTCGTTTTACAGCCTGGAACCCGGCCTGAAGAAAGGCTGGAACCCTTATTCATCGCGACGTTTGCCCAATGTGCTGGCGATCCCGGTCAACAGCACGGCGGTGGGTCACTACCGCGTGTCCCAGCCGTTTCTGGAACTGGAGGCCGACGGCCGAATCGGCGGACGGATGAGCTACGACCTGCCGTCGATCATCGAGCTGGAGCGTCAGTCGCCGGACGTGATCATTGTGCAGTGCCGCTACAGCCAGAATTCCATCGATCAGGTCGCCAGCCTCAAGGCGTACTCCAACGCCCGCCGCATCTACGAGCTGGACGACTACGTGATCAGCGTGCCGAAAAAGAACGGCCATCTGCGCAGCATGCCATCGAACATGGAAGCGATGGTGCGTCTGGGGATCAGCCTCTGTGATCGGGTGGTGGTCTCGACGGTGACGCTGGCCGATGCACTGTCGGGGATGCACCACGACATCCGCGTGGTGCCGAACATGCTGGCGTCGCAACTCTGGACCGGCCTGCGCAGCCAGCGCCGCACTTCGAAAAAGCCTCGGGTCGGTTGGGGCGGCGGGACCAGCCATGCCGGGGATCTGGAGATCATCGCCGAGGTCGTGCGCGAGCTCGCCGATCAGGTCGAGTGGGTGTTCTTCGGCATGTGCCCCGAGTCGTTGCGCCCGTACGTGCACGAGTTCCATCCGTCCGTGGGCTTGCTGGCCTATCCGGCGAAACTGGCGGCGTTGAACCTCGACCTCGCGCTGGCGCCGCTGGAGCACCACATTTTCAACGACTGCAAGAGCAACCTGCGCCTGCTGGAATACGGCGCCTGCGGCTACCCGGTGATCTGCACCGACACCCGGGCCTACGACGGCTACCTGCCATGTACCCGTGTGATGACCAACAGCACCGCCGAATGGCTCGAAGCGATCCGCATGCACCTGGCCGACCCCGACGCCAGCTACCGCATGGGCGATGAGCTGAAAGAAGTGGTCATGCGCGACTACGTCCTGCGCGGCGACAACCTTCAGCACTGGGTCAACGGCTGGCTGGCGGATTAACCGCGCTGTTTTAGCGGGACCGGCTTCAGCAGGGTAGGGGCCGGCATGTGCACCCTCAATCCCGCGGTGTGACGCATGGACGGCCACCAGCGCTTGTCGAACATCCAGACGTCGCCGATCTTTCGGCAGGTCAAGAACTTGTGGGAGCGAGCTTGCTCGCGAATAAGCCGGCACATCCGCCGAATATCCATCGGTAGAGATGTCTCCTTCGTGAGCAAGCTCACTCCCACATGACCGGTGTCCGCCGCATCATCGCCAGCCTCCTTCCCGGCTAAAGCCCATCCTGCCCATTGCGCGCAGCCCCGCCATCCAGAGTTGGCGTGCTTCCTGCTTCGTCTCCCCGATATCGCCATTGATCATCTTTTTGACGCTTGGCCGCATCACAGGGAAAACGTAATGCACCCTCATTCATCTCCGGGAAACACCATGCCGCTCGATGCCCAACTGACGCTTGTGGTCCTCACCCATGACCGGCCCGCACTCCTGCGCCGGACATTGCAGTACTACAGCTCCTCGTCGGCCCACGTGCTGGTGCTGGATGCTTCGCAGCAGTCAGCCGCCGACATCGCCGCGCTGTTCCCGCAGGTGGATTACCGCCACGTGCCGCAGTTCGCCGAGACCGGGGTCCTTAGCAGGATCGTCCATGGCGTGACCCAAGTGACCACGCCGTTCATGGCGTTCGTGGGCGACGAAGATTTTCTGATGCATGACGCGCTGGCCCAGTCGGTGGAATTTCTGGCTACCCACCCGGACTACGGCCTCTGCCACGGCTATTGCCTGATGTACCAGGCCCACGGCGATAAGGTCGAATACTTCCGCCGCGACAAAAAGGGCCAGGAAGACTTCGCCGCCGACAACAGCGGCGAGCGCGTCCTGAACTTCATGGACCACTACATTCCGCCGTTCTACGCCGTCACTCGCACGGCGCTGCTACAACAATGGTTCGCCGCGCTGCCCCAAGGCGTCAGTGGCGAGCTGCAAGAGTTCGGTCACGCCTACTTCCTGCTCTCGGCCGCCAAGGCGCGGACCTTGCCGATCCCCTACGTGGTCCGCGAGCTCAACCACCGGCTCTCCGACCGCCCGACTCACATGCTGAAAAAGCTCAGTGACAGCGATCCGTCAGCTGTCCTCGAGCGCCACGAATTCGCCAGTTTTCTGGCAGCCCTGATTACTACCCACGGTGAGCTGAATGCAGCCGACGGCACCGAGCAGGTCAAAAAGGCCTACGCCGCCCTGCAGGCCTGTCTCGAAGACCAGCGTTCCCTGGGCCTGACCAGCATCGTGCTGTCGCGCTGGAAAGATGTGTTCAAACCCGCGGACCGCCAGTTCGGTCCCCGTCAGTTCGTCGAAATGCCGTTTTACAACCAGGCCTTCTTCGACGTCCTGACCAAGATCGAGTTTCTGATCCACGCGCTGCCGGCCGGCAAGCTGCAGATGGAACAGCTCGAAGGGACCTGGGTTCAGCACGAAGTGCTGCTGCGCAGCCACGGCAACGACAACCCCGAAACCATCGCCAACCGGATGTGGGAAGCGATGGCCCTGAACATCTTCAACCCGCACATCGTCGAGCCCCTCGCCGGTCTCATGGCGCGCCAGGGTGACCCCGAAGAAGCGCTGGAAATGTCGCGCTGGTTGCAGCGCCTCAATTCGGTCCAGCGCCAGGACCATCGTGTGACCCTCGCCAACATGCCATCGGGTCAGCTGTTGCAGTGGCTCGACGCACGCCAGCCGAGCCCGAGCGACGCACAAGCCATCCTCTGCCGCATCGACAGCCTCGGCGGCGGACTGCAGTTCGGCATTCTGTTGCTGGACCTCGACGATGACATGAATAAACTCCAGGTCACCCTGGACAGTCTGGTCGAAGGCCACTGCAAGACCTTCAAGGTCGTGGTGTTCACCAGCGGCGAGCCACCGGCGGCGACCAGCGCGCAAAACACCCTGCATTTCGTCAAGGTCAGCAAGAGCAACTGGGTCGACAAGGTCAATCAGATCGCCCGCCAATCCACCTGCAACTGGCTGATGCTGGCCGAAGTCGGTGATGCGTTCACCGCCGGCGGCCTGTTGCGCGCCTCGCTGGAACTGCAGGCCGCGCCTGACTGCCGCGCGGTGTTCGCCGATGAAGTTCAACGTGAGGCCAGCGGTGCGCTGACCCACGTCATGCGCCCGGGCTTCAACCTCGACCTGTTGCTGAGCAACCCGACGCTGATGTCCCGCCACTGGCTGGTCCGCCGCGACGTGCTGGTCGAGGCCGGCGGTTACTCCGCCGACTTCGCCCAGGCCGCCGAATTCGAACTCCTGCTGCGCATCATCGAGAAGGGCGGCATGGGCTGGCTGGCGCATCTGGACGAGCCGCTGCTGGTCACCGACGCGCAACCGCTGGAAGAGAACGCCCAGCAACGCCTGGCCCTGACCCGGCACCTGAACAATCGCGGCTTCAAGGCCCAGATCAGTCCGGCGGCACCGGGTACCTGGCGCATCGACTACCGCCACATCCAGCGCCCGCTGGTGTCGATCCTCGTCCATGGCGTTGACGACCTGCCCGTGCTGCAGCGTTGCCTGGCGAGTGTCCTGTTGCGCACGCGCTACGCGAATTACGAAGTGCTGATCGCGGACGATCACAGTGTCTCGGCGGAGCTCAGCGAATGGCTGGGTCGCCAGCACAAAGGTCGCGTGCGGGTCATCGCCATGGATCAACCGTTGAGTCATTCAGCGCGGGTCAACGCCCTGCGCGAACAGGCCACAGGCGAATACCTGGCGCTGCTCTCGGCCCACGGTGAAGTCATCAGCCCGAACTGGATCGACGCCTTGCTCAATCAGGCGATGCGCCCGGAAGTCGGCGTGGTTGGCGCCAAGTTGATCGACCGCAACGGCACGGTCAGTCAGGCCGGTTTGATCCTCGGCATGGACGGCGGTGTGGGTTCGGCCTTCATCGGCGAAGCGAAAGACGCCGCCGGCTACATGAGCCGACTGTTACTGGATCAGAATTATTCGGCGGTGTCCGACGCCTGCCTGATGGTGCGCTCGGCGCTGTTCGATGACGTCGGCGGCCTGGATCAAGGGCATTTTGCCGACGCCTTCGCCGATGTGGACCTGTGCCTGAAAGTGGCCCAGGCCGGGTACCTGACGGTGTGGACACCTCACGTGCAGTTCGTGCATTCGGGCGCATTGCCCGACGCGCCACAGGCGCTGGCCGCGCTGCAAGACAAATGGTCCGGGGCGTTTGCGCACGACCTGGCGTACAACAAAAATCTGCAACTGACCGGCAAGGGCTTCACCCTCGCTCAGGCCGACGGTTCCAGTTGGGCCGAGCTGCTCGCTTAAGGCCTCCGGGTTAAAGGACTACGTCATGTTCAACGGCAAATCAGTGTTCATCTCAGGCGCGACCGGCTCGTTCGGCCGCATGTTCATCCGCACGCTGCTGGCGCGTTATCAGCCCCGGCGCGTGGTGGTGTTCTCTCGCGATGAACTCAAGCAGTACGAAATGCAGCAGGAATTCAACGCGCCCTGCATGCGCTATTTCCTCGGCGACGTGCGCGATGCCGATCGCTTGCAGCAGGGCATGCGCGGCATCGATTACGTGGTCCACGCGGCGGCGCTCAAGCATGTGCCGGCGGCGGAATACAACCCGACCGAGTTCATCCGCACCAACGTCAATGGCGCCGAAAACATCATCTCGGCGGCGATCGCCAACGGCGTGAAGAAGGTCGTGGCGCTGTCGACCGACAAGGCCGCCAGCCCGATCAATCTGTACGGCGCCACCAAGCTGCTGTCGGACAAACTGTTCGTCGCCGCCAACAACATCGGCGGCGAGGAGCAGACGCGTTTTTCCGTGGTGCGATACGGCAACGTGGCCTGCTCCCGGGGCTCCATCGTGCCGTTCTTCAACAAGCTGCTGGCGGGTGGGGCGGCTGAATTGCCGATCACCGATCCGCGCATGACGCGCTTCTGGATCACCCTCGACCACGGCGTGGATTTCGTCATGCAGAGCTTCGAGCGCATGCACGGCGGCGAAGTGTTCGTGCCGAAGATTCCGTCGGTGCGCATCGTCGATCTGGCCCAGGCCATGGCCCCCGACCTGCCGCACAAGATCGTCGGCATCCGTCCCGGGGAAAAACTCCACGAGCTGATGGTGCCCCAGGGCGACGCGCGCATGACCCTGGAATTCGACGACCACTACACCATCGTGCCGTCGATTCGCTTCAACAACGTCGACACCGACTTCGCCGTCGACGCCACCGGCGCGCAGGGCAAAGCGGTTCACGACGACTTCGAGTACCGCTCCGACACCAACCCGGACTTCCTGTCGATCCGCCAGATCGGCGAGCTGCACGCTGACGTCCAGCCATGATTCCGTACGGCAGGCAGAGCGTTGATCAGGCCGACATCGACGCCGTTGTCGAGGTGTTGAAATCGGACTGGCTGACCCAGGGCCCGACCCTCGAGCGCTTCGAATCGGCCATGGCCGAGCGCTGTGAAGCCGGTTTCGGGGTGGCGGTGTGCAACGCCACGGCGGCGCTGCACATTGCCTGTCTGGCGGCGGGACTGGGGCAGGGCGACTGGCTGTGGACCAGCCCGAATACGTTTCTGGCCTCGGCCAACTGCGGGCGCTATTGCGGCGCCGATGTGGACTTTGTCGACATCGACCCGCTGACCTGGAACCTCGACACCAACGCCCTCGCGCGAAAGCTAAAAGTGGCGGAATCCAACGGCACGCTCCCCAAGGTGCTGGTGGCGGTGGCGTTTTCCGGCCAGAGCTGCGACATGCGCGCCATCGGCGAACTGGCCCGGCGTTACGGTTTTGTGGTGATCGAAGACGCCTCCCACGCGGTGGGCGCGGACTATGCCGGGCGCCCGGTGGGCTGCGGCGAATTCGCCGACATGACGGTGTTCAGCTTTCATCCGGTGAAGATCGTCACCACCGGCGAAGGCGGCATGGTGCTGACCAATCGCCCTGAACTGGCCGAACATTTGCGCCGCCTGCGCAGCCACGGCATGACCCGTGACCCGGCGCAGATGGACGAGCCCAGCCACGGCCCCTGGTATTACCAGCAAGTCGAGCTGGGCTTCAATTACCGCATGACCGACATGCAGGCGGCACTGGGGCTGTCGCAGCTGAACAAGCTCGACGGTTTTCTGGCCCGGCGTCGGCAGTTGGTGGCGCGCTATCAGACGCTGCTTGCCGACCTGCCGCTGACCTTGCCGACCCTTCAGGCTGAGGCCGATTCTGCGTGGCACTTGTACGTCGTGCGCCTGCAGACCGACCTGCTTGCGCTGAGCCATCGGCAAGTCTTCGAAGGTTTGCGCGGGGCAGGCATCGGCGTGAACGTGCACTACATCCCGGTGCATCTGCAGCCCTATTACCGCGACCTGGGTTTCAACCCGGGTGATTTCCCAGAAGCCGAGGCCTATTACGCCCAGGCCATCAGCCTGCCGCTGTATCCGGCGATGACCGAAGCGCAGCAGGATGACGTTGTTGAACAGCTTCACCGTTTGCTCGGCGAAACGCACCCGGCGGCCACTTGATGCGGACGAACCCATGACAGGCCCACGAGCATGAGCGCCGTCGCCATCATCCCCGCACGGGGCGGCAGCCAGCGCATCCCGCGCAAGAACATCAAGCTGTTCAACGGCGAGCCGATGATCGCGTATTCCATTCGTGCTGCGCGGGCGAGCGGGGTGTTTGATCAGATCGTGGTCAGCACCGACGACGAAGAAATCGCTGACGTTGCCCGCGATTGTGGCGCTGACGTGCCGTTCATGCGCCCGGCGGACCTGGCCGACGCTTTCACTGGCACGGCGGCAGTGATTCAACACGCGCTTTGCGCACTTGATCAGCGCTTTGATTACGCTTGCTGCATTTACGCCACCGCGCCGCTGTTGCAGGCGCGGTATCTGCGTCAGGGCCTGGAAGTACTCGAAGCCGCTGCGGCAAAATCCTATGCGTTCTCGGTGTGCAGCTTCGGCTTCCCGGTGCAGCGTGCGTTGTTGATCGACAGCGACGGCAGCCTGTGCGCGATGCACCCGGAATTTAGCAGCGTGCGCTCCCAGGACCTGCCCGTCGCCTATCAGGACGCCGGCCAGTTCTACTGGGGCCGCAGCGACGCCTGGCGGCGCGGCGACACGGTGTTTTCCGAACTCAGCCTGCCGGTGATTCTGCCCCGGCATCTGGTGCAGGACATCGACAGCCCGGAAGACTGGTTGCGCGCGGAATACCTGTACGCCGCGCTCAAGGCCGGTGGGGAGCTGCAATGATGCGCGTGCTGATCCGCGCCGACGCCTCGGTGACCATCGGCAGCGGCCACATCGCCCGCTGCCTCACGCTCGCCAACACGCTGCGTGCAGATGGCGCCGATGTGCGCTTTGCCTGCCGCGAATTGCCGGGGCATCTGCTTCAGCGGCTGGCGGATCAGGGCTATGTTGCCTACGCCCTGCCGGCACGCTATGGCGCGCAGGAAGACCAGGACATCGAAGCAGCGTTGCCTTGGCAGGCGGACCTGTCTGCCCTGGCCGAAGAGCTTGAGGATGAGCGCCTCTTTGACTGGCTGATCGTTGATCATTACGGCCTGGATGCACGCTGGGAAAAGGCGGCGCGCGGTCTCGCCGATCGAGTGATGGCGATCGACGACTTGGCCAACCGGCCCCATTCGGTTGAAGTGTTGCTCGACCAGAATTACAGCGCGCAGGCGCTGAATCAGCCGTACGCCCCCTGGATCGACCGTGAGTGCCAGGCGTTTCTGGGGCCGCGATTTGCCCTGCTGCGCGACGAGTTTCAGTGCGACCCCATCGAGATCAAGCCGCGTGTCGAACGGGTGCTGGTCAACTTCGGTGGCTTCGATGCGGCCGGGCAGGTGTACGCCACGATGCTGGCGCTTCAAGGCTTCGATGATCTGCAGGTGGATTTCGTCGCCGGTTTGCACAACCCTCACTGGGAGGCGATGAGCGATCTCGCAGCCTCTCGGCCTGAGTGGCATTTGCACACGCTGACCGGTGATTTTTTCGCGCTGATGCAGGCGGCTGATCTGTTTATCGGCGCCGGCGGCGGCACCACCTGGGAGCGCGCGGCGCTGGGGTTGCCGACGATCTGTGTTTCGGTGGCGAACAATCAGCAGCTCAATGCGCAATTGCTGGCCGAGGCCGGTGTGCATGTGTACCTCGGGCCCCATGTGCAGCTTGAGGCCGGGCGTTTGCGTGATGCGATCGGGCAGCTGTGGGGTGATGCCGCTTTACGCCGGTCGTTCGCCGAACAGTCGAGGTGGTTGGTGGATGGCCGTGGTGCCCGGCGCATCGCTGACGCATTGGCGGCCCTGGTCAACCCAGACAGTCCCGCTACCGTCGTAACGGGGCAGGGCGCATGAGCCGCTGCCCGTTCCTATTTTTATCGTCTGGCCTTGGGCCGGCCGACGTCACTGCAACGAGTGAGCAACGATGACTTCTTTCAAGATCGGTTCCCGAACCATTGGCCATGATGCGGCGCCGTTCATCATTGCCGAGATGAGCGGCAACCATAATCAGTCGCTGGATCAGGCGTTGCGCATCGTCGAGGCGGCGGCCAGGGCGGGCGCCCATGCCCTCAAACTGCAAACCTACACCGCCGACACCATGACCCTGGACATCGCCGAGGGTGAGTTCTTCATCAAGGACCCCAACAGTTTGTGGGCCGGGACCTCGCTGTATGCGCTGTATGAACAGGCGCACACGCCGTGGGAGTGGCACGCGCCGATCTTCGCTCGGGCCAAAGAGTTGGGGCTGCTGGCGTTTTCCACGCCCTTTGATGAGTCCGCCGTGGACTTTCTCGAAAGCCTCAACGTGCCGGCCTACAAGATCGCCAGCTTTGAAAACACCGACATCCCGCTGATCCGCAAAGTGGCGGCGACCGGCAAGCCGATGATCATTTCCACCGGCATGGCCAGCATCGCTGAGCTCGATGAAAGCGTGCGCGCCGCGCGGGCGGCGGGCTGCAAGGATCTGGTGCTGCTGAAATGCACCAGCACCTACCCGGCGACCCCGGCCAACAGCCACGTGCGCACGATTCCGCACATGGCCGGCTTATTTGGCTGCCAGGTGGGTTTGTCGGATCACACCATGGGCGTCGGCGTGTCGGTGGCGGCAGTGGCCATGGGTGCGACGGTGATCGAAAAACACTTCACCCTCGACCGCGCTGATGGCGGGGTCGACGCCAGTTTTTCCCTGGAACCGGCGGAAATGGCCAGCCTGGTCATCGAAACCGAGCGGGCCTGGCAGGGCATGGGCCGCGTGCAGTACGGCGCGACCGAAGCCGAGCAGAAATCGCTGCAATATCGCCGCTCGTTGTACGTGGTGCGTGACATCGCCGAGGGCGAGGCTTTCAGCCCGGACAACATCCGCGCCATCCGCCCCGGCCTCGGTTTGGCGCCCAAACACATCGATGCCGTGCTGGGGCGCAAAGCCCGACACGCACTGAACCGCGGGACCGCGTTGAGTTGGGATGTGGTGGGTTGAGTGAAGGCTGGACCGGCATCACTTGGGAATTGCGCTGTGAACACGAATGTGGGACCGGCTTTAGCCGAGAAGACGGCATACGCTACACCGCAAAATCGAGGGTGCATGTAATGGCCTCTTCCCGGCTGAAGCCGGTCCCACTAAAGCACGCGTGCAGTCAGTGAGATTGGCTGTGAACACGAATGTAGGACCGGCTTTAGCCTGGAAGACGGCATTCGTTACACCGCGAAAATCTAGGGAGCATATAAGGGCCTCTTCCCGGCTGAAGCCGGTCCTACTAAACGTGTAGTCAGTGAGATTGGCGGTGAACACGAATGTAGGACCGGCGTTCGCCGTGAAGACGGCATTCGTCACACCGCGAAATCGAGGGTGCATGTAAAGGCCTCTTCCCGGCTAAAGCCAGTCCCACTAAAGCACGCGTGCAGCCAGTGAGATTGGCGGTGAACACGAACGTAGGACCGGCTTCAGCCGGGAAGACGGCATACGCTACACCGCAAAATCGAGGGTGCATGTAAGGCCTCTTCCCGGCTAAAGCCGGTCCTGCTAAACAGCGCGTTGAAGCTCGACCACACGCCACATTCCCGTGACATCTTCATGTCAATCACCTGTCTGAGCAGCGATCTGATGTTGCGCGGCACCCGTCGGTCAGCTAAAAGCTTGTAAAACTTTTGGTGACCTGTGGGTCATAACGGGCATCTTCACTGTATCGTGTTGGCGGTCCGTGACGTCCTCGGGCTGATTCCAGAGCGGTTCTGGTGTCGCCCTGACCTGTACGTTGCCTTTTTTTCAGGCCGCAAGCCCCGGATTTTCAACGCCCCGCCTAACCGCGCCGGGTGATGTTCAGCAGTTTTTTATTGGGAAGCCATGATGATTGGCATCAAGAGCATAGCGAGTTATGTGCCCACGGCCGGCGTCGACAATTACGCCCAGGGTGCCAAATTCGGAAAGGATGAAGACTTCATCCTTGGCAAGATCGGTTCTGCTTTTCTGCCGCGCAAAGACGACACCCAGGAAACCTCGGACCTGTGCGTCGAAGCGGTCAACCAGCTGTTCGCCAACAACCCCGGTCTCTCGCGGGACGCCATCGACGCACTGATCGTCGTCACCCAAAACGGTGACGAAGAAGGCCTGCCGCACACGGCCGCCATCGTTCAACACAAACTCGGCCTGCCGACCCACGTCGCCGCGTTCGACATTTCCCTGGGTTGCTCGGGCTACGTCTACGGCATCTATGCGCTGAAAGGCTTCATGGAAGCGACCGGCCTGAAAAACGGCCTGCTGGTCACCGCCGACCCGTATTCGAAGATCGTCGACCCGGAAGACCGCAACACCACCATGCTCTTCGGCGACGCCGCCACCGCCACCTGGATGAGCGACGACGCCCCATGGCAGCTGGGTAAATCCAAGTTCGGCACCGACGGCTCCGGCGCAGAGTTCCTCAAGACCACCGACGGCGCGTTCTACATGAACGGGCGTCAGGTATTCAACTTCGCGCTGGTCAAAGTGCCCTCGCATCTCAACGAATTGCTCGAAGACTCCGGCCTGCAATCCTCCGACGTCGATGCGTTCTGCATCCACCAGGGCAGCGCGGCCATCGTCGATGCGGTCGCCCGTCGGTTCGAGGACGGCAAGTCGCCGGAGAAATTCGTCAAGGACATGCTCGAGACCGGCAACACGGTGTCGTCCAGCATTCCGCTGCTGCTGGAAAAACACGTCATGAACGCCACCTGGAAGCGCATCGCGGTCAGCGGTTTCGGCGTGGGCTTGTCGTGGGGCTCGGCGATCCTTTATCGTCCCTGACAGCGAATCACCGGGCTGCCTCCAGCCTGCACAACGGCGACGCTGATGACTCAGGTCGCCGTTTTGCTTTCTGCACTTCCCCCAGGAAAAGGATTGCCGTCATGAGCGAGATTCTCCAGCACAACCTCGCCGTGATCGAACAGCGCTGGCCGGACGAGGCCCAGCGGTTGCGGGCCGAAAACGTCGAATCCATTCCCGCGCAGTTGATCGAAGGCCGACAATCGACCCTCAGCATTGGCGGCATTCAGCTCACCAGCCGCCATGATCGCCTCGCCGAAGCGCAAACCCAGGCGCAAAGCCTCCCCGCCAACAGCCCCGTCGTGCATCTCTATGGCACCGCCCTCGGCGATCTGCAGCGGGTATTGCTGGCCGACGCTTCCCTGCAAACGCTGCACGTCCACATCCTCAACGGCGCGCTGTTTGCCTTGATGCTGCAACTGCTGGAACAGGATGACTGGCTGTCCGACCCCCGCGTGAACCTCGCGTACGCCGACGCCCGCAGCGAGATTCAACTGCCCTTCTTTGCGTTGCCGGCTGAACTGGTGCTGGCAGACGACAGCAGCGCGCGGATCCGCGATCGTCTGGTCAGCGAAGTGCACGTCGATTTCAACAACCAGGCGTTCGCTGCCGACACCCCCGACAACGCGCGCCTGCTGGAGCAGGGCAGGGCGCTTGTGCAGCGGGACACCGATGTCGCTGCGTTGTTTGCCACGCAGTCGGGGTGTGACGTGTTCGTCATCGCGACGGGGCCAAGTCTGCAACAGCATTTGCCGCGCCTGTTGAGCACGTCAAACAGCGCCAACCGGCCGCTGATCATCTGCGTTGACACCGCTTACGTGCCGCTGCGCAACCAGGGCATCAGGCCGGACGTGGTGGTGAGCATCGACCACCGCATCACCCCCCGGCATCTCCCCACCGAGGATTCGGCGCACATCGCGCTGGTCTATGTGCCGGGCCAAGACGCGGGAATGCTGGGGGCATGGCAAGGCCCGCGCTACGTCGGCTATTCCAGCAGCCCGCTGTATGCCCGGCTGCGGGAGCAGATCCCCAAGGCCACCTTGCATGTGGGCGGCAGCGTCATTCATCCCGCCGTCGATCTCGCCGTCAAAATGGGCGCCGCGCGGATTACCCTGTTCGGCGCCGACTTCGCCTTCCCCGGCGGCAAGACCCACACCGGCTGGCAGGACGGCGACCTGGGGCCTGCCCTGAGCATCGCCAAACACTGGGTGCGCGACGGGCGGGGCCAAAAGGTCAAGACGCAGCTCAATTTCCGCAGCTACCTCATCGAACTCGAACGCTTCATCGCCCGCCACCCAGAGGTCACCTTTCTCAACACCAGCCGCGACGGTGCCCTGATCACCGGCGCCGACTTCGACCCTGACTGGACCGCGCCATGACCCTGCCTGAACACGTTGTAGATGAAGCGCGCGAATGCGCGAAGCTGTTCCGCCTGGGCCGCGATATTGAAGGGGCCTTGCAAATGGTCGAACTGATTGACCGGTCGCTGCCACTGATGGACGGGGCTTCTGTCGAAAGACAGGCTGAATGGGAGAGGGTGCTGGGTGCGATTCTGGCGTGCCAGGAGCGGCAGGATTGGTTGGGGGTGGCGGATTGGCTGCAGGTCGAATTGGTAGAAATAGTGAGTCACGTCTGAGTCGTCCGTGGCTGTAGCCTACGACCAATGCTGCAAAAAAATCGCGACATTGGTCGTAGATTCATCGAACGCTATATGTACACGCCGTCAATTTCCTTATCTAGCGCTTCAGTGGGTATCAATCGGTCATCCAAAATCCCAGCCGATAATGGAATGGACTTGACCATTTTCGGGCGGTAACGATTGCCCCGCAGTTGTTGTAGCTCTGAGAGCCAACGGCATCTGCTTTTCTCTCCGCTCGGTCACCGTAACTACGGTGTCCGCCCCTGAAACTGCAAGTCTTGCCCGATGCTGACGTATAGGTGAAGTTCACAGAACTGCCGGTGTTCGGGAAGTTAAGAGTGACCGTCCCGCTTTCACCGGGCGCCAAGTATCGTGGAAAACCAGAATCCGATGTTTGTATAACTTCAGTCGAAAGATTCTGAATATGGACATCCACCTCAGTTGCGTTGGCAGTTCCCCCGAGCACAGATGTAGTCAGTACGGTCAAGGTAAATAAGTTTTTTAGTTTCATGGTTTTCAAATCCGTTCGTTAGTTTTTATTTTTGCAGATGTTTAATCCACCATTCGACGTAAGCGTGTTCGCTTTGAAAAGGGAAGACAGGCATGTCCCAAGCTAATGTAGGAAATTTCTCGAAGACTTTTACTGTCCGGAGCAGGACTGACTTGATCAGGTTGCAGTGGGTAGTCAAATTGAGTGGCTTGTGATTTTTTTATCAGAAAAATTCAAAAAACAGTTTTTACTATGATTACCTTCGTTTAGGTAATTAATTGCCCTACATGTGTAGTGATGGCATTTTCGAAAGTTGCTGAAACGCGAATTTTAGAGCTAAAGCGATGTATGTCTTTGTCGATAGCGAGTAGGTAGGTTCTCCGGGAGAAATGGACTTCCCCGATATCAGAGAACTCTCCGTTTCTATCAACGAGGGAACTAAAAATGGCTTTAACCGTAAATACCAATATTGCGTCGCTGTCTGTTCAGCGGAACTTGAACAGGTCCTCGGACTTACTGAGTACCGCCATGACCCGCCTGTCTTCAGGGCTGCGGATAAATACTGCAAAAGACGATGCTGCGGGTATGCAACTTGCGACGCGTCTGACCACCCAGATTCGCGGTCTTACTGTGGCGACGCGCAATGCCGGGGCGGCGATTTCGATTATTCAAACTGCTGAAGGGGCAATGGATAAATCGCTCAATAATCTTCAACGTATGCGAGATCTAGCGGTGCAGGCCGCCAACGGCGATAAAGGCCCTAAAGAACGCAGCGCCTTAAATGCCGAATTTCAGCAGCTTACCGCTGAGGTCACGCGTCTAGCCAAGGGAACTACGTTTGGTGCCGAGCTTAATTTGCTGGATGGCAGCGCGGGGGAATTGAGTTTCCAAATAGGCGCAAATGTTGGCGTCACTGAAAAAATAACCTTGTCGTTGAGCGATGATTTTTCCTCTGAGTCAATTCTCTCAGCATTGGAGAGTCGAGCTGAGGTACTTGCGGACGCGACAACGACGGGCTCCAAGGCTGTGCTTAAAGGTGAGTACACTCCGCTGGCCATTGATGGCACAGGATTCAGAAATCTCGTCAATACCGTGACTACCGTCATGACTGACGCTGTGGATAAAGCCACCATCGACCTTGCGACGGCACAGCAAACGTTTGATGCCATCGCAGCGCCTTCCGATGCCGACCGGAAAACTCTGGCTGACGCAAAACAGGTACTGGCTGATGCGGAGAAAGTGGTTTCCGACACCCAAGCTAAAGATGAGCTTCATCCGCTCAATAAGCCCGCACGAATAGAGAATATCGAGGAGACCGTCAAGATTCTTGATAAAGCTATTGGTTTGATCAACTCAGGTCGTGCCGATCTGGGTGCAAAGCAGAATCGGATGACCAGTGCGATCGAAAACCTCCAGAACATGACCAAGAACGCCACCGCGTCCAGAGGTCAGATCGAAGACGTCGATTTCGCCGCCGAAACCGCCGAGCTCACCAAGCAACAGACCCTTCAGCAAGCCTCTACCGCCATCCTGGCCCAAGCCAACCAATTACCGGCAGCCGTCCTCAAGCTGCTGCAATAACCCACACGCCTCTATAGATAGGAGCAACCAAAACCCGGGCGCGCCGCAGGGCGCGCCCTTCTTTTGAGAACTGGTTAACAAATCGCCGGGTCAGGTTAAAGCTTCCAGGGGTTGCGCCGAAACGCTGTGTATCCCCGGACAACAAACTGCGGGGGTGGCGCTCTGGTGGCAAATAAATTTGAAAAAGCCCTCAAGCTCCTGGCAACCGCGACGATAAACATTACGTAGGTTCTCTAGGCCACACCCGGCGCTTGCCAGGGCCGGATAGCCGCAGCAAACAACTCACGAGGAATTCATCATGGCTTTAGGCGTAAACACCAACGTAGCTTCCCTGGCTGTTCAGAAGAACCTGTCCAAAGCTTCCGATGCACTGTCGACTTCGATGACTCGTCTGTCTTCCGGTCTGAAAATCAACAGCGCTAAAGACGACGCAGCCGGCCTGCAGATCGCAACCCGCGAAACTTCGCAAATCCGCGGCCAGACTGTTGCCATCAAGAACGCCAACGACGGTATCTCGATCGCTCAGACCGCTGAAGGCGCTCTGCAAGAATCGACCAACATTCTGCAGCGTATGCGTGAACTGGCTGTTCAGTCCCGAAACGACACCAACGGTACTGCTGACCGTGGCGCACTGGACTCCGAATACGCACAAATGTCGGACGAACTGACCCGTATCGCCGGTTCGACCAACCTGAACGGCAAGAACCTGCTGGACGGTTCGGCTAGCACCGTAACCCTGCAAGTTGGTTCCAACACCGGTACTTCGAACCACATCGACTTGGTTCTGACTGGCAGCTTCACTGCTTCGGCCCTGGGCGTTGCAAGCGGCTCTACTTCGATCAGCGGCGCGGATAACGCTACTGCTCACACCAACGTCGACGCCGCTATCTCGGCAATCGACGCGGCTCTGGCAACAATCAACAGCACCCGCTCGAGCCTCGGTGCCGCGCAAAACCGTCTGACCAGCACCATCTCCAACCTGCAAAACGTTAACGAAAACGCCACCGCAGCACTGGGCCGCGTTCAAGACACCGACTTCGCCGCTGAAACCGCTAACCTGACCAAACAACAGACTCTGCAACAGGCTTCCACCTCTGTTCTGGCCCAGGCTAACCAGCTGCCATCCGCTGTTCTGAAACTGCTTCAGTAATAACGGCTAGAGTTTTGGCGGGGGAGTATGCTTGCGTGCTCCCCCGCTTTTTACTTTCAAGAGGTGAGTGGACATGGACATAAGTAACAGGCTGAATTTGTCTTATTCAATGGTCCAGTCGTTGCCCGCGGTGCCTGTGGTTGCTGACAAGCCAGCCGTGGCGCCTCAAGTCGTTCCTGCTCCGGCTGCGTCATCGCCGTCAGGCACATCGACAAGTAAAGACTCAGATCCCGAAAAGAAAACCGAAGAGCTGCAAGCGGCCGTCAAGCAAATGGAAAAGTTCTTCCAGTCGGTTCATCGCAACCTGGAATTCTCCATTGACGACAAGTCGGGGAAAGTGGTGGTCAAAGTGATCGCTACGGAAACCGGTGAAGTGGTGCGGCAATTGCCGTCTGCCGAAGCGTTGAAGCTCGCTGACAGCCTGAAGAATGCAAACAGCCTGTTGTTCGACGCGAAAGTTTAAATGGCATGAAACGTGAACGCTATGCGTGTGGCATTGCGTGCTCGTCAAAATGCCGACTACAACTGAAAGGAGACTCACATGGCTAGTCCTATTACCCCTTCCACCGGCCTCGGCTCGGGCCTGGCAATCGGTGAGATTGTTACCGCGCTGGTCAACTCCGACAAGCTCGCGAAGCAAACCCAGATCACCACCCAGACCAAACTGGTCACCACGAAAATCTCCGGCATTGGCACGCTGACAAGTGCGATGACCGCATTTCAGACCGCACTGACCAACCTCGGCAAGACCGACACCCCTGCGTTCGCCGGTTATGCGGCAAAAGCGTCTGACGCCAGCATGCTCACCGTTACGTCCGACAACTCGGCCGTGCCCGGTACTTACACCATCAAAGTAGGCAACCTCGCCACAAGCTCCAGTGTCGCGAGCGCTTCGTTCTCAGGCGGGACCACCAGTGCTATTCCGAGTGGCGATTTGACCCTCACTCAAAATGGCATTGACACCAAGATCACCATTCCGTCCGGCGCTACGCTGGCGTCGGTCGCCAAGCAGATCAATGCGCAATCCGCGACGTCGAACATCAGCGCCAACATCATCACCGATGACAACGGCTCACGCCTGGTATTCAGCTCCACGGTGACGGGCAAGGGCACGGACATCACGGCCTCCAGCACGACGTCCAGCGAATTCAACATTGTCGCCGGCGCTGCGCTTGACCCGAAAAGCACCACCAGCGCCGGCTACATCGATAAGCAAGCTGTCGACGCTAGCCTGACGGTCAACGGCCTGACCATCACCAGCGCCAGCAACACCATCGACAAGAGCCTCGGCGGCGTGTCCATGACACTGGTGGGGGGGACGGGTCCTTCGACTGTGACGGTGTCGGCGAACAACGATGGCCTCAAGGCCTCGCTGCAAACCTTCGTGGATGCCTACAACAACGTCGTCAAAGCCGTGTCCAGCGTCACCAAAGCGACGGTCAGCGACACCCCGGATAAAACCACTGGGGCAACAGTAACCCCGGCGGCATTGACCGGCGATGCGTTGCCGCGCTCGATTCTTTCAGCGATTCGCGATCAATTGGTAACTTCAGGAGCACCTGGCGGTATTTCCGTGCTCTCCCAATTGGGTATTACCACCGGACAGTCCGACGGTACGCTCAGCCTCGATGCCAAGAAGTTCACCGCTGCGATGGATCAAGGCCTTGCGGGCGACGTGCAGCAGCTCTTCAGCGGCACAGACAGCACCAACGGCTTGCTGTCTCGGATGAAGGCTGCCATCACGCCGTACACCCAGACCGGCGGTATTTTCGACACGCGCACCAGCAGCCTTAACAAGCAGCAGACTGATCTGCAGAACCAGCAGACGGCGCTTGACCTGCGTGTGACGACCCTGACCGCCACCCTGACTGCCAAATACAACGCGATGGACTTGCTGGTGGGGCAGTTGAAAGCCTCCGCGACAAGCATTACCTCGTTCTTCGACTCGCTCAATGCCCAGCAAAGTGGCTGACCGTTGACGACTTGATCAAGACCCGGCTCCCAGTGCCGGGTTTTTGGCATCTGGCCTTAAAGTTTTCCTGGGCCGTGTCGATACCCTCACTATAGAAACTTCGTTGCGCGAGGTAAGACAATGAACCGTATGGCAGCCCTTCGGCAGTATCAGAAGGTCAACTCACAAGCCCAGACCGCCGTGGCCACGCCACACCGTCTGGTGCAGATGCTGATGGAAGCCGGCCTGGACCGTATCGCCCAGGCCAAGGGCGCCATCGAGCGCAAGGACATCCCCGCCAAAGGGCTGTTGATTGGCAAGGCAATTGAAATTATCGGTGGGCTGCGCGAAGGCTTGGACATGGAAAAACAGGCTGAAGCCCTGGCCCACGTCGACAACCTCTACGTCTACCTGATGAAGCGTCTCGCAGAAGCGAACATCAAATCCGATCCGAAGATCCTCGACGAAGTCAGCGGCCTGCTGATCACGGTCAAGGAAGGCTGGGATGCGATCGGCGATCAGCAACCCGTGCTCTGAAGGAGAACCCCATGAGCGTTGCACTCAAGCGAATCGAAGAAACCCGTGAAGCCTTGGTCGATGCCCTCGAGCAGCGTGACTGGGAGGCAATCGGCCAGCTCGATATGGCCTGCCGGGCCTGCGTCGATGAAGTCATCAGTCAGGCGAGCAACGATGAGCCTGAGTTGCGAACAAATCTGGAAGAGCTGCTAGGCGTCTATCGCAAGCTTATCGACGTCGCTGTGGGCGAACGTCAGGCGATCGTCGACGAAATGTCCCAGATCCAGCGAGCGAAAAGCGCGGCAAAGGTTTACCATCTGTTCGGTTGACACTTGGTCGGTAGCCAAAATATGTACGCCATAAAATTGACTGTGTACGGATTTTTGACTTAACTAGTGAAGTTCACTAATTTCTGGTGATTGACACGTCTCAACGGACGAAACAAAAGCCAAAGCTTGCCCGTGATCGGGCATCGAGTTGACTAGGGAAGTTGCTATTGCATGTGGCGTGAAATCAAAATCCTGCTGATCGATGACGATAGCCAGCGCCGCCGTGACATGGCGGTGATTCTGAATTTTCTGGGTGATGAGAACCTGTCCTGCTCCAGCACAGACTGGCAGCAAGTCGTGGGTTCGCTGACCTCTACCCGAGAAGTGCTGTGCGTGCTGGTCGGCAGCGTGAACGCCCCGGGCAGCCTTCAAGGCCTGCTCAAAACCGTGGCCGCGTGGGACGAGTTTCTCCCGGTCCTGCTGATGGGCGAGAACTCCTCGTCCGAACTGGCGGACGATCTGCGTCGCCGGGTCCTCTCCACCGTCGAGATGCCGCCCAGCTACAGCAAACTGCTGGATTCCTTGCACCGTGCCCAGGTCTATCGCGAGATGTACGACCAGGCCCGTGAACGTGGGCGTCAGCGCGAACCCAATCTTTTCCGCAGCCTCGTCGGCACCAGCCGTGCCATTCAGCACGTCCGGCAGATGATGCAGCAGGTCGCCGACACCGACGCCAGCGTGCTGATCCTCGGTGAGTCCGGGACCGGCAAGGAAGTCGTCGCCCGTAACCTGCATTACCATTCCAAGCGCCGCGATGCGCCGTTCGTGCCCGTCAACTGTGGCGCGATTCCGGCCGAGTTGCTCGAAAGCGAACTGTTCGGCCACGAGAAGGGTGCTTTCACCGGCGCCATCACCAGCCGGGCAGGGCGCTTCGAACTGGCCAACGGCGGCACGCTATTTCTCGATGAAATCGGCGACATGCCGCTGCCGATGCAGGTCAAGCTGCTGCGCGTCCTGCAGGAGCGCACCTTCGAGCGCGTGGGCAGCAACAAGACCCAGAGCGTTGATGTGCGCATCATTGCCGCGACGCACAAAAATCTTGAAGACATGATCGTGATCGGCAGTTTCCGCGAGGATCTCTACTACCGCCTCAACGTGTTCCCGATCGAAATGGCGCCGCTGCGTGAGCGTGTGGAAGACATTCCGCTGCTGATGAACGAGCTGATCTCGCGCATGGAACACGAGAAGCGCGGTTCGATTCGCTTCAACTCCGCCGCCATCATGTCGCTGTGTCGTCACGGCTGGCCCGGCAACGTTCGTGAGCTTGCCAACCTCGTCGAGCGCATGGCGATCATGCACCCGTACGGTGTCATCGGTGTCTCGGAGCTGCCGAAAAAATTCCGCTACGTCGACGACGAAGACGAGCAACTGGTCGACAGCCTGCGCAGCGATCTGGAAGAGCGCGTGGCCATCAACGGCCATACGCCGAACTTCGCCAGCAGCGCCTTGCTGCCGCCTGAAGGTCTGGACTTGAAGGACTACCTCGGCGGTCTGGAGCAGGGCTTGATCCAGCAGGCGCTGGACGATGCCAACGGGATCGTGGCACGCGCCGCCGAACGTTTGCGCATCCGCCGCACCACGCTGGTGGAAAAAATGCGCAAGTACGGCATGAGCCGCCGCGAAGGCGACGAGCAGGTCGACGACTGACTGTCGTTTGACGCGTCAAAAATAAACCGCTGATTTCTCAGCGGTTTTTTTTCGGCACGAGGATTGCTATGTCTCTGGGAACATACCGTTTACTGACGGTTCGCTACCCGAGAGATCAACTATGCCCCAGGCCGCTCAGATGTCTTCCGAACCCGGTTCATCCATTGGTTCGTTAGTGCAGCAGTCCCCGGAAGTGGCGAGCAGGCAAGGGCTTGAACAGGCCTTCGCGCTGTTCAGCCAGATGTCGACTCAGCTCACCGATTCCTACGGCCTGCTGGAAGCACGGGTCACCGAGCTCAAGGGCGAGCTGGCCGTGGTCAGCGCCCAGCGCATGGAGGAGCTTGCTGAGAAAGAGCGTCTGGCGAACCGCCTTCAAAACCTGCTCGACCTGCTGCCCGGCGGTGTCATCGTGATCGACGGCACCGGCAGGGTCCGTGAGGCCAATCCTGCCGCGCTGGATCTGCTGGGCGAACCGTTGATCGGCATGCTCTGGCGGCACGTCATCGCCCGCTGCTTTGCCCCGCGCGAAGACGACGGCCACGAAATCTCCCTGAAGGACGGGCGCCGGCTGTCCATTGCCACCCGTTCCCTGGACGCCGAGCCGGGCCAGCTGGTGCTGCTTAATGACCTGACCGAAACCCGCCATCTGCAAAGTCAGCTGGCGCGTCATGAGCGCTTGTCGTCCCTGGGGCGCATGGTCGCATCACTGGCCCATCAGATCCGCACGCCGCTGTCCGCCGCCATGATTTACGCCAGCCATCTGGCCGAGCAGGCGTTGAACGTCGAGACCCAACAGCGCTTCGCCGGCCGGCTCAAGGAGCGCCTGCACGAGCTCGAGCATCAGGTCCGCGACATGCTGGTGTTTGCTCGTGGCGAACTGCCGCTGACCGATCGGGTGACGCCGACTGCGCTGGTCGCTGCCCTAGAATCCGCCGCCCAGACCCATGTCCGCGACGTGGCCGTGCGCTGGCAGTGCGACAGCCCGGCGGGGGAATTGCTGTGCAACCGCGACACGCTGGTCGGCGCGCTGCTCAACCTTATCGAAAATGCCGTCCAGGCCAGTGCCGGCCAGCGTGACGGGCGGCGGCGCATCAAGATTCATGCGTACAACCGCGGCAATACGCTACGTCTGTGTATCAGCGACAGTGGCAGCGGCATCGAGCCGGCGGCCCTGGCCCGCATCGGCGAGCCCTTCTTCACCACCAAAACCACCGGCACCGGCCTGGGTCTGGCCGTTGTCACTGCGGTGGCGCGGGCGCATCAGGGCCGTGTCGAATTCCGCTCGCGTCCGGGTCGTGGCACCTGCGCCATCGTGTCGCTGCCTCTGGTTCCGGGGGCCGGGATTGAGCCGTCCACTGGCAGTGAGGCCGGTCCGTTGACGATTGCTTCAGGTGAGCGCTCATGAGCATCAAGGTGCTGCTGGTCGAGGACGACCCTTCTCTGCGTGAAGCGCTGGGCGAAACCCTGGCGCTGGCCGGCCATGCCTATCAGGCGGTCGGGTCGGCGGAAGAGGCGTTAGTTGCCGCTGCCGATTCGCCGTTCAGCCTGGTGGTCAGTGACGTCAATATGCCCGGCATGGACGGCCACCAATTGCTCGGCCAGTTGCGCAGCCGCTACCCCCAGTTGCCGGTGCTGTTGATGACGGCCCATGGCACGGTGGACCGCGCCGTGGAGGCGATGCGTCAGGGCGCGGCTGATTACATGGTCAAGCCCTTCGAGCCCAAGGCGTTGCTGGCGTTGGTGGCTCGCCATGCACTGGGCCGCCTCGGCCCGGCCGATGGCGAGGGTCCGATTGCGGTCGAGCCTGCCAGCGTGCAATTGCTCAGCCTCGCCAGCCGCGTGGCGAAGAGTGATTCGACGGTGTTGATTTCAGGCGAGTCCGGCACCGGTAAAGAAGTGCTGGCGCGTTTCATTCATGAGCAATCGCCCCGCGCCGGCAAGCCTTTCATCGCGATCAACTGCGCGGCGATTCCGGACAACATGCTCGAAGCCACGCTGTTCGGCCACGAGAAGGGTTCGTTTACCGGTGCCATTGCGTCCCAGGCCGGCAAGTTCGAGCAGGCCGAAGGCGGCACCATTCTGCTCGACGAGATTTCCGAAATGCCCATGGGCCTGCAGGCCAAGCTGTTGCGTGTGTTGCAGGAGCGGGAAGTGGAGCGGGTCGGTGCGCGCAAGCCCATCGAACTGGACATCCGCGTGCTGGCGACCACCAACCGCGATCTGGCGGGCGAAGTGGCCGCAGGGCGCTTTCGCGAAGACCTTTTTTACCGTCTCTCGGTGTTCCCGCTCGCGTGGCAATCCTTGCGCCAGCGTCCCGCCGACATTCTGCCGCTGGCCGAGCGTCTGTTGGCCAAACACGTCAATAAAATGAAGCATGCCCCGGTGCGGCTGTCGGCCGAGGCGCAGGCGTGTCTGATCAGCTATGCGTGGCCTGGCAATGTTCGCGAGCTGGATAACGCCGTGCAGCGGGCGCTGATCCTGCAGCAGGGCGGTGTCATTCAGGCTGAGGATTTCTGCCTGGCCGGCCCGGTAACCTTCGCCGCCGCGCCGACGCCTCTGGTGGTGCCAGTTGCGACTGGCGCCATGGAAGCGTCGCCCGAGGCGAGCAGCGGGGAAGGGGCGGGCGCCCTGGGTGAAGACCTGCGTCGCCGTGAGTTCCAGATGATCATCGACACCCTTCGTGCCGAGCGTGGCCGTCGCAAAGAGGCCGCCGAACGCCTCGGTATCAGCCCGCGTACGTTGCGCTACAAGCTGGCGCAGATGCGTGATGCGGGGATGGATGTCGAAGGGTTTCTGTTTGCATCCTGAGCAGGCGCGCGTGTCGGTGAGATGGATGCCTGCCTGACTGGAGCTGACGACAGATATTCGACAACCTGCTGATTTTCCAGAGAGTGTGATGCCGTCTTCGTGAGCAAGCTCACTCCCGCAGGGACTGCGCCTGATAGGGCATCGCGCGGTGTCAATGCGTGAAGCGCCTCTTCGTTTACGTATCCGTTTAAATACCCATCCGAACACTTTCATCAAACGTGGCATATCGCCGCTATTGGTCTGGCACCCTTGTTGCTAATGCTTAGGTAACCGCTGAATCCGTGTCAAAAATTTGCGGCCCTTTTGAGAGAAACGTCATGACCCAAGGTGTTGAATTTAATCGCTTGATGTTGGACATGCGCTCCATGCAGATGGACGCCATGGCTCAGCCCAAGGCCATCGCAGCGCCAGAACAGGCCGGTGCGAGCAGTTTCGCTGACATGCTCGGCATGGCGGTGAACAAGGTCAACGACACCCAGCAGGCGTCGAATCAGCTGTCGACCGCTTTCGAGATGGGCAAGAGCGGCGTGGACCTCACCGACGTGATGATCTCCTCGCAGAAAGCCAGCGTGTCGTTTCAGGCGCTGACCCAGGTACGCAACAAGCTGGTTCAGGCGTACCAAGACATCATGCAAATGCCGGTTTGAGGACGATTTAAGTCATGGCCGAAGCCGTCGTCGATAACGTACCCGCCAAAACGGGTGCGCCAGGAAGCAAGCCGCCAATGTTCGGGCTGGCCTTCCTGCAAAATCTCTCCGAGATGACCATGCTGCGTCAGGTCGGCCTCATGGTCGGTCTGGCTGCCAGCGTGGCGATTGGTTTTGCCGTCGTGCTTTGGTCGCAGCAGCCCGATTACAAGCCGCTCTATGGCAGCCTGTCGGGTGTCGATACCAAGCAGGTCATGGACACGTTGGCCCAGGCCGACATTCCCTACACCGTCGAGCCCAATTCCGGCGCGCTGCTGGTGAAGTCCGAGGACCTGTCCCGTGCCCGCATCAAGCTGGCGGGTGCCGGTATCGCCCAGACCGACGGCAACGTCGGTTTCGAAATCCTCGACAAGGATCAAGGCCTGGGGACCAGCCAGTTCATGGAGGCCACTCGTTACCGTCGTGGCCTGGAAGGCGAACTGGCGCGGACCATCTCAAGCCTGAACAACGTCAAGGGCGCTCGCGTTCACCTGGCGATTCCGAAGAGCTCGGTGTTCGTGCGTGACGATCGCAAGCCCAGCGCTTCGATTCTGGTTGAGCTGTATGCCGGTCGTTCGCTGGAGCCGGGTCAGGTGCTGGCGATCATGAACCTGGTCGCCACCAGCGTCCCGGAACTGAACAAGTCGCAGATTTCTGTCGTCGATCAGAAGGGCAACCTGCTCTCCGATCAGGCCGAGAACTCCGAGCTGTCCATGGCCGGCAAGCAATTCGATTACACCCGCCGCATGGAAAGCATGCTGACTCAGCGTGTGCAGAACATTCTGCAGCCGGTGCTGGGCAATGACCGCTACAAGGCAGAAGTGTCGGCAGACGTTGATTTCAGCGCCGTCGAGTCCACCGCCGAAAGCTTCAACCCGGACACGCCTGCGCTGCGCAGTGAGCAGACGGTCAACGAACAGCGCTCCAGCAGCAGCGGTTCAGGGGGCGTACCCGGTGCGCTGAGCAACCAGCCGCCAGGCCCGGCAACGGCGCCACAGAACGCCGCCGCCGGTGCTGCCGGTGCTGCCGGAGCCGCAGGCGCCATCGCCCCGGGCCAACCGCTGCTCGACGCCAACGGCCAACAGATCATGGACCCGGCCACCGGTCAGCCGATGCTGGCGCCGTACCCGGCGGACAAGCGTAACCAGTCGACCAAGAACTTCGAGCTCGACCGTTCCATCAGCCACACCAAGCAGCAGCAGGGCAAGGTCAATCGCCTGTCGGTCGCCGTGGTGGTCGATGATCAGGTCAAGGTCAACCCGGCCAATGGCGAAACCACCATGGTGCCGTGGACCGCCGAGCAACTGGCGCGCTTCACCCGTCTGGTGCAGGACGCCGTTGGCTTCGATGCCAGCCGTGGCGACAGCGTCAGCGTGATCAACGTGCCGTTCTCCACCGATCGCGGCGAAGTCATCCCGGATATTCCGTTCTATTCGCAGTCGTGGTTCTGGGACATCGTCAAACAGGCCATGGGCGTGCTGTTCATCCTGGTGCTGGTGTTCGGTGTGCTCCGTCCGGTGCTCAAGGGCATCACCAATCCGCAAGGCAAGCGCCTCGACGGCGACTCCGAGCTGGGCGGCATGGTCGGGATGGACGGTGAATTGGCAAACGACCGCGTCAGTCTGGGCGGTCCGCAAAGTATTCTGTTGCCGAGCCCTACCGAGGGTTATGACGCACAGCTCAACGCAATCAAGAGCCTTGTGGCCGAGGATCCGGCGCGTGTAGCCCAGGTCGTCAAAGAGTGGATCAACGCTGATGAGTGATAGAGCTGCTGCACTTAAATTGACCCGCGTGGACAAGGCCGCGATTCTGCTCCTCACCCTGGGTGAGACGGACGCCGCGCAGGTCTTGCGTCACATGGGACCCAAAGAGGTTCAACGGGTGGGCGTGGCCATGGCGCAGATGCGCAATGTGCACCGCGAGCAGGTCGAACAGGTGATGAGCGAGTTCGTCGACGTGGTCGGCGATCAGACCGGTGTCGGCATCGGCTCGGACGGCTACATCCGCAAGATGCTCACCCAGGCACTGGGCGAGGACAAGGCCAACGGCCTGATCGACCGGATTCTGCTGGGCGGCAACACCAGCGGTCTCGATAGCCTGAAGTGGATGGAACCGCGCGCGGTGGCCGACGTCATCCGTTTCGAGCACCCGCAGATTCAAGCCATCGTCGTCGCCTACCTGGACGCCGATCAGGCCGGTGAAGTGCTGAGCCACTTCGACCACAAAGTGCGCCTGGACATCATCCTGCGCGTGTCGTCGTTGAACACCGTGCAGCCGGCGGCGCTGAAAGAATTGAACCAGATCCTCGAGAAGCAGTTCTCGGGCAACGCCAACACATCGCGTACTACCCTGGGCGGTATCAAGCGTGCGGCGGATATCATGAACTTCCTCGACAGCTCGATCGAAGGCCAGCTCATGGATTCGATCCGCGAAGTGGACGAAGACCTGTCGACGCAGATCGAAGACCTCATGTTTGTCTTCAACAACCTGTCCGACGTCGACGACCGCGGGATTCAGGCCTTGCTGCGCGAAGTCTCCTCCGATGTGCTGGTACTGGCACTGAAGGGCTCGGACGACGCCATCAAAGAAAAGATTTTCAAGAACATGTCCAAACGTGCCGCCGAACTGCTGCGCGACGACCTGGAAGCCAAAGGCCCGGTTCGCGTCAGCGATGTGGAAGGCGCCCAGAAAGAAATTCTCACCATTGCCCGTCGTATGGCGGAGGCCGGGGAGATCGTTCTTGGCGGCAAAGGTGGCGAGGAAATGATTTAAGCGTAGGTGCCGTTGATGTCCAGCTCCGATAAAGCACCACCCAGTGAGCTCATCCGCGCCCAGGATTTGCGCGGGATCGACGTCTGGGCCTTGCCCAGCTTCGACCCGCACGTGGAAGCACCCGAGCCGGAACCGGTTATCGAGGAAGCCGAGCTCGCCGAAAGCGAAGAAGTACCGCTGGAAGAAGTCCAGCCGATGACCCTGGAAGAGTTGGAAAGCATCCGTCAGGACGCCTACAACGAGGGGTTTGCCATCGGCGAAAAAGAGGGTTTTCACAGCACTCAGCTCAAGGTTCGTCAGGAAGCGGAAGTGGCGCTGGCGGCCAAGCTGGACAGCATGGAAGTCCTCATGGGGCATCTGTTCGAACCCATCGCCGACCAGGATGCGCAGATCGAGAAATCGATGGTGTCGCTGGTCGAGCATGTGGTCCGCCAGGTCATTCAGCGCGAGCTCAAAACCGACTCCACCCAGATCGGCACGGTGCTGCGCGAAGCCTTGCGGCTGCTGCCGATGGGCGCGGCCAACGTGCGTATTCTGGTCAATCCGCAGGACTTCGCGTTGGTCAAGGCCATGCGCGAGCGTCACGAAGAAACCTGGCGCATTCTCGAGGATGAGACGCTGCAGCCGGGTGGTTGCCGGGTCGAGAGTGAGCACAGCCGCATCGACGCCACGGTCGAGGCGCGAATCAGTCAGGCCCTTGGCAAGATGTTCGACCAGTTGCACGAGCAGGCCCTGCACCCGGCGCCGCCCGATGTGACGATCGAACTGGAAGAGGCGCTCCAGAGCGCCGAGAAAACCACTTACCCACTGGGTGCTGTCGATGCGCCTTGAACGCACCAGTTTCGCCAAGCGCCTGAGCACGTACCCTGACGCGATCTCCCTGCCTACGCAGCCGATCGTCGAAGGACGGCTGTTGCGCATGGTCGGCCTGACCCTCGAAGCCGAGGGCCTGCGCGCCGCCATGGGCAGCCGTTGCATGGTGATCAATGACGGCAGTCATCACCCGGTCGAAGTTGAAGCCGAAGTCATGGGTTTTGCCGGCAGCAAGGTGTTCCTGATGCCGGTCGGCAGCGTCTCCGGCATTGCGCCCGGCGCCCGCGTCGTGCCGCTGCCGGACACCGGCCGTCTGCCGATGGGCATGACCATGCTCGGCCGCGTCCTCGACGGCGCCGGTCGTCCTCTCGACGGCAAGGGCGGGATGAAAGCCGAAGACTGGGTGCCGATGGACGGCCCGACCATTAACCCGCTCAAGCGCAACCCCATCAGCCAGCCGCTTGACGTGGGCATTCGCTGCATCAACGGTTTGTTGACGGTCGGGCGCGGCCAGCGTCTGGGCCTGTTCGCCGGCACCGGCGTGGGCAAGAGTGTGCTGCTGGGGATGATGACCCGCTTCACCGAGGCCGACATCATCGTCGTCGGGCTGATCGGCGAACGGGGCCGCGAGGTGAAGGAGTTCATCGAGCACAGCCTGGGCGAGGAGGGCCTCAAGCGTTCGGTCGTCGTGGCCTCTCCGGCGGATGATGCGCCGTTGATGCGTCTGCGCGCCGCGATGTATTGCACGCGCATCGCCGAGTATTTTCGCGACAAGGGCAAGAACGTCCTGTTGCTGATGGATTCGCTGACGCGTTTCGCCCAGGCCCAGCGGGAAATCGCCCTGGCCATCGGCGAGCCGCCTGCGACCAAAGGGTATCCACCGTCGGTGTTCGCCAAGCTGCCCAAGCTGGTGGAGCGCGCCGGTAACGCCGAGGCGGGCGGTGGCTCGATCACCGCGTTCTACACCGTCTTGTCCGAAGGCGACGACCAGCAGGACCCGATCGCTGACTCGGCCCGGGGCGTGCTCGACGGCCACATCGTGCTGTCGCGGCGGCTGGCCGAAGAAGGCCATTACCCGGCCATCGATATCGAAGCGTCGATCAGCCGGGTAATGCCTTCTGTGGTCGATCCGCAGCACATGGTGCAGGCGCAGTATTTCAAGCAGTTGTGGTCGCGCTATCAGCAGAGCCGCGATTTGATCAGTGTCGGCGCGTACGTGGCCGGCGGGGATCGCGAGACGGATCTGGCGATTTCGCTGCAGCCGCAGCTGGTGAAGTATTTGCGCCAGGGCTTGCAGGAGAACGAGAGCATGCAGAGCAGTGAGGAGCAGTTGGCGAAGATTTTCAATCCTCAGGCCGGCGGTTAATCGGCCATGGCTCTGAGTCGCGCAGGCCGTCTGGCGCCGGTGGTCGAGATGGCCGAAAAGGTCGAGAAGGCTGCCGTCCAGCGTCTGGGGCATTTTCAGGGGCAGGTGCGGCTGGCTGAAACCAAGTTGGGTGAGCTGGATAAATTTCGTTCTGATTATCAGCAGCAGTGGATCGACAAGGGCGCCCACGGGGTGTCGGGTCAGTGGCTGATGAATTATCAGCGCTTTCTCAATCAGTTGGAGACGGCGGTGGCGCAGCAGCGTCAGAGTCTGGCGTGGCATCAGAATAATTTGAACAAGGCGCGCGAAGAGTGGCAGAAGGCGTATGCGCGGGTGGAGGGGCTGCGTAAGTTGGTGCAGCGGTATATCGATGAGGCGCGCGCGCTGGAAGATAAACGCGAGCAGAAATTGCTGGATGAGTTGGTTCAGCGACTCCCTAGGACCGAGCAGTTTTAAGGGCTTGAGATCAAGATCAAGGGCATCTGCCTGGGGGCAGATTGTTTCGCCTTCGGCGAGTTACTTTTAAAAAGCACTAAAAGTAACCAAAAGTGCCTGCTCCTGGTTTGGCCCTCCTGCGTCGGGTTCCCTCGCTCCGGTCTTGCTCCGTGGGCCCGCGCCGAACGGACATCCATGTCCTGACGGCGCTCTCGCCGCATCCATGTGGCTCGGCCCACTGCGCAAAACCTGCGCTCGGCCTGCACCCAAGTCGCGTTTTGTGGTGTCTGGGCTTTTTGCGTAGGAAGGGCAAAAGCGACGGCAACGGCAACGGCAACGGCGAGGACAACGACATAGTGGGACCGGCTTTAGCCGGGAAGCTTTTGATCTGCTTTTGATCTGCTTTTGATTTTCGTACATAGAAAGCCCAAACACCGCCAATCGCGACTTGGGTGCAGGCTGAACGGAGGTCTCGTGGAGTGGGCCGAGCCGCATGGATGCGGCGAGAGCTGCCCCCCGCCATGGATGGCGGATGGCAGCGGGCCCACGGAGCGAGACCGGAGTGAAGGAACCCCGACGAAGGAGGGGCCCAACCGAGAGCAAGCACCTTTGGTTACTTGGGGTGCTTTTCCAAGTAACTCGCCGAAGGCGAAATGTCTGCCGTTAGGCGGACGCTCTTGATCCTAAACGCCAAGTAAAAGCTAACGATTTGCAACGCCTCACAAGGGCTGCTAAAACTCAAGCATCTGGCGCTGTTTCATACAAGGAATTTGCCAATGTCAGTAACCTCCGAACGCTCCGCCGATGGCCAAGAACTGACCATCACCATCAAAGGACGCTTCGATTTTTCGACGCACCAGGAATTCCGGAGCGCCTACGAACCCAAAGAAAAACAGGCCAGCCGCTACAAGGTCGACCTGAAAGACACCCACTACCTCGACAGCTCCGCGCTGGGCATGCTCCTGCTGCTGCGTGACCACGCCGGCGGCGAACGAGCCGATATCCAACTGGTCAACTGCAACAACGACGTCAAGAAAATCCTCGACATCTCCAACTTCTCCAAACTCTTCAACATAGTCATAACCGCCTGATGATCTCCTCTGCCTCCGATCGCCTGACGGTCCTCATCGCCGATGACAACGTCAGCGACCGGATGCTCCTGTCCGCCATCGTCAGCCGCCAGGGCCATGATGTTCTGACCGCCAGTGACGGCGCCGAAGCCGTCGGGCTGTTCGAGCGTCGGCGGCCGCAACTGGTGCTGATGGACGCGATGATGCCGGTCATGGACGGTTTCGAAGCGGCGCGCCAGATCAAGACGCTGGCGGGTGACGCGCTGGTGCCGATCATCTTCCTGACGTCGCTGACCGAAGGCGAAGACCTCGCCCGATGCCTCGACGCCGGCGGCGACGACTTCGTTGCCAAGCCCTACAACCAAGTGGTGCTGGCGGCGAAGATCAACGCCATGAACCGCCTGCGCGTGTTGCAGGAAACTGTGCTGCACCAGCGCGACCTGATCACCCGCCACCATAAATACCTGCTCAACGAGCAGCGCGTGGCCAAGGCCGTGTTTGATCAGATTGCCCACTCCGGGTGCCTGAGCTCGCGCAACATCCGCTACCTGCAATCGCCCTACGCGCTGTTCAACGGCGACCTGCTGCTGGCCGCGTGGTCGCCGTCCGGCAACATGCACCTGCTGCTGGGGGATTTCACCGGCCATGGCTTGCCCGCCGCGGTAGGCGCCATGCCCTTGGCCGAGGTGTTCTACGGCATGACCGCCAAAGGGTACGGTTTGCCCGAAACCCTGCGGGAGATGAACGCCAAGCTCAAACGCATCCTGCCGGTCGACATGTTCTGCTGCGCCGCGCTGCTGTGCCTGAACTTCAAGCAGCAGCTGGTCGAGGTGTGGAACGGCGGCCTGCCGGATGGTTACCTGCTGCATGGCGATGGCCGGCCGCACACGCCGCTGATTTCGGCCAACGTGCCCCTCGGTGTATTGAGCGCCGGCAGTTTCGACGACAACACCCAGGTGTATCCCTTCGGGCCGGGGGATCGGGTGTTTCTGCTGTCCGACGGCGTTGTCGACAGCACCGGTCAGGACGGCGAGCTGTTCGGCGCCCGGCGTCTGCAAAATGTGCTGGTGAGCAATCGCAACCCGGCGCTGCTGATCGAAGAAGTGCAGTGGGCCCTGGCGCGGTTTCGCGGCCAGGCGCGGGACGACGTGAGCATGGTCGAGGTGGCATTCACCGAGCCTGACTTGCTCGGCCCGCCCTCGGTCATTTATACCGACAGCGGCGATTCCAGTCCGCTGGATTGGTGCGCTTCGTTCGAGTACCGCGCGGCAACGCTCAAGCGCTTCAATCCCCTGCCTTATCTGCTGCAACTGCTGCAGGAAGTCCATGGCTTGCGCATGCAGAGCAGCGAGCTGTATATCGTGCTGTCGGAGCTGTACAGCAATGCGCTGGAACACGGCGTGCTCGGGCTCGACTCGGCGTTGAAGCGCGACGCCGCAGGTTTTGGGCTTTACTACCAGCAGCGCGCCGAACGCCTGGATTGTCTGGTGGAGGGTTTTATCCGCATCGATTTCCAGATCGTCCCGGACGGCGAGGGCGGTCGCCTGACAGTGCGGGTGCAGGACAGCGGTGCGGGTTTCGATTCCGATCGGGTGCTGGCGCTGCCGCCTGCGGTCACCCAATTGTCCGGGCGCGGCCTTGCGCTGGTCCGGCAGCTCAGCGACCGCTGCCAGTGGTCCGATGAGGGGCGGACGGCCAGCGTGGAATTTGCGTGGGAGGGTCTGGCATAATCCGCGCGTCTTGATCAAGGAGTGAACAAGTGTCGAATAATCCTGTGGACTTCAACGTGCTCAGCACGCTGCGTGACGTGATGGAAGCCGAATACCCGGCGCTGCTGCAGGTGTTCATTTCCGATTCCGTCAATCGGGTCAACGACATGACCCTGCTGTTGCGTGACCCTTCCTTCACTGCCGCCTCCACCGCCTCGCTGCAACGCCTCGGCCTCATGGCCCACAGCTTCAAAGGCAGCACCGGCAACATGGGCGCCACGCACTTGTCCGAACTCTGCCTGCAACTGGAAGAACAGGGGCGCGGGTTGGCGGCCGCGGACGACGCCCGGATAAGGCGGCTGGTGTCCGAGATCAAGGAGGAATTCTACGCCGTCAGGAAGATTTTCGAAGACGAACTGCAGCTCTGCCATGCCAGCCACTGAGCCGGGTATCCCCAACCCGGCTTTCAACCTCTGACCCACCTTTAATCCAGCCAGTCGGCGCACTTGGCCCGCCATTTGCTTTGTCTCTGTGTAATTGCGCTCTTGCGGAGATTCACATGGCCCTCGCCAACAACCCATTACTGACGGCTTTGACAGCGGCCAAAGCCCAGAAAGCCGGGAATACCTCGGCGGCAAAGGCGCCGGACCCCGTCAAGCACAACACTTCCAGCTTCTCTGACGTGTTCGCCAAGCAGGCGCCGGTCAAGTCCCACAGCGCGGACAACGCGACGGCAAAAGCGGCAAGCGCCAAGAGTTCGGCAGCGGACGACAAGCCCGCCGTCAGCCATACGTCTGCCGCCGATGACAAGACCGTTGCCGATAACGGCAATGGGTTGCCTGCCAGGCCGGTGAACGGCAAAGCGGACGATGAGCCCGGCGCGGGCAAGGGCCACGCCGACGATAAGGACGACGCCTCCGACACCGGCCAGGATCCGACGGTGGCGGATGCGCCTTCGGTCGATCCCGTGCTTGACCCGACACTGGCCGTGACGCCGGCGGTTCAAGAGCCTGTGGCCGTCGCGCCTGCCGTTGAGCCCGTGGTGGATCCGGCGCTTCTCGCCTCCGCGCTGCCCGTGATGCCGCCTCCTGCGGTGCAAGCGCCGACCGACGCGACCGACGCAGCCGGCGACGATTTCGATCCCTCGGCCGATCCGCTGGAAGGCTTGACCGCCGTGCAAGTCGCCCTGGAAAACAAGGCGCAGCAGACGGCGCATAATAACGGCGTGCATGGCGACGGCAAAGGCGGGGGCAAGCAAGACCCGAACGCAGATCCTTCGCAGCTGCTGGCCAATAACCTGGCGGCGCTGGGTGACCAGCCCGTGGACAAGAGCACCACCGAAGGCGGCGGCGACAAAGCATTCAGCGGCCTGCTGGCTGACGGCCTGAAAGACGTGAAGGGCGCCACCAGCGATACGCGGGTGGATAACTTCGCCGATCGACTGGCGGCCTTGTCCCAGGCCGCTCAGGTGAAGAACACCTCGGCCCCGGCCACGCCACTGCTCAATCAGCCACTGGCGATGAATCAGGGGGGATGGACCGAAGGCGTGGTCAACCGCGTGATGTACCTGTCGAGCCAGAACCTCAAGCAGGCGGACATTCAGTTGGAGCCCGCTGAATTGGGCCGTCTGGACATCCGCGTCAATATGGCGGCGGACCAGCAGACCCAGGTCACGTTCATGAGTGCCCATGTCGGCGTGCGCGAAGCGCTGGAAAGCCAGATGTCGCGCCTGCGTGATTCCTTCGTTCAGCAGGGCATGGGTCAGGTCAACGTCAACGTCTCCGACCAGTCCCAGGGCTGGCAGCAACAGGCTCAACAGCAGTCGGGCGGTGACGGGCAACGCAACGGCGGCAGTGACCGCAGCAGCGGTGGCGGCGGCAGCGACCTCATCGCCGACGGAGCTCCGGTGGATGCCGCTTCGGCCGCTGCCAACGCGCCGCTTACCGTCGTGGGTTCAAGCGCGGTTGACTACTACGCCTGAAAACGCCCTGCCAACGCTTGGGCGTTGTCAGTAGCGGCAAGTGGTTAGCGGCAAGCGGCAAGTAAAGGCAAGATCAAATGCGGTAGTGCGTGGGAGACCCCGGTTTCTCGGGCGCTGCCGCTTTTTGCTGTTACTTGCCGCTCATTACTTGCAGCTTGAAGCCGCCCATGTGGCACAACCCTTGCTCTTCCTCTGTCACGCAACACCGAACCCCTTGGATAGTGACGGATTATTGGCATGGCAAAGAGTGACGACGCAGCAGTGGCGGACCCTGCAAAAAAGGGCAAGTTGAAAGTCATCATCCTCATCGTGGTGGGGCTGCTGCTGGCCGTTGGTGTGTCGGTAGGCGCGACCTGGTTCATCATGCACAAGGCCGAGAGCAAGCCGGATGCAGCTGCCATTGCCGAAGCGGCGAATGCCAAAAAAGAGGCGATCTTCGAACCTCTGACGCCACCCTTCGTCGTCAACTACAACGTCAATGGCCGTCAGCGCTACATGCAGGTCAGCATCACCTTGCTGGCCCGTGACAAGGCCGACCTCGAAGCGTTGAAAGCGCACATGCCGGTCATCCGTAATAACCTGGTGATGATGTTCTCCGGTCAGCCATTCGATACCATCGCAACGCCGGTGGGCATGGAAATGCTGCGCCAGAAGGCGGCAGCCGTGGTCCAGGAAGTGGGCCAGAAAGAGCTGAACAAGAGCGTGATCGAACAGGTACTTTTCACTAACTACGTACTGCAGTAGGACCACGACATGGCCGTGCAAGACCTGCTGTCCCAGGATGAGATCGACGCGCTGTTGCATGGCGTCGACGACGGTCTGGTACAGACCGATAGCGTTGCCGACCCCGGCAGCGTAAAGAGTTACGACCTGACCAGTCAGGATCGCATCGTCCGCGGGCGCATGCCGACCCTGGAAATGATCAACGAGCGTTTCGCCCGTTACACCCGCATCAGCATGTTCAACCTGCTGCGTCGCTCGGCCGATGTGGCCGTGGGGGGCGTGCAGGTGATGAAGTTCGGCGAATACGTGCACTCGCTGTACGTGCCGACCAGTCTCAATCTGGTCAAGATCAAACCCCTGCGTGGCACCGCGCTGTTCATCCTCGACGCCAAACTGGTGTTCAAGCTGGTGGACAACTTCTTTGGCGGCGACGGCCGTCACGCCAAGATCGAAGGGCGTGAATTCACCCCGACCGAGCTGCGCGTGGTGCGCATCGTGCTGGATCAGGCCTTCATTGATTTGAAGGAAGCCTGGCAGGCGATCATGGAAGTCAACTTCGAGTACATCAACTCGGAAGTGAACCCGGCCATGGCCAACATCGTCGGCCCGAGCGAAGCCATCGTGGTGTCCACGTTCCATATCGAACTGGACGGCGGTGGCGGCGATCTTCACGTGACCATGCCGTATTCGATGATCGAGCCGGTGCGCGAAATGCTCGATGCCGGTTTCCAGTCGGATGTCGACGATCAGGACGAACGCTGGGTCAACGCGCTCAAGCAGGACGTGCTCGACGTGTCGGTGCCGTTGCGCGTCGCAGTCGCCACGCGTCAGCTCAAACTGCGCGACATCCTGCACATGCAGCCGGGCGACGTGATTCCGGTCGATCTCCCGGAACACTTGGTCATGCGCGCCAACGGCGTGCCGTCCTTCAAGGTCAAACTGGGTTCGCACAAGGGCAACCTCGCCCTGCAAGTCGTCGAACCCATAGAACGCCGGTGACCCTCCGTCGCCGGCAAAACGAATGCGCTGCGTAAACGAATCACAGTTCCCCGAGGACAACCATGGCTAATGACAACGAAATGAATTCCGCTGACGACCAGGCTCTTGCCGACGAGTGGGCGGCTGCACTGGGTGAGGCCGGGGACGGGCAAGCGGACATCGACGCGCTGCTGGCGGCCGACGCCGGCAACAACGCCAATCGCATGACGATGGAAGAGTTTGGCGGCCTGCCGAAAAGCAACGGCTCGGTCAGCCTGGACGGCCCGAACCTGGACGTGATCCTTGATATCCCGGTGTCGATTTCCATGGAAGTGGGCAGCACCGACATCAACATCCGCAACCTGCTGCAGCTCAACCAGGGCTCGGTCATCGAGCTGGACCGTCTGGCTGGCGAGCCGCTGGACGTGCTGGTCAACGGCACCCTGATCGCCCACGGCGAAGTGGTTGTGGTGAACGAAAAGTTCGGCATCCGTCTGACCGACGTGATCAGCCCGAGCGAACGTATCAAGAAGCTGCGTTAAGTGCGCGGCCTGTTCAGAACCCTGTCGAGCCTGCCGCTGCTGGCATTGTCCTGGGCGGTGATGGCGGCCGATCCGGCGACGCCGGCCGCGCCTGCTGCGACGACAGCGACGACGGCGGCGACAACCACGCCAGCGGTCGCCGCGCCGGTGGCCGGAACCCTGAACGGCGGGATCGGCGGGCAGCTGCTGCAGCTGGTGCTGGGTCTGCTGCTGGTAATCGGGCTGATCTTCGTACTGGCCTGGCTGATGCGCCGGGTGCAGCGCGCGGGGCCGGCGGGCAATCAGGTGATCAAACTGGTGGGCTCCCGCGCCCTGGGGACTCGCGATCGGCTGGTGCTGGTGCAGGTCGGCAACGAACAGGTTCTGCTCGGCGTCTCCCCCGGGAGCATCACTGCGTTGCACGTGATGAACGAGCCGGTTGACGTACCTGACCCACAAAGCGTCCAGCCGGAATTCGCAAAGCGCCTGCTGGAAGCGCTGGGCAACAAGGGCGGAGCGGGGCAACGCACAGGCAAGAATATTTTCGGTGGCGCAGGTAAGAAAGCAGGTACGCCAGGCACGACGGGCGCGACACGTACTACGGATCAGAAGGACACGAACTGATGCGCATTGTTTTGACGCTGCTGCTGTTGCTTGCAGCGCCGCTGGCGTTCGGCGCCGATCCGTTGTCGATCCCGGCCATCACGCTGGGCACCGGCGCCAACGGCCAGCAGGAATATTCGGTCAGCCTGCAGATCCTGCTGATCATGACCGCGCTGAGCTTCATCCCGGCGTTCGTCATGCTGATGACCAGCTTCACGCGGATCATCATCGTCTTCTCGATCCTGCGGCAGGCCCTCGGCCTGCAACAGACGCCGTCCAACCAGATCCTCACCGGCATGGCGCTGTTCCTGACCCTGTTCATCATGGCGCCGGTGTTCGACCGGGTGAACAGCGATGCCCTGCAGCCGTACCTGGCGGAAAAACTCACCGCCCAGGACGCCGTGGCCAAGGCCGAAGTGCCGATCAAGGATTTCATGCTGGCGCAGACCCGCTCCAGCGACCTGGAGCTGTTCATGCGCCTGTCCAAGCGCACCGATATTGCGACCCCTGATGCGGCGCCGCTGACGATTCTGGTGCCGGCGTTCGTCACCTCGGAATTGAAAACCGCGTTCCAGATCGGCTTCATGATTTTCATCCCCTTCCTGATCATCGATCTGGTGGTGGCGAGCATCCTGATGGCAATGGGCATGATGATGCTGTCGCCGCTGATCATCTCCCTGCCGTTCAAAATCATGCTGTTCGTGCTGGTGGATGGCTGGGCGCTGATCATCGGCACCCTGGCCGGCAGCTTTGGTGGTGTATGAATTCGTCTGACATGGAGTGCGCAGCATGACCCCGGAAGTAGCTGTCGACCTGTTTCGCGAAGCGCTGTGGCTGACCACGACCATGGTCGCCATTCTGGTGGTGCCGAGCCTGATCGTCGGCCTGATCGTCTCGATGTTCCAGGCCGCGACGCAGATCAACGAACAGACCTTGAGCTTTCTGCCACGCCTGTTGGTCATGCTGGTCACGCTGATCGTGGTCGGCCCGTGGATGGTGCGCACCTTCATGGAGTACATCACCAATCTGTACACCAGCATTCCCCAAGTGATCGGCTGACCCCTCGATGGAACCTGTGCTGGCGTTGACCGACACCCAGATCAGCACCTGGGTGGCGGCGTTCATGCTGCCGCTGTTTCGCATCGGCGCGCTGCTGATGACCATGCCGATCATCGGTACCACGCTGGTGCCCAAGCGGGTTCGGCTGTATTTCGCGCTGGCGATCACGGTCGTTGTCGCGCCGAGCCTGCCGCCCATGCCCGCCGTGCATGCGCTGGACCTCAGTGGGCTGCTGCTGATCGCGCAGCAGATCCTCATCGGCGCCGGCATGGGCCTGTCGCTGCAGCTGTTTTTCCAGGCATTCGTCATCGCCGGGCAGATCATCGGGATTCAGATGGGCATGGGCTTCGCGTCCATGGTCGACCCGGTCAACGGCGTGTCGGTGGCGACCATCGGGCAGTTCCTCACCATGCTCGTGACCCTGTTGTTCCTGGCCATGAATGCCCACCTGGTGGTGTTCGAAATCCTCATCGAGAGCTTCACCACCTTGCCGGTGGGGCAGGGCATCAGTACCTCGGACATCTGGCTGCTGGTGATGCGTCTGGGCTGGGTGCTCGGCGCGGCACTGGTGCTGGTGCTGCCGGCCATCGCGGCGCTGTTGGTGGTGAACATCGCCATGGGCGTGATGACCCGCGCGGCGCCACAGCTGAACATCTTCTCGATCGGTTTTCCGCTGACGCTGGTGCTGGGCATGGTGATTCTGTGGATCACCCTCGGCGACATTCTCAATCAATACCAACCGCTGGCGGTCGACGCCCTGCAGTTGCTCAGAGACCTGGTCAAGGCGCGCTGACATGGCCGAAAGCGAGAGTGGTCAGGACAAGACAGAAGACCCCACGGACAAACGCAAACGCGACGCCCGGGAGAAGGGCGAGATCGCCCGCTCCAAGGAGCTGAACACGGTTGTGGTGATGATTGTGGGCGCGGCGGGGCTGCTGGCGTTTGGCGGCTCCATGGCGGAAATGATGATGCAGCTGATGCGCGACAATTTCACCATCACCCGCGAGGCGATTCTCGACGAGCGCAGCATGGCGATCATGCTGATGGCTTCGGGCAAAGCCGCGTTGCTGTCGGTGCAGCCGATTCTGCTGGCGTTGACCGTGGCGGCATTCGTCGGCCCCATTTCCCTCGGCGGCTGGCTGTTTGCCGCCGGCTCCCTGGCACCCAAGTTCAGCCGCATGAACCCGGCCGCCGGCATCAAGCGGATGTTCTCGCCCAAGGCGCTGATTGAGCTGTTGAAGTCGTTTGCGAAGTTTTTGATTGTGCTGGCGGTGGCGCTGGTGGTGCTGATGAAGGACAAGGCCGACCTGGTGTCCATCTCCAAGGAGCCGGTGGAGATGGCGGTGGTGCACAGTTTGCAGTTGGTGGGCTGGAGCACGCTGTGGATGGCGATGGGCCTGTTGATCATCGCGGCGATCGATGTGCCGGTGCAGTTGTGGGAGTCGCACAAGAAGCTGCTGATGACCAAGCAGGAGGTGCGCGATGAGCACAAGGACAGTGAGGGTCGGCCGGAGGTCAAGCAGCGGATTCGTCAGTTGCAGCGGGATATGTCGCAGCGGCGGATGATGGCGGCGATTCCGGAGGCGGATGTGATTATCACGAACCCGACGCATTATGCGGTGGCGCTCAAATATGACGCGGAGCGGGGCGGGGCGCCGATTCTGTTGGCCAAGGGCAGTGATTTCATGGCGCTGAAGATTCGGGAGATTGCGGCGCAGCATGAGATTTTGTTGTTGCAGTCGCCGGCGCTGGCGCGGTCGATTTATTACAGTACGGAGTTGGATCAGGAGATTCCGGCGGGGTTGTATCTGGCGGTGGCGCAGGTGTTGGCGTATGTGTATCAGATTCGGCAGTATCGGGCGGGGCGTGGCAAGCGGCCTGATCCGTTGAGGGATAATTTGCCGATTCCGCCGGATTTGAGGCGTGATTCGTAAAGGGATTACGATTCGTAAAGGCAGCGTAAAGGGGACTGATTTATTTACAGCGATTCACCGTTACGTAAAGGGGACTGATTTATTTACAGCGCTTCACCGTAAATTAATCTGTTCCCGATTGCGCGGAACGGCTGGGAGAGGTCTGCCTAACGGCAGACATTTCGCCTTCGGCGAGTTACTTGGAAAAGTCGAAAGTCGCACCATCCCCAAGTAACCAAGGGTGCTTGCTCCTGGTTTGGCCCTTCCTTCGTCAGGGTTCCTTCACTCCGGTCTCGCTCCGTGGGCCCGCGCCGAACGGGCATCCATGCCCTGACGGTGCTCTCGCCGCATCCCTGCGGCTCGGCCCACTGCGCGAGACCTGCGTTCAGCCTGCACCCAAGTCGCGTTTGGCGGCGTTTGAGCTATTTGCGCAAGCAGATCAAAAGCAGATCAAAAGCGCGCGTTGTAGGACCGGCTTCAGCCGGGAAGCTTTTGATTCAGATCGTTCCCACGCTCCGCGTGGGCATGCATCCCTTGACGCTCCGCGTCACTCGCTTTGCGGACACTTTCATCCTCGCTCAGATAATTTTTTTTCAAATCCCTGCATCCAGTTCGTTCTCCCCCGGGTAGTACAAGAAGTAGCGATGGCTGCTGACCTGTTTATCTAATGGAGAGATGGCATGAACGCTAAAAAATTGCTGGGTTCGTTCGGTGTTTCATTGGCAGCCACTTGCCTGCTGGCCACGGCGCCGGTGGCGTATGCGCAGATGGCGTTGCCTGACGCGGTGAAGGTTCCGGACGGTCACAAGATTGCGATGGAGACGGTAGGCGTGGGCGAGATCACCTATGAGTGCCGCGACAAGCCCAACGCTGCCGGCCAGACCGAATGGACGTTTGTCGGTCCGAAAGCGGTGTTGAATGATCGCAGCGGCAAGCAGGTCGGCACGTACTTCGGGCCACCGGCGACCTGGCAGGCCGCTGACGGTTCGAAGATCACCGGCACGCAACTCGCTGTCGCCCCCGCCGGCACGGGCGACATTCCGTATCAGTTGGTGAAGGCAAACCCTGCAGAAGGCAAGGGCGCGATGAGCAACGTCAGTTACATCCAGCGAGTGGCGACCAAAGGCGGTGTCGCGCCGAAGATGGAGTGCTCGATGGCGACCAAGGGCAAGCAAGAAATCGTGAAATACCAGGCGGACTATATTTTCTGGGCTGCCAAGTAGACCAACGTCCCACGTCATGCAGCGTCGCTGGCGCACAAAGTCATCTACGCTGCACCGACGCAACCCCGGCCTCTGGGTCGGGGTATTTCTTTTCGTTGGCGGTTGAGCATTTTGTCCTTACCTGAAGACTGTTTTGACTACGAAGCCTGTCTGGCGGCCTGCGCCCGAGGTGAGCAGCAGGCCTTGCACGACCTCTACACCCAGGAGAGCGCACGCCTGCTCGGCGTCGCCATGCGGATCGTCCGCACCGACGCGCTGGCCGAGGACATCGTGCACGACGCCTTCCTCAAAATCTGGACCCGCGCCGGCAGTTTCGACCCGGCGCGAGGCACGGCCCGTGGCTGGATCTTCAGCGTGACGCGGCACCTGGCGCTGAACTTCATGCGTGACAGCGCGCACATTGTTCAGGTCAGCGAACAGAGCGAAAGCGCTTTACTGGCCGAGGCCTCACTGGAGGCAGTCACCGAAGCCGACACCTTCGAATACCGTGCTCGCTCGGGACGTATCTATGGGTGCCTCGAGCAACTGGAACCGGCGCGTCGCAACTGCATTCTTCATGCGTACGTCGACGGCTATTCGCACTCGGAGATCTCGCAGAAAGTGGGCGCGCCGCTGGGCACGGTGAAAGCCTGGATCAAACGCAGTCTGGTGGCATTGCGGGAGTGCATGGGATGACAGGCTATCCGTCGAAAGACAGCGCCAATGAACTGGACGCACTGGCCAGCGAGTACGTGTTAGGCACACTGCCGGCCGAGCAACGACTCGACGTCCAGAGCCGCCTCGCCACGGACACCGATTTGCGCGCAGCGGTGGACGCGTGGGAAGGGCGCCTGCTGGCCTTGACCGAACTCGCCGAACCCCACACCCCAAGCCCACGGCTGTGGGGGCGGATCGAGCGCAGCATGATCAGCCACGAACGCCGGGCCCCCGACGTAGCGCCTCCCGTGAAACCGCATTCATGGTGGGATCTTCTGCCGTTGTGGCGCGGACTTGCCGGCGCCAGTCTTTTTGCCACCCTGCTGCTGGCCACAATGCTGGTGACCCGGACAGCACCGGTAAACCCCACGACGTACCTCGTCGTGCTCGTCGCCCCACAGAACCTGGCCCCCGGCTGGGTCATCCAGGCCAACAACCCTGAAGAAATCCAGCTGATACCCCTGGGCGCCACCCCAGTCCCGACCGACAAAGCCCTCCAGTTCTGGACCAAGGCCGACGGCTGGCAGGGCCCCGTGTCCCTGGGCCTGGTCAAACCCGGCCAGACCCTCTCCGTCCCCGTAAACAAACTGCCGCCCCTGCAACCCAACCAACTCTTCGAACTCACCCTCGAAAACCCCAACGGCTCCCCGACCGGCAAGCCCACCGGGCCGATTCAATTCATCGGGCGGGCCGTGAAAGTGATCTAGCGCTTGGTGGGGACAAGCGCTTGGCGGGGACAGATTAATTTACGGTGAAGCGCTGTAAATAAATCAGTCCCCTCGAGCCGCCCTCGAGGCGATCAGCCGTGGGTGCGGGACGCCAGGCTTGCGGTGTCCCACCTGACGCCTTCCCGGCTAAAGCCGGTCCCGCAAAAAGCAGCGCGTGCATTCAGTGAAATTGGTGGTGGTCACACAGGCCTATTCCCGGCTAAAGCCGGTCCTACCAAGCGTAAGCGCGCTTTTGATCTTCATGCACAAAAAGTCCAGACACCACCCATCGCGACTTGGGTGCAGGCCGAACGCAGACGACGCGCAGTGGGCCGAGCCGTATGGATGCGGCGAGAGCGCCGTCAGGACATGGATGTCCGTTCGGCGCGGGCCCACGGAGCGTCGTCGGAGTGAGGGAATCCCGACGGAGGAGGGACCTAGCCAGGAGCAGGCACCCTTGGTTACTTGGGGTGCTTTTCCAAGTAACTCGCCGAAGGCGAAACCGAGGCCGTTAGGCCGACGCTCTTGATCTTGATCCCCACCGCAGAGATGCAAAACCGTCGGACGACCACAAATCTAAATACTGGCACTCTGATATTTTCAACCCACTGTCAAATGTTGGACCCCTTCTTGCAATAACCCCGATACAACGCTTCGGCGTCAAAAGATTGATTTAACGCGCAGGTGCCCATCGGTGGAACGCTCACAACTCATCTCCCACGCCAGAACCGGATTGATCGGCCTGGGCCGTGGACAACTTGGCGTACCGCTACTGCTCCTCGTCATGCTCGCCATGATGATGCTGCCCATGCCGCCGTTCCTCCTGGACGTCTTCTTCACCTTCAACATCGCCCTGTCCATCGTCGTCCTGCTCGTCTGTATCTACGCCCTGCGGCCCCTCGACTTCTCCGTATTCCCGACCATCCTCCTCGTCGCCACCCTGCTGCGACTGGCCCTCAACGTCGCCTCCACCCGCGTCGTCATGCTCCACGGCCAGGACGGCCACGCCGCCGCCGGTAAGGTCATCCAGGCGTTCGGTGAAGTCGTCATCGGCGGCAACTACGTCGTCGGTATCGTCGTCTTCGCCATCCTCATGATCATCAACTTCGTCGTCGTCACCAAAGGTGCCGGGCGCATCTCCGAAGTGAGCGCGCGCTTCACCCTCGACGCCATGCCCGGCAAACAGATGGCCATCGACGCCGACCTCAACGCCGGCCTCATCGACCAGCCCGAAGCCAAGCGCCGTCGCCTCGAAGTCGCCCAGGAAGCCGAGTTCTACGGCTCCATGGACGGTGCCAGCAAGTTCGTCCGCGGTGACGCCATCGCCGGCCTGCTCATCCTCTTCATCAACCTCATCGGCGGCATGCTGGTGGGCATCCTGCAACACGGCATGACCTTCGGCGACGCCGGCAAGGTCTACGCGCTGCTGACCATCGGTGACGGTTTGGTGGCGCAATTGCCATCACTGCTGCTGTCCACCGCGGCCGCGATCATGGTGACTCGTGCGTCCGGTTCGGAAGAAATGGGCAAGCTGGTGGGCCGCCAGATGTTCGCCTCCCACAAGGCACTCGCCGTGTCCGCCGGGATCATGATCGTCATGGGCCTGGTCCCGGGCATGCCGCACTTCTCCTTCATCAGCCTCGGCCTGGTCGCCGCCGGCGGCGCCTACCTGCTGTGGAAGAAAGAGAACCAGGTCAAGCTCGCGGCGGTGCAGGAGGTCAAGCGTCAACAAGAGCTGCTGCCATCGCCGACCCGTGCGCAGGAATCCAAGGAGCTGGGCTGGGACGACGTCACCCCGATCGACATGATCGGCCTGGAAGTCGGTTACCGCCTGATTCCGCTGGTGGACCGCAACCAGGGTGGTCAATTGCTGGCGCGGATCAAGGGCGTACGCAAGAAGCTCTCCCAGGAGCTGGGCTTCCTCATGCCGACCGTGCACATTCGCGACAACCTCGACCTGGCGCCCAGCGCCTATCGCCTGACGCTCATGGGCGTGACCCTGGCCGAAGCCGAGATCTACCCCGACCGCGAACTGGCCATCAACCCCGGCCAGGTATTTGGCAGCCTCAACGGCATCACTGCCAAAGACCCGGCGTTTGGACTGGAGGCCGTGTGGATCGAAATCAGCCAGCGCGCCCAGGCGCAATCCCTCGGTTACACCGTGGTGGACGCCAGTACCGTGGTGGCGACCCACTTGAACCAGATTCTCTACAAGCACTCTCATGAACTGATCGGCCACGAGGAAGTCCAGCAATTGATGACCCTGCTGGCCAAGGGATCGCCAAAACTGGCGGAAGAGCTGGTCCCGGGTGTGCTGTCGCTGTCGGCCCTGCTGAAGGTGCTGCAGGCGCTGCTCGCCGAACAGGTACCGGTTCGCGACATCCGCTCCATCGCCGAGGCTATCGCCAACAACGCTGCGCGTAGTCAAGATACCGCCGCGCTGGTGGCTGCAGTACGGGTCGGATTGTCCCGCGCAATCGTCCAAAGCATTGTCGGCATTGAGCCGGAGCTGCCTGTGATCACCCTTGAACCAAGGTTGGAACAGATATTGCTAAATAGTCTGCAGAAGGCAGGTCAGGGTCAGGAAGAAGGCGTTCTCCTCGAACCGAGCATGGCTGAGAAACTTCAGCGCTCGTTGATCGAAGCGGCGCAGCGTCAGGAGATGCAGGGGCAGCCGGTTATTTTGTTGGTCGCAGGTCCGGTTCGCGCCATGTTGTCCCGCTTTGGACGGTTGGCTGTACCGAATATGCATGTTTTGGCTTACCAGGAAATTCCTGACAATAAGCAAGTCACCATCGTAGCGACTGTCGGGCCTAACGGCTGAGGTAGTGAGTCATGCAAGTTAAGCGTTTTTTCGCCGCCGATATGCGACAAGCCATGAAACTGGTTCGCGATGAGCTGGGCGCTGAAGCCGCCATCATCGGGAATCGGCGGATCGCCGGCGGCGTGGAACTGACCGCGGCCCTGGACTACAAGTTGTCTGCGCTGGCCCCCCGTGTGCCGAACATCGAACTCGAAGAAGAGCTGCGCAAGACTCAGTCGCGCATCGTCACCGCTCAGGCGGAGCTGACCCACCGCAGCGAACTGGACACTGTCGCCAATCGCCAGTTGTTCGTCGGTCTGGCGATGGATGACAGCAAGCAGATCGAACCGACCCTGGAAGAACCGTTTCGCCCGTCGGTCCACGCCGCTGTTGCCGCCGAGCGTGCCGAACGCAACGCCGAGCCTGCCGTCGGCGACCGTGCCTACGAAGCGATGCGCTCCGAATTGAACGGCCTGCGCGAACTGCTGGAAGTCCAGCTGGGCTCGCTGGCCTGGAACCAGCTGCAAGGCAGCCGTCCGCAGCAGGCCAACCTGTGGCGCCGTCTGCAACGCGTTGGCCTCTCCGGCCCGCTGTCCCGCGATCTCTTGGCGATGGTCCCGGAATCCGGTGATCAGGCTCACACCTGGCGCATGCTGCTGGCCCATCTGGCCCGCATGATTGCCACGCCGGACATCGAGCCGCTGGAAGAGGGCGGTGTGATTGCCATGGTCGGCCCTGCCGGCATGGGTAAAACCACCACGCTGGCTAAACTGGCGGCCCGATATGTGTTGAAATACGGCGCGCAAAATATCGCGCTGGTGAGCATGGACAGTTTCCGCATTGGCGCTCAGGAACAGCTTAAAACCCTGGGCCGGATCCTCAATGTACCGGTCACCCACGTCGACCCGGGCCAGTCCCTGGCACAGGCGCTGGAGCCGCTGTTGCGCAAGCGTGTGGTGTTGATCGACACCGCCGGCCTGCAAGCCAGCGATCCGGCACTGCGTCTGCAACTGGAAACCCTCGCCGGCCGTGGCATCAAGGCGCGCAACTACCTGGTGCTGGCAACAACCAGCCAGAAGCAGGTGTTGTCAGCGGCTTATCACAGTTACAAACGTTGCGGCCTGGCCGGGTGCATCCTGACCAAGCTCGACGAAACGGCCAGCCTCGGCGAAGTGCTCAGCCTGGCCGTGACACACGAACTGCCTGTGGCCTATCTCACGGATGGCCCACGGATACCGGATGATCTGCATTTGCCGCGTCGGCACCAATTGGTGAGCCGGGCTGTGAGTGTGCAGATGCAGGAGGAGCCTAGCGAGGAAGCGATGGCGGATATGTTTGCGGATCTTTATCACAGCACCGGCAAGCGTGCGGGCTAGGTAGAGAAATGACAGTGGAATTTTCCTGCATCGATGGTCTGCCAGGCATTGTTCAGGCACTGAACGTGCAGCCCGACATGTGGCTTAGGTCTAAGCAAGACAAGGTAAACAATTAACATGGGCAGCATGCATCCCGTACAGGTTATCGCGGTGACCGGTGGCAAAGGTGGCGTAGGCAAGACCAACGTTTCAGTGAATCTTTCACTGGCGCTGGCCGAGCTGGGACGTCGCGTCATGCTGCTGGACGCCGATCTGGGTCTGGCCAACGTCGACGTATTGTTGGGTCTGACCCCCAAGCGCACCCTGGCTGATGTCATCGAAGGGCGGTGCGAGCTGCGCGATGTCCTGCTGCAGGGCCCGGGCGGCGTACGCATCGTGCCGGCGGCATCGGGCACCCAGAGCATGGTCCACCTGACCCCGGCGCAGCATGCCGGGCTGATCCAGGCTTTCAGTGACATCGGCGACAACCTCGATGTGCTGGTCATTGATACGGCCGCCGGCATCGGCGAGTCGGTCGTGAGCTTTGTCCGCGCCGCCCAGGAAGTGCTGCTGGTGGTGTGCGACGAGCCCACGTCGATCACCGACGCCTACGCCCTGATCAAACTGCTCAACCGCGATTACGGCATGAACCGCTTCCGCGTCCTGGCCAACATGGCCCAGAGCCCGCAGGAAGGGCGCAACCTCTTCGCCAAGCTGACGAAAGTCACCGACCGTTTTCTCGACGTGGCCCTGCAGTATGTAGGCGCCGTGCCGTACGACGAATGCGTACGCAAGGCCGTGCAGAAACAGCGCGCCGTGTACGAAGCGTTTCCGCGTTCCAAATGTGCCCTGGCGTTCAAGGCCATCGCGCAGAAAGTCGACACCTGGCCGCTGCCGGCGAACCCGCGCGGTCACCTGGAATTTTTCGTAGAACGCCTCGTGCATCACACCAGCGCAGGGCCCGTCTCATGACAGCAAGTGGCTATCGCATGTACAGCAAATCGTCCAAAGACTCCCAGTATGAGCTGATCGAGCGTTATGCACCGCTGGTCAAACGAATCGCCTACCACTTGCTGGCGCGTCTGCCGGCCAGTGTGCAGGTCGAGGATTTGATTCAGGCGGGCATGATTGGCTTGCTCGAAGTCTCGACCAAATACGACTCCACCAAAGGGGCCAGTTTCGAGACGTACGCGGGTATTCGTATCCGTGGCGCGATGCTCGACGAAGTGCGCAAGGGGGACTGGGCACCGCGCTCGGTCCACCGCAACACGCGCATGGTCAGCGACGCGATTCGTGCAATCGAAGCAAAAACCGGCCGTGACGCTAAAGATCACGAGGTTGCTGCCGAACTTGAATTGAGTCTCGACGATTACTACGGGATTTTGAACGATACCCTGGGCAGCCGCCTGTTCAGTTTCGACGACCTGTTGCAGGACGGCGAACACGAAGGGCTGCACGAGGACGGCGCGAGCCAGTCCCTCGAACCGTCGCGGGATCTGGAAGACGAGCGCTTCCAGGCCGCGCTGGCCGAGGCGATCGCCAACTTGCCCGAACGTGAACGCCTGGTCTTGTCGCTGTACTACGACGAAGAGCTGAACCTCAAGGAAATCGGTGAGGTCCTGGGGGTCAGCGAATCGCGTGTCAGTCAGCTGCACAGTCAATGCGCGGCGCGGTTGCGCGGTCGTCTTGGCGAGTGGCGCGCACGTTCGTGAATCAGGCGCAGGCCATGAGGCCTGCGTGTTTTGCTTGTAAGACCGGCTGTGCAAGACGTGAGCGGGAAGCAAAAGAGACACGGCAGGAGTCGGTCGAACCGGGTCGTAAATGATCCGGTTTCGCTGCGCTCGTTCCGGTCGATTGAAATCCCTTTTTCATGTTCGGCACAGCCGGTATTGATTGGACGCGCGTTCAGGTGCTGAACGCGTTAAAGACTGCTTGGAGGTCGAATTGGACAAGAACATGAAAATCCTCATCGTTGATGACTTCTCAACGATGCGGCGGATCATAAAAAACCTGTTGCGTGACCTTGGGTTCACCAACACGGCCGAAGCAGATGACGGACTCACCGCATTGCCCATGCTGCAAAGCGGCGCCTTTGACTTCCTCGTCACTGACTGGAACATGCCGGGCATGTCCGGCATCGACCTGTTGCGTCAGGTGCGTGCCGACGAGCGTCTGCGCAGTCTGCCGGTGCTGATGGTGACTGCCGAAGCCAAGCGCGAGCAGATCATCGAAGCCGCTCAGGCCGGTGTGAACGGCTACGTGGTGAAGCCGTTCACCGCGCAAGTGCTCAAAGAAAAAATCGAAAAAATATTTGAGCGCGTCAATAGCTGATGTCCGCTGCGAGGGCGCTATGGATTCCAAAGATTCGACAATGGGTGACTTTGAGTCAACCCTGAAGAAACACGCACAAGAGCTGGTCGCGAGCCTTGAAAAAGGCAAGTTCGGCGACGCCGTGCAACTGATCCATGAGCTTAACCAGACCCGCGACCGCGGCCTGTATCAGGAAGTCGGCAAACTGACGCGCGAGCTGCACAGCGCGATCGTCAACTTCCAGATCGACCCGAACATGCCGCAGGCCGAGGAGGTCTCCCAGATCACCGACGCCACCGAGCGGCTGTCGTACGTGGTCAGGCTGACCGAAAACGCGGCCAACCGGACCATGGACCTGGTGGAGCAGAGCACGCCGTTGATGCACGGGCTCAGTGATGACGCCAAGGCGTTGAGCGCCGATTGGGGACGCTTCATGCGCCGCGAAATCAGCGCCGAAGAGTTCCGTGATCTGGCCCGCCGCGTCGATGTGTTCCTGACCCGCAGCGAGAAAGAGACCACCGAAGTCTCCGCGCATCTGAACGACATTCTGCTGGCTCAGGATTACCAGGACCTCACCGGTCAGGTGATCAAGCGCGTGACCACGCTGGTCACCGAAGTCGAGCGCAATCTGCTCAAGCTGGTGCTCATGGCGAGCCAGGTGGACCGCTTCGCGGGCATCGAGCACGACCAGGAAATGTTCCGTCAGCAAAAAGAACAAGAAAAACTTCACTCCAAGGGTGAAGGTCCGCAGATTCATGCCGATAAACGTGAAGACGTTGTATCCGGACAGGATGATGTTGACGATCTGCTATCCAGCCTCGGATTCTGATTCGGTCATTCTGTCTCGGTCTTCAGGTTTTCTGTGAAAGTGGCTGCTGGACCCGCGCGCCAATGCTTCGACGAAAGCAATGCGCGCAGGCCGTCAGTGCAGCCTCCGGATCGGTTTGACGGTTAATTTTAGGAGCACCCCCCAATGAGCTTCGGCGCCGATGAAGAAATCCTTCAGGATTTTCTGGTAGAGGCCGGCGAGATTCTCGAGCTGTTGTCAGAGCAGTTGGTCGAGCTGGAAAGCCGGCCGGACGATGCGGACCTGCTCAATGCAATTTTTCGCGGTTTTCACACTGTAAAAGGGGGCGCCGGCTTCCTCCAGCTCAACGAGCTGGTTGAATGCTGTCACATCGCCGAGAACGTGTTCGACATCCTGCGCAAGGGTGAACGCCGCGTCGACTCGGAGCTCATGGACGTGGTCCTTGAAGCACTCGACACCGTCAACAGCATGTTCGGTCAAGTGCGCGAGCGCTCCAGCGTTACCCCCGCCACACCTGAATTGCTGGCCGCGCTGGCTCGCCTGGCCGAGCCTGCTTCGCAAGAGGAAGTGGCTGCAGCCCCGGTGGTCGAAGAGCCGGTGGCTGAAGCGCCGTCCGAAGACATCACTGACCTTGAATTCGAACAGCTTCTGGATTCGCTGAACGCCGTCAAGGCCCAAGCGGCGGGCGGTCCTGCACCGGTTGCCTCTGCCCCTGCGGCAGCCGCACCTGTCGCGGCAGCACCGGCGGCAGCGGCTCCCGCTGCACCGGCGGGCGCTGCGGCCAGCGATGAAATCACCGACGCTGAATTCGAATCACTCCTCGATCAGTTGCATGGCAAAGGCCAGTTCGCCGTCGATGCCGTGCAACCGCCGGCGGCCGTGACGCCGTCTGCCGCACCGGCCAGTGACGAAATCACTGACGACGAATTTGAGTCGCTGCTGGATCAGTTGCATGGCAAAGGCTCGTTCTCGCCGGATGCCGTTGGTACTGCTGCTCCTGACGCCGCGGCTCATGCTGCTCCTGCTGCCGCTGCGCCTGCCGCGCCGGTTGCACCTGCGGCCCCGTCGAAAGCGGCGGCCTCGGACGAAATCACCGACAACGAATTCGAAGACCTGCTGGACCAGTTGCACGGCAAAGGCAAGTTCGAACCTGCGGTGGCCGCCGCGGCACCGGCTGCACCTGCTGCACCGGTCAACAAGCCTGAGCCCGTGGCCAAAGCCGAACCCGCCAAACCGACGCCTGCTGCGGCGGCACCGGCCAAAGCGACGCCTGCCTCTGCGCCTGCTCCGGCGCGTGCTGCTGCTCCGGCGGCCAGCGAAAAACCGCCGGCTGAAGCCGAAACCACCGTGCGCGTCGACACCGCGCGGCTGGACGAAATCATGAACATGGTCGGTGAACTGGTGCTGGTGCGTAACCGCCTGGTGCGCCTGGGCGCCAACAGCGCCGATGAAGCCATGTCCAAGGCCGTGTCCAATCTGGACGTGGTGACTGCTGACCTGCAGACCGCGGTCATGAAGACCCGCATGCAGCCGATCAAGAAAGTGTTCGGTCGCTTCCCGCGACTGGTTCGCGATCTGGCCCGTCAGCTGAAGAAAGAAATCAGCCTTGAACTGGTGGGTGAAGAAACCGACCTGGACAAAAACCTCGTCGAAGCCCTGGCCGACCCGCTGGTCCACTTGGTGCGCAACGCGGTCGACCACGGTATCGAGTCGCCTGAAGAGCGCGAGGCGTCGGGCAAGGCCCGGAACGGTCGTGTGATTCTCTCGGCCGAACAGGAAGGCGATCACATCCTGCTGTCGATTTCCGATGACGGCAAAGGCATGGACCCTGCGGTCCTGCGTGCGATCGCGGTCAAGCGTGGCGTGATGGACAAGGACGCAGCGGATCGCCTCAGCGACACCGACTGCTACAACCTGATCTTCGCACCGGGCTTCTCGACCAAGACCGAGATTTCCGATGTGTCCGGGCGTGGCGTGGGCATGGACGTGGTGAAAACCAAGATCTCCCAGCTCAACGGCTCGATCAACATCCATTCGACCAAGGGCCTGGGCTCGAAGATCGTCATCAAGGTACCGCTGACCCTGGCGATCATGCCGACGCTGATGGTCATGCTGGGCAATCAGGCCTTCGCGTTCCCGCTGGTCAACGTCAACGAGATCTTCCACCTGGACCTGTCGACCACCAACGTCGTCGACGGTCAGGAAGTGGTGATCGTGCGCGACAAGGCGTTGCCATTGTTCTACCTCAAGCGCTGGCTGGTCAGTTCGGCGGCTCACGAGGAGCAGCGCGAAGGTCACGTGGTGATCCTGTCGGTCGGCACGCAACGCATCGGCTTCGTGGTGGATCAGTTGGTCGGCCAGGAAGAAGTGGTCATCAAGCCGCTGGGCAAGATGCTGCAAGGCACGCCGGGCATGTCGGGCGCTACCATCACCGGTGACGGTCGCATTGCACTGATTCTCGATGTCCCGAGCATGCTCAAGCGCTACGCGGCACGACGGATTGGTTAGGCAGGATCGGCTTAGGCAGGCGGCTTTCGATGTTCTGTAGGACCGCTTCAGCCGGGAAAGGGCCGGTATATACACCGTGGATTTCTCGGTGTGACTTCCGACGGGTTCCCGGCTAAAGCCGGTCCTACAGGTATAGGTCCTACTGGTCCCGCGGGTCCTGTTTTAAGCGCGAAAACCGGTCTCACTGGCCTGTCCCGTATCGCCAATGTGACCCAAGCTACGTGATTCAGGGCGCGCCGACCCTCAGGGGTGGCGCGCGCTCTTTGGAGTGTTTATGGCAGTCAAGGTTCTCGTCGTGGACGACTCGGGTTTTTTCCGACGTCGTGTTTCGGAAATTCTCTCTTCAGATCCCACGATTCAGGTGGTCGGTACCGCCACCAATGGCAAGGAAGCCATTGAACAAGCCCTGGCCCTCAAGCCCGACGTGATCACCATGGACTACGAAATGCCGATGATGGATGGCATTACCGCGGTCCGTCACATCATGCAGCGCTGCCCGACCCCGGTGTTGATGTTCTCCTCCCTGACCCACGAAGGCGCCCGAGTCACCCTCGATGCGCTGGACGCTGGCGCCGTGGATTTCCTGCCGAAAAACTTCGAAGACATCTCGCGCAACCCCGAGAAGGTCAAACAGATGCTGTGCGAGAAAGTACACAGCATTTCCCGCAGCAACCGTCGTTTCGGTGGTTACACCAGCACGCCTGCCGCAGCGCCGGCAGCGGCACCTTCCGCCTCAACGCCGGCACCGCGCAGCACGTCTGCCGCACCGAGCCCGTCACGTTCGGCGCCAGCCCCTGCGCCTGCACGTACAGCCGCGCCAGCGCCGCAGCATCATGCCCCGGCGTCCCATCACCACGCGCCGACGTCGGCTGCGCCCAAGCGCAAAGCCTACAAACTGGTGGCGATCGGCACGTCCACCGGTGGCCCGGTGGCCTTGCAGCGGGTGCTGACCCAACTGCCGGCCAATTTCCCGGCGCCCATCGTGCTGATCCAGCACATGCCGGCCGCGTTCACCAAAGCCTTCGCCGAGCGCCTCGACAAGCTCTGCCGCATCAGCGTCAAGGAAGCCGAGGACGGCGACATCCTGCGTCCCGGTCTGGCACTGCTGGCCCCGGGTGGCAAACAGATGATGGTCGACGGTCGCGGCGCGGTGAAAATCCTGCCGGGCGACGAGCGCCTGAACTACAAGCCGTGCGTCGACATCACCTTCGGCTCGGCGGCGAAATCCTACAGTGACAAAGTCCTCGCCGTCGTCCTCACCGGGATGGGCGCTGACGGCCGTGAAGGCGCGCGTCTGCTCAAGCAGAGCGGCAGCCAGATCTGGGCGCAGGACGAAGCCAGCTGCGTGATCTACGGCATGCCCATGGCGATCGTCAAAGCCGAACTGGCCGACGCCGTTTACAGCCTCGACGACATCGGGCGCCACCTGGTGGAGGCCTGCAGCTGATGGATGTCTTGACGCTCATAGGGATCATCCTGGCGTTCGTCGCGATCATTGGCGGCAACTTCCTGGAAGGCGGGCATCTGGGCGCCTTGCTCAACGGCCCGGCCGCGCTGATCGTGCTTGGCGGTACGCTGGCGGCCTGCCTGGTGCAGACGCCCATGAGCGCGTTCAAGCGGGCGATGCAGATCTTCATCTGGATTCTGTTTCCGCCACGCATCGACCTGGCCGGCGGCATTGATCGCGTCGTGTCCTGGAGCCTCACCGCGCGCAAAGAGGGCCTGCTGGGCCTCGAAGCCGTGGCGGACTCGGAGCCCGATGCCTATTCACGCAAAGGCCTGCAACTGCTGGTCGACGGCGCTGAACCGGCGGCCATTCGCGGCATTCTGGAAGTGGACTTCATCACCCAGGAAAGCCGCGACATTCAGGCCGCGAAGGTCTACGAAAGCATGGGCGGCTATGCGCCCACGATAGGCATCATCGGCGCCGTCATGGGCCTGATCCATGTGATGGGCAACCTGGCCGACCCCAATCAACTGGGCAGCGGTATCGCTGTCGCGTTTATTGCCACCATTTATGGCGTAGCGTCCGCCAACCTGTTTCTTCTGCCGGTGGCGAACAAGCTCAAGGCCGTGGCGATCCGCCAGTCGCGCTACCGCGAAATGCTCCTCGAAGGCCTGCTCTCGATTGCCGAAGGCGAGAACCCGCGCTCGATCGAACTGAAGCTGCAAGGCTTCATGGAGTGATGGACTGATGGCCCGCCGACGTCTCCACGAAGAGCACGAAAATCACGAACGCTGGCTGGTGTCCTACGCGGACTTCATCACCTTGCTGTTCGCTTTTTTCGTGGTCATGTATTCCATCTCGTCGCTGAACGAAGGCAAATACAAGGTGCTGTCCGAGGCGCTGGTCGGGGTCTTCAATGAGCCTGAGCGCAGTGTCAGGCCGATCCCCATCGGCGAGCAGAAACCGCAGACCGTACGACCCGCCGACCCGCTGGTTCAGGACAGCGACCAGACCGACGCCGCCCTGGGTCAGGCTGCGGACGACCCGCTGAAATCGATTGCCGATGACGTCAACGCAGCGTTCGGTGACCTGATCGCTTCCAAGCAGATGACCGTGCGTGGCAACGAGCTGTGGATCGAGATCGAGCTCAATTCCAGCCTGCTGTTCGGCAGCGGCGACGCGATGCCGAGCAATCAGGCGTTCGACCTGATCGACAAGGTCGCGAAAATCATCAAGCCGTTCGACAACCCTGTACACGTCGAAGGATTCACCGATAACCAGCCGATCAACACCGGGCAGTTCCCGACCAACTGGGAGCTGTCGTCGGCGCGTTCATCGAGCATCGTGCGCATGCTGGCCATGGACGGGATCAACCCGGCGCGGCTGGCCTCGGTCGGTTACGGCGAATTTCAGCCGCTGACCTCCAACGCCACCGCTGACGGCCGCGCGCGGAACCGCCGCGTGGTGCTGGTGATCTCGCGCAACCTGGACGTGCGCCGCAGCCTCACGGGCTCGGGCACCACGGCCAATGCAAAACCGGATGCTGCGCTGCGCCGTGCTGGCACACAAACTGCACCGGTCCCGGCCAAGCCGCCGCAAGGCGTCAAATCTTCGTCAGCTGCCCCTTAAACCCGGTCGTCGCTTTGGTCGGGGGGAAAACGAGTACATGAGAGTCTGGGCAGTAGCCAATCAGAAAGGCGGGGTCGGCAAGACCACCACCTCCATCGCTTTAGCCGGCTTGCTGGCAGAGGCGGGCAAGCGCGTGGTCGTGGTGGATCTCGACCCCCATGGCTCGATGACCAGCTATTTCGGGCAAGACCCCGATACGCTGGAACACAGCAGCTTCGACCTGTTCCTCAACAAGGGCGTGGTGCCTGAAGGCTTGCCTGGCCAGTTGCTGCTGCCGACCAGCGACAAACGTATTTCCCTGCTGCCGTCGAGCACCGCGCTGGCCACCCTTGAGCGCCAGTCGCCGGGGCAGAGCGGCCTGGGGCTGGTGATTGCCAAGAGTCTGGCGCAGCTGTGGCAGGACTTCGATTACGCGATCATCGACAGCCCGCCGTTGCTCGGCGTGTTGATGGTCAACGCCCTGGCGGCGAGCCAGCAACTGGCGATCCCGGTGCAGACTGAATTCCTGGCGGTGAAGGGCCTGGAGCGCATGGTCAATACGCTGGCGATGATTAATCGTTCGCGCAAGGTGCCGCTGCCGTACACCATCGTCCCGACGCTGTTCGACCGCCGCACCCAGGCGTCGATGAGCACCCTCAAGCTGCTGCGTGACAGTTATCCGGACCACGTCTGGAATGCGTTCATTCCGGTGGACACGCGGTTGCGCGATGCCAGCCGCGCCGGCGTGACGCCTTCGCAGTTCGACAACAAGAGCCGTGGCGTGCTGGCCTACCGCGCGTTGCTCAAACACATGCTCACCGAACAGCTTGTCGGGCAGGTGGCCTGAGTGTCCGCTGATCATTATTTGTCGAGCGGCGCGTCTGCACGCTCAAGTCCATCGGCTATGCAGCCGATATCTGTTTCAGGCGGCAATCGCATCACTACTTTTCGGGCTCCCGTATGAACCGCCCCCTGGACATCGCTACACGACCACAACTGGCGCTGCAGAACTACCTTGACGCGTTGCTGTTTGACGCGACCGAGGAGTTGCAGGTCGTCGAGTCCGTCGATGAATTTCAAGCGGCCGTGCTCGAAGAGCAGGCCCATGATGCACGCATGCGTTCCGCGGTAGCGGCGGCTGTGGCTGCCGCGTTGCCCCCTGCGCTGCCGGCGTCCCAGCCTGCTCCGATGAGCCGGCCTGCTCCGATGAGCCGGCCTGCGCCGGTGTCGCTGGCCTATACGGCTCAGCCTGAACCGGTCGCCGCGCGGGTGATGGAACGGCCAGTGGTGATGCCACCGGTGATTCTGCCGCCCGTCATCATGCCGGAGGTCGAGCCTGCGGTTGAGAGCCCGGCCCTTGAGGCCCGGGTGGTGGAAGAACCGCCAGTGGCCCTGGTCGAGCCGGTGGTTGACGTGCATCTGTCTGCCCAGCGCACACCGACGCCTCCGCCCACCGGCGACGAGCGCCCGGCCTGGGCTGCCGAGCCGTTCGAATGCCTGCTGTTCGACGTCGCCGGTCTGACCCTCGCGGTGCCGCTGGTGTGTCTGGGTTCGATTTACCCACTGGCGGGCCATGATCTGACGCCGCTGTTCGGCCAGCCGGACTGGTTCCTCGGGATCCTGCCCAGCCAGGCGGGCAACCTGAAGGTACTGGACACCGCGCGCTGGATCATGCCGGACCGGTACCGCGACGATTTTCGTCAGGGCCTGCAATACGTGATCTCGGTTCAGGGCTATGAATGGGGGCTGGCCGTGCACCAGGTCAGCCGCTCGTTGCGCCTGGACCCCAATGAAATCAAATGGCGCACCCACCGTGGTCAGCGGCCCTGGCTTGCCGGGACGGTGATCGAGCACATGTGTGCGCTGCTGGACGTTTCCGAGCTGGCCGAGCTGATCGCCAGTGGCGCGGTCAAGCACATGCACACGCGCAAATAGCATCAGTCATCACGCACATCACATAAACACAGGCCGGCGTACGAATCGTCGACCGCACGGCACAACACGCAAGGGGTTAGGGGTATGAAGAAGTCGTCAGCACAGGGTTCCGAAGATCCGATTCTGCAATGGGTCACCTTCCGCCTGGACAACGAGTCGTATGGCATCAACGTGATGCAGGTTCAGGAAGTGCTGCGCTACACCGAGATCGCACCGGTCCCGGGCGCGCCAAGCTACGTGCTGGGGATCATCAACCTGCGCGGCAACGTCGTCACTGTCATCGACACCCGTCAGCGCTTTGGTCTGCCGCCGGTTGAAGTCAGCGACAACACGCGTATCGTGATCATCGAGGCCGACAAGCAAGTGGTCGGGATCCTGGTCGATAGCGTGGCTGAAGTGGTTTACCTGCGTCAGTCGGAAGTCGAAACCGCGCCGAACGTGGGCAACGACGAATCCGCCAAATTCATCCAGGGCGTGTGCAACAAGAACGGCGAACTGCTGATCCTCGTGGAACTGGACAAGATGATGTCCGAGGAAGAGTGGTCCGAGCTGGAGAACATCTGATTGATTCTTGATGTAGCGGTCATTTTTCTGGCGGTGTTGTGGGTCGCGAGCGTCGCGATGTTCATGGCCCACACCAAACGCTTGCGCACGCTGGCCGTGCAGCAGCTGGAAGCGGATTCGCTGCGTGATCAGCGCATCCGTGAGCTGGCCCGGCGCCTGGAAAATTACCAGGGTGGCACGGTGAAAATGGGTGAGGAACTGCACGAGTTGCGTTCCATCATCGCGCTGCTGCCGGACAAGATCACTGCCCTCGAGCAGCGCGATCCTTCCACGCTGTCCTTCGCCCAGGCCGCCCGCCTGGTCGGGATGGGTGCCAGCATCGACGAGCTCACCCAATCCTGCGGCCTGACCCAGGCCGAAGCGCAGCTGATGACCAAGATGCATGGCGGCAATCGGAGCGCCTGAATGGCGGGAAATCGCGAGTTCCGGATGATGCGACTGATGTCTTCCCGGCTAAAGCCGGTCCTACCGGGTACGCGGTTTTTAGTGGGACCGGCTTTAGCCGGGAAGGCGTCTGTTAAGGCGCCGTGCATATTTCACCGAGGGGTGATATCCCGCTCCACCGGCCCTGCATTCTGGTCAAAGCCCACCGGAAACTTGCCTTTCAAGTGCCAGGCAAACGCGATGATTTCCGCGATGGTCAGGTACAGCTCCTGAGGAATGCTGTCGCCCAGTTCCAGGCGGGCGAGCATTTTCACCAGTTCGGCGTTTTCGTAGATCGGCACCTTGTACTCCCTGGCAATCGCCAGAATGGCTTCCGCCAGGGTGTCGTCGCCCTTGGCCGTCAGCGTCGGGGCCTGGTGGCCGTCGTAGCTGAGGGCAATGGCCTGACGCGGTGTCTGCTCGGGTCTGCTCATCAGGCGTTCTCGTCGATCCAGCGTTGTTCGAGCACGGCGCGTGGCCCCTGGGGCGGTACGCCGCGATTGCATTCCAGTTCCTTGACGTTCAGACCGCATGCCACCAGGCGCGCACGCAGATTGCCCAGCTCGCTGGAAATCAACTCGGCGCTGCCTTCGCGTTCAGCCCATAACTGGCTGGCGATGCTGCCGGCAATCAGTTGCGCCTGCACGTGCAACGGGCCGAGAGGCTCCAGATCAAACGCCAACTCCAGCCGCCAGAGTTTTTCTCGCTCCCTGGCTTCCTGCGCCGGCGTATCGGCATGCTCATCGCGCTCGGGCGTCTCCTCGCGCTGAACCTTGACCTGCAACGGCACGATGTCGTGGGCGTTGCGCATCGGGATCTCCAGCTGCCAGGTGGTCACCTGGGTGCCGTCGGCATGGGTCCGGGTTTGCTCCAGGCCACCCAACTGATGGCTCTGCAGCCGCGATATCGCCCCCGCCGCCAGTTTCAACAGCATCTCCAGATCGTCTTTGTTTTCCGGATGGCCGAGGGTGCGCGGTGGTAATGGGAAGTTGATCGTTTCGCTCGGCGGCGCCACCAGCCCCAAGGTGCCGAAGGCGCTGCGCAACACGCTAGGCATCGCCCGCGCCAGGGTGTTGCCGGCGGCGGCAGCGCTGTAACTGACGCTGTCCGGCAGGCCCGGCAGAATTTGCGTGATCAGGCGCAGCAGGTTGGCTTTCATGTCCGGCACCAGCGTCGGGTTCTGCCCGGCCAGCAAACGCGGTTCCATGAACAGGCCGCTGGCATTCAGCGCCTGGGCCACGCCCTTGGCAGTGGTCATCTGTGGGACGTCCGGCAGATCGGCCAACAGTTGCTCGATGCTGGCCCGCAGTGACGGCGAAAGGTTGTCGCCATCGGCCGGTGGCGGCAGGTTCTGCAGGGCGGTGATCAGGCCCTGCAGCGAGCCCTGGCGGCTTTGTTGTGTCGACAACTGCTGCGCCAGGGCCAGTTCATCCAGACGATTGGGCAGGGCGACGAAATTCAGCGCCTGACTGTTCTGCACCTGGGCGCTGAGCAGACTGCCGACCCGCAACGGCTGCGGGCTGTCGACGGTCAGGCTGGTGCCGGCCAGGGCCGTGTTGAGCAGGATGACGATGGAGCGGTAATTCGCCGGCTGCGCCCCGCCCGACGATTGCCCGGGGGATTGCCCCGCCAACTGCGCGACATTCTGTGCCGCCACCTGAGTGGTCAGCACTTTGCCTTGCAACAGCGTGCCAGCGGGCAGTTGCCGCGTGTCGATGCTGGTCAGGCTGTTGGTGGCGGCTTTCTGCAGGTCCTGCACGCTGATGGTCAGGGTGTCGGCCGAGCCCTGGGCGACGTTGACGCTGGTGCCCGGCGTCAGCGGCAGCGAACTGCTGACGGGCAGGGTGGTTTGCCGGCCGTTGTCCATGGTCAGTTTGAGCAAGAGCTGAAAGTCCTGCCCCAGTTGCTTGAGGCTCACCACTTCAGCGCTGGCCACCTGACCTGAGGACAACAGCCCTTCGCGCGGCTCCATCAGCTTGAGCACTTCGCCCGCCGGCACACCTGCGCGCAGCAAGGCCGTGGCCACGTTTACTGGAGAAAGATTGGGTATATCGCCTGTCATCAGATCCCGACTCGGTGAATTTGCGCTCTGGGTGGCGGGCCCGGGTATGTATAATCCGGTACCGACTGCGTCGGCGGTCCACCGTTAAGCTGCACCAGTATAACGGCCGTCATGATCCCGACTTGAACCGCCGTGCCGCTGCTACCGAAAAGAAGGTCCCGATGCCGATCCCCGTTCTTGAAGCCGTGGCGCTGACTTGCGAGCGTGACTGGCGCCTGCTGTTCGAGCATCTCGAATTGCGGCTGAGCGCAGGCGACATGGTGCAGATCAGCGGCCCCAACGGCAGCGGCAAGACCAGCCTGCTGCGCCTGTTGTGCGGACTGATGCAGCCCACCGCTGGCTATGTGCTCCTCGACGGCAAGCCCCTTGCCAGCCAGCGTAGCGAACTGACCCGCCACCTGCTGTGGATCGGCCACGCCGCCGGCATCAAAGACGTGCTCACACCCCTGGAGAACCTCGCCTGGCTCTGCGCGCTGCACACCCCCGTGGCGGCCGCCGAGATCTGGCGCGCCCTCGAAGCGGTCGGACTGCGCGGGTTTGAAGACGTGCCGTGCCACACCTTGTCGGCCGGCCAGCGCCGTCGGGTGGCACTGGCCCGCCTATACTTGCCGGGCCCCGGCCTGTGGATGCTTGACGAGCCCTTCACGGCGCTGGACAAGCAGGGTGTCGCCCAACTGGAAGCGCACCTGGCCGCTCACTGTGAAAAGGGCGGCGCCGTGGTCCTGACCACTCACCACACGCTGAGTCGCACCCCCTCGGGTTATCGCGAGCTGGACCTGGGGCAGTGGGCGGCATGAGTCACGTGTTCACCCTGTTGATCGCCCGCGAAGCGCGCCTGCTGTTTCGGCGCCCGGCCGAACTGCTCAACCCGCTGGTGTTCTTCGCCATCGTCATCGCCCTGTTTCCCCTGGCCGTCGGCCCTGACACGCAACTGCTGCAGCGGCTGTCGCCGGGGTTGGTGTGGGTGGCCGCGCTGTTGTCCGTGCTGCTGTCACTGGACGGCCTGTTCCGCAGTGATTTCGAAGACGGCTCCCTCGAACAATGGGTGCTGTCGTCGCAACCGCTGGCGCTGCTGGTGCTGGCGAAGGTGCTGGCGCACTGGGCATTTTCAGGGCTGGCGCTGGTGTTGCTGTCTCCGCTGCTGGCGCTGATGCTGGGCCTGCCCACCGCGTGTTTGCCGGTGTTGCTGCTGTCGCTGTTGCTGGGCACGCCGGTGTTGAGCCTGCTTGGCGCGGTGGGCGCGGCCTTGACCGTAGGGCTCAAGCGCGGCGGTCTGCTGTTGGCGCTGTTGATTCTGCCGCTGTACATCCCGGTGCTGATTCTCGGCAGCGGCGCCTTGCAGGCTGCCCTTGAGGGCATGCCCGCGACCGGTTATCTGCTTTGGCTTGGCAGCCTCACCGCACTGGCGGTAACCCTGACGCCCTTTGCAATTGCCGCTGGTTTGAAGATCAGCGTTGGCGAATAATCGCACCCTGACCGAGCGGACAGTTTTTCCGTCGGCAGGTCACGGACGCTTCAGCCATAAGAAGCGCCTTGCCCTGACAGCAACTCGTGCTGAGACGCACCGTTATAAAGAGCACCGTGATGAAAAGGCAGCGTGATGAACACAAGCGCCAAGGCTAAAGGCGGCATGAGTTGGGCCTGGTTCCACAAACTCGGTTCGCCCAAATGGTTTTACGGCATCAGCGGCCGTCTGCTGCCGTGGCTGAGCATCGCTGCGGCGCTGTTGATCGGCATTGGCGTGGTCTGGGGCCTGGCATTCGCGCCCCCGGACTATCAGCAAGGCAACAGTTTTCGCATCATCTATATCCACGTGCCGGCAGCGATGCTGGCCCAGTCCTGCTACGTGATGATGGCGGTGTGCGGCGTGGTCGGGCTGGTCTGGAAGATGAAAATGGCCGACGTCGCCCTGCAATGCGCGGCGCCCATCGGTGCGTGGATGACTGCCCTGGCGCTGGTGACCGGCGCGATCTGGGGCAAGCCGACGTGGGGTTCGTGGTGGGTCTGGGACGCGCGGCTGACGTCGATGCTGATTCTGCTGTTTCTCTATTTCGGCCTGATCGCGCTGGGCAACGCGATCACCAACCGCGACAGCGCCGCCAAAGCCTGCGCCGTGCTGGCGATTGTCGGCGTGATCAACATCCCGATCATCAAGTACTCGGTGGAGTGGTGGAGCACCCTGCACCAGGGCGCGACCTTCAGCCTGACGGAAAAGCCCGCCATGCCCGCTGAAATGTGGCTGCCCCTGCTGTTCACCGTGCTGGGGTTTTACTGCTTCTTCGGGGCGTTGCTGCTGATGCGCATGCGCCTGGACGTGCTCAAGCGCGAGGCCCGCGCCGGTTGGGTCAAAGAGGCCGTAGCGAAGCACCTTGGCCACACCGCGTCCCCTCGCCACGGAGCCGAACGATGAGCTTCGAGTCTTTCAGTGATTTTCTCGCCATGGGCAAGCACGGGCTGTATGTCTGGTCGGCCTATGGCATCTGTTTCACCGTGCTGGCGATCAATGTCCTGGCACCGGTTTTCGCGCGTCGGCGTTACCTGCAACAAGAGGCGCGCCGTCTGCGCCGGGAGAGCATTACGTGAATCCGCTGCGAAAAAAGCGCCTGTTGATCATCCTGGCGATCCTCGCCGGGGTCGGCATCGCGGTCAGCCTTGCACTCAGCGCGCTGAAGGAAAACATCAACCTGTTCTACACCCCGACTCAGATCGCCAGCGGCGAAGCGCCCCGTGACACGCGGATTCGCGCCGGCGGCATGGTGGTCCAGGGCTCGCTGCAGCGCTCGCCGGATTCCCTGGACGTGACGTTTGCCGTCACCGATTTCAACAAGTCGGTGCCCATCACCTATCGCGGCATCCTGCCGGACCTGTTCCGTGAAGGGCAGGGGATCGTCGCCCTCGGCAAGCTCAATGCCGACGGCGTGGTCGTTGCCGATGAAGTGCTGGCCAAACACGACGAGAAATACATGCCGCCGGAAGTCGCGAAAGCGCTGAAAGACAGCGGCCAGCCCGCACCCGCCGCCACGCCCGCCACTCTCCCGGACAAACAGGGGTAAACGATGATTCCCGAACTCGGCCACTTGGCCATGATTTTGGCCCTGTGCTTCGCCATCGTGCAGGCCATCGTGCCGCTGATGGGCGCCTGGCGCGGCGACCGCCTGTGGATGAGCCTCGCCCAGCCCGCCGCATGGGGGCAGTTTGCCTTTCTGGTGTTTGCCTTTGGCTGCCTGACCCACGCGTTCATGGTTGATGACTTTTCCGTGGCCTACGTCGCCGAAAACTCCAACAGCGCGCTGCCCTGGTACTACAAGTTCAGCGCCGTGTGGGGGGCGCACGAAGGCTCGTTGCTGCTCTGGGCGCTGATCCTCGGTGGCTGGACCTTCGCCGTGTCGATCTTTTCCCGGCAATTGCCCCAGGTCATGCTCGCCCGTGTCCTGGCCGTGATGGGCATGATCAGCGTCGGCTTTCTGCTGTTTCTGATCCTCACCTCCAACCCGTTCAGCCGCATCCTGCCGCAGGTACCCCAGGACGGGCGCGACCTCAACCCGTTGCTACAGGACATTGGCCTGATCGTTCACCCGCCGATGCTGTACATGGGTTACGTCGGTTTTTCCGTGGCGTTTGCCTTCGCCATCGCCGCGTTGCTTGGCGGTCGTCTTGATGCAGCGTGGGCGCGTTGGTCGCGGCCGTGGACCATCGTCGCCTGGGCCTTTCTCGGCGTTGGCATCACCCTCGGTTCGTGGTGGGCCTATTACGAACTCGGCTGGGGCGGCTGGTGGTTCTGGGACCCGGTGGAAAACGCCTCGTTCATGCCATGGCTGGTGGGCACGGCGCTGATTCACTCCCTGGCGGTCACCGAAAAGCGCGGCGTGTTCAAAAGCTGGACCGTGCTCCTGGCCATTGCGGCGTTTTCGTTGAGCCTGCTGGGCACCTTCCTGGTGCGCTCCGGCGTGCTGACGTCGGTCCATGCCTTCGCCTCCGACCCGGCCCGTGGCGTGTTCATCCTGATCTTTCTGCTGATGGTGGTCGGCGGCTCACTGACCCTGTTCGCCCTCCGCGCGCCAGTGGTGAAGAGCCACGTCGGTTTTGGCCTGTGGTCGCGGGAAACCTTGCTGCTGGGCAATAACCTGGTGCTGGTGGTGGCCGCGTCGATGATTCTGCTCGGCACCCTGTACCCGCTGGTGCTGGATGCCCTGAGCGGGGCGAAGATGTCGGTCGGCCCGCCGTATTTCAACGCGTTGTTCGTGCCGCTGATGGGGTTGCTCATGGCGGTCATGGCGGTGGGCGTGCTGGTGCGCTGGAAGGACACGCCGGTCAAGTGGCTGATGGGCATGCTCGCGCCGGTGTTGGTGGGCAGCGCGGTGCTGGCGGTGATCGCCGGGTTTGCCATGGCCGACTTCCACTGGGCGGTGCTTGCCACCTGTTTGCTCGCGGCCTGGGTGCTGCTGGCCGGCGTGCGCGACCTGTTCGACAAGACGCGGCACAAAGGCCTGCTCAAAGGCATGCGTTCGCTGACCCGCAGTTACTGGGGCATGCAAGTGGCGCACCTCGGCATCGCGGTGCTGGCGCTGGGCGTGGTGCTGTCCAGCCAGAACAGCGCGGAACGTGACCTGCGCATGGCCCCCGGAGAATCGGTGGACCTAGGCGGCTACACGTTTGTGTTCGAGGGCGCTCAGCATTATCAGGGCCCGAATTTCACCTCCGATCGCGGCACCCTTCGCGTGCTGGAGGACGGCAAGGAAATCACTGTGCTGCACCCGGAAAAACGCCTGTACACCGTGCAGCGCTCGATGATGACCGAGGCCGGCATCGACGCCGGTTTTACCCGCGATCTGTACGTGGCGCTGGGCGAACCGCTGGAAAACGGCGCGTGGGCGGTGCGTGTCCACGTCAAGCCGTTCGTGCGCTGGATCTGGTTTGGCGGGTTGATCACCGCGCTGGGCGGGGTGCTGGCGGCGCTGGATAAACGATATCGCGTCAAAGTCCGCGCGAAAGTGCGCGACGCGCTGGGCATGACGGGAGCGGCGGTATGAAGCGCTGGATGTTGCTGGCGCCGCTGGTGTTGTTTCTCGGCATGGCGGGGTTGCTGTACCGAGGCTTGTATCTGGATCCGTCGGAACTGCCGTCGGCGCTGATCGGCAAACCCTTCCCTGAGTTCAGCTTGCCCGCGGTGCAGGACGGCAAGCCGCTGACCCGCGCCGACCTGCTTGGCAAACCGGCACTGGTTAACGTCTGGGGCACCTGGTGCGTGGCCTGCCGCGTCGAGCACCCTGTGCTGACCAAGCTGGCGCAGCAGGGCGTGGTGATCTATGGCGTCAACTACAAGGACGTTAATGCCGAGGCGCAGAAGTGGCTCAAGGCGTTTCACGACCCGTATCAGCTGAACATCAACGATGAGGCCGGCAGCCTGGGGTTGAATCTCGGTGTGTATGGCGCGCCGGAGACCTTTTTGATCGATGCCAAGGGTGTCATTCGCTACAAGCATGTCGGCGTGATCGACGAGACGGTCTGGCGCGAGAAGCTGGCGGGCCAGTATCAGGCGCTGGTGGATGAGGGCAAGCCATGATCAGGCGCGATGATGTGCCGGCTGGTCGGGCCTCTTCGCGAGCAAGCTCGCTCCCACAGGGGTTCGGCGGTGTGTCTGCTGGCTTGCTCCTCAAGGGAGTGCGGCAATGGGCTGCTGCTGCGGTGTTGGCGCTGGGTTTTGCAGGTGTTGCTCAGGCGGCCATTGACGCTTATACCTTCAAGGACGACGCCGAGCGTGCCCGCTATACCGAGCTGACCCGCGAGCTGCGCTGCCCGAAATGCCAGAATCAGGACATCGCCGATTCCAATGCGCCCATCGCCGCAGACCTGCGCAAAGAGATCTACCGCATGCTCGGCGAAGGCCAGAGCAATCAGCAGATCATCGATTTCATGGTCGATCGCTACGGCGAGTTTGTGCGCTACAAGCCCGAGCTCAATGCCCACACCTGGCTCCTCTGGTTCGGCCCGGCCGGGCTGCTGGCGGTTGGCGCGGTGTTGATTGGTGTGATTGTCGTGCGCCGGCGCCGCTCAGGCCGCGAAGACGCCGACGTGCTTTCCGACGAGGAGCGTCAGCGCCTCGCCCACTTGCTGGATAAGAACCGCGAATGATCGATTTCTGGATGGCCGCCGGCCTGCTGTTGCTGGTGGCCCTGAGTTTTCTGCTGATCCCGGTGGTGCGCGGCCGCCGCGTACAAACTGAAGAAGATCGCACCGCCCTCAACGTCGCCTTGTATCAGGAACGCATCGCCGAGCTGCAAGCGCAGCAGGAGGAGGGCGTGCTCTCGGTGGCGCAACTGGACGGCGGTCGTGCCGAGGCTGCCCGTGAATTGCTCGCCGACACCGAAGGCGTGGAGGGCGAGCGGGTTTCGCGCCTGGGCAAGCCGCTGCCGCTGCTCGCCGCGATTCTGGTCCCGGTATTGGCGTTGGGCCTGTATCTGCACTTCGGCGCGTCGGACAAAGTCGAGCTGACCCGGGAGTTCTCCCAGCCACCGGGTTCACTGGCGCAGATGACCGAGCGGCTGGAGCGTGCGGTCAAGGCGCAGCCGGATTCCGCCGAGAGCGCGTACTTCCTTGCGCGGACCTACATGGCCCAGGATCGCCCGGCCGATGCCGCGCGGATGTTCGAGCGCGCGGCCAAGCTGGCCGGCCGCCAGCCCGAACTGCTGGGGCAATGGGCTCAGGCGCTGTATTTCGCTGGCAACAAGACCTGGAGCCCGCAGATTCAGGGGATTGCCGAAGAAGCGCTGAAGCTCAATCCCAAAGAGGTCACCAGCCTGGGCCTGATGGGGATCAACGCGTTTGAAAGCCAGCAGTTTGATCAGGCAGTCAGTTACTGGACGCGTTTGCTGGCCGTGTTGCCGCCGGACGATCCCTCCCGTGGGGCGCTGGAAGGCGGGATCAAACGTGCCAAAGACAAGCTCGTGCAAAGCGGCGGCAAGCTGGAAGACACCCAGCCGTTGGCGGTGCAGGCCGCACATCTGAAGGTGCGCGTTACGCTGTCGGCGGCGCTGAAAGCCAAGGTGCAACCAAGCGACACGGTGTTTGTGTTTGCCCGCGCGGTGTCGGGTCCGCCGGCGCCGCTGGCGGTCAAGCGCGTGACCGTGGCCGACTTGCCGGTGGAGGTCGAGCTGAGCGACGCCGACGCTATGATGCCGCAGCTGAAACTGTCGAACTTTGCCGAAGTCCAACTCGTGGCCCGGGTGTCCCGCGCCGGTCAACCTACGGCGGGCGAATGGATCGGCCGTAGCCAGCCGTTGCCGAGCAATGTGACGGCGCTGCAGACCCTGACCATCGACAGCCCTGATCAGTAACCTCCGTTAACGCAGCGAGTAGAGAGCCCTTATGTATCGCGTCGCCCGTTTTGCCTTGTTGAGTCTGGTGGTGGGATTGACCGCAGCCTGTGCGGTGCAGCATCCAGGGCCGCAGAGTTCCGAACCGATCCCGACCGTTCCTGGTCCGTCGCCGACGCCGCAGCCCGGCACCCCGCGCACTGCGCCGCAGACACCGCCGTCGACGCCGATCCCTGCGCCCGGCCCGAAAACCTCTTCGCACTTCGCGCCGCCGCCGGGTGGTAACAGCCACTGGGATGCGCGTCTGGGTGTGCATGTGTTGGATAACGTGCCGAACACGTTCTATCGCCAGCGCACGTACTACCGCTGGAATGATGGCTGGACCTGGTCGACTTCGCCAAGTGGCCCGTGGCAAGAGACCGATGCCAGCGGTGTGCCGCCGGGGTTGAGTAAGCAGTTCGGGAATTGAGTCTTGCTTTGGCGAGATCAAGATCAAGAGCGTCTGCCTGGGGGCAGACTGTTTCGCCTTCGGCGAGTTACTTGGAAAAGCACCCCAAGTAACCAAGGGTGCCTGCTCTCGGTTGGGCCCTTCCTTCGTCAGGGTACCCTCACTCCGACGACGCTCCGTGGGCCCGCGCCGAACGGACATCCATGTCCTGACGGCGCTCTCGCCGCATCCCTGCGGCTCGGCCCACTGCGCGAGACCTGCGTTCAGCCTGCACCCAAGTCGCGTTTAGCGGTGACTGGACCTGCTGTGTATGAACATCAAAAACAGATCAAGGGCTTCCCGGCTGATGCCGGTCCTACGGGCGCGCGCGGTCTGTTAGTGGGACCGGCTTTAGCTGGGAAGAGACCGGTGTGAGCACCAAACATTCTGCAGTGTTCTGATCGTTCCCACTCCGCGTGGTAACGCCGCCCCGGACGCTCCGCGTCCCGCATCCGACGCGCATCAAGGCCTGGGGAGGTGACGCGGAGCGTCACGGGATGCATTCCCACGCGGAGCGGGGGAACGATCAAAGATCACCGGAACACCGCGCACTCGTAGGACCGGCTTCAGCCGGGAAGCCCTTGATCTGTTTTTGATCTTGATCTTCAAACACCTAACGCCCAGACGACACCCATCGCGACTTGGGTGCAGGCAAGACCGGAGTGAAGGAACCCCGAGGGACGAGGGGCCCAACCAGGAGCAGGCACCCTTGGCTGCTCTTTAAAACCGAGAGGGGGGTGCTTTTCCAAGTAACTCGCCGAAGGCGAAACGTCTGCCCTTAGGCAGACGCTCTTGATCTTGGCGTACTAAGCCGCGCCGCCGGCAACCGGGGGCTTTATTTCGCCGGGTAGATCTGATCAAACACCCCACCATCGTTGAAGTGGGTCTTCTGCACGGTGCGCCAGTCGCCGAAGGTTTTTTCCACTGACAGGAAATCCACTTTCGGGAAGCGGTCGGTGTATTTGGCCAGCACTGCCGGGTCCCGTGGGCGCAGGTAATTGTTGGCCGCGATTTCCTGGCCTTCTGGCGACCACAGGTACTTCAGGTATTCCTCGGCCACCGCGCGGGTGCCTTTCTTGTCGACCACTTTGTCGACCACGCTCACCGGCGGCTCAGCTTCAGCGGAGACGCTCGGGTAGACCACCTCGAACTGATCGCGACCAAACTCGCGGGCGATCATCTCCGCTTCGTTTTCGAAGGTCACCAGCACGTCGCCGATGTGGTTGGTCATGAACGTGGTGGTCGCGCCACGGCCACCGGTGTCGAGGACGGGCACATGGCTGAACAACTCGCCGACGAACTTCTTGGCCGCCGTTTCATCGCCACCCTTCTTCAGCGTATAGCCCCACGCCGACAGGTAGGTGTAGCGGCCGTTGCCGGAGGTTTTCGGGTTGGGCACCACGACTTCAACGCCCTCCTTGACCAGGTCCGGCCAGTCCTTCAACGCCTTCGGGTTGCCCTTGCGCACGATGAACACCGTGGCCGAGGTAAACGGCGCGCTGTTGTTCGGGAGGAGAGTGACCCAGTCCTTGGGCACGAGCTCGCCGTTATCGGCCAGCGCGTTGATGTCAGTGGCCATGTTCATGGTGATGACATCGGCCGGCAGGCCGTCGATCACCGAACGCGCCTGTTTGCTCGACCCGCCAAAGGACATCTGAATCGTCGGGGTCTCTTGGTGCTCTGCATTCCAGTGCTTCTGGAACGCGGCGTTGTAGTCCTTGTAGAAATCGCGCATCACGTCATACGACACGTTGAGCAGCGATGGCGCGGCGGCCTGTGCAGCGCTGCCCAGCGCCAGTCCTGCGGCGAGCAGGGAAGCGGCGAAGATCTTTTTCACTGTGGATTCCTTGTGGCGTTGAGCATGAGGCGTTTATTGATTCGCTCTTGACTGAGCCGTTGTCATAACCAGACGAGAGGGCCAATGGCTGGCGACTATAACCAAAGTCGCCAGCCCCCCAATAGATCAAAAACTCATGTGCTTATGTCGGGTTCTGCATTGGCCGATCCAGCGATCGCGCCGAGCTTGGGGAACAGCGCATTGCCGCAGCGCGAACAGAACGCCGCTTGGGGTTCATGGGCATTCTTGGCGCACACTGGGCAGTCGTGCTGCAGTTGATCGCCGCGCATGGCATTGGCCAGTTCGGCGGTGAAAATCCCGGTGGGCACGGCGATGATCGAGTAACCGGTGATCATCACCAGCGACGACAGGATCTGTCCGATCGGTGTTCTCGGCACGATGTCGCCAAAGCCCACCGTGGTCAGCGTGACGATCGCCCAGTAGATGCCCTTGGGAATGCTGGTAAAGCCGTGCTCCGGGCCTTCGACGACGTACATCAAGGTGCCGAACACCGTCACCAGCGTCGACACGGTGGCGAGAAACACGATGATCTTCTGTTTGCTGCCACGCAGGGCGGCGAGCAGGTAGTTGGCTTGTTTCAGATAAGGGCTGAGCTTGAGCACCCGGAAGATCCGCAGCATCCGCACCACGCGCACGATCAGCAGGTACTGCGCGTCGCTGTAATAGATCGCCAGAATGCCCGGCACGATCGCCAGCAGGTCGATCAGGCCGTAGAAGCTGAACGCGTATTTGAGGGGTTTGGGCGAGCAGTACAGGCGCACCAGGTACTCGACCGCGAAGATGAAGGTGAAGGTCCACTCGACCCAGGCCAATGGCGCGGCGTAATTGCGGTGCACGGCCTCGATGCTGTCGATGATCGCCACGAGCAAGCTGCAGAGGATGAGCACCAGCAGAATCTTGTCGAAGCGTCGGCCGGGTTTGGTGTCACTTTGAAAAACGATGATGCGTAGCTGTTCGCGCCAGCTGATGTTGCTGTCCATGGGATCGTTCCGCGTGCAAGGTCGGCAGAGCGTGGGACAAAGCGCTCAGGAGCGCAACCTGTGAGGCGTCGCACCGCACATCTGATGGGGCTCCCACCGGCCTCTTCCCGGCTGAAGCCGGTCCTACGAAAACATCGCGTACCCCTGTGGGACCGGCTTCAGCCGGGAAGGCGTCAGTCGCTTAAACCCGAAACTGCTTCAACAACCCATTCAACTGCTCACTCAACCCCTTGAGCTGATTGCTCGCCGCGCTGGACTGTTCCGCCGCCACTGCCGTGCTCTGGGAGAGTTGTGCGGCCTGGGTGACGTTCTGGTTGATGTCTTCCACCACGTGGGATTGCTCAAGGGTGGCGCTGGCGATCGAGGCGTTGAGGCCGTTGAGGTTGCGCAGTGCCTGGCTGATCGATGTCAGGCTCTGGCCGGCCAGGTTGGCCTGTTCGATGGTCAGCTGCGACGAACGACTGCTGTCAGCGATCACTTTCACTGCAGCGTCCGAATGGGCTTGCAGGCGCTCGATCATCGCCTGGATTTCCGCCGTGGATTTCTGCGTGCGCTGGGCCAGCAGGCGGACTTCGTCTGCGACCACGGCGAAGCCTCGGCCCTGATCACCGGCGCGGGCGGCTTCGATGGCGGCGTTGAGCGCCAGCAGGTTGGTTTGCTCGGCGATCGAACTGATCACCTCCAGCACCCCGCCGATCTGCGTGCTTTCGCTGGCCAGTGTCCGAATGACCTCCACGGCCTGATCGATGGTGCCGGACAGGTGCCCGATCTGCTTCAGGCTGCTGTCGATTTTGGCCTGACCCTGCTGCGCCTGGGACTCTGCATTGCGCATCTCGCTGGCGGCGTGCTCGGCATTCTTCGCCACGTCCTGTACGCCGTACGTGACCTCATTGACCGCCGTCGCCACCTGCTCCATCTGCAGCGACTGCTGCTGGCTGCGCTCCTGGGCCTGGATGGCATTGCTGCCCAGCTCACTGGATGCCTGGCCGAGACCGACCGCAGACGACTGCAGCTCGCTGACCACCCGCCGCAGTTTGGCGGTGAACGCATTGAAGTGCCGGGCCAGCTGCGTGACTTCGTCGTTGCCCTGGGTTTCCAGGGTGCGGGTCAGGTCGCTTTCGCCGCTGGCGATATTGGCCATCGCTTCGACCGTGGCCTTGAGCGGGCCGGCGATGCTGCGTGCGATCAGAATCAACAGCAGCGCCATGACCAGGAAAATGCCGGCACTGATCGACAGTGCCTTGACCACTTGCTTGTAGAACTCGCCCTGCACGTCATCGATGTAAACGCCTGAGCCGATGATCCAGCCCCACGGCGCGAACAGCGAGATGTAGGAGGTCTTGCCGACTGCGTCAGTGGCGCCGGGCTTGGGCCAGCGATAGTTGACCATGCCTGCGCCTTTGGCCTTGGCCAGGGTGACCATCTCATTGAAGACCTGGAAACCGTCCGGGTCTTTGATGCCGGACAGGTCCTGGCCCACCAGCTTGGGATTGGCCGGGTGCATGATCATCACCGGGCGCAGGTCATTGATCCAGAAGTAGTCGGTCTGGTTATAGCGCAGCCCGCGAACGGCATCCATGGCCTGCTGCTGCGCCTGCTCGCGGGTCAGGGTGCCGGCGGTTTCCAGGCCATGGTAGTAATCAAGCAGGCCACTGGCGGTCTGCACCACGTGCATGGTCTTGACGGTTTTGGCTTCGTACAGATCGTCATGGATCTGCTTGAGCATCGCCGCTGCCAGCGTAAACAACATCACCACCGCGACGATGAGAATCAACCACAAGCGCCGGCTGATGGAAAGATTGCGCATGTTCATGATCGTCACTCCGTTTCTTTGTTCTTTTTATGGGGCTGGCGTCCTGGGCAGCGCGCCAGTCAAACCGGTTGCGGCACACCGGATCGATGACCGTCAAACGACAGACAGAGGACGCGTGTCATTAAGCGTCTCGGCTTGTTTGTGACAAACGTGAGAGCGGTGCAGGGATATATCTGCAATGGTAGTTATCAAAGCCAAATAAGCTGTAAGAAATGCCTTCGCCTGACGTCAGATCCGATACAGGTATAGCGAAAGGCTTACACGAGCTGAGGAACTTGGCTCTAGGTTGAAACACTTCGGCGCGGTACATTGGATCCATCAACTGCAGCAACGGACCGCTGCAGGATCAAGGATGATCGACCGTTGCCAGGCATTGGCGGCCAACAGGAAGTTGGACGGTGTTGCACAAACCCGCTTCGGCGGGTTTTTTATTGCCCGCGATTTGGCGAACGCCCTTTTGTACCCATTCATTTACCGAATCTGTACAGCGTTTCGACCAAATGTTGCTTCCCGATGGAATTTCCTGCGCTCGCGCCGCTCACAGTACGGACTACACCCGAGTCCAGGACAGGGCCGGCCGGGCAGGCATGGGAAATAATTATTGTGGATGTGGCGCAAATGGCAGCAGACGTACCGAACAAGAGACTCATTCTGGTGGTTGAGGACGAGCAAATCATTCGCGAGTTTGTTTGCGAAATCCTCCAGGACGAAGATTTTATGACCTATGCGCTGGAGACTGCCGACGAGGCTGCGACGTACCTCGAGAGTAACTCCGACGACGTGGCGCTCCTTCTCACCGATATCCTCATGCCGGGTCAGTTGAACGGTGCCGATCTGGCGAACCTGTCGGGCAACAAGTATCCGCACATCCCGATCCTGATCATGTCAGGTCACGAGACCCCCGAGAGTTCTGGCGTCGTGCACCCGGTCGTGTTCATTCGCAAGCCCTGGAGTTTCGGCCAGCTTTTACAAGGCGTTAACAAGGCCTTGGGCTACGACAAGCACGAAAGCCTGTGACCCTCAGCGGTCCGGCTCACACCCTTTGAGCACCAGCCGGATGATGGTCTGGGCGGCCGCTTCGTAATCAGCGTCGTCCAGGGTCGCTTTGCCCGTCACTGTTGAGATCTGCCAGTCGAAATCGGCGTAGGTCTGGGTCGCCGCCCAGATGCTGAACATCAGATGATGGGGGTCGATAGGTGCGATCAGGCCGTCATCGATCCAGCCCTGGATGCACTCGATATTGTGCCTGGCCTGACCATTCAACTGGTCAACCTGCTCGGGCGTCAGATGTGGCGCGCCGTGCATGATCTCGCTGGCGAACACTTTGGAAGCGAAAGGCAGGTCGCGGGAGATGCGGATCTTCGAGCGGATGTAGCTTGTCAGCACTTCAGCCGGCACCCCCTCACGATTGAATGGCGTCGACGCCTGCATGATCGGCTCGATGATGCTTTCGAGCACCTCTCGGTACAGGTTGTCCTTCGATTTGAAGTAGTAATAGACGTTGGGCTTGGGCACACCCGCCTTGGCGGCGATGTCGCTGGTCTTGCTGGCAGCGAATCCTTTATCGGCAAATTCTTCACTGGCTGCGCGCAGGATCAGTTCTTTGTTGCGCTCGCGGATGCTGCTCATAAACCGGTATGTCCTTGCCTGCTCGGCGGTGGCGAATGTTAGCACCGGCCTCGCAGCAGGCTCAACATTGCCACTGCTGTGCAACAACAACCCCTTTGTCCACCGGCTTTGTCACTGGCGCGACGGCGTGCCGGTGGTATTGTGTGGCGGGTTGCATCGGGAGCAGTAGCAGAAGGGCAGTAACAGAACGGGCGCCTTATCAAGGCTGAACGCGTATTCGGTGGCGAGGTGTCGGCAGCATGAACAGCCCATTGTTTTCCAGCGTCGTTGCGTATGCCCAGCATTGCGAGCGACAGCTGGTGGAAATCCTGCACCGCCGGCCAACGCTCGACCGGCAGCAGGTCATGACCTGGGTCGACGAGCAGAGTCATGCGATGAAGGACCGTGATCCCCTCGACCTGTTGCGCTCGCTCAACGCGAGGGTGCGAGCGGGCAAGCCGCTGCCGTGGGAAGGGCACTCCTGAGGGGGTGCTGTCGGCAGGGCTGGAGCGGCTGAAAGTGGCGGATCAGAGACCTTTGGTGTCTGATCCGCTGCGCCTCAGGTCGACAAGGATCTTGCCGGTCGACCATCGATCGGCAACAGATCAACGCTTCGTTAGAAGAACACTTTTACCAGCAAACTGGCGGTGTTCTGATCGGTGTCGAAAGAGCGCGTGTCGTTGATGCCGTACTTGTTGCTCCAGTAGTCGTACTCGACGCCCACATAAAACTGCCGGTCCGGAAGATTGAGCGCCTTGCCCAGGTCGTATTTGATCTGCGGGTTGAAGTGCAGGTTGGAGTGGTAATCACCTTTGCTGTTGGACTGTTTGTTGTCCACGACCCAGTCCATGAAACCGTCGATGAGAATGTCGGACTTGCCCACCGGGATCGTGTAGGACCAGACCGGGGTAATCTGCCAGGCACCGTAACCGGCGCGGTGGCCGTCGGTGTAACGCTTGTAGAAGTTCAGCTGGAAGTAATCAAAGCCAGGCACTTTCAAGTCAAAACCCGGGCCGATCAGGTACGACTCGACATCCCCTTCGCCAAACTCGTACGTCGTCGCCAACAACACGTCAGTGATCGGCCCCAGCTGAAACTTCTGATCGAAGATCTTGCCCATGGACAGGCGAGGGGAGATCTCCCCGTACGTCGAGGCGTTGCCCAGGCTGCCGTCTTTTTTGCCGTTGTAGTTGATGTAATCGAGGAAGACGAAGTTATCGCCGTATTTCCAGCCATCGGCATGTTCGTAGGTGAACGTCTGCTGGTTCTCAGGGTTCACGGCGAAGTTCTTGCCGTAGAGATAAGTCAGGCTGTTGCTCTGCCACTGCAGCAGATCACCCGACATGGCCGGCGCCGCGGCAAGCAGGCTGCTGGCGGCCATCAGGCTGGAAAGCGTGCGGTTCATGTAAATACTCCCTTGGATTGACGTCGTGGTTTTTTGCGAACTGACGCTCTGTTATGGCGCCTTGGTTTTAATTAACTAAGTTGTCTGTTTGGTCAGCTTTGAGTGGATAGCAAGAGCTGAGCCAACACGTTGAAAAAAGACAAAAAAGTCCTGCCTGCTGTTTAAAGAACAGTCGATGGGTCGTTTTATCGATGCCGTTTGGAAGAGGCACGGGCTGATCGGAGAGTTGTCCGGCCAGTCAGGTCAGTTGCGGTGTTGTTATTGGAGTGAATTCGAGCGGCGGCGGAGGATACTGACTCGCGCGGCGGTGCTCAAGTGCTCTGTCACAGCGCACTCCCGTCGAAAACAGGGCAACCCCTCAGTGTGGATGCAACGGTCCGGCCATCACCGCACGATCGGCACCGCCCAGCACGTTGAACAGCAGGTTCAGCAACACCGCGCTCAATGTCGCCATGGCGATGCCGCTGTGGGTGATCGGGCCCATCCACTGCGGCAGCTGGCTGAAGAACTCCGGCCGCACCACCGGGATCAGGCCCATGCCGATGCTCACCGCGACCAGCAGCTGGTTGCGCCGATCGGAGATGTCCGCTTCCTGGAGGATCTTGATCCCGGTGGCGGCGACCATGCCGAACATCGCAATGGCCGCGCCGCCCAATACGGCAGGCGGAATCGAGGCGACCAGATAGGCCGCTTTCGGCAGCAGGCTGAGCACGATGAGAAACCCGCCCGCGACAATGGTCACCGAGCGGCAGCGTACACCGGTCATCTGCACCAGGCCGATGTTCTGCGCAAACGAGGAGTGGGTGAAGGTGTTGAGAAAGCCCGCAAGAAACGAGGCGGCCGCATCGCACAGCAGGCCCCGGCGCAGCATGCCGGGCGTGACGTCGCGGTCGGTGATCTTGCCCAGGGCGAGGAACATCCCCGTGGATTCGACGAAAATGATCACCACCACCAGGCACATCGACAGGATCGGCGCGAGGCTGAATTGCGGCATGCCGAAGTGCAGGGGCGTGACCACTTTCAGCCATTCGGCCTGACCCAGTCCACTGAGGTCGACCATGCCGATGAAGCCGGAGAGGATGTAGCCCAGGCCCATGCCGATCAGCACCGAGATGCTCACCCAGAACCCGCGCATGAAGCGGTTGATCAGCAGAATCGTCAGCAACACCAGCGCAGCGACACCGAGGTACACCGGGGCGCCGAAGCTCACCGCCTTGCTGCCGCCGCCGGCCCAGTTGACCGCCACCGGGAACAACGACAGGCCGATGGAGGTGATCACCGTGCCGGTCACCAGCGGCGGGAAGAAGCGCACGATTTTCGACATGAACGGTGCGATCAGCATGCCGAAGAAGCCCGCCGCGATGGTCGCGCCGAAGATCCCCGGCAGGCCGACGCCGCTCATCCCGGCCATCGCCACCATGCTGCCGACAGCGGCGAAACTGGCGCCCATCATGATCGGCATGCGGATGCCGAGCGGACCGATGCCGAGGGATTGCACCACCGTGGCAATGCCGGCGACCAGCAGGTCGGCGTTGATCAGAAAGGCGATGTCTTCCCGGGAAAGCCCGGCGGCCTGGCCGATGATCAGCGGCACTGCAACGGCACCGCCGTACATCAACAGGACGTGTTGCAGGCCCACCAGAATCAGTTGCAGCAAGGGCAGGGGCTGTCGTGGCGGCGCGGCAGGGATGCGCGCGTGAGTTGACTCGGACATGCAACACCTCATTTGTTCTTATTTTGGGGTTGAAGCTTTGAATCGGTGAAGGCGACAAGCTTCAAGCGGCAAGCCTCAAGCTAAAGCCGATCGCGTACTGCTTCTGACTTGTGGCTTGCCGCTTGAAGCTTGCAGCTGCTTAGTTCGTCTGCGCCCCCTTATCAATCCATTGACCCAGCAGGTCACGTTCCTGTTGGGTCATCTGGGTGATGTTGCCCAGCGGCATGATCTGCGCGGTTACGGCCTGGGCCTGGATGCGCGGGGCGAGTTGCTGGATCTGTTGCGGCGTGTCGAACATGATTCCGGCCGGCGCGCTGCTGAACAGCGGGCTGGTGGGTTTGGCGGAGTGGCAGACGGTGCAGCGTTCCTGAATCACGCTGTGGACTTTCTCGAAATCCACACCGCCGCTGCTGGCCTGCGCGGGTTTCGCGGCAGCGGGGGCAGTGGCAGCGGGCGCAGGCGCAGTTGCAGTTTCAGGCGCAGCGGCGACAGGCGCTGGCGCGACCTCGGGCTTCGGCTCGTCGGCGCGATGACCGCCGATGGCCGTGCCCGGCAGCGGCTGGTACTGGATGTTCGCCGCCACGTCCGGGCTGCGAGATGTTTGCGCCGGGCCGGTGACGTACGCCAGACACATCATCCCCAACGCGCCGACCGGAAGGGCCCAGGCATATTTGTGGCTGTTGTGGCGGGTGTTGAAAAAGTGACGGACCAGCACCGCACACACCGCGATCCCGGCCAGGATCAGCCAGTTGTACTGACTGCCGTAGGTGCTCGGGAAGTGGTTGCTGATCATGATGAACAGCACCGGCAGGGTGAAGTAGTTGTTGTGCCGTGAACGCAGCAGGCCTTTGGCGGGCAGCGACGGGTCCGGCGTGCGGTTCTCGGCGATGGCGGCGACCAGCGCGCGCTGGGCCGGCATGATAATGCGCAGCACGTTGCCGACCATGATCGTGCCGATGATCGCACCCGTGTGCAGGTAAGCTGCTCGCCCGCTGAACACCTGGCTGAAGCCGAAGCAGGCCGCGATGACCAGCACGAACAGCACCAGGCCCAGCAGGACAGGGCGCTTGCCCAGCGGTGAATCGCAGAGGATGTCGTAGATCGTCCAGCTGGCGATCAATGAGCCGACGCCGATGGCGATGCCTGCGCCGCCGCTCAGCGTGCTGCCGGGTGCCAGCAGGTAAAGAGTGGGGTTGGCATAGAACACGATGCACAGCAGCGCCACGCCCGACATCCAGGTCCAGTAGGCTTCCCATTTGAACCAGTGCAGGTCGTCCGGCATGGTCGGCGGGGCCAGCTTGTACTTTTCCAGGTGGTAGATACCGCCGCCGTGAATCGCCCAGAGGTCGCCCGACAGACCGTCACGGGGGTTGGCGCGGTTGAGGTTGTTCTCCAGCCAGACAAAATAAAAGGACGCGCCGATCCAGGCGATCCCGACGATCATGTGAATCCAGCGCACGCCCAGATTCAGCCATTCCATCAGATGTGCAGCCACAGTCTTACCCTTTGCCTGCCACCCCTTGGCGGATGGTCAGACCCTTCTTATAGTTGGGGATCGAGAACCATCTTCTGACTCTCTTCGAAGAAATGCTCATCGCAGTTATTGCCGTTGCCACTGCGATCAACCACCAGGAAGTCATCCCGCTTTTCGATCGTCAGCACCGGGTGGTGCCAGACGCCGCGATGGTAATTAACACCCTGCCTGCCATTGGTGATGAAGGCGCGGGTCAACTCGGGTTCAGGTGCATCGCCAAGTGGCGCGACCACGACCAGAAAAGGATGGCCGAGCAGCGGAATAAAGGCCTGGCTGCCCAGCGGATGGCGCTCCAGCATGCTGATAGTCAACGGCATGTCCAGCGCCTCGGCACGGAAGATGCTGATGATCGCCTTGTCGTCCGGCGTGGCCGTTTCAACCTCGGCCAGACGGTGAAAGCGCATGGTCGAGCCGTTATTGATCATGAAATGATCGCTGCCGTCGGTTTCGATGACATCGCCAAACGGGGCGAAGGCTGCCTTGGTCAACGGCTCGATGATCAGTGTGCGCATGCGGGGTCTTCTTTCTCGTTATTCGTAAATGAAAACACTGTGGTCTTTGGTCTACGCAATCTTTTGTAGGAGCGTGGCTTGTCCCGCGATCTGGCGCGAAGCGTCAGCAAGACCGGCGCACGCGGGGTATCAGACAGAGCGCAGTTGCCGCTATTGCGACGACTTCGTCGCCGATCGCGGGACAAGCCACGCTCCCATAGGGTCAGGTGTTATCTCGCCACCTTGCCCAGCACCCGCAACCGGCTCACACCGCCATCCGGGAACACGTTCAGGCGGATATGGGTAATCGGTCCCAGCGCCCTGATCTGCTCGACGAACGTGTGTTCGGCGTGCATTTCCAGCTTCTGGCTCGGCAGCAGTTCGCGCCAGAACAGGCTCTGGGTTTCGATCTGGCTGTCGGTGCCGCCTTTGACGAACGCTGCCTGAATCGAGCAGCTGTCCGGGTAGTTGCCCTTGAAGTGCAGGGTGTCGACGACGATCTGCTCGACCTCACCGGCATGCCCCAGCGCCACGATCACCCAGTCATTGCCGGGGGTGCGGCGACGTGCGGTTTCCCAGCCGTCGCCCATGTTCACGCCACGGCCCGGGTTGAGGATGTTGCTCATGCGCCCGAAATGCTCGTCGGAGCAGGCCAGTGCACGGCCGCCATTCAGCGCCGCGACCAGGTCGATCTGCTCGTTGTCGCCCACTGCCGACCAGTCCCGGTGAGGCACGCCGTACACCCGCAGACGCGCCACGCCGCCGTCCGGGTAGATATTGAAACGCAAGTGGCTGTAGGCCTTGGCGTCCGCGATCTCGTGGTAGTGGTGGCTGTCGCCCTTGAGCTCCACGGCCGGCAGCACTTCGGTCCACACGGTGTGCTCGTCCGGCTCGCCCGACGCCAGGAAGCACGCTTCCAGCGAGGCCGAGGGCGGGTAGTTGCCGGTGAAGAACGAGGTGTCGATGTCCACGCCCTTGATCGAACCGGCGACGCCCAGACGGATCACTGCACTGTCGTAACCTTCGAAGCGCTTGCGGCGCGACTCCCAGCCGTCCATCCACTTGCCGTTGTCGTCGAACACGCCTTCTTTCCAGACCGCAGGGGTCGGCTGGAACAGGCGGTTGGCGTCGGCGAACCAGTCATCGGTGACGGACAGGATCTTCGTCCCCAGACGCGCATCGGCCAGGTTGACGAACTTCTCGAAGGGTGCGGCGTAAGCTTTCATTCTTTTTGTCTGCCTTTGATAAGGGGCGTGGGAACGGTCGGTCAGAGGGCTTGCAGGCGGAACATCGCGATCTTGTTGATCTCGGCGAGGGCGCAGGCAAACTCGGCGTCTGCCGTGTTGTGAATGCGCGTCTCGAAGGCCTCGAGGATCTGATGCCGGTTGCTGCCTTTCACCGCCATGATGAAGGGGAACGCAAACGTCGCCTTGTAGGCGTCGTTCAGCTCGGTGAAGCGCTGAAACTCTTCGGCCGTGCATTGGTGGATACCGGCGCCAGCCTGTTCAGAGGTGCTGGCTTCGGTCAGTTGGCCTTGCACGGCGGCTTTGCCGGCAAGGTCCGGGTGGGCGTTGATCAACGCCAGTTGCGCGGCGTGATCGGCGCTCAACAGGATGTCGCTCATGCGTGCATGCAGCGTCTCGATATCATCGAGTTCGTGCAGATGGCCCCGGTCATAGGCCTGTTCGGCGACCCAAGGCGAGTGTTCGTAGATGTCGGCGAAGGTCTGGACGAAGGCTTCGCGGCTGAAGGAAGAGGGCGTCAGGGTCTGAAAACGGCTCATTCGGCAGCTCCGTTGAAGGGGTGAACCTGGTGCCAGTGCCGCGCGATCTCCACGCGACGGGCGAACCAGACCTGCTCGTGGCCTTTGACGTACTCAAGAAAACGCTGCAGCGCGGCCAGGCGGGCCGGGCGGCCAATCAAGCGGCAGTGCAAGCCGATCGAAAGCATTTTCGGCGCTTCGACCCCTTCGGCGTAGAGCACGTCGAAAGCGTCTTTCAGGTAATCGAAGAAGTCATCGCCCTTGTTGAAACCCTGCACCTGGGTGAAGCGCATGTCGTTGGTGTCCAGGGTGTAGGGGATCACCAGATGCGGCTTGCCGGTGGAGTTGTTCGGCTCCCAGTAGGGCAGGTCGTCGTCGTAGGTGTCGCAGTCGTAGAGAAAGCCGCCTTCTTCCATCACCAGCCGCCGGGTGTTCGGGCCGGTGCGCCCGGTGTACCACCCCAGCGGACGCTCGCCGGTGAGTTCGGTGAGGATGCGGATGGCTTCGAGCATGTGCTCGCGTTCCTGGGCCTCGTCCATGTTCTGGTAGTCGATCCAGCGATAGCCGTGGCTGCAGATCTCATGGCCGGCGTCGACCATGGCGCGGATCACGTCCGGGTGACGCTGGGCGGCCATCGCCACAGCGAAAATGGTCAGCGGGATGTCGAATTGCCTGAACAGCTTGAGCACGCGCCACACGCCGGCGCGGCTGCCGTATTCGTAAAGCGATTCCATGCTCATGTTGCGCTGGCCCTGCAGCGGTTGCGCGGCGACCATCTCAGAGAGGAACGCCTCGGATTCCTTGTCGCCATGCAGAATGTTGCGCTCGCCGCCTTCCTCGTAATTGAGCACGAACGACAGCGCGATACGGGCGTTGCCTGGCCAGTGGGGATGGGGCGGGTTACTGCCGTAACCGATCAGGTCGCGTGGGTAGTCGGCGCTCACTGCGAGATTCCTTCTGTGCGTGTTGTCTGTTGCTGTGGCTGTCTGACATTGCAAGAACGATGCAGTGGACTGCCGTTGCGGTGAAAAGATTGTATACAACCTTGTCCGCTTTTTGTAAGCCTGTTTTTTCTTTTCTTGCGAAGGCTGGTGCTGCAAGAAACCTGCCTTATTGGTCAGGATCTTTACAAAAACCCTAATAATTTCCTGACTCGGCTCTGAAATATGGGTTATCCAGACGCGACAAGCAAAACGGGCTATGGAACGATATCTATTGTGTACAATTTAAGCTCAAAGTGTCTTAATCGTTCATTCCCCGCACCCGCCGAGCCCTCAATTTGGTGCGCGTGCCTGATTTTCCACTTCTCAAGCGAGGCCCCGACAAGCATGGGACGACTGACCACACACGTATTGGACGCCGCTCACGGCTGCCCCGGCAGCTCCATTCACATCGTGCTTTACCGGGTTGAAGGCGAACGGCTGGAGAAAGTCGCCGACGCCGTCACTAACGCCGACGGTCGATGCGACGCGCCATTGTTGGAGGGCGATGATTACCGTTCAGGCGTCTACCAGTTGCAATTCCACGCAGGTGATTACTACCGCGCCAAAGGCGTTCAATTGCCCGACCCCGCGTTTCTTGATGTGGTCGTGCTGCGCTTCGGCATTGATGCGGCGCAGGACCACTATCACGTGCCACTGCTGATCTCGCCTTATAGTTATTCGACCTATCGCGGGAGCTAGGGCCGCCGCGCCTCGGATCATCGCCATGCCTATTGAGGAGACAATGCTGCATGACCACTCTTAAAATCACCGCAGGCGGGTATCAGTTTCTCGCCGAAACTCACCCCGATGCCCCGGAAACTGTCTCGGCGTTTCTCGCATTGCTGCCTTATCGTCAGAAGCTGATTCACGTGCGTTGGAGTGGCGAGGGATGCTGGGTGCCATTGGGTGAGTATCAACTTCTGAAGGGCGAGGAGCCCATCGGCTTCGAGAATCACACCAGCCATCCTTCCGTGGGTGACATTCTTTTCTACCCCGGCCCCTATAGCGAAACCGAGATTCTCGTGGCGTACGGCTCTTGCTGCTTTGCCAGCAAAATGGGGCAACTGGCGGGCAATCACTTTCTGACCATCGTGCAAGGCAAGGAAAACTTGCGCGCCCTGGGCGTGAAGACGTTATGGGAAGGGGCTCAAGAGATCGTATTCGAGCGGGCGTGAGGTTCGCGCTCGCAAAGGCGGCTGGATCTATTCCCGGCGCGCTATGAATGAAGAGGGCGGCCGGGTTCGGACCGCTCTTCTCATACTCGGCAATACCGTTGCCGCGGTTGTAAATCGGGTCAGCCTGGTGCGCGGCGTGCGTCGCTGCACCGACGTCGGGCGATAAGCTGACCTCGAATTTTGCGCGTGTCCGTTAGGCGATATACGCCGTCCCTTTAGCGATAGACAAGCCTGCGCTTGGCGCGTACGTTCTTTTCCACTCATTGTTTAGTTGGACTTATATATACATTGAATTTCGGATAAATAGCCGGAAGGCGGAGGCGCGGACGAAAGGTTTTGACCGGCGTAAGTTTGGTTTTTAATAGGCAGATAAGTTGAAGCGATTTAAGTAGCTGGCATGCCGTTTGCTCTTTGCTTTGACTCGATAAACCCAACTTCGAGCCTAATGCCATGAGCAGTGATCAATACATTATTGAAGGCGCACGTACGCCTGTTGCGACCGCCCGTTGGTATCAACTTTTCATCGGTGTTGTGTGCATGATGGCGATTTCCAGTCCGCAATATGTCTGGACGCTGTTTACCGGCCCGCTGACCAATAAACTTGGTGTTTCGCTGGCGCAAGTGCAAATCACCTTTTCCCTGTTGATTATTTTGCAGACATTCTTTTCCCCCGTGCAGGGCTATCTGGTCGATCGTTTTGGCATTCGCCTGCTGGTCGGTCTGGGGTGCACGTTGTCCGGCCTTAGTTGGGTGCTGGCCAGTCAGGCTTCTTCTCTGAGCATGCTGTACTTGAGTTATGGCGTGGTGGGTGGCCTGGGTACCGGGATTGTCTACGTGGGAATTGTCGGTCTGATGGTGCGCTGGTTCCCGGACCGTCGCGGTTTTGCGGCAGGCGCTGTGGCGGCAGGCTATGGAATGGGCGCAATGCTCACCACGTTTCCTATCAGCAACAGTCTGCAAAGTGCTGGCATGGAACAGACCATGATGACGTTCGGCCTGGTGCTGGGGGTGGTCGGGCTTGCCGCGTCGCGGTTTTTGCGTCAACCACCGGCACTGTTGCGTGATGCGGCGGTGGCGCAAACGCCCCAGACCGTTTCTGATGTCGCGCCCCGCGAGATGCTCAAGACGCCAGTCTTCTGGCTGATGTTTGCCATGTTCACCATGATGTCCACGTCCGGTCTGATGGTGACTTCGCAGATGGCCAGCTTCGCCAAGGATTTCGGCATGACCACCGTCATGGTGATGGGCATGGCGGCCTTGCCACTGGCCCTGACCATCGACCGGGTCTGCAATGGCCTGACCCGGCCATTGTTCGGCTGGATTTCCGACCGTTTCGGCCGTGAAAACACCATGGCGTTCGCGTTCCTGTTTGAAGGTGTCGCCATGACGCTGTGGTTGCTGACCAGTGATAATCCGGTCCTGTTCGTGCTGTTGTCGGGTGTCGGGTGTCGTGTTCTTGGGCTGGGGCGAAATCTTCTCGCTGTTTCCTTCGACCCTGACCGACACCTTCGGCACCCGCCACGCCACCACCAACTACGGTTTTCTGTACATGGCGCAGGGGATTGGCGCGGTGTTTGGCGGTCCGGTTGCAGCGCTGCTGCACCAGTACACAAGTAGCTGGTACCCGGTATTCGCAGTGGCCATCAGCTTTGACATCGTCACCGCTCTGCTGGCCTTCTTAGTGCTCAAACGCATGCGTATGAACTGGCTTGCCGCACACGCTCTGTAATTTTTACAACAAGGAATTTGCGCATGTTGAACACCACACTGGCCGCTCGGGGCATTGCCGTTGCACCTCACAGCCTCGCTGCCCAATCGGCGCTGGCAGTATTGCGCGAGGGCGGTAACGCGATCGAGGCCATGGTCGCGGCAGCCGCCACGATCGCCGTTGTGTACCCACACATGAACAGCCTGGGCGGCGACGGTTTCTGGCTCATCATGCCTGCTCAGGGCGAGCCGGTGGCGATTGACGCCAGCGGTCCGGCTGGCAGTCTGGCCACCCTGAGCCGCTACGAAGGCATGAGCAAGATCCCGACCCGTGGCGTCGATGCGGCGCTGACGGTGGCGGGAACCGTAGGCGGCTGGCAGGAGGCCTTGGCAGTTTCGGCGCAACGGGGTGGCCATACTCCTTTGCCGCGCCTGCTCGAAGACGCGATCCACTATGCACGGTCTGGAATCCCCACCACCGTCTCGCAACACGTCGCCACTTCTGCCAAGCAGGCTGAGCTGCAGCATGTGCCGGGTTTTGCGGAGACGTTTTTGCCGAACGGCGCAGCACCGCAAGCTGGCAGTCTGTTCCGGCAACCGCGTCTGGCGGACACGCTGCAAGCCTTGGCCGACGACGGTCTCGACAGTTTCTATCGCGGGGCGCTTGCCGATTCCATTGCCCATGATCTGGAGGCACTGGGCGCGCCGGTGACACGCGCCGATCTGGCCGGCTACCGGGCCAGGCGTGTGCGCCCCCTTGAGCTGACCCACAGCGCAGGCACGGTTTACAACCTGACGCCCCCTAGCCAGGGGCTGGTTTCGCAGCTGATCCTGGGGATTTCCGATCACGCAGGTTTGGCCTCACATGCCGCGGACGAGGCAGACCATATTCATACCCTGGTGGAGGCGACCAAGCTCGCATTCGCGCTGCGCGATGGTCACATAACGGACCCCGAGCACATGACTATCGACCCACAGAGCTGCCTGGCGCCGGACAATCTGCAAGCGCTGGCCGCGCGCATTGACCCGCAGCAAGCCGCGCCGTGGGGTGAAGGCAAGGGGCCGGGCGACACGATCTGGATGGGTGTGATCGATAACGACGGGTTGGCGGTTTCGTTCATTCAGAGCATTTACCACGAATTCGGCAGCGGCGTGGTGTTGCAGGGCTCGGGCTTGAACTGGCAGAACCGCGGCGCCTCGTTCAGTCTCGATCCTGAGCACCTGTTGGTCTTGAAGCCGGGCAAGAAGCCGTTCCACACGCTCAACCCTGCGGCGGCCCGCTTGAAGGATGGCCGCGCCATGGTCTACGGCACCATGGGTGGAGACGGTCAGCCGCAGACGCAGGCGGCGGTGTTCAGCCGCTACGCGGTGTTTGGTCAGCCATTGCAGCAGGCGGTGACGGCGCCGCGCTGGTTACTGGGGCGGACCTGGGGTGATACGTCGGACACCCTGAAACTGGAGTCGCGTTTCCCGGCGTCCGTTGTCGATGAACTCAAGCGCCGTGGCCACGAGGTCGAGTTGCTTGCGGCCTTCACTGAAACCATGGGGCATGCCGGGGCTGCGGTGCGGCTGGTCAATGGCAGTTTTGAAGGCGCTTTCGACCCGCGTGGCAATGGCGCCGCCGCCGGCTATTGATTTACAGAAACACAAACTTGGCGATGAAGATCGCGCACAGCGCCCACAGGCTGACCGAAATCTCCCTGTGTTTGCCGGTGCCGGCCTTGAGCACTACGTAAGTGATGAAGCCCAGCGCGATGCCGTCGGCGACTGAGAACGTCAGCGGCATCATGATCGCCGTGACGATCGCCGGGATGCTGTCGGTGGCTTCGTCCCAGTCGATGTGCGCCATGCCGCCCATCATCAACATCGCCACATAAATCAATGCCCCTGCCGTCGCGTAGGCGGGAATCATGCCAGCCAGCGGGGCGAAGAACATCGCCGCCACGAACAGCACGCCCACGGTCACGGCGGTCAGCCCCGTCCGCCCCCCGGCCGCCACGCCCGAGGCGCTCTCCACGTAGCTGGTCACTGGCGGCACACCGACCATTGCGCCGAACACGCTGGAGGCGCTGTCTGCCTTCAAGGCCCGTGAGAGGTTCTCGATGCGACCGTCTTCGCGGACCAGACCGGCGCGCTGTGCCACACCCATGAGCGTGCCGGCCGTGTCGAACATGTGCACGAACAGAAACGCCAGCACTACGCTGATCATGCTGACGTTGAACACGCCCGCCAGGTCCATGGCCATCCAGGTCGGCGCCAGGCTCGGCGGGGTGGAGAAGATGCCGTTGTAATGCACCAGCCCCAGGCCCCAGCCGGCCAGCGTCACCGCGATGATGCTGATGAGGATCGCGCCGAAGACCCGGTGGTAACTGAGCACGGCGATCATCAGAAAGCAGATGGCGGCGAGCAGCGGACCGGGTTCGCGCAACGAGCCGAGCCTGATCAGCGTCGCCGGGCTGTCGACCACGATGCCGGCGGTCTTCAGGCCGATCAGCCCGAGAAACAGGCCGACCCCGGCGCCCATGGCGTAGCGCAGGCTGACCGGGATGCTGTTGAGCAGCCATTCGCGGATCCGCGACAGCGTCAGGAACATGAAGATCACGCCCGAGACGAACACCGCGCCCAAGGCCGTTTCCCAGCTGTAACCCATGGTGCCGACCAAGGTGTAGGTGAAGAACGCGTTCAGGCCCATCCCCGGCGCCAGGCCCACCGGCCAGTTGGCGTACAGCCCCATCAGCAGGCAGCCCAGCGCCGCGGCGATGCAGGTCGCGACGAACGCCGCGCCATGATCGATGCCGGCGTCGGCCATGATGTTGGGGTTGACGAAGATGATGTAGGCCATGGTGATGAAGGTCGTGAGCCCCGCCAGCAGCTCGGTCCGGACGGTCGTGCCGTGCAGGCTCAGTTTGAAGAGGCGTTCAAGCAGGCCTTTGCGCGGCAGCGTGAGATCCAGCGGCGTGGCTTCGGTTTTGCGACTTTCCACAGTGAAATCCTCGGGACGTTTTTGTTGTTATGACAAAGCCGGTTGCGGGCTCCGGGAGGCGAGTGGACCTGTCAGGCCGATTTGTTGACTGAAAGGTCAGAAACGTGCACGAGAGGATTATGCTTTTGTATACAAATAATGCAAATAATGTTTTCGATATTGTTCGGGATATTTGGCGGATTGTGTGCATAACGCCCCGCCGTTTCGGGGCCTGTGCAGACGTTGCCGGCTGTGTACAATGCGCCATTACTTTTACTGTGACTTTGCCGGGATATCTGCTATTGGTTGCTCCAACAGTGGTCGTACCCGCCCTGATCACGGCAAGGCCCCGCGCCGGATTCTGTTACCACGAGTGCCCATGAACGATCAGCTGCAACCCCTCAAGAAACACTCACGCACGGCCAAATCCGGCCGTACCGGCACCCAGGACGACATCGTCTACGCGCACATTTTCGAGGCGATTCTCGAACAGCGCCTGGCGCCCGGCACCAAACTGAGTGAAGAAGCCCTGGGTGAAATCTTCGGCGTCAGCCGCACCATCATTCGTCGCGCACTCTCGCGACTGGCCCACGAGGGGGTGGTGTTGTTGCGCCCTAACCGTGGGGCGGTGGTGGCCAGCCCGAGCGTCGATGAGGCACGACAGGTGTTCTTTGCCCGGCGTCTGGTGGAGAAGGCGATCACTGAACTGGCGGTCGAGCACGCCACGGCGGAACAGCTCAGCCAGCTGCGCCAGATGGTCAGCGACGAGCGCGACAGTTTTTCCAAAGGGGATCGCGGGGCGGGGATTCGTCTGTCGGGGGAATTCCATCTGAAGCTGGCGGAAGCGGCGAAAAATGCTCCGCTCATCAGCTTCCAGCGCAGTCTGGTCTCGCAGACCTCGCTGATCATCGCGCAGTACGAAAGCGGCAACCGCTCGCACTGCTCATACGATGAACACACCCAACTGATCGACGCCATCGAAGCCCGCGACGCGACCCTGGCGGTGAACCTGATGATGCACCACATGGATCACATCGACAGCAAGCTCAACCTCGACGAAGACAGCGCCTCCGACGACCTCCACGCCGTGTTCTCGCACCTGATGCTGCCGAAGAAAAAAGCAGGACGCAGCACCGCCGTCTAACCCCGCCAGTTCGCCGCATCTCTTGCGGCGAACGCAGAGCGTGCAGCAGCGCCTCAACGCTTATGCACCAACCCCCCCGCCGAATACGTTTCGCTCACGGTCCGGTCATCCCCCAGGGTCATCAACACGAACAACCGCTCTTCAATGCTGGTCGCCTGACTCATGCGGTAGGCCAGCAGCGGTGTGGCGTTGAAGTCCAGCACCACGAAGTCTGCTTCGCTGCCCGGCTGCAGATTGCCGATCTTGTCTTCGAGCCGCAGTGCCCGTGCGCCGCCCAGTGTCGCCAGGTACAGCGATTTGAACGGGCTCAGTTTGGCGCCTTGCAGCTGCATGACTTTGTACGCCTCGTTCAACGTGTGCAGCAGCGAAAAGCTCGTCCCGGCGCCGACATCCGTTCCGAGTCCTACATTGACCTTGTGCTTTTCCGCCATCGGCAAGTTGAACAGCCCACTGCCGAGGAACAGGTTGGAGGTCGGGCAGAAGGCAATGGCTGACCCGGTTTCTGCCAGGCGTTCACACTCTTGGTCGCACAGGTGCACGCCATGGGCGAACATCGAGCGCTCTCCGAGCAGGTTGAAATGGTCGTACACGTCCAGGTAGTTCTTGCGCTCCGGGAACAGCGCCTTGACCCACTCGACTTCCTTCAGGTTTTCACTGATGTGGGTCTGCATGTACAGGTCGGGGTATTCGGTCAGCAACTGGCCGGCCAGGGTCAATTGCTCGGGCGTGCTGGTCGGGGCGAAGCGCGGGGTGACGGCGTAATGCAGACGGCCCTTGCCATGCCAGCGCTCGATCAGCGCCTTGCTGTCGACGTAGCTGGATTCAGCGGTGTCCACCAGATAATCCGGCGCGTTGCGGTCCATCATCACCTTGCCGGCAATCAGGCGCAGATTGAGCTTCTCGGCGGCACTGAACAGCGCCTCCACCGACTCCTTGTGACGACTGCCGAACACCAGTGCCGTGGTGGTGCCGTTGCGCAGCAGTTCCTTGAGAAAGATGTCAGCCACCTGGGCCGAATGCTCGGGGTCTTCGAACTGCTTCTCGCAGGGAAACACGTAGGTATTCAGCCAGTCGAGTAACTGCTCGCCGTAGGACCCGACCATGCCGGTCTGCGGCAAATGGATGTGGGTGTCGATGAAACCGGCGGTGATCAGCGCGTCCTGATAGCTGACGATTTCGACGTCGTTGGCGAGGGTCTTCAACAGGTCTTCGGCATTGCCGAGGGCGATGATCTTGCCGTTGTCGACCACCATCAGGCCGTCTTCGAAATATTCGTACGACGCTTCCACCGCTACGTCGGCAGGGTCGGCGATGCTGTGAATGATGGCGGCGCGGTAGGCTTTTTTGGCGGTGCTGATATCTGTGGTCATGTCAGTTGATCGTTCTTCCGGGATTCATTGGGCCTGGCTGCGGCGGGACACCGGCAGCAGCTTGGCGACAGGTTCGGCGGTGGTGCTTTGCTCGCCGAAATGAGCGTTGTAGGTGGCGATCACTTCGCCGGCGATGGACACGGCGATTTCCATGGGCAGCTTGCCTTTGACCTCCGTCAGGCCCATCGGGCACCGCATCCGCTGCAGCACTGCGGGCTCAAAACCACGATCCCGCAGGCGATGCTCGAACTTCACCCGTTTGGTTTTCGAGCCGATCAGGCCGAAATAGCTGAAGTCGCCACGCTTGAGAATCGCAGCGGCGAGTTCCAGGTCCAGCTGATGATTGTGGGTCATGACGATGCAATAGCTGCCAGCGGGGAGGTTATCCACTTCTTCGGTGACGTCCTCGCAGAGGATCTGCGTCAAGCCTTCTGGCAGGTGCGCGGGAAATTCGGCCTCGCGGGAATCGATCCAGCGCACGCGGCAGGGCAGGCTGGCCAGCAGCGGCACCAGCGCCCGACCGACGTGGCCGGCGCCGAAAACGGCAATGTGCGCCTGGGGCTGGCCCATGGGTTCGAACAGCAACACGTTAACGCCGCCGCAGCACTGACCCAGGCTGGCGCCAAGGCTGAAGCGCTCCAGACGGGTTTGTTGGCTACCGCTGGCGAGCATCTCCCGGGCGATTTCCATGGCCTTGTATTCCAGGTGACCGCCGCCGATGGTGTCGAAGATCCGCCCGGCGCTGACGACCATTTTCGAGCCGGCATTGCGCGGCGTCGAGCCCCGCTCCTCGATGATGGTCACCAGCACGCAGGCCTCGCCCTGCTGCTGCAAATCGGCGAGGGCGCTGATCCAGTTATTCATGTGATTTCTCCTGATCGGCGGGTTGGCAGATCAAACATCGTCATTGCCCGTGCTGGCCTCATCGCGAGCAAGCTCACTCCTACAGGCTCGCATTTGGACTGTAGGAACGACCGGGGTGGCGCTCCACCTTGCTCGCGAAGGCGTTGGCTCAAGCCACCACTGTTCAAACTGGCGAACCCGCCAGCTCATGGGCGACACCTTCCGCTTCCGGCGCCGCAGCCCGCAACGCGCGCATCTGCTCACAGCCCCACAACACCCGCTCCGGGGTCGCCGGCGCGTCGATCTTCGGTTGATGCTTGTAATCGCCCAGGCTCGCCACCGCGTCCTTGATCGCGCACCACGCGGCGATGCCCAGCATGAACGGCGGCTCGCCCACGGCTTTGGAATGGAACACCGTGTCTTCGGGGTTCTTGCGGTTTTCCACCAGCTTCACGCGCAGGTCCGCCGGCATGTCGGCCACGGCCGGAATCTTGTAGCCGGCCGGGCCGTTGGTCATCAGTTTGCCCTTGTCGTTCCAGACCAGTTCCTCGGTGGTCAGCCAGCCCATCCCTTGAATGTAGCCGCCCTCGACCTGGCCGATGTCGATGGCCGGATTCAGCGAGGCGCCGACGTCGTGAAGAATGTCCGTGCGCAGCATTTTGTATTCGCCGGTCAGGGTGTCGACCAGCACCTCGGTGCAGGCCGCGCCGAAGGCAAAGTAATAGAAGGGCCGGCCGCGCGCCTGGCTGCGGTCGTAGAAGATCTTCGGCGTCTTGTAATAGCCCGTGCTCGACAGCGACACCTGGCCCATCCACGCCTGCTGGGCGAGGGTGTCGAAGCTGATGACCTGCTCGCCGACGCGCACATGACCGTTGCGAAACTCGACCCGCGACTCATCGCACTGATAGTGCCTGGCTGCGAATTCCACCAGCCGCTGCTTGAGGATTTCCGCAGCGTTCTGCGCCGCCTTGCCGTTCAAGTCAGCGCCGCTGGAGGCGGCCGTCGGCGACGTGTTCGGCACCTTGTCGGTATTCGTCGCGGTGATCTGCACACGGTCGATGTCGACCTGGAACACCTCGGCCACCACCTGCGCCACCTTGACGTTCAGACCCTGGCCCATCTCGGTGCCGCCGTGATTGAGGTGGATGCTGCCGTCGGTGTAAATGTGGATCAGCGCGCCGGCCTGGTTGAGAAAGCTGGCAGTGAAGGAAATGCCGAATTTCACCGGAATCAGGGCCAGGCCTTTCTTCAGAATCGGGCTGTGGGCGTTGTAGGCCGTGATCGCTTTACGTCGCTCGGCGTAGTCACTGCTTTCTTCCAGTTCGGCAGTCATCTCTTCGAGCATGTTGTGCTCGACCGTCTGGTAGTAATGGGTGACGTTGCGCTCGGTCTTGCCGTAATAGTTGGCCTTGCGCACCGCCAGCGGGTCCTTGCCCAGATGCCGGGCGATGACGTCCATGACTTCCTCGATGGCGACCATCCCCTGGGGGCCGCCGAAGCCACGATAAGCGGTATTCGACGCGGTGTTGGTCTTGCAGCGATGGCCGTTGATCGTGGCGTCGCCCAGGTAATACGAATTGTCGGCGTGAAACATCGCGCGGTCGACGATGGACGCCGACAAGTCCGGTGAGTAACCGCAGTTGCCCGCCAGTTCCAGCTGAATCCCGTGCAAGCGTCCGTCGTCGTCGAACCCCACGTCATACTCGACGTAAAACGGGTGCCGCTTACCGGTCATCATCATGTCTTCCACGCGGGGCAGGCGCATCTTGGTCGGCTGACCGGTCAGACGCGCAACCACCGCGCACAGGCACGCGGGGCTCGCGGCCTGGGTTTCCTTGCCGCCGAAGCCGCCGCCCACACGGCGCATGTCGACGACGATCTTGTTCATCGGCACGTCCAGCACTTCGGCGACGAGCTTCTGCACCTCGGTCGGGTTCTGCGTCGAGCAATAGACGATCATGCCGCCGTCTTCCGTGGGCATCACCGACGAAATCTGCGTCTCCAGGTAGAAGTGCTCCTGACCGCCGATGTGCAGCGTGCCCTGAATCCGGTGGGTGGCGGACGCCAGCGCCGTCGCCGAATCACCGCGCTGGTGGGTGTGGCTGTCGAGGACGAAGTGCTTGTTGCGGTAGGCCTGGACGACGTCGAGCACCGGCTCCAAGTCTTCGTATTCGATGATCGCGGCCATGGCCGCCTTGCGTGCGGTTTCCAGATCTCGGGCCGCCACGGCAATCACCGGCTGACCGACGAACTCGACCGTGTCGATGGCCAGCAACGGATCGCCGGGCAGCAGCGGGCCGATGTCCTTGAGGCCCGGAATGTCTTCGTGGGTGATGGCGATGCGCACGCCGTCGAAGGCGTAGCAGGGCGACACGTCGACGCGGACGATGCGCGCGTGGGCACGGTCGGACAGCCGCGCATACACGTGCAGCTGATTGGGGAATTCGAGGCGGTCGTCGATGTAGATCGCTTCGCCGGAGACGTGCTTGTCGGCGCTGTCATGCTTGACGCTGCGGCCCACGCCGGTGGTCAGGTCCTGTTGAAACAGGGCGACCATTTCTTCCTGGGACTTGGCTGAATGATGGTTAGACATAAGCTGTCACCCGCGTCTGGATGTGGGGCGTTTGCACTTCGATGAAGTACTTACGCAGCAGGTTCTGTGCGCTGAGCAGGCGGTATTCCTTGCTCGCGCGGAAATCCGTCAGCGGCGTGAAATCCTCGGCCAGTGCGGCGCAGGCACGCTCGATGGTGGCCGACGTCCACGGCTGGCCGATCAGCGCCTGTTCGCAATGGGCGGCGCGTTTGGGGATCGCCGCCATGCCGCCGAAGGCCGCGCGGGCGTCGACGATGGCACCGTTCTCGACCTGCACGCGGAACGCTGCGCACACCGCCGAGATGTCGTCGTCCAGCCGCTTGGAAACCTTGTACGCGCGAAACGTCTGCCGGGCGTTGGCGCGGGGCACGATGATGCGCTCGATGAACTCGCTTTCCTGACGCACCGTCACCCGGTAATCAATGAAGTAATCCTCCAGCGCCAGGGTGCGGGTCTGCTCGCCTTTGCGCAGCACGATCTTCGCGCCCAGGGCGATGAGCAGGGGCGGCGAGTCGCCAATCGGCGAAGCGTTGCCGATGTTGCCGCCGAGGGTGCCCTGATTGCGGATCTGCAGCGATGCAAAACGGTGCAGCAATTCACCGAAATCCGGGTACTCGCGGCTCAGTGCTTCGTAGCAATCGGTGAGCGCCGTGGCCGCGCCGATCTCGATGCGGTCTTCGAAATGCTCGATCTTCTTCATCGCCGCGACGTTGCCGACGTAGATCATCACCGGCAGCGGGCGATGGAATTGCGTCACTTCGAGGGCCAGATCAGTGCCGCCGGCCAGCAATCGCGCCTGAGGATAGGCGTTGTAGAGATCCGCCAGATCGGCGACGGTCAGCGGTACCAGGCAGCGCTTGTCACCGCTGTTCAGCTCGCCGGTTTGCGTCGGCGCAATGGCCTTGAGGCGGGCGATGGTCTGAGATTTCAGGGCATCGAACTGGTCAGGCTGCGCTTGGCTGCAGCTTTGCTCGGCCGCCGCGAGGATGGGTCGATAGCCGGTGCAACGGCATAGGTTTCCGGCCAAGGCTTCGTGGGCCTGGGCGTGCCTGGTCTCGGAGGAGGCGGATTCGGCGCTGTTCTTTTGCAGCGCGAACAGCGACATGACAAAGCCCGGCGTGCAGAAACCGCACTGGGAACCGTGGCAGTCGACCATCGCCTGCTGGACGCTGTGCAAGCGTCCCTGATGCTTGAGGTCTTCGACGCTGATTAGCTGCTTGCCGTGCAGCGAGGCCACGAAGGTCAGGCAGGAATTGAGGCTGCGATAACTCAGTTGCTCCCGGCCCGCCGCATCGGTGGTCAGCTCGCCCACGACCACGGTGCACGCGCCGCAATCGCCGCTGGCGCAGCCTTCTTTGGTGCCGGACTTGTGCAGATGCTCGCGCAGATAGTTGAGCACCGTCACATTGGGGTCCAGAGCCTGTTCGGTTTTCAGCTCTTGGTTCAGGAGAAACTGGATCACGGGTCGCGCCTCGTTCTTGTCATTTAAAAGCACTGGTCACAGCTGCCGGCGGAGGGGTCATCGAACATGTCGATGAATCTATCAGCTCTGACTATCGGGTCAATTAATTTCTGACTCAAAGGTCAAGAAATTCATTATTTCGAAATATGGCCGATAACTCAGGTGAACATGATGTTTAAAGACTGGGTGCGCGTGAGCAGAACATATCCGTGTTTCTGCTTAATTCGTGCCAGTTTCCACAGTATGGCCCTGCGCCACAGACCTGCAGTGCGATACACTCCGCCGCTTGTTTGCGACCCAAGAAGTTGAAGGTAAGAAATGACGTTCAAGGCACCTGACAGCCTCGCCGAGCAGATCGCTCACCACCTTGCCGAGCGCATCATCCGCGGCGAGCTCAAGCCAGGGGAGCGGATTCAGGAGCAGAAGGTCACGGCCGCGCTGAACGTGAGCCGGGGCTCGGTGCGCGAGGCCTTGTTGATCCTCGAGCGCCGCCACCTGATCGTGATCCTGCCCCGTCGTGGCGCGCAGGTGTCGGTCCTGACCCCGCACAACATCACCAGCCTCTGCGCCTTGATGAGCGAGATGTACATCCTGCTCGGTCTGGCCGTGGCGCGCAGCTGGAAGGAGCCGGTCGATCTGGCGCCGTTCCAGCAGATTCAGCAGCGGCTCATGGCCAGTTGCGAGCGCCAGGACGTGAAAGGCTTCGTCGAAGAGAGCTTCAACGTGATGCGCGCGGCCTATCCGTTCGCCAACAACCCGTACCTGGAAGAGACCGTCGAGAACCTGCAGCCCTCCATGAGCCGCTTCTATTTCCTCGCCCTGGATCAACGCGAGGCGGAAATGAGCGAATACCTGACCCTGTTCGGCCAGTTGCTCGAAGCAGTGGTGGCGCGGGATCTGGCGCGCATCCGCGACGTGCTGACCTGCTACGCCGAGCGCAGCTGCCAATCGGTTTTGTCTGCCCTGGCGGCCAGCTGATTCATGCGCCTCAAGTGCATCAGGCTGGCCGGGTTCAAATCGTTCGTCGACCCGACGACGGTGAACTTCCCCAGCAACATGGCGGCCGTGGTCGGCCCCAATGGATGCGGCAAATCCAACGTCATCGACGCGGTGCGCTGGGTCATGGGCGAAAGCTCGGCCAAGAACCTGCGCGGCGAGTCGATGACCGATGTCATCTTTAACGGCTCCACCAGCCGCAAGCCGGTGAGTCAGGCGAGCATCGAGCTGGTTTTCGATAACTCCGACGGCACCCTGGTCGGCGAATACGCCAGCTACGCGGAAATCTCCATTCGCCGCAAAGTCACCCGCGACAGCCAGAACAGCTATTACCTCAACGGCACCAAATGCCGTCGCCGCGACATCACCGACATCTTCCTCGGTACCGGCCTGGGTCCGCGTAGCTACTCGATCATCGAGCAGGGCATGATCTCCAAGCTGATCGAAGCCAAGCCCGAAGACCTGCGCAATTTCATCGAAGAAGCTGCCGGCATCTCCAAGTACAAGGAGCGCCGCCGCGACACCGAAAACCGCATTCGCCGCACCCACGAAAACCTCGCGCGCCTGACCGATTTGCGCGAAGAACTGGGTCGGCAGCTGGAGCGCCTGCAGCGTCAGGCCCAGGCGGCCGAGAAGTATCAGGAATACAAGGCCGAAGAGCGTCAGCTCAAGGCGCAACTGTCGGCTTTGCGCTGGCAGGCGCTGAATGAGCAAGTGGCCCAGCGCGAATCGGTGATCGGCAATCAGGAGGTCGGCTTCGAGTCATTGGTCGCCGACCAGCGCAGCGCCGACGCGGCCATCGAGCGCCTGCGCGATGGCCATCACGACCTGTCCGAGCGATTCAACCTCGTGCAGGGGCGCTTCTATTCCGTGGGCGGCGACATCGCCCGGGTCGAGCAGAGCATCCAGCACGGTCAGCAACGCTTGCGTCAGTTGCAGGACGACCTGCGCGAAGCCGAGCGCGCGCGCCTGGAAACCGAATCCCACCTGGGCCACGACCGCACACTGCTGGCGACCCTTGGCGAAGAGCTGGAAATGCTCGAGCCGGAGCAGGAAATCACCCTCGCCGCCGCCGAAGAATCCGCCGCCGCGCTGGAAGACGCCGAGACCGCCATGCAAGGCTGGCAGGAGCAGTGGGACGCTTTCAACCTCACGTCCGCCGAACCCCGGCGCCAGGCGGAAGTGCAGCAGTCGCGCATTCAGCAGCTGGAAACCAGCCTGGAGCGCCTGGCCGAGCGTCAGCGGCGTTTGGGTGAAGAGCGCCAATTGCTCGCGGCTGACCCCGAAGACGCCGCGATTCTCGAACTCAGCGAAGACCTCGCCGCGCGGGAAATGGCTTTCGAAGAACTGACCGCTGAAGAAGAACACCTGATCGAGCGCCTTGAGCAACTGCGCGTCGATCTGCAACAGGCCACCCAGGCGCAGCAACAGGCCCAGGGCGATCTGCAACGCTTGAACGGTCGCCTCGCTTCGCTGGAAGCCTTGCAACAGGCGGCACTCGATCCCGGCACCGGTACCGCCGAATGGCTGCGCGATCATCAACTCAGTGAGCGTCCGCGTCTGGCCGAGGGGCTGCGGGTCGAGGCGGGCTGGGAAATGGCCGTGGAAACCGTGCTGGGCGCCGACCTGAATGCGGTGCTGGTGGATGATTTCGCCGGTCTCGATCTGGCCGGATTCAGTCAGGGCGACCTGCGCCTGGTGAATCCCGGCGCTGATGTCACCCGGATCCCTGGTAGTTTGCTGGACAAAGTCGATACACAGGTCGATCTGACCCACTGGCTGGGCCAGGTCAAACCCGTGGAAACCCTCGACGATGCCCTGGCGCTTCGCGGGCAACTGGGCGCCGGTGAGAGCCTGATCAGCCGCGACGGCTATTGGGTCGGCCGGGATTTTCTCCGTGTGCGCCGTGCCAGCGAGGCCGAAAGCGGCGTGCTGGCGCGGGGGCAGGAATTGGAGCGCCTTGAAGCCGAGCGCGACGAACGTGAGGCGAGCCTGGCTGCGCTGGAAGAACAATTGCTAACTCAGCGCGAGCAGCAACGCACCCAGGAAGACAACCGCGAGCAATTGCGCCGCCGTTTGCAGGACGAAGCCCGTCAGCAGAGTGAGCTCAAGGCGCAGTTGTCCGCTGCCAAAGCCAAGGTCGAGCAACTGACCCTGCGCCGCACGCGGCTCGATGAAGAATTGACCGAGCTCGCTGAACAGCGGGCCATGGAGCAGGAAACCCTCGGCGAATCCCGTCTGCAACTGCAGGACGCCCTCGACAGCATGGCGCTGGACACCGAACAGCGCGAGCTGCTACTGGCCCAGCGCGACAGCCTGCGCGAGCGCCTGGACCGGGTGCGTCAGGAAGCCCGGCAGCATAAGGATCACGCCAACCAGTTGGCCGTGCGCCTGGGTTCGCTGCGCGCGCAGCATGATTCCACCCGTCAGGCCCTGGAACGGCTGGAGATGCAGTCCGAGCGCCTGACCGAGAAGCGCGAGCAATTGAGCCTGAATCTGGAGGAGGGCGCCGCGCCGCTGGAAGAGTTGCGCATGAAGCTCGAAGAGCTGCTGGAAAAGCGCATGGTGGTCGACGAGGAGATGCGCACCGCCAAGAACGCCCTGGAAGACGCCGACCGCGAACTGCGGGAAGCCGAGAAACGTCGCAACCAGGCCGAGCAGCAATCGGCGCTGTTGCGTGGGCAATTGGAGCAGCAGCGCCTGGAATGGCAGACCCTGACCGTAAGGCGCAAGGCGCTTCAGGAGCAACTGCACGAAGACGGCTACGACCTGGATGGCGTGCTGGCGACCCTGACCGCCGACGCCAACGAGAAGGCCGCCGAAGAAGAGCTGGAACGCATCGCCGCGCGGATTCAGCGTCTGGGCGCGATCAACCTTGCTGCCATCGACGAGTATCAGCAGCAGTCCGAACGCAAACGCTATCTGGACGCCCAGGACGCCGATCTGGTCGAAGCGCTGGACACGCTGGAAAGCGTGATCCGCAAAATCGACAAGGAAACGCGGAACCGCTTCAAAGAGACCTTTGATCAGATAAACAGCGGAATTCAGGCACTTTTTCCAAAAGTTTTCGGTGGCGGCAGCGCTTACTTGGAACTGACGGGCGAAGATTTACTCGATACAGGGGTGACGATCATGGCGCGTCCTCCCGGCAAGAAAAACAGCACGATCCATTTGCTGTCCGGGGGTGAGAAAGCCCTGACCGCGCTGGCGCTGGTTTTTGCCATCTTCAAACTCAACCCGGCGCCGTTCTGCATGCTCGACGAAGTCGATGCGCCGCTGGACGACGCCAACGTGGGGCGCTACGCCCGGTTGGTCAAAGAGATGTCGCAGACGGTGCAGTTCATCTACATCACCCACAACAAGATCGCCATGGAAATGGCTGACCAGTTGATGGGCGTCACCATGCACGAACCGGGTTGTTCAAGGCTGGTGGCGGTGGACGTAGAGGAGGCGATGGCGCTGGTGGAGTCATAGCAGGATGCGCAGTTGATCGCGTGGCGATCATGCAGATTTGCAGGGAAAAGTGGCGCACGGACGTCCAGTACAGGAACCACCGCCGCAGCGTGACAGATGCTTGTGACCTGCCAGATGTAACAGACGGTGTAAAGTTGCCTTTGGTCGTGCTAGCTTAATGTCCACTTTTCCATTTCGCGTGGGTAAAAGGCCATTCAGAACATAGAGTTGGCTCCACGTTTTAAAGGGGTTTGCGCCCTTAATTTTCAGAATTTCATTAGAGGCACGGGACTACATGGAAATCGGTCTGCGAGAGTGGCTGATCGTCATCGGCATTATTGTCATTGCCGGTATTCTGTTTGACGGCTGGCGCCGTATGCGCGGCGGCAAGGGCAAATTGAAATTCAGGCTGGACCGCAACTTATCCAACCTGCCGGACGACGACGAACCAACGTCCGCCGAAGTGCTGGGCCCTGCGCGCGTCCTCGACACCCATAAAGAACCGAAACTCGACGAGCATGACCTGCCGACGATGAGTGCAGCGCCCCGGGAGCGCGCCGAACGTGAACCGCGACGGGGCAAGCGCAAGGACGAGCCGCATCAGGGCGACCTTAACCTGAGCGCCGGTCCTGACCTGTTCAGTGCCCGCGACGACGACTTCCCGGACGACAAGCCGAACCAGCGCATCACCGAAGACAAGGACCTGCCACCGGTGGAAGAAGTGCTGGTGATCAGCGTGATCTCCCGGGACGAAAGCGGCTTCAAAGGTCCGGCGCTGTTGCAGAACATTCTGGAAAGCGGCCTGCGCTTTGGCGAAATGGACATTTTCCACCGTCACGAAAGCATGGCCGGCAACGGCGAAGTGCTGTTCTCGATGGCCAATGCGGTCAAGCCGGGCGTGTTCGATCTGGACGATATCGACCACTTCAGCACCCGCGCCGTCAGCTTCTTCCTGGGTCTGCCAGGGCCGCGTCATCCGAAGCAGGCGTTTGATGTCATGGTCGCCGCCGCTCGCAAGCTGGCCCACGAGCTCAACGGTGAATTGAAAGATGACCAGCGCAGCGTCATGACCGCGCAGACCATCGAGCATTACCGTCAGCGCATCGTCGAGTTCGAACGTCGCGCCCTGACCCAGCGCCGTTGATTGGCGCTCCCACAGATTCAAGCATCACCAATTGAGCAGCTTCGGCTGCTCTTTTGCATTTCGAGATCACACCTATGAAAGCCGCCGAAACCCGCATCCTTGAACTGCGCGCTGAGCTGGATCAGCACAATTACCGCTATCACGTGCTCGACGAGCCAAGCATCCCGGACGTCGAGTACGACCGGCTGTTCCACGAGCTGAAGGCGCTGGAGGCGGAGAACCCGCATCTGGTGACCCCTGACTCGCCGACCCAGCGGGTGGGCAGTGCGGCACTGTCGGCGTTCACCCAGGTGCGCCACGAAATCCCCATGCTGAGCCTCGGCAACGCCTTCGAAGAAACCGACATGCTCGAGTTCGATCGTCGGGTCAACGAAGGGCTGGACCTGCCGGCTGCTTCGAAGAAGGTGGAATACAGCTGCGAGCCGAAACTCGACGGCCTGGCGGTCAGCCTGCTGTACCAGAACGGCGCGCTGGTGCGTGGTGCCACCCGCGGCGACGGCACCACCGGCGAAGACATCAGCGTCAACGTGCGCACCGTGCGCAATATCCCGCTGAAGCTGCACGGCAAGGGCTGGCCGGACATCCTCGAAGTGCGCGGCGAAGTCTTCATGTCCAAGGCCGGCTTCGAGCGTCTGAACGCCAGTCAGCTTGAAGTGGGTGGCAAGACCTTCGCCAACCCGCGCAACGCGGCGGCCGGCAGCCTGCGCCAGCTGGATTCGAAAATCACCGCCAACCGCCCGCTGGAATTTTGCTGCTACGGCATCGGCCAGGTGTCCCACGACATCGCCGACACCCACACCGGCAACCTCCAGCAACTGAAAGAGTGGGGCATGCCGATCAGCCGCGAGATGAAAATTGCCCACGGCATTGAAGACTGCCTGACGTACTACCACGACATCGGCGAGAAACGTCTCACGCTCCCGTACGAAATCGACGGCGTGGTGTTCAAGGTGAACAGCGTTGCCGCCCAGCGCGAGCTGGGTTTCCGCGCCCGTGAACCACGCTGGGCCATCGCTCACAAATTCCCGGCCATGGAAGAACTCACCGAGCTGCTCGACGTGGAATTCCAGGTCGGCCGCACCGGCGCCGTCACGCCGGTCGCCCGTTTGAAACCGGTAAAAGTCGCCGGGGTGACCGTCGCCAACGCCACGCTGCACAACATGGACGAAGTGGCCCGCCTGGGCCTGATGATTGGCGACACGGTGATCATCCGCCGAGCCGGCGACGTGATTCCGCAAGTGGTGCAAGTCGTGCAGGAGCGCCGCCCGAAGGACGCGCGCGCCGTCGAGATCCCGCAGACCTGCCCGGTGTGTGGCTCCCAGGTCGAGCGCACGCAACTGATCAAGCGCAGCAAGGGCAAGGAAACCATCAGCGAAGGCGCGGTTTACCGTTGCGTCGGCCGTCTGGCCTGTGGCGCGCAGCTCAAGCAGGCGATCATCCATTACGTGTCCCGTCGGGCGATGGACATCGAGGGCCTGGGTGATAAGACCATCGAGCAATTGGTGGACGAGAAACTGATCGGTTCGCCCGCTGACCTGTACAAACTTAAGTACGAGCAGATCATCGATCTGGAAGGTTTTGCCGAGATCTCCAGCAAGAAGCTGCTCAAGGCCATCGATGACAGCAAGCAGCCGACGCTGGCGCGCTTCATCTATGCGCTGGGCATTCCGGACGTGGGTGAGGAGACGGCCAAGGTGCTGGCGCGCTCGTTGGGTTCGCTGGATCGGGTGATTGTGGCGCTGCCGGAGGTGCTGACGTATCTGCCGGACGTGGGCCTGGAAGTCGCCCATGAGATCCACAGTTTTTTCGAAGACGAGCACAACCAGAACGTGATCGGGGCCTTGCTCGGCGAATGCCAGATGGAGCTTCAGGACACGGGCGACTTGGGCGCTGAGTTCGCAGCCAGTGCGACCTTGGGCGGGATGCTGGACAAGCTGAATATTCCGTCGGTAGGGCCGGGTGCGGCGCAGAAACTGGCGGACAAGTTCGGCACCCTTGAGGCGGTGGTTTCGGCAGACTGGCTGGATATGCGGCAGACACTGCCGGAGAAGCAGGCGCAGGCGGTGCGGGCGTTTTTCGATGTCCCGGAGCATGCGCAGCGGGCGTTGGCGATCGAGCAGCAGCTGAAGGATTTCGGCATGCACTGGCAGAGCGAGAAAAAGGTGGTGGAGGGTTTGCCGCTGGCCGGGCAGACGTGGGTCTTGACCGGTTCGCTGGAGTTGATGAGCCGGGATGTGGCGAAGGAGAAGCTGGAGGGGCTGGGGGCGAAGGTGTCCGGTTCTGTCTCGGCGAAGACCCACACGGTGGTGGCCGGGCCGGGGGCGGGGTCGAAGTTGACCAAGGCCAACGAGCTGGGGCTGAAGGTGCTCGACGAAGAGGCGTTTGTGGGGTTTCTGAAGCAACAAGGCGTTGAGGTCGGCTAGATCAATATCGAGATCAAGGTCCTTAAGATCAAGAGCGTCTGCCTGGGGGCAGACTGTTTCGCCTTCGGCGAGTTACTTGATAAAGCCCCAAGTAACCAAGGGCTTGTGCTCCTGGTTGGGCCCCTCCTGCGTCGGGGTTCCTTCACTCCGGTCTCGCTCCGTGGGCCCGCGCCGAACGGACATCCATGTCCTGACGGCGCTCTCGCCGCATCCATGCGGCTCGGCCCACTCCGCGAGACCTGCGTTCAGCCTGCACCCAAGTCGCGTTCTGCGGTGTTTGGGCTTTTTGTGTAGGAAGATCAAAAGCAGATCAAAAGCTTCCCGGCTAAAGCCGGTCCTACGGTCGAGGTCTGCCGCGACTCTCGCAGAATGCACGCGCTGCCGTTAGTGGGACCGGCTTTAGCCGGGAAGGGGGCAGTTCAGTCACCATCAATTTCGCAGTTCGGCAACTGATCGTTCCCAGGCTCCGCGTGGGCATGCATCCCAAGACGCTCCGCGTCATGCAGGGACGCGGAGCGTCCGAGGTGGCGTTACCACGCGGAGCGTGGGAACGATCAACGATCAGCAGAAACAACGCGCACCCGTAGGACCGGCTTCAGCCGGGAAGCCTTTGATCTGCACTTGATCTTGATCTTCATACACAGCCAGCCCAGACACCGCCAATCGCGACTTGGGTGCAGGCCGAACGCAGACGACGCGGAGTGGGCCGAGCGGCATGGATGCCGCGAGAGCGCCGTCAGGACATGGATGTCCGTTCGGCGCGGGCCCACGGAGCGTCGTCGGAGTGAGGGAACCCTGAGGAACGAAGGGCCAAACCAGGAGCAGGCACCCTTGGTTACTTGGGGATGGTGCGACTTTCGACTTTTCCAAGTAACTCGCCGAAGGCGAAATGTCCGCCGTTAGGCGGGCCACGGATCTGAACTTGGATAAAGGAGTATCGACGACGGCGCGCTTAAAAGAGTAAGAAAATCCCACGGAACCCCCGCCACCCTTGACGATCTAGTGCTTGCAGCCCCATCAGGATATCGCCATGTTCCAGTTCTTCGAGCAACTCAGCACACGGATCGCGGCGCCGTTCGCCGGTGAGAACAAACGCAACAGCAAAGTCTGGCAATGCCATTGCGGACAGTCGGTGTTTTTCCGCAACAGCCAGTGCCTGGCCTGCTCCGCAGCGTTGGGGTATCTCCCCGAGCAGAGCAAGATTGCCGCGCTGGAACCGGGCCCTGAGGCGCAGACCTGGCGTCTCACCGACGAGCCCCAGGCCGGGCTCTACCGCCGTTGCGCCAACCTCGACACAGCAGCCGCCTGCAATTGGGTGTTTCCGGCGCTGAACGCCGGCGACTTTTGCATCGCTTGCAGCCTCAACAAGACCATCCCCGACCTGTCCGTGCCGGAAAACCCTGAGCGCTGGGGCAAGATCGAGACCGCCAAGCGCCGGCTGGTTGCACAGTTGATCACCCTCGGCCTTCACGTCGTCCCCAAAAGCGTCGACGAAGAACGCGGTCTGGCCTTCGAATTCCTCGGCGTCGACCTGGAAGGCAACCTGCCCACCACCGGCCACGCCAGTGGCTTGATCACCCTCAACGTCGAAGAAGCCGACGACGCCATTCGTGAGAAGGTTCGCGTGCAGATGCACGAACCCTACCGCACGCTACTCGGGCATTTCCGTCACGAAGTGGGGCATTACTACTGGGACCGCCTGATCGCCGACACCTACTGGCAGGACGGTTTCCGCAACCTGTTCGGCGATGACCGCGCCAGCTACGCCGACGCCCTTGACCATCACTACCAGCATGGCGCGCCGGCCGACTGGCAGCAGAGCTTCGTCAGCGCCTACGCGACCATGCACCCGTGGGAAGACTGGGCCGAAACCTGGGCGCATTACCTGCACATGATGGACGCCGTCGACACCGCGCTGAGCCTGGGCATGAGCGCCCGTGACATGGACCTCGACTACCAGCCGTTCCCGCTGGAAACCCTGTACGACCCTCAGCATCCGGGCGGTCCGGCGTTTCTCTCGTTCGTCAATGCGTGGATCGAGCTGGCGGGCATGCTCAACGAATTGTCCCGCGCCATGGGTCAGGCGGATTTCTATCCGTTCGTGTTGCCTCCGGCGGTCATCACCAAGCTGCATTTCATCCATCTGGTCATACAGGGTGCTGGCGGCAAGGCTGATGAGGTGCTGCAGGTGCAGTGATTCACTCAGGTGAGTGAGGGCTAAAAAGCACGGGTACGAAGCGGTGAAAGGACTTCGCCGCTTGTCCGCGATGCCTGCAACGGGGAAAAAGGGGTGCTATTTTCCCTGTACATATCGTTTTGACACTACTGGCAAGGCGATTGGCAAAGCGGTCTTAAAGGGACTTCAGTTATGGCCACTGGTGCTCCATTTCCCCAAAACGAGCGTTCCCGGATTTCGCGCATCACCCACATGGGTTTAATCGATGCGACAGCGGACGACGTGCTCGACCACATCATTTTGATGGTGACCCACTATTTCGAGGTCCCCATTGCCCTTGTTTCCATCGTCAGCGAGCACCGCCAATGGTTCCGCGCACGGGCAGGCCTGGACGAGCGCGAGACGCCCCGCGAGATCGCCTTCTGCGCATACACCATCCTCAGCCCCGAAATCTTTCAGGTCCCTGACGCGATGCTCGATCCGCGCTTCAGCGACAATCCGCTGGTGACTGGCGAGCCTCACATCCGCTTCTACGCCGGCGTGCCGCTGGTGACCGCCGACGGCCTGGCCCTGGGCACGCTGTGCATCATCGACAGTACGCCTCGGCCGCCACTCGACCCGCGCGACGTGGCAATGCTGGAGATGTATGGCCAGTTGGTCATGAAGCGGCTCAACAACCTGCGCCATGCCAGCTACGTCGATCAGCCCACCGGTCTGTTCAACCGTCTGCGCCTGCAAGAAGACCTCGCCGCCCTGGCGGATCGGCGCAAATATGCGCTGGTTGCGCTGGACATGGTCGCGCCAGCGTTTCTCGACAGCATCGTCAAAGCGCTGGGCTACAGCTTCGCCCAGGAACTGGTGCGCTGCATGATCGAAAACTGCCGCAGCCAGCTGCCTGCCGACACCGCGTTGTACAAGGTCAGCCCCACGCGCATCGCGCTGATCGCCCGCAACGCCCGGCCGGAGCAGGCCGAGCTGCTGTTTCGGCAGTTGCTCGAGCATTTTCGGCGGCCGCTGATCTGTCGCAACATCCCCATTCAAATGGACGTCGGCATCGGCGTGCTGCCGTTGGGCCTGGACCGCTGTGATGAGCACGACTGGATTCGGCTGGTGGTCAGCGCGGCGGACGAAGCCCGCGGCAAGTCGACGGGCTGGCGCTGGTACGAGCCGCACCTAGACTTCGCCCAGCAACGGGCCTTTCTGCTGCTGGCGGCGTTGGCCGAAGCCGTGCGCTGCCCGGACCAACTGTCGCTGGTGTATCAGCCAAGGCTTGAAGTGGCCACCGGCCGTATCGTGACCGTCGAAGCGCTGTTGCGCTGGCAGCACCCGGTGCTGGGCCCGATCAGCCCGGCGGAATTCATCCCGTTGGCGGAAAAGACCGCCCTGATTCGCTCGCTCAGCCTTTGGGTGTTGAGAAAGGCCGTTGCCCAGGCGGCGCTCTGGCAGGCGCAGGGCTATGCCTTCAAAGTGGCGATGAACGTGTCGGCAATCGATCTGGCCAACGCGTCATTCAGCGATGCGCTGTTCGAGCAATTGACGGTCAGCGGTCTCGACCCGAGTGGCTTCGAGCTCGAATTCACCGAAAGCGCCCTGTGCGACAACCCCGAAGTCACCCGGCTGCAGCTGGAGCGCTTGCGCGCATTGAACATCGACATCGCCATCGATGACTTCGGCACCGGCTACAGCAACTGGACCTACCTGCGGCAATTGCCCGCCACCACGGTCAAGCTGGACAAATCGCTGGTGGAAAACATCGACAGCAATGAAAAGGATCGCGGCCTGGTGGAAGCCATCGTTGATCTGGCGATGCGCCTGGGCTATCGCGTCGTTGCAGAAGGCGCCGAAACCGAAGGCGTCTACGAAATTCTCTGCGAGCTGGGTTGCCACGAAGTGCAGGGCTTCCTGGTCGCGCGGCCCATGACCGTCACCGCGCTCGAGCACTGGATGAACGTCGAGTGCTGCAGCAAAGTCTGGCAGTTGCGATCACTGGCCCATTGAGTGATTACAGTGCGAGCAGCATCAGCCGCTCAACGCTGACGTGGTCCGGATCGCGCTCGGGCAACGCCTGCCAGCCCAGCGCCAGGTACAACTGGCGCGCCGGGTGATTGCCGGCCTCCACCGCCAGCATCAACTGTGCAGTGTCTGGCCATAAATCCCGCGCCAACGCCGGCAGGGCCCTAAGGCATTGCTTGCCAAGACCACGGCCTTGAAAGCGTTTATCGACCATCAACGCGTGCAGCGTGGTGGTCACCTTCGCGTGTTCACGTGCCCACTCCGGCAACAGCGACCTGCGCTTGAGCACGAAAAAGCCCCGGGGGATGTCGTTCACCAGCAGTACGAAGCCCTGCCGGTCGGCGACGGGACGTGCGGTCAGCGTGTGCAGACCGCCATGAATGTCGCCGACGTGGCGGATCTGCGCGGGGAGCAGCTCGATCTCCAGCAACTGGCGCTGTTGAATGGGGGAGAGGGATTCATGGCGGGTGAGCGCGAAATGCATCGGTGGTTCCTGGGTCTTGCGCCCTGGCGGTGCCGGGCAGGGGCCAGCCACTTGCGTGTGGGAGGTGAAAAGGCAGGCGCCATTGTGCCGCATTCAGCGCCTTAGCCGCTGCATCGCGCAGGCGGCGAGGGGCTCACGGCACTCAAAATCTTAATCTGAAACAAGAGGTTGTAACTTCTCGCGAGACCGGTACAATGGCGCGGCTCGCCACTGGCGAGCGTCGTTATGGTGACCCCATCGGTCCCCCCGCAACGATTACCCGTGAACCTGGTCAGAGCCGGAAGGCAGCAGCCACAGCGGGAACATTGTGTGCCGGGGTGTGGCTGGTGGGGTTGCCTCCATAACGCACTCTCGTCGCCATGACGAGTATTGATCATCCGCATCCCTGGCGGCCTCGATCCCTTCCACTCTCTCAAATTTTTCATCCCTGTCTTGTTGGCAAATGGCTGCGTGTCTCAACGTTGTTATCTCTGATCGCTTGGCTCGTCGGAACCCGACCTTGAGCGAATGATCCTTAACCAACGCTGAACCATAGTGTTAGGCCACATGCGGTTCATCGCCGTATGCGCCGCCTAGAATGGAGTCCATCGCGAAGAAACCCACAGGCCCATCACGCTGACTGGCCGGGCATCCTCCGCACGCCACCCCTCCGCTCAGGAATAATAATAATGACAACCGACACCCCATCACCCCTGCGTCCAACACCCCCCATCCAACTCGTACTTTTCGACCTGCTCACCGCCTTGCTGGACTCCTGGACCCTGTGGAATTCAGTCGCCGGCTACGAGGAGCTGGGCCGGACCTGGCGCATGGCCTACCTGAAGGCGACCTACGGCTGCGGCCGCTATCGCCCCTATGACACGCTGGTCGAGGAGGCGGCGATGGAAGTCGGCTTGGGTAAGCATGCCGCCGCAGAGCTCGATCGGCGCTTCGGGGAGTTGCAGCCCTGGCCGGAAGCCCAGTCGGTCCTCGAATCCCTGAAGCCTCATTACAAGCTGGGTATCGTCACCAACTGTTCGGAGCGCCTGGGCCGGATCGCGGCGGAGGTGCTGGGTATCCCGTTCGACGTGGTCATTACCTCTGAGAAAGCCGGCTTTTATAAGCCCGACCCCGCGCCTTATCGGCTGGCGCTGGACACCGTGGGTGTCGATGCCAGCCATGCCGTGTTCGTCGCGGGTTCGGGGTACGATCTGTTCGGCACGGCCAAGGTGGGACTGCCGACGATTTGGCATAACCGCCTTGGCCTGTCTGCGCCCGAAGGTGCGCCGGCGCCTCTGATCATGCGGCCGACGCTGGAAACCCTGGCTGCGGATCTGTCAGAGATGCCGTCAGCGAGGTAAGCCAGTCGCCCCGGCAGCTTCAAATAAATCTGCCCTCCATTTGGACCAATACGATAGTCTTCGCACCATTGTTGATACGGACACCTGACTGGAACGCGATTGATGGCCCCTGATGACTATCTGGTAATGAGCAGCGCGGAGTGGGCGGGGCTGCGCGCCAGTACGCCATTGACGTTGTCCGAAGAGGACCTCGCCGCATTGCGGGGCGTGAACGAGGACATCTCGCTGGAGGATGTTGCCAACATCTACCTGCCGTTGTCGCGCCTGATCAACCTGCACGTCAGCGCCGCGCGCAATCTCGACAGCATCAAGGACACCTTTCTCGGACGCCCTGCCAAGCGACAGACCTATGTCGTCGCGGTGGCAGGCAGCGTCGCGGTCGGCAAGAGCACCTTCGCCCGGGTGCTGCAGGCGCTGATGGCGCGCTGGCCGGATCATCCCCGGGTCGATCTGATCACCACCGACGGCTTTTTGCACCCCAATGCCCGGCTTGTCGCCGACGGCATCATGCACCGCAAGGGCTTTCCGGAAAGCTACGATCGCAAGCGCATGGTCAAGTTTCTCTCTGACCTGAAGGCCGGCACGCCGGAAATCACCGCCCCGGTCTATTCCCACATCAGCTATGACATCGTCCCGGACCAGTTCTTCAAGGTCAGCCAGCCCGACATCCTGATTTTCGAAGGGTTGAACGTGTTGCAGACCGCGGGCAATGACGGGCAGAAACCCGGCAGCATCGTCTCGGACTTCTTTGACTTTTCAATCTATCTGGACGCCGAAGAGGGTGACATCGAGCGCTGGTACGTCGAGCGCTTTCTGATGCTGCAACGCACCGCGTTTCGCGCGCGAGGCGCCTACTTCCGCGAACTGGCCGATCTGCCGCCGGAGAAATCCCCGGACGCGGCGCGCAAAATCTGGCACGACATCAACCGGCCCAATCTGCTGGAAAACATCCTGCCGACCCGTGAGCGCGCCAGTCTCGTGGTGCGTAAGGCGTCGGACCATTCGGTGAAGGAATTGTGGCTACGCTGATGGGTAAATCAATCGCGGGCGTGTCGGCGTTATTCGCGCTCTGCGTGAGCGCTGGCGCTCTGGCGGACGGCAACAAGTTGCTGCTCGAATGCCAGGACGGGATCAACAGCATGAGCGGCGGCGTGGCGCAGAACGGCGTGGGCGTCGGGCATTGTGTCGGGGTGCTGCAAGCGACGATGGACACTCTGGATCTGTTCCACGAGGCGGGCGGATTGCCCCGGCTGGTGTGCGTGCCCGAAGGTGGCATTCCGATGATCCAGTCGATGCGCATTATTGTGCAGTCCTTGCAGGCCCATTCCGAGAGCTTGCATTTGAATGAATCAGTGTTGGTCGTCGCGGCGTTGAAAAACGCGTTTCCCTGCCAGTAACCCTCGAGTTCTCAGCTAGCCTGTTGCTTGATCCAGAAGTGATTCTACGGGTCGACCTGCGCCGCCGCGTCTGCGACGGCCATCAGCAAGGATGCCGACGATGCGTGTCAATGCACTGATTGTGCTGCTGCTCACCGGACTCGTGGCCGCCACTTACGGTTTCGGAATCTATCTTTTTGCCCAACTGGTGCCGGACATGCGCGCCAGCCTGGGCTTCGACATCGCTTACGTGGGCACCATCACCGCAGCGGGGCAGGCGGGGTTTCTCGCCAGCGCGCTGTTGGCGGCCTGGCTGACGCCTCGTGTTGGGGGCGGCTGGATGATCTTCGGATCGGGCGCGGTGTGCGCCCTGGCCTTGCTGCTCATGCCCCTGGCGCAGAATGTGGTGCTGATCGGTCTGCTGCTGACGGTGCTGGCCGGCACGGCGGCAACGGTGTTCGTGCCGATGGTCGACGTGATCGCGCGCGCCGTGCCCTATCAATACCGCGGCATGGCCATGGGGCTGGTGTCGAGCGGCACCAGTTATGGCGTGTTCATCAACAGCCTGCTGGTGCCGTTGTATGCGCCCCAGGGCGAGTGGCGCACGGTGTGGTGGATCGTCGGGCTGATCACGGTCGTTCTGGTGGCCGGCGTGTTTCTGGTGTTCAAACGCGCGCGGCTCTTTCTGCGCAACGATGAGAGCGCCAGTGAGGGCGCACCACGCAAAGGCGTGCTGCGTGAGGCGCTGCAGGGTTGGGTGTACAAAGTCTGGTCGATGAATTTTCTGATTGGTTTCTCGACCTTTCCGTTTCAGAACTACCTGTCGTCCTACTTGCGCACGGAGTTGCATTTCGGCGTCGAATACACCGCGCAGATCTGGGCCAGCATCGGTTTCGTCGGCATGTTCAGCGGCCTGGCGCTCGGCGCGTTGTCGGACCGCATCGGCCTGCGTGCGGCGATGCTGATGGTGTCCGTCTGCGTGGCGACGGCAGCGGTGATTCTGGTCGTCGCGCCGACCGGCTACTGGCCGCTGGTGGCGGGCGTCGTGTTTGCCGTGGCGTTCTACCCGATCTTCGGACTGATACCGGCGTACGTGTCGAAGATGGCGTCCCGTGCTGCGCTGGCCGTGACCATCTTCGGCATCGCCAACATCATGCAAGGCATCGGCGGCATGCTCGGTAATTACTGCGCCGGGCTGCTGGCGAGCCTGAGCGGCTCGTTCGTTGCCGTGTATGGGGTGATTGCAGGAGTTGCCGTTGTGCTGGCGGTGTTGACCGCCTGCTTGCCGAACGAGCGCGGCGGTCGGCAGGCGGCTTGATTACACATAAGATCAGCTCACCTGCCCGCGATGGTTGCGCGCCTGTCTACGCCGGAAACTGCAGCGCATTGCTCAGATCACCCATCGGTGCCTGACCCCGTGCGGCCATGGCGTTGTCGCGCTCGGTCAGTCCGTCCAGTTTCTCCAGACCATGCACCCGTGTAATCAGACGCAGGATCGAGGCGGTGTCGTACACCGTGTGGTCGACCGTGCCTTTGCGCGCGAAGGGTGAGATGACGATCGCCGGCACCCGCGTGCCCGGTCCCCAGCGGTCGCCCTTGGGCGGCGCGACGTGGTCCCACCAGCCGCCGTTTTCATCGACCGTGACGACAATCACCATGTTCTTCCACTGCGGGCTGTTGCGCAGCACCTTGATCGTACGGTCGATGTGTCGGTCGCCGGCCGCCACGTCGGCGTAACCGGCGTGCATGTTGAGATTGCCCTGGGGTTTGTAGAAGGTCACTGCGGGCAGCTTGCCCGCCTCGGCGTCGGCCAGGAATTTATTACTGGAGGACTCGTCGCCCAGGCCGCCGTCGCGCAGGCGCTTCTTGCGCTCTGCCGGATTGTCGGGGCCCTGCTGCTTGAAGTAGTTGAACGGCTGGTGGTGGTACTGGAAGTTCGGGATTTTCGGGATGCCGGTCGAGTCCTTGTATTCATCCAGCGTCACCTGCCAGGCGCCGGCGTACCAGGCCCAGTCGACGTTCTTTTTCGAGAGCTTGTCGCCGATGTGTTCATGGGTTTGCGGCACCAGCACGTTGGCCAGCCCCGGCTGCGAATAGTCCGGTTTCTCCTTGTCACGCAGCCAGGTCGGCCAGTAGGGCGGGGCCATGGTGTTGACGCCGTAACCGTCCGGCGTCAGCGCGCTCGGGCCGAATTGTGGCGGGCCGGTCATGGCGCTGGCCGGTGACTTCTCCAGGGGTTTGAGCCGATAGTCCAGCGGGTCGCTGCTTTCCAGCACGGCGATCTGCGACTTGGCCGGGGAGTTCGCCGCGTCCGAGTAGAAGGGCGCTCGGGCCGAGATCAGGTATTGGTGGTTGAGGAACGATCCGCCGAAAGCGCCCTGGAAGAAGTTGTCGCAGAGCACGAATTCTTTGGCGACGTCCCACAGGCGCAGGGAATATTGGGTCTGGGCGTAATAGCCCATGGTCAGGCCGCCGGAATCCGCCCAAGCGACGAAGGCGTCGTTCTTGCCGCCATTGATCTGCATCTGGTTCTGGTAAAACACGTGCCACAAGTCCCGGGTGACGACGCTGAGTGGCAGGTCCTCGCCACTCGGGCCTTTGAGGGGGAAGGGCGCGTTGGGCAGGTTTTCCTGGTACTGCATGCCCGTGGCGTAGGTCACGCCGTCGACGCTTTGCGGGCCGATCTGGCAGACACCGCCCCAGCACTGCGGCAGGGTGTCGAGGACTTTGCCGTCGCGGTCGCGCTGACGGTAGTGGTCGGCTTTCACGGCGGAAAGCGGGTGCTCGACGCCGGGGAAGTTGGCGAACAGGTTATTGAAGCTGCGGTTCTCGCCGTAGATGACCACGATGGTCTTGACGTTGTCCTGCAGCGCTTTGTCCAGCGCCGGGCCGGTCAGCAGGGCGTCCGTTGCAGGCTTGCCTTCAACGCCTGATTCGGCAGCGCCCACCACGCCACTCAGGGTCGCGCTTGCGCCCAGCACCGCAACGCCACCGAGGAAGCGTCGGCGGCTATCATCCACCTGTGGCCGGGGGACTGAAGCCTGTGCTGGATCTTCCGGTTTCTTGCTCATGGCGGGCGCTCGCAGGTCGAGTTGTTACAACATGTGTCGCCGGAGCCTAGCGAGGGAATATGACGGGATTGCTACAGCGGTGGGTGACATCAAAGTTGTGGTGTGCCCCATGACGCCTTCCCGGCTAAAGCCGGTCCCACTGAGTGCACGCGATCTACTTAGTGGGACCGGCTTTAGCCGGGAAGAGGCCAGTGTGTACGCCATCAGTCTGGCGGGGTGACGCATGACGCCTTCCCGGCTAAAGCCGGTCCTACACGGACGAGGCCAGTGGGAACGCCACCAGTCTTGCGGTGGGTCACGTGACGCTTTCCCGGCTAAAGGCAGTCCCACATCAGGAAAACGTCGCAGGCTCAATACGGATCGGCCGGATTCCCCGAATGCACCTGATACCGCTCGACAATCCGCTCGATCTCCCCGGACATCTTCATCCTCAGCAGCGTGCGCATGATGCGTTGCGCCGGCACGCTCGGGTCGTTGCGGGCGACGCAGCCCACCGGCTGCTCATCGATGACCCACACGGCCCTGAGTTTCTCGTCGGCTTTCTGATCGCGGTTGTACCAATCCAGCGACCACTGGGTGTCCACGGCGTATCGGTAGCGGTGGGCCGAGAGCTTTTGCAGAACCTGCTCCTGCAACCTCGCGTCTTCGCGGATCAGATCGCGGGTGGCGAACAGCGGGTCCAGCACCGGGTAGGCGTAGCCCAGCACCGTACCGATGTGATCGCCGAGAATCGCGCTCAGCTCGAAGGTGGCGGTGTCGTAGGCGCTGCCCACCAGCACGTTGCGCTGGGTCAGCAGCGGCAGGCTCCAGGTGAAGTCCCCCGACATGTCCGGCAACCAGGACTGGGCGGCGTAACACCGCACGTCAACGTCACCGCGCTCGGTGGCCGCCTGCACACGCAGCCGCGGGTACACGCGGTACTGGGCGGTCTGGCCGATCTGGCGGGCCAGGCTTTCCATGATGTCGAACAGAATCCCGGCCTCTGGTCCGTCGGGGCCCACCTGCATCAGCGGCATCGACCAACTGTCGGCCACGGCGAAGCGCAACGGCGGACCGTCTGCGAGCGCCGACGCGCTCCATAACCCCAAGGCACTCGAAAGTCCCAAGCCACTCACCCACACTCGCATCCGGATCCCTCGAAGTAACAGTGCGACGTTTCAAGCCTGCTGTGTCTTCGGAATCCAGGTGTGGGACCTTGTGAGGGAACCGTCTCGCGGAGCCGTCTTGCGGAGCCAGGCCAGCCATAATAAAGCGATAAGCGTCGGACACCAGATGCAATTTTGCCCCTGCTCCGCTAGCATTGGCGGTCTTCCGCAACCCAGTCGCGACGGTTTTCAATGAGTTATCAGGTTCTTGCACGTAAATGGCGTCCGCGCTCGTTCCGCGAAATGGTCGGCCAGACCCATGTGCTCAAGGCCTTGATCAACGCGTTGGACAGCCAGCGCCTGCACCACGCCTATTTATTCACTGGCACACGCGGGGTCGGCAAGACCACCATCGCGCGGATCATCGCCAAGTGCCTGAACTGTGAAACCGGCATCACGTCAACGCCGTGTGGCGAATGTTCGGTGTGCCGCGAGATCGACGAGGGCCGTTTTGTCGACCTGATCGAGATCGACGCCGCCAGCCGCACCAAGGTCGAAGACACCCGCGAGTTGCTCGACAATGTGCAATACGCGCCCAGTCGCGGCCGCTTCAAGGTCTACCTGATCGACGAAGTGCACATGCTCTCCAGCCACTCGTTCAACGCGTTGCTCAAGACGCTGGAAGAGCCGCCGCCCTACGTCAAGTTCATCCTCGCCACAACGGACCCGCAGAAGCTGCCCGCCACCATTCTGTCGCGCTGCCTGCAGTTCTCCCTGAAAAACATGACGCCTGAGCGTGTGGTCGAGCATTTGACCCACGTCCTCGGCGTGGAGAACGTTCCGTTCGAAGACGATGCGCTGTGGCTGCTCGGTCGCGCGGCCGATGGCTCGATGCGTGACGCCATGAGCCTTACCGACCAGGCGATTGCTTTCGGCGAAGGCAAAGTGTTGGCGTCCGACGTGCGCGCCATGCTTGGCACGCTGGATCACGGCCAGGTGTTCGACGTACTGGCTGCGTTGATCGAAGGCGATGCCCGTTCGTTGCTTGAAGCCGTGCGGCATCTGGCCGAACAGGGGCCGGACTGGAGCGGCGTGCTCTCGGAGATTCTGAACGTATTGCACCGGGTCGCCATCGCCCAGGCGCTGCCTGAAGGGGTCGATAACGGCCACGGCGATCGCGATCGCGTGCTGGCCCTGGCCCAGGCGTTGCCCGCCGAAGACGTGCAGTTCTACTACCAGATGGGCTTGATCGGTCGCCGCGATCTGCCGCTGGCGCCGGATCCCCGGGGCGGTTTCGAGATGGTGCTGCTGCGCATGCTGGCGTTCCGGCCCGCAGACGCCGACAACGCGCCGACGCAGCCGTTAAAGTCAGTGGGGATCAACCCGGCCACGGTTGATTCCCGGACAGCGGTGGCGAGTTCAGCATCCGCAGCATCCCGGCCCCAGACCGCCCCGGCGCCTGTCATCGACACGCCGGCGCCTGTCGCCGTGCCCGAGCCTGTGGCGGCAAAGGCGGAGGCAGAGATCGATCTGCCGTGGAACGAGCCAAACGCTGCGGCGCCAGCCAATACTGCCGAGCCTGAGCCTGAGCCTGAGCCCGAGGACGAGCCGTCCCCACAGCCCGCGTCCGTGGCCGAGAGGCCCGAGGCCGTCCTCGACACCGTCGCCGAGCAGCCGGACCTGACGCCAATGCCGGCACCGGCCCCCGCGAGCCCTGTGCCGGATGCGCCCGAACTCGCATCGTCAGAACAGCTGCAAGCCGCTGCCGAGGCGGTGACACCGCAAATGATCGAGCACGTGCCCGATGCCGCACCTTATGTGCCGGCGCCGATGGAGCGCGACGACGAGCCGCCGCCCGATGACGACTACATCGAGCCGGACATCGACATCGACCCGGCGTCGTTCGCTTATCTCGATGACCTTGCCCACGAAGCCGTCGAAGCGGTGGAGAAGGAGCCCGAGCTGCTGCCGGCCTCCAAACCTGCCACCGGTCTTGCGGCGGACTGGCTTGAGCTGTTCCCGAAACTTCCGATTTCCGGCATGACCGGCAGCATCGCCGCCAACTGCACGCTGATTTCGGTGGAGGGCGACAACTGGCTGCTGCACCTTGATCCGGCCCACAGTGCGCTGTTCAACTCGACGCAGCAGCGCCGTCTGAACGACGCGCTGAACCAATACCATGAACGCACCCTCAACCTGAGTATCGAACTGATCAAGCCCGAGCAGGAAACCCCGGCTCAGGCGGCGGCGCGTCGGCGTGCCGATCGGCAGAAGCAGGCCGAGGCGGCGATCCACAGCGATCCGTTCATTCAGCAGATGATGCAGCAGTTCGGTGCGTCGATTCGCGATGACACCATTGTTCCGGTGGATGCGCCGACGCAGGCGTAAGTCCACGCCCGATGATTCCCGGGGGCGCTAAGCTGATAGGGCGCCCCTAATTGTTCAATGACTTTCTATCCGATGACTTCCGAGGAGTAACTCCCATGATGAAAGGTGGCATGGCAGGCCTGATGAAGCAGGCTCAGCAAATGCAGGAAAAAATGGCCAAGATGCAGGAAGAACTGGCCAACGCTGAAGTGACGGGCCAGTCTGGCGCCGGTCTGGTCAGCGTGGTCATGACCGGGCGTCATGACGTCAAGCGTGTCAGCCTGGACGACAGCCTGATGCAGGAAGAGAAGGAAATTCTGGAAGACCTGATCGCTGCGGCCGTCAACGACGCTGTGCGCAAGATCGAAGCGGCCAGCCAGGAAAAGACCGCCAGCATGACCGCCGGCATGCAGCTGCCGCCGGGCATGAAAATGCCGTTCTGATCGGACGGCGGTTGCGACATCAAGATGCCAGGCCCTCGTGCCTGGCATTTTCGTTTGGGCACGGCGGCAAGCCGTCAGCACGAAGCGCGCCATAGGGAGCCCACATCCGACCGAACCCGTCCGGCTGCCCACGGTCTGCTTTCTATACCCTTGCAACCCTTCATCATGGAGCCCATTCCGATGACCCAAGAATTGATCCTCAACCAACGTGTCGTCCTGGCGTCCCGTCCCCAGGGCGCGCCGACCCCGGAAAACTTCCGACTCGAGCGCGAGGCGCTGCCTGACCTGCAAGACGGCCAGGTGCAGCTGCGCACGCTCTACCTGTCCCTCGATCCCTACATGCGCGGTCGCATGAGCGACGCGCCGTCCTACGCGGCACCGGTGGAAATCGACGCGGTGATGGAGGGCGGCGCGGTCAGCGTGGTCGAGCAGTCGCGCAATCCGGCATTCAAGGAAGGCGATCTGGTCGTGGGTCAGACCGGCTGGCAGACCCACAGCATTTCTGATGGCAGCAATCTGTTGATGGCGCCGAAGGACCTGCCCAGCCCGTCAATGGCGGTCGGCGTGCTCGGTATGCCGGGCATCACCGGTTACATGGGCTTGATGGACATCGGCAAGCCGAAAGCGGGCGAAACCCTGGTCGTCGCGGCGGCTTCGGGGGCAGTCGGTTCGGTGGTCGGCCAAGTGGCCAAGCTCAATGGCCTGCGGGTGGTGGGCGTTGCCGGTGGCGAAGACAAGTGCCGTTACGTGGTCGATGAGCTGGGTTTTGACGCTTGCATCGATCACCGCAGCGAGGACTTCGCCGAGCAGCTGAAGGCGGCCGTCCCGAACGGCATCGACATCTATTTCGAACTGGTCGGCGGCAAGGTGCTGGAGACGGTCATACCGCTGCTCAATGAGCGTGCGCGGGTGCCGTTGTGCGGCCTGATCGCCCATTACAACGCCCAGAGTGAGCCAGAGGGGCCGAATCGGCTGCCGCTGTTAATGCGTACGCTGCTGACCAAGCGTGCGAAGATTCAGGGTTTCATCGTCTACGAAGAGTATTACGATCGCCTTGACGAATTCATGCAGGCCATGATTCCGCTGGTGAAGGACGGCAAGGTGAAATTCCGCGAAGACGTGGTGGAAGGCCTGGAGAATGCCCCGGACGCGTTCATTGGCCTGCTCGACGGCAAGAACTTCGGCAAGCTGGTGGTCAAGGTCTCATGACCCTGATTTGACGGTAATCGGAGGCGCGGGTATAAACCGCGTCTCGTGTTTTTGTCGGACGTTTCTCCAATGAGCTTCAGCCCCCTGATTCGCCAGTTGATCGACTCCCTGCGCATCCTGCCCGGCGTCGGTCAGAAAACCGCCCAGCGCATGGCGTTGCAGCTGCTGGAGCGTGATCGCAGTGGTGGCTCGCGTCTGTCCCAGGCGTTGAGTCAGGCGATGGAAGGCGTTGGTCACTGCAAACAATGCCGCACCCTCACCGAAGAAGAACTCTGCCCGCAATGCTCGGACGTCCGGCGCGACGACACGCTGCTCTGCGTGGTGGAGGGCCCGATGGACGTTTATGCAGTGGAACAGACCGGTTACCGCGGGCGCTACTTCGTGCTCAAGGGGCATCTGTCGCCGCTGGACGGTCTGGGGCCTGAAGCCATTGGCATTCCGCAGCTGGTGGCACGGATCGAAGAGCAGGGCTCGTTCACCGAAGTTATCCTCGCCACCAACCCGACGGTCGAAGGCGAAGCGACGGCGCACTACATCGCCCAACTGCTGACCAACAAAGGCCTGGTCACCTCGCGCATTGCCCACGGCGTGCCGCTGGGTGGCGAGCTGGAACTGGTCGACGGCGGCACGCTCGCGCACTCGTTTGCAGGGCGCAAGCCGATTCAGTTGTAACGAGTCTCTCCGTCTTCAACGCGCTGAGTACCTGTCGGAGTGAACTCGGGTGTAGGACCGGCTTTAGCCGGGAAGGCGGCAGGTGTCACACCCCGAATCCAGGGTGCCCTCACTGGCCTGTTCCCGGCTAAAGCCGGTCCTACAGACATCCGGCGAACCGATCGACTTTGATCGTGGCCTTACTTATCCGTCAACGCAAACTGGGTTAGGCAGAACGTCGGGATTTCCATGTCGCGCAGGCGTTGTGAGCCGCCCAGCTCCGGCAAATCAATAATCGCAGCGGCTTCGTGGACCTTGGCGCCCATGCGGCGGATCAGGTTGGCGGCGGCGACCAGGGTACCGCCGGTGGCGATCAGGTCATCGAACATCACCACTGAATCCCCGTCGCACAAGCTGTCGGCGTGGACTTCCAGCAGCGCTTCGCCGTATTCGGTCTGATAGGCCTCGGCCAGCACATCGGCCGGCAACTTCCCTTGCTTGCGAAACAGCACCAGCGGTTTGTTCAGTTCGTAGGCGACGATCGAACCGATGAGAAACCCGCGCGCGTCCATGGCGCCGACGTGGGTGAACTCGGCGTCGATGTAACGCTGGATGAAGCTGTCGATGACCAGGCGCAGGGCCTTGGGTGACTGGAACAGCGGGGTGATGTCACGGAAAATCACGCCGGGTTTGGGGAAGTCCACCACAGGGCGGATGAGGGATTTGATGCTGACTTCGTCGAAAATCATAAGGATCTCGGGCAGGACATGACTCAAAAGACGCCAGTCTAAGCCCGCCCGGACCATCATGCATCAGCTTTCCAGCGATCCCCCGGCCAGCGCGCAGAGCTGAATCGGGTCAAGGATGTGGATTTCCTTGCCCTCGGCGGCGATCAACTCGTTTTGCTGAAAGCGGGTGAACACCCGGGACACGGTTTCCACCGCTAGGCCCAGGTAGTTGCCGATCTCGTTGCGCGACATGCTCAGGCGAAACTGGTTGGCGGAGAAACCCCGGGCGCGGAAGCGGGCGGAGAGGTTGACCAGAAACGTGGCGATGCGCTCGTCGGCGGTTTTCTTCGAGAGCAGCAGCATCATTTGTTGGTCATCGCGGATTTCCCGGCTCATCACCCGCATCAACTGGCGACGCAATTGCGGCAGTTGCACCGACAATTCGTCCAGCCGTTCGAAGGGGATTTCGCACACCGACGTGGTCTCCAGGGCCTGGGCCGTGACGGGATAAGCCTCGGCGTCCATGCCCGACAGCCCGACCAGTTCGCTGGGCAGGTGGAAACCGGTGAGTTGTTCTTCGCCGCTGTCGCTGAGGCTGAAGGTTTTCAACGCGCCGGAACGGACGGCGTAGACGGAAGCGAAGGTATCGCCCTGACGAAACAGAACATCGCCTTTCTTCAAGGGGCGGCCGCGTTTGACGATTTCGTCCAGTGCGTCCATGTCTTCCATGTTCAATGAAAGCGGAAGGCACAACGGGGCCAGGCTGCAATCCTTGCAATGAGCCTGGGTGTGAGCACGCAGTTTGACTGGCTCAGACATCGGGTAATTCCTTGTGAAGAAACACACATAAGTCGTAAGGGTAACTCAGGGTCAGCCCTGCGACTACCACGCGCCTTCCTTGGCCCGAAATCATTCCTCCGCGCCAGGCGGAACATTCCTATATCACCTGGGCCTATATCACCTGGGAATAGCGCTGACGGTTCTGCGTGCCCAAATACGCATCGAACACCATGCAGATCGAGCGCACCAGCAGGCGTCCTGCCGGCGTAACGGTGATGCCGGTCGGGTCAAGCAGAATCAGCCCGTCCGTGGCCATGGTCAGCAATTGCGGCCACTGCTCGCGGAAATATTCCCGAAAGTGGATGGCAAATGCGTTTTCGACGGTGGCGAAATCCAGGCGGAAATGACAGATCAGCTGGCTGATGATGGTGCGCCGCAGCTGATCGTCTTCGTTGCAGAGCAGACCGCGTTTGGTGGCCAGTTGGTCGCTGGCCAGCAGGGTCTGGTACTCGGTGAGGTCGACGGTGTTCTGTGCATACAGCTCGCCGATCTGGCTGATCGCCGAGACACCGAGGCCGATCAGGTCGCAGTGGCCATGGGTGGTGTAGCCCTGAAAATTACGCTGCAACGTGCCTTCTTCCTGAGCGATGGCGAGGTCGTCATCTGGCAGCGCAAAGTGGTCCATGCCGATGTAGCGATAGCCTGCACGCGTCAGCTGCTCGATGGTGCGCTGGAGCATCTCCAGCTTCTGTTCCGGGCTGGGCAACTGAGCGGTGTCGATGCGCCGCTGGGGCATGAAGCGCTCGGGCAGGTGGGCGTAGTTGAACACCGACAGCCGGTCGGGCTGCAAGGCGATGACTTGCTCGACGGTGTGGGCAAAACCCTCTGGTGTCTGCAGCGGCAGGCCATAGATGAGGTCGATGTTCACCGAACGAAACTGCAGGGTGCGCGCGGCTTCGACGATGGCGCGGGTTTCTTCCAGGCTCTGCAAGCGGTTAATCGCCCGCTGAACCAGCGGATCAAGGTCCTGCACGCCGAGGCTGACCCGGTTGAAGCCCAGCTCGCGCAACAGGCCCATGGTCGACCAGTCCGCCTCGCGCGGATCGATTTCGATGCCGTAGTCACCGGAGTGGTCATCCAGCAGGGTGAAGTGCTGGCGCAAATGGGCCATCAGCTGGCGCAGTTCAAGGTGACTGAGAAAGGTCGGCGTGCCGCCGCCGAAGTGCAATTGCTCCACCACCTGACGCTCATCGACGTGGGCGGCGATCAGGCTGATCTCGCGTTCGAGCCGCTGCAGATAGACCTGGGAGCGACCGCGGTCCTTGGTGATGACTTTGTTGCAGGCGCAGTAGTAGCAAATGTTGGCGCAGAACGGGATGTGCACGTACAGCGACAACGGTCGCGACGCCTTGCGGCTGTCTCGCAGCCCATGGAGCAGCTCGAAGGCGCCAACCTGCTTATGAAATTGCACGGCGGTGGGGTAGGACGTGTAACGCGGCCCTGCCAGATCGTAGCGACGGATGAGTTCAGAATCCCAACGAAGGTCGTCGAGCATGGGGGCGTTCCCGATAAGGATGGCGGTGCGGGAAGTGTAGGGAAGCCGCCGGTGAGGGCATTGATCTGGGTCAACGGATGGGGGCTGGGATTACTCGTGGCCCATGCCTGCATGATCCATGGCGGGATTCATGTCGTGATTCATCGTGTGATGCGTGTGCCCCATGAGCCACTGTTGATGGGGGCCGGGGAGTGTCCACAGGCCGAACAGAATCACCAGCACCCCGCCAGCCACGCGCACGCTGCGCCGACGGAGCAGGGCGGTGATGCGCTCGGCGGCCAGGCCCGTGGCGAGCAGCACCGGCCAGGTGCCGACGCCGAACGCGAGCATCAACAACGCGCTGTGCAGCGCATTGCCCTGGCTGGCCGACCACAGCAACGTGCTGTAAACCAGCCCGCATGGCAGCCAGCCCCACACCGCGCCCATCAGTAAAGCCCGGGGTGTCGTCGACACCGGCATCAGGCGGCGGGCCAGCGGTTGCAGGTAACGCCAAATCCAGCGGCCCAGGCCTTCGATGCGGGTCAGGCCGCTCCACCATCCGGCCAGGTACAGGCCCATCGTGATCATCAGCAGCCCCGCGATCACCCGCAACAGAATCGCCCCCGGGCTGTTGGCGACGGCCCAGCCGAGCATGCCTGTGAGCAATCCCGCGCAGGCATAGCTGAAAACACGTCCGACGTTGTAGGCCACCAGCAGGCGCAGGCGTCTTCCGCGTTGCTCCGGGGGGATGGCAAAGGTGAGCGCGCCCATCAGACCGCCGCACATGCCCAGGCAATGACCGCCGCCGAGCAGGCCCAGCACGAGGGCGGAGAGGAGTTGGGGGAAGAGGTCATGCATGGTTTCGACCCGAGAATCTCGCGTTGACGGTTGATACGCCTTCGGGAGCAAGGTGGAGCGTTACCCCGGTCGTCCCACATGAAAATGCATCAAGCCTGACGGCATCGCAGATATATCTGCCAACGCATGGACTGTGGGAGCGAGCTTGATCGCGAAGAGGCCGGTACATCCGACGGATATGCAGCGGTCGATTGTCGGCCTTCGTGAGTAAGCTCACTCCCACAGGGACCGGGTTCATGTGGCTGAATCCTTCTTGACGGCCGATGTCTCTTTCCCCGACGCTTCATCCACCCCAGCCTTGTGCCCTGGATCCTGATCGTCGAACAGAATGCTGTGGGCCGGGCCGTCGAGGTCGTCGTACTGACCGCTGTCCACCGCCCAGAAAAACACGTAAATCGCCACCGCCACGATCAGCAGCGCCACCGGAATCATGATGTAGAGCGCAGGCATCGGGCCTCCGAATCGGGGCGTGGGTTCATGGGGTCACCGTCTGACGGGCAGCCATGGATTCTGCAGAAATCGGCTTCATCCGCGTCAGACGTAACGCATTCAACACCACCACCAGCGAACTCACCGACATTCCCGCCGCGGCCCACAACGGCGTCACCCAGCCCAGCGCCGCGAAGGGCAGCACCAGCCCGTTGTACAACCCGGCCCACGCCAGGTTTTCCAGAATGACCCGCCGCGTGCGCCGAGCGAGGCCAAACGCATCGACTAACACGTGCAGACGATTCGACAGCAGCACCGCATCGGCGCTGGTCTTGGCCAGATCGGTGGCCGAACCCATGGCGATGCTGATGTCGGCCGCCGCCAGCATCGGCACATCATTGACCCCGTCGCCGATCACCAGAAGGGTCCGGCCCTCGGCGCGAAGCCGTTGCAGAATGGCGAGCTTGTCATCCGGCCGCAGGCTGCCCCGGGCGTCATCGATCTGCAACTGAGTCGCGACAATGGACACCATGGGCGAACTGTCGCCGGACAACAACAACGTCTGCCAGCCGCGCTGTTTGCACGCCGTGACCAACCCTGCCGCGTCGTCCCGCAGCCGATCATCCAGCACCAGCCAGGCGAGGGCTTGGGTGTCATCCCCCAGCAGCAACCACTGACCGGGCTCCTCCGGCATGGAGGGTACGGCGACGCCACTCAAGGCGCAGACAAACCCGGGCTGACCGATGCGCGAGAGGCGCCCGTTGACCTCGCCTTCCAGGCCCAGGCCCGGCGTCGCGACCACCCGTTCAGCGGTCAGCGGCGTTTTGCCGAACGCCCGGGCAATCGGGTGTTCAGACCGACTTTCCAGCGCCGCTGCCAGGCTCAAACAGTCGTCACTGCTCAGGGCGCCAAGGCTGCGAACCGCCCTCAACGTCAGGCGCCCTTCGGTCAGCGTGCCGGTCTTGTCGAAGATCACCGTATCGATCCGGTTCAGCCCCTCCAGCACATGGCCTCGGGTCAGCAGCAGCCCGAGCCTGTGCAGCGTGCCGGTGGCGGCGGTCAGCGCGGTCGGGGTCGCCAGCGACAAGGCGCACGGGCAAGTGGCGACCAGCATCGCCAGCACGATCCAGAATGCGCGGCCGGCATCGAGCTGCCACCAGACCACACCGACACACGCCGCCAGCACCAGCGAAATCAGCAAAAACCACTGCGCCGCGCGGTCCGCCATCTGCGCCAGGGGCGGCTTCTCCGATTGTGCGCGTTCCAGCAGTCGGACGACGGCGGAGAGCCGGGTGTCAGCGCCCAACGCGAGCACTTCCACGGTGAGCACGCTTTCACTATTGGCGGTGCCGGCGGTGACGGCGTCTCCCACCTGGCGCTGCTGAGGCAGGTACTCCCCGGTGAGCAGCGATTCGTCGATGCTCGAGCAACCCGCGATGATTCGGCCGTCCGCCGGCAACATCGCGCCGGGGTGTACCAGCACCTGATCGTGCAGGCGCAGTTGATCAGTCAGGATGCACTCTGTCTGTCCGTCCGCGTTCAACCGCAGGCAGGACGCCGGCAGCAGATTGACCAGTTGCTCGGTCGCTAAGCGGGTGCGTTCCCGGGCGCGGCGTTCGAGGTAGCGGCCGCTAAGCAGGAACAGCGCGAACATGCCGACCGCGTCGAAATACAATTCGCCGACCCCGGTGACCGCTGTCCAGAGGCCGGCGAAGTACGCTGCGCCAATCGCCAGCGACACCGAAACGTCCATGGTCAGATGGCGGGCGCGCAGGTCGCGCAGCGCCCCTTTGAAGAACGGCGCGCAGCTGTAGAACACGATGGGCGTCGTCAGAAACATCGCCACCCAACGCAGGATTGTGTGCATTTCCGGGCCGAGGTCGATGTTGAATTCGGGCCAGGTCGCCATGGTCGCCATCATCGCCTGAAACCACAGCAGCCCGGCGACGCCCAGTTGACGCAGGCTGCGACGGTTTTCCAGGGCCAGGCGCTCGGTGGCTGCATCCGCATGATAAGGGTGGGCGGCGTAACCGATGCCCCGCAGCTCGGACAGGACCTCGCTCAAAGGCAATGGCTGGTCATGCCAGCGCAGGTGCAAGCGGTGACTGGACAGGTTCAGCCGCGCTTCGACCACGGCGGGCAACCTGCGCAGGTGGCGCTCGATCAGCCAGCCGCACGCCGCGCAGGTGATGCCTTCGATCATCAGCGTCGTTTCAGCCACATCGCCGGCGACATCGCCAGAGGGGGTGTCATGGCGGACAAAGGGCGCTTGCACGTCGGGACGATCAAAGAGGGCCTGTTCATCGGCTGACGGCGAGGGCAACACCTGCGGGTTGACCGACGCTTCGCTGCGATGCAGGTAGTAGCTTTCCAGGCCGCCGGCAACGATGGCGTGGGCCACGGCCTGACAGCCGGGGCAGCAGAATTCCCGCGGCTCACCCAGCACCGAGGCCACGAAGCGCCCGCCCGGCGGGACCGGTAGCGTGCAGTGGTAGCAAGGCCGCAGGGTAATTCCCTCAGTCGCTTTCACGTCAATGCCCGCCAGCGCCCTGAAGCGGCTCGTCGCCCAGGGTCAGTGGCTGCCCGGGAACGATCCGTTCTTCCTCGAACAGGCGCCAGGTCTGGGCGTTCTCCACCCCCAGCAATTCGACGAAGCGCCGGCCTTCGACCCCGTCGGCCAACTGCCCGACATAGCGCCCCGGCTGCGACGGCGTGCGCGCCAGCACCACTTTGCGGTCTTTGTCCGGCTGGGTCGGGGAGATCAGGTTCAGGACCAGGGTTTCCGGCTGGCTGGCGCCGCTCAGTTGCACATCCACTTCGCCGGTCAGCTCGTCGAGAGCCACGCGGGCGTGCAGGTTGAGGGACTGACCCAGCAACTCGCGATCGAGTGAGCGATTGATGCCTTTGCCGGCCTCGTAATAGTTGTCGGTGACCAGGTTGTCCGGGTGGGTGACGGCGATGGTGACCATGGCCAGGGTCAACGCCACCGAGCAGGCCAGAATGCCGATGATGATCCACGGCCATAGATGCCGGTGCCAGGGACGTGCTGCGGTGACTGGGGTCATTTCCGACATCTCTCAGCGAATGGGCGGGCCGAGGAAACGGCTCTTGGCGTGGACTTCAGTGTCGCTCTGCTCAATGTCGCTGTTCTTGATTTCCCTGAGGACGAAACTGACGTCGTTGCTGCTCGACGGCAGTTGCTCCGGCGCGACCGACAGCTCCACCGGCAGGCTGATGATCTCGCCCGCCGGCACCTTGATCTCGCGACGGCCTTGCAGCTTCAGGTCCGGCAATCCTGTGGCGTCGAGCACATAGGTGTGGTCGACCTGGTCCTTGTTCATGACTTTCAGGCTGTAGACGTTTTCGATCCGGCCCTCGGCGTTTTCCCGGTACAGCATGCGGTCCTTGCTCACATCAAAACCCACCAGCGAACGCATCAAAAACGCACTGGTCAGCACGCCGATCATCACCACCAGCACGACGGCGTAGGCGATCAACCGGGGCCGCAGTGTATGGGTTACCTGACCGGAAAGGTTGTGTTCGGTGGTGTAACTGATCAAGCCGCGCGGGTAGTCCATCTTGTCCATGATCGAATCGCAGGCATCGATGCACGCCGCGCAACCGATGCATTCGATCTGCAAGCCGTCGCGGATGTCGATGCCGGTGGGGCAGACCTGCACGCACATCGTGCAATCGATGCAGTCGCCGAGACCTTCAGCCTTGTAATCCGTTTCCTTCTTGCGCGCACCCCGTGCCTCGCCGCGCCGTGGGTCGTAGGAAACGATCAGTGTGTCCTTGTCGAACATGACGCTCTGGAAACGCGCGTAGGGGCACATATGAATGCACACCTGTTCCCGCAGCCAGCCGGCGTTGGCGTAGGTGGCGAGGGTGAAGAAACCGACCCAGAAATACGACCAGCCATCGGCCTGGCCGTTGAAGAAATCCAGCAGCAGTTGACGGATGGGCGAGAAGTAGCCGACGAAAGTCAGACCGGTGACCAGACCGATCAGCAGCCAGAGGCTGTGCTTGGCGAACTTGCGCGCGAACTTGTTGGCGTCCATGGGCGCCTTGTCGAGTTTGATGCGCTGGTGGCGGTCGCCTTCGGTGACCTTTTCGCACCACATGAACACCCACGTCCACACGCTTTGCGGGCAGGTGTAACCGCACCAGACGCGCCCGGCGAACACGGTAATAAAGAACAGCCCGAACGCGCTGACGATCAGAATGCCCGACAGCAAAATGAAATCCTGCGGCCAGAACGTCGCGCCGAAGATGTAGAACTTGCGCTCCGGCAGGTTCCACCACACCGCCTGATGCGCGCCCCAGTTGAGCCAGACCGTGCCGAAATACAGCAGGAACAACACCGCGCCGCCACCCATGCGCAGCGTGCGGAATACCCCGGTGAACGCGCGGGTGTAGATCTTCTCCCGCGAGGCATACAGGTCAACGGTGTCGCCGTCGTTCTTCGTCGGCGGCGTGACGTTGTGCAGCGGAATCTGATTGCTCATGGCAGCGTCCTACGCCCTTCGGGCCGAATCATCAGCGTGTGCGACAGCGATATCCTTCACTCGGGCTTTGCCGCCGGTTCTTCCCCGTGGGACAGGCTGTAAACGTACGCCGCCAGCAAGTGCACCCGGTCGTTGCCCTGCAACAACGCCTGGGCCGGCATTTGCCCTTGGCGGCCATACTGGATGGTCTGTTGCAGCTGCGCAAAGCTGGCGCCGTAGATGAACGCGCCGGGGTGGGTCAGGTCCGGGGCACCCAGTGCGGCAACGCCTCTGCCCTCCGGCCCGTGGCAGGCAACGCAAGTAGTGGCATAGATTTTCAAGCCTGCCACCGGATCGGCTTTCGCATCAGCCGGCAGTGTGCGCCCGTTCAGTTGGGTCAGCACGTAAGCCGACACGTCGCGCACGCCTTGATCGCCGATCACCGCCCCCCACGCCGGCATGACCGCATGACGGCCGTTCAGGATGGAGGTTTTGATGCTCTGCGCATCACCGCCCCAGCGCCAGTCGGCGTCGGCCAGGTTGGGGAAGCCGTAGGCGCCTTTGGCGTCTGAGCCGTGGCAGACCGAACAATTCGACGCGAACAGCCGTCCACCCATCTTCAGTGCTTGTGGGTCCTTGGCCACGTCTTCAATGGGCATCGCTGCGAATCTGGCGTAGATCGGCCCGTAGCGCGCCTCCGAGCGGACCATTTCCTTTTCCCATTCGTGCACGCCGGTCCAGCCGGTGGCGCCGTCGGAAAACGGGATTTTCTTGTCGTTGTCGGCGTAGTCATAGCCCGGCAACAGGCCCTTCCAGTTGCCCAGGCCCGGGTAAAACGCGAGATAACCCAAAGCGAAGATGATCGTGCCGATGAACAGCCAGAACCACCACTTGGGCAGTGGGTTGTCGTACTCCTCGATGCCGTCGAAGGCGTGGCCGACGGTTTCATCGGTGGTGTCGGCGCGCTGGCCCTTGCGCGTCGCGATCAGCAGCCAGCCCATCGCGAAGATCGTGCCCAGGGTCAGCACCGTGACATAAAGGCTCCAGAAGGTGCTCATGGTTTCGGGCTCCTTTCGGCTTTCGAGTGTGCTTGCGCTTTGCGCTGGTCCTGCGCCTGCCTGACCTGCGCAATCGCCTCGGGGTCATCGGCAAACGGCAGCAGCGTTGCATCGTCGAATTCCGCTTTGCGCCGCGGGCTGAACACCCACAACGCCAGACCGATGAAGGCGACCATCACCACAACGGTGCCCAGGCCTCGAATCGTTCCCATGTCCATGGCGATCACCGTTTGCTCTTGATGAGGGTGCCCAGGCCTTGGAGATAGGCCACCAGCGCATCCATTTCGGTCTTGCCCTTCACCGCGTCGCTCGCGCCGGCGATGTCGGCATCGGTGTACGGCACGCCCAGGCTGCGCAGCACTTCCATCTTCTTGCCGGTCAGCTGGCCGTCGATTTTGGTGTCCGCCAGGAAGGGGTAGGCCGGCATGATCGACTCCGGCACCAGGTCCCGCGGGTTGTTTAAATGGGCGCGGTGCCAGTCATCCGAGTAGCGACCGCCGACCCGCGCCAGGTCCGGCCCGGTGCGTTTGGAGCCCCACAGAAACGGGTGATCCCAGACGCTCTCACCGGCCACCGAGTAATGCCCGTAGCGCTCGGTTTCGGCGCGGAACGGCCGGATCATCTGCGAATGGCAACCCACGCAGCCGTTGGCGATGTAGACGTCGCGGCCTTCGAGCTCCAGCGCCGGGCGCGGCTTCATGCCCTCGACGGGCAGGGTGGTGACGTCCTGAAAGAACAGCGGGACGATCTGCGTCAGCCCGCCGATCGCCACCGCGATGACCATGAAGATCGACAACAGGCCGATGTTCTTTTCCAGTGCTTCGTGCTTGATCATCAGTGGGCCCCCACGACAGCAATCTGCGCGGCGGCTTCGGCTTCTTCCGTGTTCGCTGCGCGAATGGTGCGGAACACGTTGTAGGCCATGAACAGCATGCCGCTGGCGAAAATCGCACCGCCCAAGGCGCGGACGATATACCCCGGATGACTGGCCTGCAGGGCCTCGACGAACGAGTAGGTCAGGGTGCCGTCATCGTTGATCGCCCGCCACATCAGCCCCTGGGTGATGCCGTTGACCCACATCGCGGCGATGTAGAGGACGGTGCCGACAGTGGCGAGCCAGAAGTGCGTGTTGATCAGCGCGACGCTGTGCATCTGCGCACGGCCATAGAGTTTCGGGATCATGTGGTAGACGGCGCCGATGGTGATCATCGCCACCCAGCCCAGCGCGCCCGAGTGAACGTGGCCGATGGTCCAGTCGGTGTAGTGAGAAAGCGCATTGACGGTCTTGATCGCCATCATCGGCCCCTCGAACGTCGACATCCCGTAGAACGCCAGCGACAGCACGAGGAAGCGCAGAATCGGGTCGGTGCGCAACTTATGCCATGCGCCCGAGAGGGTCATCATGCCGTTGATCATGCCGCCCCAGCTCGGCACGAGCAGGATGATCGACATCACCATTCCCAGCGATTGCGCCCAGTCGGGCAGGGCGGTGTAGTGCAGATGGTGCGGGCCGGCCCAGATGTACAGGGTGATCAGCGCCCAGAAATGCACGATGGACAGGCGATAGGAATAGATCGGGCGTTCGGCCTGTTTCGGCACGAAGTAATACATCATCCCGAGAAAGCCGGTGGTGAGGAAAAAGCCGACGGCGTTGTGCCCGTACCACCACTGGATCATGGCATCGGTGGCGCCGGCATAGGCGGAATAGGATTTAAAAAGGCTCACCGGCAGCGAGATGTGGTTGACGATGTGCAGCATCGCCGTGACCACAATGAACGCGCCATAGAACCAGTTGGCGACGTAAATGTGTTTGGTTTTGCGTCTGACGATGGTGCCGAAGAACACCGCGCCGTAGGCGATCCAGACAACCGTCAGCAGGATCGCAATCGGCCATTCGAGCTCGGCGTATTCCTTGGTGGTGGTGTAACCCATCGGCAGGCTGACGATGGCGCCCATGATCACCGCCTGCCAGCCCCAGAAATGAAAGGCCGCCAGTCCGTCGGAAATCAGCCGCGTCTGACAGGTTCGCTGGACCACGTAATAAGAGGTGCCGAACAGTGCACAGCCGCCGAACGCGAAGATCACCAGGTTGGTGTGCAGCGGGCGCAGTCGACCGAATGTGGTCCACGGCAAACCGAAATTCAGGTCAGGCCACACCAGCTGGGAGGCGATGAAGACGCCCAGGCCCATGCCGATGATGCCCCAGACCACCGTCATGATGGCGAACTGGCGGACGACCTTGTAGTTATAAGCAGTCGGACTGGGTGCTGTGCTCATGTCAGGTTCCACGGTGTGTATTTTATTAGTGTGGTAACAGCCGCACCTTCGATCGCGCGTCACCCGTCACGCAGTGGCGTGGCTGGGGATCGAGTAAGCGATAGACGCGGTGCACGCAGACGCCCGGTCGCCGAGGCGTGGGAGGGTTCTGGCTGAGTGGCCTGGGGGAAGGAAGACAGGTCGAGCTGGATCGCGCGCGTGAGTGGGAGGGATTGGATACAACCCTGCGGGTGAAAACAGCGCTGGGGCTGCTTGTCTGCAAGAGGGTTGCGTTGCCGGGCACAATCTTGTCGCTGGGCCTGTGGCTAGCTGTCGCCGGTCCACTGTGCGAACACAGCTTAGACGCGAATGATCGCGGAGGGAAGGCTTTGGCGCCGCACCTGCGACACTTGGCCGCGCTCGACGGGAAGTTGCCGCGCCCTGGCCGGGACGCGGCGATCAACCATTTCCGGAGATAGCTGAAACGGTTCTCTGCCTGCTGTTCCTGCGCGTCGAGAGAGCGTTTCCACAACTAAGTTGTATACAAAAAGCCGCTGACATTGGCACTTTGTTCTGCCCAAAAATAATTGGCCCGAGCTGGCAGAAAGGCCGGCGATCGTCACGGGTGATCGTCCGGAGCGGACAAAAAGCATATTCCGTCTATGAAACCGCCCGGTTGTGTGCAGGTTGGGGCGCTCAGGATTCGGTGCTCGTTGCCGAAGTGCCGCGCCAGAATAACGCCTGGGAGCTGAACCCTTGCTGTCGGCACGGGGCAATTGGCGCGCAGGGTCATGGCACGCCGACGTTGCTGCATAATGGCGGCCGTGGTGCCCGCCTCAGTCGGTGGGTGATCAATGTTTTGAAAGAAGAGACCGGCATGAGCAAACAACAGGCGGCGAAGCGAACGGCCGATCATTGCGCGCAACTGGCGCACGAGCACGGCTGGGTCTGGAATGCGCCGACCGGCCCGGCGGTGGATGCACCATCGACGCTGATTCTCGCCCACGGCGCGGGCGCCCCGATGGACAGCGACTTCATGAACGACATCGCCACGCGTCTGGCGGCCTTGGGTGTTGGCGTGCTGCGCTTTGAATTCCCCTACATGGCCCAGCGCCGAATCGACGGGCGCAGACGACCTCCCAATCCTCAGCCAAAACTGTTGGAGTGCTGGCACGGGGTGTACGCCGCGGTGCGTGGGGGAGTGAGCGGGCGAGTGGCGATCGGTGGCAAATCCATGGGCGGACGCATGGCCAGTGTTATTGCTGACGACGTGGAAGCCGATGGGTTGTTCTGTCTGGGCTACCCGTTCTACGCGGCAGGTAAACCCGAGAAGCCGCGGGTCGCGCACCTGGCGGAACTGAAGACGCCGACGCTGATCATTCAGGGCGAACGGGATGCGCTGGGCAATCGAGAGGCAGTTGAAGCGTACGAGCTGTCGAAGGCCATTGACGTGCACTGGGTGCCGACGGCCAACCATGACCTCAAGCCGTTGAAATCATCCGGCCTCAGTGTCGAGGCGTGCATGCAGGAAATCGCCGAGCTTATGGCGCGTCGGCTGATCGGATAGCGGGATGTTCCTCGGCGTTTAGGTCACAGACCAGGTCGAACCGGCCGTCGGTCACGTGGAAGTCCTTGGTCGGGACCGCAAACTCGAAGTTGCCGTGCAGTGCGCCGGATGCGGCATCGCAGCCCAGCAGCGTCAGGTTGCCTTGCTGCAGATCACGCGAGTGATAAATCTTCGCCATCCGCGTGGGGGTCAGGTGATAGATAACGGTGATCTGATCGTTGCGCAGCAGGTTGTGGTTGCCGGGCTGCACCGTTTCGTCGATGAACAGGCCGATCATGGTGCGGTGCCGACGAACCGTGCCGGTGGCGAGGATCTTCCAGATTCGGCACGTGGTCGGATCCGACCGGCCCGGGCGCAGGCACGCCATGGCACTCAGGCTATGGGTGATGAAAGGGTGGCCGTTGACAGTGGCGCTGAACGTGCCGCGCGCCGCCGCTGCCTGCGGTCGTTGAAGGGGTGGTTTTGCCGGCATTTTTCCGAGATTTCCGTGAATGGGTTTTAGGGGCTGGGTGGGCACTGCACACTTATAAGACGCCGTCGGGTGGCGACGACGTCTTTGAAAGGGGGTGCTGCTTATTTCGTTGAAGCCAGGTGGTGAAGCTCGCAGGCTCGCGCGAATTACAGATTAGCGAACTGGCGAATCAGCGAACTGCAACGCCCAGGCTGCCATTGATGTGCAGCAGTTTGAAATCCTTGCCGGTGTTGAGGTTCTTCACGTAGTACCACTTCGCACCGAACACGTTCTTGGCAACGGTGGAGGACCAATAGTTGCCGTTGCCCATCGGCCAGCGGTTGCCATAGGCGTTATAGATCTCGATCAGCTCATGGATGCTCGGGATGCGCCCGCCGATGCGGTTCGCGGCGTTGGAGATTTGAGTCAGGTTGCCGGAGCCGATGCCGTGGCATTCGATGACGCCGGTGACGGTTACGTCGTAACTCTGCTGTTCGCTTGCTGAATCGGTGACGGTGATGGTTGCCACGCCGTTACCGCGCACCGATGTCCAGCCGGACGCTGCTACGACGGCCACCTTCGCATCGCTGGTCGAATAGGTATAAGGAGGGCTACCGCCGCTGGCGATGCGATGGACCGTAGTACCACTCGGGAATGCCGGCAGCAAATCCGGATAAGCGGGCAGCAGGTAGACCTTACCGGCCAGGGTCACCGGAGACGTGTCAAACATCATGCCCTCGCGCACCTGAAGTTGCAGGGGCTCGGACTCCATGTCGACGCCATTGCGCGTCACAATGTAGTTCAGGGTCGCGGTGCTGCCGATGCTCATCTCGATCAACATTTTGGGCACGCCAAAGACCAGTTCCTTCATGCTGCCGACATTCATCATCATGGTCTCGAACGTGCGTGCGCCGACCCAGCGCGCTCGCACCAGATCCCTAGGGTCCATCCCGCGATAACTGACACGCACCATCGCGTCCCAGCCGGTAATCAGTGAAGGACGCAGAACGCCGTCTGGCCCGACCGTGTCGACCGTTGGCGCGGGCAGTTCCAGCGCAGCACTCATGACCTTCAGCGCAAGTTTGGCCGATTCCTGCACGATGCCGCTGCCGCGCGTCACGGTGTATGACACCTCGACGTTTTGCCCGTCATTGACCGCGACGACGCTGTTAGGGAACACCAGCGCCAGGGCCTGCCCGGCTTCAGCGGCCGAAATGATGTTCTCTTGCCGATCGTTGCCCTTCGGACCATTCCAGTGAGCAATGACCGTTTCGCCTTCGCGCAGATCAGCCGTGGCATCGATCACCAATGTGGCGCCATTCACCGCATCGGCCGGGTCCAGGATCTGATTGTTGGCTTCGCGGATGACCGGTGCCGGTAGCGGTTGGCGCATCCCCAGGTCGAGCTGGATCATCACCGGATCGGAGACCATCGACACGTTGCCCGCGCGGTCAGTGACGGTATAGGTGACCGCGGACGTCTGGCAGTCCGCCTGTTCCATGAACGGACGCGTGAAGTCCACCATCACCCGGTTCAGGCCCATGTCGTTGGCATCAACGACGGTCATCGGCCCCTCCAGCGGACCCCAATAGGTGCGGATTTCGTCGCCAGCGGCCATGCCGCTGTACCCTGCAATCTTGCCCGGGAGGATATTGTTGAGGCCTTCCAGCTCGGAGGAGGTCAGGCCGTTCTGGATGACGTCGGGGAAGATGATGGGGGCGAGTTGAGGTGCGCCTGGGGCGGTTCGGTCGACCATGAGCGGAATGGTCTCCGAATAGACCTCATACTGGGTATTGGGGCTGAAAATCCGATACCCCACGCGATGCGGCCCCTCGGCTAACAGGTCAACCGGGATTTCCACTTCCAAAAGGTCCCCTGGTCTGTCCGTGCTTAGAATGATTTTCTCGGGTGGAACTTTCGCACCATCAAATGCGAGTTGGTAGGTATAGCCGGTCTCGGCAGCCTCCCACACCGGGAAGTTAACTTTGACAGGGGCAGTAAGTTGTTCAATGGGTAGCAGTCCACCTTCAAGCGCAACTGGTACATTGGGCAGTTGCAAGGGGATAGGGGCTCTTGTTGTTAGGGTATTTTGTACGTTCATTAGATTTCCTCAGTTGAAATTGATCAAGGGTAGAATATTTCACCCTTGATCAACTGCATTTTGGTTTAAGTTAAGCGCGCAGGGTGCACGCGCTTTCATTGGTGCGTCGCATGTCAACCGGTACGCGAGTGATACGTGAAGTCACTGCGCTTTGATTGCTTCCAGCAGCAGGTTCTACTCGGATATAGGCTTCACAATATCCGACGCAGATTGTCCGCAAGATATTGAAAGGCACCTGGAAGCTATAGCCGTTCAGGACATCTTGTTCATCAAGTTCGCGGGTCGCGGTGAATGTAGCTGCTTCGATTGGGGTATTTGTCAGGTCGAAGCCTTTGAAGGTAAAGAACAGTTTTTGGTTTGTTGAAATATTGACATAGGGTTTTATCAATCCTCTGGTGCCGTTAGGTGCAACCACGAGTGAAATGTATCCGGTCGGAGTCAGCTCAAATACGGGTCCATCAATACCATCGGCACCTCCGGGCAGTTCTTCCCTGGAACGCACTGTCACTGTCTGGGTTGGAGAGGGTGTCGGATTGGGATTCCCGTCACGGACCACGGTATAACGCACTGGGATTTCAGCACCGGTGCCTTGTGCCTTCATGATCGAGTTGACGATAGGGATGACGATGTCTTTTTGAGCCGTCACATCCTCCTCCGAAATTTGGTGCCACTGAAGTCTTTGTTGGTCTCCCCAGAAAAGGTTCAGATTATCATTGAGCCTGAACTCATCATTCCACTGGACGATGGCGCGACTGTTAAGTTCGTAGTCTTCCTCATCAATAAAGTTGTCGGTTTTGTCAGGGCTATTAAGGCTGGTCCCCTGAACGACGGGCGCTAATGTAGGTTCTGGCACAGGCAACGTGAGAAATACATCGATCTCTGCTGCAAGTGAGGAACCGTTCAGCTGATTTTGTCTAGTTATCTTGTAGGTGACAGAGACTTCACCTACTGGCTTCACAGCAATGGTTTCGAATGGCACACGGAATGAAATAACGATGTCCTCGTCTTCATCGCCAGGGGGTAGTTGCACTGGGAACATAGGCGTGTCTTCACCCCAATACAACGTGATCTGATCAAAAGCTGCCGCACCTGGATAGTGAGGGATGTCTACCTTCACGCCTGGACGGGCCTCCACGTAATCAATCAATCCGCCAACGGCGGGGTCAACGATAGGAGCCGGATAGTTGACCGGGATTTCTTCAAGTAACAAGAGAATGCTGGACTCGATCGAAAATTCGGATGTGTTGCCTGCGCGATCCGTCACTTTGTATTTGACGTCATGGGGCCCGGCAGGAATGGTCTCAAGAAAGTTTTTCGAAAAATTGAAGAGTACTTTATTAAGTCCCATATCATCCTGAGTCACTGTTGCGGTTGGGCCTGCGGCATCACCCCAATAACTTTCAATGACATCGTGTTTGGCCATGCCGGTGTAGCCAGCAACCTCAACCTCCAGCTGGTCCCCAAGACGCGTCAATTCCGCGGCAGTCAAGCCATTCTGGACCTCTACTGGGAACTGAATAGCGGCGAGTTGGGGTTTGCCTGGGGCCGTACGGTCTATTATCACGGGGAAAATGTCAGAAAAATCCTCAACAGTGGTATTTGGGCTGTACGTTCGGAAGGCGAGACTGTGAAATCCTTCGGTTTGCAACATAACTGGAATTTCCAGAGTAAGAGGACTCCCTGGTCGCTCTGCTGGCTGGATAATTTTTTCTGGACCGTAGGGTTCGCCATCCCAGAGAAGCTGATACTTATAGCCTGCCTCTGCACCCTCCCAGACCTTCAAGTCAACAGGGATTGGAGTATCAAGTGCTGTAACCGGGACTAATCCAAAGTTGTCTTGATCGTGAAACGCGACTGCGATGTCTGGCGCTTCGATTGGAACTGGAGCGCGTCCGGATCGGGTGGAAATGATGGTGGGGGTCTGTTTTACATTATTCATAAAAATTCCTCGTAGTTCTTATTTGCGATCTTCGAAAGGATTCGGGTCGCATGTCATTGAACTGGATTTCCCTAGTTCTCAATCTAACTAATACTAAAAATGACCGGGTGGCAACGTGGGCTTCGACCCGGCCTCGTAGGACTAAAGGCTTCTATGTAGGACGCATCCAAACCCATTTAAAAAAACTCATGCCGCTTTCTATAGCGTTATGCCCTGAATATAAGGCCTTTCGGTTTTTTAACGTAGGACGTGTAGCTCAAATATTTGGGAAAATTCCCACACAATATTTTTTTAAATTTTCTTTTAGCTCTATCTACAATCCGCAGACTTCAGGTTTCATGATTTGGAGGAAGTCTCGTGTCAGCAGTACAAAGCTTGGTAAGTTTCAGATGTAGTTTGCTCGCACTCTCGTTAGGCCTTATGGGTCCGGTGGTGAGTCTAAATTCGGTACATGCAAGCGAACTGTTACCAACAACAGGCCCGATCGCTGCGGGTGTCAGGAAAACCCTGCTAGAAGTGACAGGCGTAAAACGAGAAGTCACGGTGGTGGACGGGGTCATCCACACCGTGGGCGCATCGAGCGGCCTCGCGAGCTATAGCGTGATCAATGATGGTGTCATCAATATTCTTCCGGGCGGAGTTGCTGACTGGGTGGGTGTAGATAAGTCAACCTTGAACGTCAAAGATGGGGAGGTTAAAGGAGGTGTAGAGATTTTTGGTGGTCAAGCCAACATAAATGATGCAAGCGTCATGCGCAGCGATCGCGCGGCTCTAGAGCTCATCATGAACGTAAAAGATCCAACCACGCTTTCCACCGCCCATGTTTCAGGTAGCACAATTAAAGGAGCCGGCTACGGGATCATGGTGTCTGCCATGGGTGAAATCTGGTTGAAGTCCACGCGGGTTGAAGGCTTAGGCACTTCAGCATCCTTGGCCGGAAACGGGGGCTTGAAGTTGTCGGGAGGTGTCGCACATGTGCTTGAAGGCAGCCATGTGATCGGAGAGGATAGCGGAGTTAATGTAATCAACGGAACGCACGGTCTCGTGAGTCAGACCAATTTCTTGGAAATTAATGCGTCCACCATTACCGCGCGAACCGGATCCGCAATCGAGGTTACCAGGCGGTCGGCGACGTCCGCTGACAAGACCACTGCGGATATCCTCATCGCTGATGATTCGGTATTGGAGGCAGGCAACGGTGTTCTGATTGATGTCAATCAGGAAAGCACCGCAGATGTAAAAGTGACCAACAGCACCCTCTCCGGCGATTTCGTCGCCGATGACACCAGCACCCTCAACGTGGTGCTGCGCAATCACGGGCAGTTGAACGGGAATATCGTCAATGGCGATTCCGTGACCATCGATTCCAGTGGTCGCTGGCAGCTTGCGGCGGATAACAGCGTTAATTCGCTCGCGCTGGACGGTGGCAGCGTTGGCTTCACCGGAGACGGCTTTCATTCGCTTTCGCTGGGCAAGCTGTCCGGCTCCGGGCTGTTCGATATGCGTATCAACCTCGACGACGGCACCGGCGACCTGCTCAGCGTGAATGGGGAGGCGTCGGGCAAGCATCGACTGCGTATCCAGAATACCGGCACCGAAGCCGTCCCCGCCGAGTTCGACCCGCTTCGGGTGGTTCACACCGAAGGCGGGGATGCGGAGTTCGGGCTGGTGGGCGGTCGGGCAGATCTTGGGGTGTATTCCTACGAGCTCGAACGCCAGGGCTCTGACTGGTTTATCGTCGGCTCCGGCAAGGAGATCAGCCCTTCCACGAAAAGTGCGCTGGCGTTGTTCAATACCGCACCGACGGTATGGAACAGCGAGTTGACGACGTTGCGCAGTCGCATGGGGGAGGTGCGCGGCCAAGGGCAGGGCGGCGGCTGGATGCGTACCTATGGCAGTCGTTTCAATGCGGCGCTGGATTCCGGCGTTGATTACAGTCAGAAGCAGCAGGGTCTGTCGTTCGGTGCGGATGCGCCCGTGCCGGTGGGCAGCGGTCAGGTGTTGCTCGGTTTGATGGGCGGTTACAGCAAGTCGGATCTGGACATCGGCAGAGGCACGTCGGGTCAGGTCGACAGCTACTACGTCGGCGCGTATGGCACGTGGTTGTCGGAGGGCGGTTATTACCTGGACGGCGTGGTGAAACTGAACCAGTTCCATAACGAGTCCAAGGTGGCGATGAGCGATGGCACCAAAGCCAAAGGCGATTACAGCAGCAAGGCATTGGGTGGATCGCTGGAAGTCGGCAAGCATATAAAGCTGGGCGATGAGTATTTCGTCGAGCCGTTCGCGCAGGTGTCCAGCGTCTGGATCGATGGCAGCAGCTACGCGCTGGACAACGGCATGCAGGCCAGGACCAACCAGACGCAGTCGATGCTGGGCAAGGTCGGCACTACCGTGGGGCGCAGCTTCACGCTGAAGGACGGCGGCGTGGTTAAACCGTACGCACGGGTGGCGATGGCCCATGAGTTCTCCCGCAGTAATGACGTCAGCGTGAACGGTCAGCGTTTTGACAACGACCTGTTCGGCTCCCGCGCGGAATTGGGCGCAGGTGTTTCGGTGTCGCTGTCCGAGCGATTCCAGGTGCACGCTGATTTCGATTACATGAAGGGTGAGCATGTTGAGCAGCCTTGGGGTGCGAACGTGGGGGTGCGTCTGGCGTTCTGACATTCGCGTCGGTTGATTGAAACGCGGTTCCAAAGCCCCGGCTGCAGCGATGCAGTCGGGGCTTTTTTACGTGGGCTCAGGGTTTGGGCTGCATCCTGCGCCGTCGCGGTGGACGGCCAAGGGGCGAGCCTTTGCCGCGTCGCTTCCTCAGGCGGGGCAGGTTGACGGTGAGCGTTTCCGAAATGCCCACGAGCCTGGCGCGCCGCACCACTTCGTAGCGCACCTCGACGCACCCGCTCTCGTAGTCCGCGAGGGTTTCATCGTTGAGGTACTGAACCAGGCGAGGGCCTTTGCGACCTTCTACCTTGCCGACGGTGGTGTAGAACGTGTTGTGGCCCCAGCGCAGCTTCAGGTGATCCCCAAACCACCGTTTCGGAGAGCGCGGGATGTTGATGTAGATGCCCACGTTCAACTGGGCGTCGGTCGGGCCTTCGGGGTCGGCACCGGTGATGAAAGGCGCTTCGAATACAGGCGCCGGAGGTGGGTCCTTCATTTCGTGATGCCAGGGAAATCCCGGGGCGTTTTGAAGCTGGCCGGCGTAGACCATCGCCTGTTCAGCCGCACTCCTGGCCACGGTCGGCACCGCTTGCAGATCTTCGTAGAGCGGGATTGAACTCTTGCCGGGTGGTTTGCGTTTGGTCCTGCGGGTATTTTTCGGGTTTGGTACTGTTAATTTTTTATTGTTATCTGGCTCGATCGGTTGTGAGTGGGGTGACGGCTGGATATCCGTTTCATCTTCCATTGGAACTCCTTGATCAGATCGCTAGTGCGAGGATTACAGGATTGTGTGTTGTGCGCTTGCTTGTAGGACTGCGGCGCTGCACATGCCTATGATCGATTCGAAAAATAGTACTGTCAAACAAGCGAAGTGCATGGGATTGCATGGCTTCTTTGAAAAAAATTCGCGGTTGAATAGATCTTTAATGTGTGATTCCGGCCATTTTCACGGGTTTTTTGAGCGATTTGAATACTTATATATCGCGCGTAGTCTATAAAATTTTGGTAGTCCATCAGACACTTCCTACGGAGATGTAGGTTCTGTGGAGTCGAGATACCCAAAAATAATTTAAATTATTTTCTTGGGGCGAATTTGTTGACAAAACCTCCACGCATTAGCGTGGAGGTGGTTACTTTTGGTATTCAGATGAATGGCGCGAACGCCGGTTACAATTTAATTGAAACCAGGGTCGGGAGGCTGGTGATGGAGACGTTGCCCGCCCGGTCGGTGACGAAGTACTCGACGGACACCGTTTCGGCTGCATGGGCTTGCAGGTGTTCGCGGCTGAACGCGATTTCGACAGGTTCGAGGGTGAGCTCATCCGCCTCGACCTTATGGGACGGGCCTGCAACGCCGTTGAGTAATGTCTGGATGACATCGCCGGGTGCCATGCCGGCGTAGCTTGGCAGGAGGCCAATGAGTTGATCACCGAGGGTGGCGGTGGGGAAGATGAGGGGGGCGAGGAGGGTGGCCCCGGGTTTTGTGCGGTCTACTTTGAGTGCTGCGACGGGAGATTCGCGAGTTACTCCATTAATATTATTTGTGACTTCATAACTGAGGGAATAACTGCGGCTTCGACACAACAAGCTGTGACTTAGCTGAAGCTGCATTATATCGCCAGGCTTTTGGTCGCGCACTACAACCGGGGTGTCAATGAGATCCCCGTCAAGTCTCAATTGCACACGATAGCCTGGACGTGCACCCTCCCAAATCATGACCTCGACGGGAACGTCTCGAGTTAAATCTCCGGTTTGTAAAAGTCCGTCGATAGGATCTGCTGTGGTTGCAAACGGGGCGCTGAGAGGAAATTGCTCATTCATAAAAAACTCCATCAAGCACAGCTCTCCGCTTCGATCCGCAGAAAGCGTGCACATAAGATTAAATTATCCAGATCAACAAATACTCCACCAATGGTGGTAACTATCTATCGTCTTTCAATAATCAACTAATAGAGTTCTACAAATCCTGTCAACACCCAACCCCCCGCTACAAACCAAAAACCGCACTCCCAAATGATTTTCAGAAATGTCCTACTTAAACCCCGACACAAACAAAAAGGCCCCGGCAGACGATCTGCCGGGGCCTTCGTTAAACCCGTGAATCACTCAGCGGTTAAAGCGCTCCACCAATGAGTATTGCGTGTTGGCTGTGTGGGTCAGTTCCGCACTGAGCGCGGCAGAGCGACGGGCCTCGTCGGAGGTCTGGTCGGCCAGGTGCGCGATGGTGCTGATGTTGCGGCTGACCTCTTCTGCGACCGAGCTTTGCTCCTCAGTGGCAGCGGCGATCTGCGTGGTCATGTCGGTGATGTTGGCCACTGCGTCGCTGATGCCCACCAGCGCCCTGTCGGCTTCCATGACCTGCTCGACACCTTCTTCAGCCTGGCGCCGGCCTGTGTCCATGGTCTGCACCGCATTGGTGGCCGTCTGTTGCAGCTTGGCGATGAGGGCGTGGATCTGGCCGGTGGATTCGGTGGTGCGTTGGGCGAGTTGTCGGACTTCATCGGCGACGACGGCAAAGCCACGACCCATTTCGCCCGCACGAGCGGCTTCGATGGCGGCGTTGAGGGCCAGCAGGTTGGTCTGGTCGGCGATGCCTTTGATGACATCGACGACGCCACCGATTTCGTTGCTGTCCTTGGCCAGCTGAGTCACGGTCAGGCCGGTTTCGCCCACCGACGTGGACAAGCGCTGGATGGCTTCGCGGGTGTCACTGGCGATCTCGCGGCCGCGACGGGTCAGCTCGTTGGCCTGCTGTGTGGCGTCAGCGGTGCGCTGCACGTGATTGGCGACTTCCTGGGTGGTCGCAGCCATCTGGTTGACGGCGGTGGCGACCTGTTCGGTTTCGACGCGCTGACGTTCCAGGCCGGAGGAGCTGGCCTGGGCCAGGGTGTCGGACTGACGCGCCTGAGCGTTGAGGTGTTCGGCGGTGTCCTGCAGGCGGGTGAGGCACGTCTTGAGACGCGCTTCCTGGCTGAGGATCGACATTTCCAGCCGCGCCTGTGCGCCGCGACTGTCGGTGTACATCTGCGCGATCAGCGGGTCGGACGTGGTTTGCTCGGCCAGGCGCAGCAGGCGCTTGAGGCCACGCTGTTGCCAGCTCAACCCCAGCAGGCCAAGGGGGACCGACAGCGCGGCGGCGAGCAGGAAGCCCCAATGGGAATTCAGCCACACACCAATCAAAAAGCTCACTTGGCTGACCAGAATGAACGGCAGCCAGTCCTGCAACATCGGCAGCCATTTGTCGCGGCTTGGCACGGCACTTTTGCCGCTGTTAAGGCGTTTGTAGAGTGCTTCGGCGCGGCGCACCTGTTCAGCGGTTGGCTTGATGCGCACGGACTCGAAGCCCACCACCTGCTTGTTCTCGAAGACCGGCGTGACGTAAGCGTTGACCCAATAGTGGTCGCCGTTCTTGCAGCGATTCTTGACGATCCCCATCCACGGCAGGCCCTGCTTGAGCGTGGCCCACATGTGTTCGAAGACCGCCGCCGGCACGTCCGGATGACGCACGGTGTTGTGGGGCGACTTGATCAGTTCATCTTGGGAAAAACCGCTTATTTCAATGAAGGCGTCGTTGCAATAGGTGATGACGCCGCGCGCATCGGTGGTAGAGATCAACCGTTGCTGCGCCGGGAAGGTCCGTTCGCGTTGAGTGATGGGCTGGTTATTTCGCATGAGCTATTCGATCCAGGAAGGCTGTGAAGGGTTATCGGCCCGAAGCGAAAAAATATTAAGCTTTTGTGAACTGCGTCATAGGTCGGGTGTCGTGGACGCGTTTACCGGTCGAACATCGGGTAGGTGAACACGCTGAAATGCAGCAGGTTCAGGCCGAAGTGGGTGAGCACGGCAGCGGGCAGACCGCCCAGTCGATAGGCAACGCCATAACCCACGCCCGCGATGCCCGCCACAAGCGCCCATTCCCACCCGGCACCGATGTGCGCGAGGCCGAACAGCGCAGATGCCGCCCCGATTGCGAGGGCGTCGTGGCAGGGGAAGTGTTGCAGCCATCTTTTCAAACTGCCCTGCAGGTAACCGCGAAACAGCAGTTCCTCGGTCAGCGCGACCAGCAGCAGGTTGTTCAGCGCCCAGATGCCGGTTTGCTCGGGCCACTTGGGCGACCAACCGACGAGACCCATCAACATCGCGGTTGATAAACACGCGGCGGCGGTGACGGGCAGCGCGATGCTGGTGACGCCCAGCCAGCGTTTGGGACTCAACGCGATAAACACCCAGGGGCAGGCGATGGCGATCCAGAAGCCGATGAGAGGTTTGTCGAGGTTCAGGTACATCGAATACGGCGCGGCCTCGGGGCTGAGGCGCACGCCGGCAATCGCTCTGGCGCTGAGGAAACCGGGCAACCAGTGACTGGCCAGCCCCGCTGCAATGGCGATGAACAGGGCGTGACCGAATAGGCGCACGGCGCGGTGCTGGAAATGGCTGACGCAGATGCCGGCCATGATCAGCAGTCCGAACGTGATAACCACGGGAACGTTGAGCTGGCCGTAGAGCAGCGCCAGGCAGTAGCCGAGAGAGAGCAGAAAGAGGGAAGTCCAGCGTTGCACCGACATGGAGTCGACCTTGAGTGTCGGAATAGGCTGGCGATTTTAACGTTGATTAAACACGGGTGTATGTCGGATCAAACGTGGAGTTGGTCCGATTATTTCGGGGATGCAGGGCGGAGGTTGTGTAGGGCGTTTCTGATAACGACGGATTTGGTTTGGACACTGGCAATTTGCGGTGAGGCAGACGACGCATTCCCGGCTAAAGCCAGTCCCACATGTAGGACCGGATTCAGCCGGGAAGAGGCCCGAACAAGCGCCATTATCTTCTAGCCAGATATCGCCTCAGGACGCAATCAACTGCCGCAGCACGTAATGCAGAATCCCGCCCGCCTTGAAGTATTCCACTTCATTCAGGGTATCGATCCGGCACAGCACGTCGATATTGTCCTGCTGACCATCCTCGCGGGTGATCTGCACCGCCAGGCCCATGCCCGGTTGCAGCGTGGCACCGGTCAGCCCGGTGATGTTCAGCACTTCCTTGCCGGTCAGGCCCAGGGTTTTGCGGCTTTCGCCCGCCCTGAACTGCAGCGGCAGGACGCCCATGCCAACCAGGTTGGAACGGTGGATACGCTCGAAACTCTCGGCAATCACCGCTTTGACGCCCAGCAGATTCGTGCCTTTCGCCGCCCAGTCGCGACTGGAGCCCGTGCCGTATTCCTGACCGGCAATGACCACCAGCGGCGTGCCTTCTTCCTGGTAACGCATGGCCGCGTCATAGATCGGCAGCTTCTCGTCGGTGGGCACGTGCAGCGTGTAGCCGCCTTCTTCGCCGCCGAGCATTTCGTTGCGAATGCGGATGTTGGCGAAGGTGCCGCGCATCATCACTTCATGGTTGCCGCGCCGCGAGCCGTACGAGTTGAAATCCTTGTATTCCACGCCCTTGCTGCGCAGGTAGCGCCCGGCCGGGCTGTCCAGTTTGATGTTGCCGGCGGGCGAGATGTGGTCAGTGGTCACCGAATCCCCCAGCACCGCCAGCACGCGAGCCTGCTGCACGTCGGCGATGACCGGCAATGGCCCGGCGACCTCCTCGAAGAACGGCGGGTGCTGAATGTAGGTCGAGTCCGGCTGCCAGACATAGGTCGCCGCCTCGGGCACCTCAATCGCCTGCCACTGCTCGTCGCCGGCGAAGACCTCCGCGTATTCCTTGTGAAACATGCCGGTGCTGACGTTCATGACCGCGTCGGCGATCTCCTGCTGGGTCGGCCAGATATCACGGAGGTAAACCGGCTGGCCGTCGCTGCCTTCGCCCAGGGGTTCGCTGCTCAGATCCGTGCGCACGGTGCCGGCCAAGGCGTAAGCGACCACCAGCGGCGGTGAGGCCAGCCAGTTGGTTTTTACCAGCGGGTGCACGCGGCCTTCAAAATTGCGGTTGCCCGACAGCACCGACGCGACAGTCAGATCCGACTGCTGAATGGCTTTTTCGATCGGGTCAGGAAGCGGCCCGGAGTTACCGATGCAGGTGGTGCAGCCGTACCCCACCAGGTCGAACCCCAACTTATCGAGATACTCCGTGAGACCGGCGGCGTTGTAGTAATCGGTCACGACCTTCGAGCCGGGCGCCAGCGAACTCTTCACCCACGGTTTGCGCTGCAGGCCCTTCTCCACGGCCTTTTTCGCCAGCAGACCGGCCGCCATCATCACGCTCGGGTTGGACGTGTTGGTGCAGGAGGTGATGGCAGCGATGACCACCGCGCCGTTTTTCAGGCGATAGGTCTGGCCGTTGTATTCATACTCGGCCTCGCCGACCTGGGCGGCGTTGCCCACCGCGACACCGCCGCCGCCTTCGCTTTCCAGTCGGCCTTCTTCGTGTTTGCTCGGGCTGACTGCGAGGCCCAGGAAGTCACTGAAGGCCTTGGACACATCGGGAAGGGCGACGCGGTCTTGCGGACGTTTAGGCCCTGCGAGGCTCGCGACCACCGAGCCCATGTCCAGCTCCAGCGCATCGGTGAACGCCGGTTCCTGACCGGGCAAACGCCACAGGCCCTGGGCCTTGCAGTAGGCCTCGACCAACTGCACCGTTTCGTCCGGACGGCCCGACAGGCGCAGGTAATCCAGGGTGACGTCGTCGACCGGGAAGAAGCCGCAGGTCGCGCCGTACTCCGGGGCCATGTTGGCAATGGTGGCCCGATCCGCCAGCGGCAAGTCCGCCAGGCCATCGCCATAGAATTCGACGAACTTACCAACCACGCCTTTCTTGCGCAGCATTTGCGTCACGGTCAGCACCAGGTCGGTGGCGGTGATGCCTTCGCGCAGTTTGCCGCTCAGCTTGAAGCCGATGACTTCTGGAATCAGCATCGACACGGGTTGGCCGAGCATGGCCGCTTCCGCCTCGATGCCGCCGACGCCCCAGCCGAGTACGCCGAGGCCGTTGATCATTGTGGTGTGGGAATCGGTACCGACCAGCGTGTCCGGAAAGGCGTAGGTGCGGCCGTCTTCTTCCTTGGTCCACACGGTGCGGCCGAGGTATTCCAGGTTGACCTGATGGCAGATCCCGGTGCCCGGCGGCACTACGCTGAAATTATCGAACGCGTTCTGGCCCCAGCGCAGGAACGCGTAACGCTCGCCGTTGCGCTGCATCTCGATGTCGACGTTTTCGCCGAAGGCCTTGTCGTCGCCGAAGCGGTCGACCATGACCGAGTGATCGATGACCAGATCCACTGGCGACAACGGATTGATGCGCTGGGGATCGCCACCGGCCTTGGCCACGGCGGCGCGCATGGCGGCCAGGTCAACCACGGCCGGCACGCCGGTGAAATCCTGCATCAGCACGCGCGCGGGGCGGTACTGGATTTCCCGGTGGGATTTGCGCTCGGTCAGCCAGTCGGCGAGGGCCTTGAGGTCGTCACCGGTCACCGTGTGGTTGTCTTCCCAGCGCAGCAGGTTTTCCAGCAGCACCTTGAGCGACATCGGCAGTTTGTCGAGATTGCCCAGCGTGCGCGCGGCATCCGGGAGGCTGAAGTAGTGGTAGGTCTTGTTGCTGACTTCGAGGGTTTTGAGGCTTTTCAGGCTATCGAGGGAGGGCATGACTGACTCCTTGACGGTCCGCGCAGCACGCGCGGACGGGCGATCGACGGTAAGACGGGGCTTGCAGCAGCGCTCTGGTTGGCGGCTTTAAATGATCGTTGAGTAGTACTGGACCCACCGGCTGAGCCAGTGGTTCCTGATTCGGCTATCATGCGCCGCTTTCGAGTCATTGAGGTTAATCCTCATGTACAGCTTGCGCCGCGACTCGATTCGTGGCGCGCGAGGAGACCGTCCCGTGAACACCCTTTTCATGCATTGCCGCCCCGGCTTCGAAAGCGAGGTCTGCTCGGAACTCAGCGAGCACGCCGCTCGCCTTGAGGTGTCCGGCTACGCCAAGGCGAAGACCGACGCCGCCTTTGCGGAATTCATCTGCACCGAGCCCGAGGGTGCAGAGCGGCTGATGAACAGCCTGAAGTTCCGCGAGCTGATTTTCCCCCGGCAGTGGGCCCGTGGCGTGTTTGTCCAGCTGCCGGAAACCGACCGCATCAGCGTGATACTCGAACACATGGCCGGCTTTGCGCCGTGCGGCAGCCTGTGGCTGGAAGTGGTCGACACCAACGACGGCAAGGAGCTTTCGACGTTCTGCCGCAAGTTCGAGGCGCCATTGCGCAAGGCGCTTGAGAAGGCCGGCAAACTGGTCGACAACCCGAGCCTGCCGCGTTTGCTGCTGACTTTTAAAAGCGGGCGCGAAGTGTTCCTTGGGCTGGCCGACGCGAACAACTCGGCGATGTGGCCCATGGGCATTCCGCGCCTGAAATTCCCCCGGGAAGCGCCCAGCCGCTCGACCCTCAAGCTGGAAGAGGCCTGGCACCACTTCATCCCCCGGGATCAGTGGGACGAGCGCCTGTCGGGCGACATGACCGGCGTCGACCTGGGCGCGGCGCCCGGGGGCTGGACCTACCAACTGGTGCGGCGCGGCATGCTGGTCACCGCCATTGATAACGGTCCGATGGCCGGAAGCCTGATGGACACCGGGCTGGTGCAGCACCTGATGGCCGACGGCTTTACCTTCAAGCCCCGTCAGCCGGTGGACTGGATGGTCTGCGACATCGTCGAAAAGCCCGCACGCAACGCCGCGCTGCTGGAAACCTGGCTGGGCGAGGGTTTGTGCCGCGAGGCGGTAGTCAACCTCAAGTTGCCAATGAAGCAGCGCTATGCAGAAGTGCGACGCTTGCTGGAGCGCATCGAAGACGGCTTCAAGGCCCGCGGCGTCAAGGTTTCCATCGGTTGCAAGCAGCTGTACCACGACCGCGAAGAAGTGACCTGCCACCTGCGGCGGCTGGACATGAAACGCAAGGGCTGACGTCGGTTTGAATCCGGTGCCACGCTGTCCATAATCAGCCATGCGCGCCCGCGGGGCGAAGAAAAGGGGGAAGCAATGAGCGCTGAACACAATGGACCTGACGCCGACATCCTCATCACCGGCGGTGGCCTCAGCGGCACCATGCTCGCGGTGCAGCTGCTGCGCCTGCCGGGGCAACGGCGCATCGTCATCGTCGAGTCACGCAGCGAGTTGGGCCGGGGTGAGGCCTACAGCGCCACCGAGCCGGGCCACACGCTGAACGGCAACGCCGCACGCATGAGCGTCGACCCGGACGACGTCGACGATCTCACCCGCTGGCTGACCGACTACATTGCCGCCGGCGGCTGGCCGGAGTCTGACCAGCAGCACGTGCCGGTGGCCGAGCTGTTTCCGCCCCGCGGGATTTTCGGTCTGTACGTTCAGCAGCGTCTGGCCGAGGCACGGGTGGTCGGCGAGCGCAATGGTTCCACCGTCGAGCACGTGCGCGGCGAAGTGACCGACCTGCAGGCTGACGCAGCCGGCGTGCGCCTGACCCTCGCCAGCGGCGAACACCTGACTGGCCGATTCGGCGTATTGGCAACGGGCATGTTCGCCGCCGCGCGCACGCCTCAGCGCGATTCAAACGCCCTCAACGCCGCTGCCGTCGATCCATGGGATGTCGATGCTATGGGCCAGCTCGCCCCCCAAGGCCGGGTGCTGATCATCGGCTCGGGCCTGACCATGGTCGACGCCGTGGTGTCCCTGGAGCAAGCCGGTCACCGTGGGCCCATTGACGTGTTTTCCCGCCACGGCCTGCTGCCCCACGTTCGCCGCCAACCGCCGACATGGCCGGACTTTCTCGCCGCCGACCTGAACATACGCAGCACCCGGCAACTGGTCAGGGCCTTGCGCGAGCAGTGCGCGCAAGCGGCGGAGCAGGGCATCGACTGGCAGGCGCCGCTCGACACTGTGCGCGTGCATATTCCACGGCTGTGGAGTCAGGCCTCTGACCTGCAGCGCCGCCAATTCGTACGCCACGTCCGGCCGTGGTGGGAAAGCCATCATCACCGCTCGCCGCCGCCCAGTGCGAAGTTGCTGGAGCGGCTGATCGGCGAAGGGCGCCTGCACATCCACGCCGCCTCGTTGCTCAGGGTGGAGGGCGCCGAGGCCGGGCAGATTTCCATCAGCGTTCGCTATCGCGGGCAGGACATGGCCACGACGGAGAGTGGCGCAGCGCTGATCAACTCGACCGGCATTCAATACGACTGGCGCCGGGTTGACCGGGCCTTGCCGCGCAATCTGCTGGCCCGTGGCCTGATTCAGCCGGGGCCGTTGGCGCTTGGCATTGCCGCCGACGCGGGTGGTGCGGTCATGGACGCCGAAGGACGGATTTCGGCGCGGCTCTACGCCATGGGCCCGCCCTTGCGCGGGCTGTGGTGGGAAAGCACCGCGGTGACCGACGTGGCGTTGCAGGCCAAGCTGCTGGCGGCGCGACTGGCGGCGGTGGGCAACGTGCCAAGCTGAATAATCAGGAGATTGCGTCCCCCACGACGCAATTATCTGTCACTGGTCGACCAGACTCTTGCCGATACCCGGGTCAGTCCGCAAAACCTTCAATCCTGATCCAGCAGGCGCGGCCCGGCGCCTTGCTCGCTCAGGCTGTCACCGAAGTTACGCAGCGGGCAGGCCTCCATCGACAGGCAGCCGCAACCGATGCAGCCACTGAGCTGGTCGCGCAGGGCGGTGAGACGGTTGATGCGTTCATCCAGATCGGCTTTCCAGCGCTCGGACAGCCGCGTCCAGTCGTCAAGGCTGGGCGGGCGGTCCTGGGGCAGGGTTTGTAGCGCGGTTTGAATGGTCGCCAGCGGAATGCCCAGGCGCTGGGCAGTTTTGATCAACGCCACCCGACGCAGCACATCCCGGGGGTAGCGCCGCTGATTGCCGGCGTTGCGCTGGCTGCTGATCAGGCCTTTGGCCTCATAAAAGCGCAGCGCGGTGATGGCCACGCCGCTGCGCGCGGACAACTGGCCGACGGTGAGTTCGCGGGCGATGGGCGGGATGTCCTGGGTGAGCATGCAATCTTCCTGTGTGCCGAACGACGCTTGACCTCCAGTTAACTGGAGGTTTTATCCTGCGCAGCATCGCTTGGTCGGACCGGCTTGGCAAGTGGGGCACCGGCGCAAGAAACGTATGGGGCCATGCCGGTTTGCGCAGCATCCTGTTCAGCAACAACCGTCACCCGTGGAGAACGTTCATGACACCAGCAGCCGCTCATCTCCCTTTCAGTCAGTTCGTCGAGTTCGCCGTCGACCCCCGCCATCAGGCCGGGCTGGTCGGGGCGCTCAACTAGCGTTTCGAGCGATTCACCCGCACCTACCCAGGTTTTGTCCGCGCCAGCGTGCAGGTCAGTGAAGACCGCCAGCGGGTGCTGAGCCACGTGCAATGGCTGTCGAAGACCGACTGCGAGCGCGCGTTCGAAAACGCCGAGCAGGGCGAAGGGGATTTGTGGGAGTTGATTCGTCAACACCGGGCGACGTCGATGATCTTTAACGCGTACGAAGTGGCGGGGGAAATCGTAGGACCGCGTCACGGGTGAACGCAGTCCCACAGGTTGCCTCGCTGTGGGTTCACACCGACAAATGCAGCATCCGTTCACCCTGGGTCTGCTCGCCGGGGCGGCGCTTGTTGACGGCCAGTTCACCGATCTTGATCAGCCGCGCGCGCACCACATTGCGGCTCAACCCCAGCAACTGTGCGGTGTGCACCTGGTTGCAGTGGCTGAAGCGATAGGCCGCGCGCAACAAGGCGTCTTCGACCTTTTCGTGCAGCGCGCCGGCCTGCTCCTCGAACAGCCGCTGGAACGCCCTGGCCAGCAGCGCTTCGGTTGAATCGTCGACGATGGGGGCTGAATCTTCCTGACGCTCAAGGCGCAGGTTCGACAGGCGCAGATCGCTGGACTGAATCACGCCGTTGCGGCAGATCAGCAGGGTGTGGTGAATGACGTTTTCCAGCTCGCGAATATTCCCCGGCCAGCCGTAGGTCCGCAACTTGTGCTCGGCCTCGGCGCTGATCTGGATCGGTCCGCAGCCCAGACGCTGGCTGTAGACGTCGATGAAGTGCCGGCTCAGCGGCATGATGTCGCCCGGCCGTTCGCGGAGGGTACTCAGCTCCAGATTGACGACGTTGAGGCGATAGAACAGGTCTTCGCGAAAGTGCCCGGCGTTGATCGCGCGTTCTAGCTGCACGTTGGTCGCGGCCAGCACCCGCACGTTGATCGGCGTGCTCTTGCGCGAGCCCAGCCGCACCACTTCGCGCTCCTGCAGGACGCGCAGCAGCTTGACCTGAATGGCCAGGGGCAGATCGCCGATTTCGTCGAGAAACAGCGTGCCGCCGTTGGCTTCTTCAAACCAGCCGGCCTTGGCGGTGAGGGCACCGGTGAACGCGCCTTTTTCCTGGCCGAACAGCTCCGCTTCCACCAGTGATTCCGAAAACGCGCCGCAGTTGACCGCCACGAACGGCTGGTGACGACGGCTGCTCAAGTTGTGAATGTGACGCGCCACCAGCTCTTTGCCGGTGCCGGTTTCGCCGATGATCAGCACGCTGGCATCGCTGGGCGCGACTTGTTCGATATGGGCCAGCAACGCCTGGGATCTCGGGTCTTCGAACACCTGCGCGGTGGCACGAATCGAAGTCGCCAGGGCCGGCGAGGCCGGTAGGGTCAATAGCTGCATGGGGGTCACTTGTGGTTGGAACGGTAAGCTGGCTGTCATGAAGGACTCCTTGTCGCGATGGCCGTTGTCGCGATGGCAAATCAACCGTTTCCCACGCGCTGCGCGGTTGCGCAGCAAACGGGTGTTTCCAGGGGGTCGGCGAAACTTACTTCTGCGGTGGCAAGTCGTTGGCAATCATCTCGCCGAACGGGCCGGTGAGGTTGGTGATGCCGCGGCCTGCCAGGCTGCGATACGGCTCGGGCAACAGCGGGAACACCAGCTCGGCGAAGCGATAGGCTTCTTCCAGATGGGGGTAGCCGGAGAAGATGAAGCTTTCGATGCCCAGGTCCGCGTATTCCTTGATCCGCTCGGCGACTTCCTGCGGATTACCCACCAGCGCCGTGCCCGCACCGCCCCGTACCAGCCCGACGCCGGCCCACAGGTTGGGGGCGATTTCCAGGTTGTCGCGACGGCCGTCGTGCAATGCGGCCATGCGGCGCTGGCCTTCGGAGTCGAAACGGGAAAAAGATTTCTGTGCGGCGGCGATGGTGTCGTCGCTGATGTGCTCGATCAGGGTGTCGGCGGCTTTCCAGGCTTCTTCGCTGGTTTCCCGGACGATCACGTGCAGACGGATGCCGAACTTGACGGTACGGCCGTTGCGGGCGGCGCGCTCACGCACGTCCGCCAGCTTCTCGGCCACAGCGGCAGGGGGCTCGCCCCAAGTAAGGTAAACGTCGACCTGCTCGGCGGCCAGTTCGTGGGCTGCCTCGGAGGAACCACCAAAATACAGCGGCGGATAGGGCTTCTGGATCGGCGGATACAGGGCTTTGGCGTTCTGCACTCTCAGGTGCTTGCCTTCGAAGTCCACGGCTTCGCCCTGCAACACGCGGCGCCAGATCTTCAGGAATTCGTCGGTGACTTCGTAGCGCTCGCTGTGATCAAGGAAGCTGCCATCGCCACGGTTCTCATCAGGGTCTCCGCCGGTCACGACGTTGATCAGCAGGCGTCCGCCGGACAAGCGATCCAGGGTCGCGGCCATGCGCGCGGAAACGGTCGGAGAAATGATCCCGGGACGAATCGCCACCAGGTAACGCAAACGCTCGGTCAACGGCACGAGGGCCGAGGCGATCACCCAGGAGTCTTCGCAGGAACGGCCGGTCGGAATCAGCACGCCGTGGTAACCCAGATCATCGGCGGCCTGGGCGACCTGCTTCAGGTAATTGAGCGTGACCGGGCGCGCGCCCTTGGTCGTGCCCAAGTAATGGCCGTCGCCGTGTGTCGGTAGAAACCAGAAAACATCCATGAGAAATCCTTCGAGCGGAATCGGTGGGCTTGTGACAAGTGCACCCGTTATAAAGGCTCCGATTTATTCCGTAAAAGAACTGAATTCCATATTTTTATAACCTTTCGTGATATGCCCTGTTTCTTGGTTATCAAGGGGGAAAAGAATGCTTGAGTGGCGAATAAACTAGCAGGAGCGCGCTTTGTGGGACCGGCTTTAGCCGGGAAGGCGGCGGGCGTCACGCCGCAGGATTGAGGGTGTCGACACAGGCCTCTTCCCGGCTGAAGCCGGTCCCACTGAAAAGCACCGCGCAAAAAAAACAGGCGCCGAAGCGCCTGAAAGAGAGTACGGGAGACTTTTCGAAATCAGAAAATCTGGGTGAACAGCCAGTACAGGCTGCCCGACAACAGGATCGCGGCAGGCAGGGTCAGCACCCATGCCATCGCCAGATTGCGCAGGGTGCGCATCTGCAGGCCGGAGCCGTTGGCGACCATGGCGCCGGCCACCCCGGAGGACAGAACGTGGGTGGTCGACACCGGCAATCCATACATGTCCGCTGCACCAATGGCCAGCATCGCGACGACTTCCGCCGATGCGCCCTGGGCGTAGGTCAGGTGAGTCTTGCCGATTTTCTCACCGACGGTGATCACGATGCGTTTCCAGCCCACCATGGTGCCCAGGCCCAGCGCGATCGCTACCGCCACCTTGACCCACAGCGGAATGAAGCGCGTCGCGGTATCAATCTGCTGTTTGAACGTGTCGACTTTGGCCTGGGTGTCCGCGTCGAAGTTGCCGACCTTGTTTTTGTCCATCAGGCGGATGGCTTCGGAGGTCAGGTACATGTCGTTCCGCACGTTGGCGGTGGCCTCGGCCGGCACCTTGGCCAGTGACCCGTAACTGGCGACCTGATCGCCGATCTTGCCGGCCATGACGGCCAGCGCCGGGACCAGTTCAGGGGTCGCCTGCTTGTCGCGGATGTAAACGGAAAGTGTCTGTCGGGAATCGGCCGGCGCGGGCAGGGGCGCCGCTTTGCTCAGGGCCTGTTGGGTGACTTGGGCGACCGCCGCGAACTGCACCGACTGGTCGGCCGGCATGGCGCGGTTCAACGCGTAGGCCATCGGCAGCGTGCCCACCAGAATCAGCATGATCAGGCCCATGCCTTTCTGACCGTCGTTCGAGCCGTGGGCGAATGAGACGCCGGTGCAGGTCAGGATCAGCAGGCCGCGAATCCAGATCGGTGGCGGCTTGTTGCCTTCCGGCGCTTTGTACAGCGCGCGGTTCTTCACGAACATGCGCAGCGCCATCAGCAACAGCGCGGCGCAGGTGAAGCCCACCAGCGGCGAGAGCAGCAGGGAATAACCGACTTTGGTCGCCTGAGACCAGTCCACGCCGCTGGTGCCGTCGCGGCCGTGCATCAAGGCGTTGGCGATACCGACGCCGATGATCGAGCCGATGAGTGTGTGGGAAGAGGAGGCCGGCAGACCCAGCCACCAGGTGCCGAGGTTCCACAGGATCGCCGCGATCAGCAGGGCGAAGATCATCGCGTATCCCGCCGATGAGCCGACTTGCAGGATCAGCTCGACCGGGAGCAGGGCAATGATGCCGAACGCCACCGCGCCGCTGGAAAACAGCACACCCAGGAAGTTGAACGTTCCCGACCAGACCACGGCGAAGTTCGGCGGCAGGGAGTGGGTGTAGATGACGGTGGCGACAGCGTTGGCGGTGTCGTGGAAACCGTTGACGAACTCAAAGCCGAGCGCGATGACCAGCGCCACGCCGAGCAGAATGAACGGCGTCCAGGTCAGCACGACGGTACCCAGATCGTCCATGTCCTGCTTGAGGCTGTAGCCGGTGTAAAACAGGCCCAATACCAGTACGACGCAGAAAATCACCATCGTCAGCACGCCAGGCTTGCGCCCGAATTGAGCACTCAGTCCGGGCCCCTGTTGCAGAGGGCGTTGAGCCAGTGAGGGGGTTGCCATGGGTCGCGATCCTGTTGAGGTGGGATGGTGACCATGATCATTACAAAATGTGACAGAGATGCGACACGGGTCACGTTTTGGCTGGATTTACTGGGGTTAGGGACCAGTGGGCGCGCCAATAATGCTGCCGTCAATAATCCCGACTCTTGCGAAACGCCCACCGTCCCGCAATAAACGTAAAGGTTGCCACCAGCGCGACCAGCACCCAGAACCCGTGGGGATCGCTGGCCAGGGGGATGCCGCCGACGTTCATGCCGAAGAAACCCGCGACGATGTTGATCGGCAGCGCCAGCACGGTCACGACGGTGAGGGTGAACAGCGTGCGGCTGCTTTGTTCGTTGAGGTTGGCGGCGATTTCTTCCTGCAGCAGTTTGATCCGTTCGCCCAGGGCGGTGAGGTCGCTGATCACCAGCGCCGACTCTTCGGTGGATTGCCGCAGTTCTTGCAGGTCGTCTTCCAGCAGCCATTGCGGCGGTCGGTGCAGCAGGCGCATCAGCGAGCCGGGCTCCAGCGCCAGCAGCCGCTGCAGGCGCACCAGCACTCGACGCATGGCGCCGAGCTCCGAGCGGTTGTTGCTCAGGCGTTGGGAGAGGAGTTGGTCTTCGATTTTGTCAACGCTGAGGCTGGTCTTGCGCATGAACTGACTCAGCACGTCGCTCTGATCGCGCAGCAGGTGGGCGAGCAGTTCAAGGGGGGAGCGGAAGGTTTCGCCTTGTTTGACCGAGGAGCGCAGCCGGTCTACCGAGCGCAGCGGCTGATGGCGTGCGGAAATCATCAGGTTGCTGCGCACGCACACCCACAATGTGGCGATGTCGGTGGAGATGCGGTTGAAGTCGAAGACCACGTCGTTGACCACCGCGAGCAGGGCGGAGTCGACGTGTTCGATGCGCGTGGAGCGTGAGCCTTCGTGCAGGGCTTCGAGGAATTCGTCGGGCAGGTCGAGGTTGGTTTTCAGCCAGCGTTCGCAGCTGGCGTGTGCGAGATTCAGGTGCAGCCAGACGAACTCGTCGGGCTCGGTCGGGTGGCGCAGGCACTCCAGCGCAGACGTCGAATCCAGCTCACGGCCGGGTTCCTCCGGACGGAAGCGGAACCCGTACAGCAAGCCAAACAGATCTGAGTCCTGGTGATGGGCAATGCGTTGATTCATGAAGGCTCGCAGACGGGAAGTGCCCCGCAGGGCACGAGATCGAAAGCGGCATCATCGCAAGGGGTTTTGACAGTTTTGTGACGGTTTGTGTCTGTCAGCGATCTTGTTCAGACCATTGACAGCCGCGTCTTGCGCAGGGGCGCCGGCCATGAGGTATCAATCAGCAATTCATCCTCGATGGACAGCTCGATATCAACCGCCGCAGCGTTCAACTCCAGGTGATGGGGAGTGACGGCCTTGGGAATGGCGATCACGCCGTCCTGACGCAGTACCCACGCCAAGCTGATCTGCGCCGGGGTGGCGTCGTGGCGCTCGGCGACTTCGAGGATGGCAGGGTTCATCAGCAAGTTGCCGGCCTGGCCGATCGGGCAGTACGCCATCAGCGGCATCCGGGCGGTTTGCATCCAAGGCAGCAAGTCGTATTCGATGCCGCGCTCTTCCGGGTTGTACAGCACCTGGTTGGTGGCGCACCCGCCGCCGAGGCCCAACGCGTCGAGCTCAAGCAGGTCTGACACGTCGAAATTGGACACGCCCCAGCGACCGATCTTGCCCGCTTCACGCAGACGCTCGAAGGCTTCAACGGTTTCTTCCAACGGGTACTGACCGGGCCAGTGCAGCAAATACAGATCGATATAGTCGGTGTTCATGCGTTTGAGGCTGCGCTCGCACGCCGCCGGAATGCCCGCGCGGCTGGCGTTGTGCGGGTAGACCTTGCTCACCAGCACGACCTCGTCGCGGCGCCCGGCGATGGCCTGGCCGACGACTTTCTCGGCGCCGCCTTCGCCGTACATCTCGGCGGTGTCGATCAGCGTCAGACCGAGGTCGATGCCCAGTTGCAGCGCCGAGACTTCCGCCTCGAACTGATGGCGGTCCTCACCCATGTGCCAGGTGCCCTGACCGATAACGGGGACGGTTTTGTCTGCCAGTTCAAGCGTGCGCATCGGGGGTGCCTCCGGGCGGATAGGACTGAATGATTAAGAGTCAGGCAGTACCGGCCGGCAGGGGTTCAATTTCAAGCGAGTGCGCAGTGCGTGAGCGTGACTGCGTATCTATTGTAGGACCGGCTTCAGCCGGGAAGAGGCCGGTGTAGGCGACAACAATCTCGCGGTGTGACACATGACGCCTTCCCGGCTAAAGCCGGTCCCACAAAAAGCAGTGCGTGCCAACCCGCGAGAACTCACTGATGCCCGTTCTCCCAACCCCCGCCCAGCGCCAGAAACAGGTCGATCTGTCCCATTGCCACTTGGGTATTCGCCGCCGCCAGTTGCGCGGTGACGTCGGTGTAGGCGCGGGTGGCTTGCAGGTCGGCGAGGAAGGATTCGCGGCCGGCCAGGAAGAACCGATGGGTCTGGTCCGCAGCCTGGCGCGCCGACTCCTCGGTTTCAACCAACGCATCGCGGCGTTCCAGCAGCGCGGTGTATTGCGACAGCCCGGTCTGGGCTTCGCGGATCGCGTTCAGCACCACGCCATCAAAACGCGCCAGCGCCACCTGATTCGACGCTTCGGCGATGTGAATTCGCGCCCGTGCGCCATTGGACGGGATGGTCCAATTGATCACCCCACCAAAGCCCCAGCGATTGGTCGACGGATCGCCCAGTTCATCGAGAATCCCCACAGTGCCCACGGTCGCGCCGATGCTGATGTCCGGATACAACTCGCCGGTCGCCACACCAATGGCCGCGGTCGACATCGCCAGGCGGCGTTCTGCCTGACGGACATCGGGGCGACGCTTGAGCAGCGCGGCGCCATCGCCCACCGGCATGACTTGAGCGATGTGCGGCAGCTCGGCGCATTCCGCCACCCCTTGCGGCAACTGGTTCAGCGGCCGGGCGAGGAGCATCGACAACCGATACAACGCCGACTTCTGCGCCGCTTCATAACGCGGTAAGTCAGCACGCAGCGAGCGGAACTGGGTTTGCGAGCGCGTCACCTGGGTTTCATCGCCACGGCCGGCATCGCGCAGGCGTTGGGTCAGGCTCAGGCCCTGCTTCTGCAGGTCGAGGGAGTGCAGGGCGATGTTGCGTTCTTCGTTGGCGGCGCACACCTGGGTGTACGCGCGGACCACATCGGCCACCAACGTGATGCGCGCCGTGTCGGCCGCCGCCTGGGTCGCGTCGGCGTTGGCCTGGGCCGCTTCGATCCCGCGCTGCAGCACGCCGAACAGGTCGAACTGATACGAAGTGGTCAGGCCGACATCGCCGACGTTCGCCACCGGTACTTTCTCCGGCTGCAGATAGGCCTGGCCGGACTCCTGCAAGCGCTGCGCACCGGCTTTGGCCGTGCCGCTCCAGCCGCCGGCCGCATCGGCTTCGTTCATCTGAAAGCGCGCCCGTTGCAGGTTCGCCGCCGCGACGCGCAAATCGGTGCTCGACACCAGCGCCTGACCCACCAATTCATCAAGCTTCGGATCGTGATACAGCCGCCACCAGTCAGCCGGCACCGGCGCCGACACCACATTGGTCGACGAACCGGCCAGCTCGCCTTGCAGATCGGGTCGATTCACGGCGGCTTTCTCAGGCAGCGTGTAATCCGGGCCGACCACGGTGCAAGCCGACAGCAGCAAGCCCATGCCGACGGTGAGCAGGCGTGCGCGGTGTTTCATTTCGGCGCTCCCGGCTGGACGGGTTCATTGCCGGCATCGTTGTCAGCGCGGGCGTCATCGATGATCGATACCGTCGCCGTGCGCCCGGCAATCATGCGGAAATCCGCCGGCACTTCATCAAAGGCAATGCGCACCGGAATCCGCTGGGCCAGACGCACCCAGCTGAACGCCGGATTGACGTTGGGCAGCAGGTTCGAGCCGCTGCTGCGGTCGCGGTCTTCGATGGCGGCGACGATGCTCACCACATGGCCGCGCAGGCGGGCGTTGTCGCCGATCACGCGGATGTCCACGCCGGAGCCGATGTGAATCCCGTCCAGTTTGGTTTCTTCAAAGTAGCCGTCGATGTGGAAGGAGTTGCTGTCCACCACCGACAGCACCGGCCGCCCGGCGCTGACGAATTCGCGGTCCCGGGGCGCACGGTCGTTGAGGTAGCCGTCCACCGGGCTGCGGATCACCGAGCGGTCCAGGTTCAGTTGCGCCGAATCGACCGCCACTTGGGCTTCGTTCAGGGCCGACAACGCGCGGGCTTCCCTGGACTGGCTTTCTTCCAGTTGCTCGCGGGCCACCAGATTGCCGAGGCTGCGGTTACGCCGGTTTTCGCGCTGGGCCTGCTCCCAGGTTTCCTTGCGCTCCGCGACCGTGGCCTGGGCCTGACGCAAGGCGAGACGGAAACGGTCCTGATCGATGGTGAACAGCAACTGGCCTTTCTTGACCAATTGGTTGTCGCTCACCGCGACCTTTTCGATCAGTCCGGAAACGTCCGGCGCGATCTGGATCACGTCGGCGCGGATGTGCCCGTCGCGGGTCCAGGGCGCGTACATGTAATACATCACCATGCGCCACACGACGATCGCGGCGAGGGTGACAACCAGCAGGGTCAGGACCACGCGGCCCAGCGTCAGTAGAGGTTTTTTCATTTCATCAGGTATCGACTTAGGGTATCCACGACGCCGAGCAACAGAGCGTATAGACCGACGTTGAACAAAGCCCGGTGCCAGACCAGGCGGTAGAAGCGGGCGCGCGTCAACACGGCGTGCACCACCAGAAAAATCAGGTAAGCGATGCCCATCAGCACCAGAAAGGTCGGCAGGAAGATCCCGCTGATGTCCACATCACCGATCATAAGGGCGCTCCATCGATGCCATAGGGCGGTTGTTCTTCCTGCTCGGCGAGCACATCGACGATCTCCACACCCGGCAGCAGCGCCAGGCGCAAGCCACTGAGGGCGTGCAGCAGATTCAGCCGCGCGTCGTCATCATTTTCGCCGTTGAACGCCAGCGCGCGGCGGGCGCGGTCCATGGTCATCAACAGACCTTTAGGGGCGGGCAAACGCTCCCGGGCTTTCAGGCAGGCGCGGAAATGCGCACCGACTTCGGTCGCGACCTGGCGCAGCAATTGGCGCGGCGCCGGGTCGACCCGCGGCATGTAGGCCAGCAAGTCCAGCATGTTCAGGGCAACCCGCGCTTCGCGCAGTGCAGTGGTGGAATCCTGCGCGGTGATCGCCAGGCGCGGCAGGTGCTGCATCAGCCGGTCCAGCATGCGCACGCCCATGTGCCGGTGCTCGGCCAGGGTGGCGTCTTCGCTGAGGGAGACGATGTCGCGCCAGCTGAAGCGGGTCAGGCGCCTGGCCGCCACTTCGGTGCCGAACGGCCTGACGATCAGCGTCCAGACGAAGGCGAATGCCAGACCCGCCGGCCCGGCCAGGTTGGAATTGACGAAGTTGACGAAATCGGCGTCGTAGGCGCTCTGGATGCTGATGAAGGACGAAGTGTTGACGATGGTCAGCAGCGTGCCGAGGTAGAACTTCGGCTGAACGGTCAGGGTGCCGACGCAGATGAACGGCACTGAAAACGCCAGCACCAGCATCGGGAAGTCGTGCAGGTTGGGCAGCACCACGAACAGATAGAGGCTGGCGAAGATCACCGACATCATGGTCCAGAAGAAGAAGCGGTAGATCTGCGGCGCCGGGTCGTCCATCGCCGCGAAGAAGCTGCACGACACCGCCGCCAGCGCCACCGCGCTCGCGCCATCCTGCCAGCCCAGCAAGATCCACAGCACCGACGCGACGATGATGGCGCTGACCGAGGTCGCCACCGAATACAGCATCATCCCGCGATCGAGAAACGGCGACAGTCGCCCCAGCCGCCAATGGCGATACACCGCGCGCCACGCCGAGTGATCATCGGTTTCGATGGCGTGCTGCAGGCTGCGGCAGTCCTGCCACAGGTCAATCCACTCGCGCAGGCGATAAAGCGCGTTCGACAGCAGCAGGTGCCGGCGATCGTCAATCTGTGCAGGGGTGGGTTGCAGGCGATCAAGCTCGGTGTGCAGGGCTTTCCAATACGTGATCGGTGCACCTTCTGCGGTCTGCTCGACCCAGTTGCGGCACTCGATCAGCAGCGGGGCGAGGTCGGCGACGTGCTCGGGCGAACGCCGCTCCAGCGCCCAGAGTGCATCGTCCAGGGCGTCGATGACCGGCAGCAGATGAATCATCCGTCCGCGCAGTTCCTTGGCGTTGCGCACGGTCTGGCGATGGGCGCCTTCGTGGGGCAATTGGCCGATCATCAGCTCCAGGCTGTTGAAGGTCCCGACCATGGCCGTGCGCAGGCCGCCGACGGCTTCCGGCGTGGCGCTGCGCGAGAGGAACAGGTCGCTGTAGGCCGAGGCGTCCTTGAACCACTTGCCCATGGCGTCGACGAGCACCGGCGCCAGCCGACGCGGCCAGAACATCGCGCCGACCACCGCGGCGCAGACGATACCGAGGAAGATTTCCTCGGTGCGCGAGACGGCGATGTCGAACACCGCCTGGGGGTTGTCGACCACGGGGAAGGAAATCAGCGGCATGGTGTAACCCGCCAGCATCAGCGCGTAGCTGTTGGCGGTGCGCAAGTGCAGGGACAAGAAGAGCAGGGTGCCGGTCCACAGTGCGATGACCACGGCCAGCAAAAACGGCGTCTGCACGAACATCGGCACCAGCACCACCGACGCTGCGGCGCCGAGCAGCGTGCCGGCGGCGCGGTACAGCGCCTTGGAACTGGTCGGCGCCACGAACGGGCTGGAAACGATGTACACCGTTGCCATCGCCCAATAGGGGCGGGGCAGTTCCATCATCAGCGCGATGTACAGCGCCAGCATCGACGCCGCGAACGTGCGCACGCCGTAGAACCAGTCGCGACCCGGCGGTACGCCGTCGAAAAACCCGTTGAACCTGCCGCTCAAGATGACGACTCCGGCGCCATTGGCGTGGCTTGGGCGATGGCGTTGAACACCCGTAACGTTGCCTCCAAGTCGGCGGGATCGACGTTGCTGAAGATGTCGCGGCGCAGGCGGATCAGCTCCTCCTCAATGGCGTTGGCCAACGCCCGGCCCTGATCGGTCAGGCTCAAGGCTTTGGCGCGGCGGTCGGTGGGGTCTTCGGTGCGCTGCACCAGTCCGGCCTTGCACAGCTGATCGAGCAGGCGCACCAGTGAGGGGCTTTCCAGCCCGCAGGCCTGGGCCACCGTCACCTGACGCACGCCTTCACCCAGGCGCGCGATCATCAGCAACGGGCCGGCGCAGGCTTCGGTGACGCCAACGTTGATCAGCGTGGTCTGGCAGACACGACGCCACTGCCGGGAGGCCGCGACGACGCCGCCGGTGATGCGCATTTGCAGGGTGTCAGGATTCATGAAGAGGCCATTGGAACGGTACGGGGTTTGGTTAGGGCCTGAATGATTAGGCGCTGCATTATTAGGTTGCTAACTAATAATATCTTGTAACACTGTGGGGTCGTCAAATGGAATCTGTCCTGGGGCGCCGGGCGGATTGTCGCAGGACGGTCTGGCCGGATGTCTGACAGAGAGTATGGGGCGCGCCAGATGGCTCTGATCGCTGGGTAGGAAGGCGGGACGACCCGAAGCAGGAATTTTCCGATACCGTCTGTCGGCTGAATCCTCGCTGGCTGAACTAATTTTCTGAGCGTCGTCTAAGCGCTCCTCCAAAAAAATGGCGCCAAATTATTAGCCCTTCTCCCCGGTTTCCGCTGGTTGGGCAAAACATGAGGGCAATGAGCCACTTTGCCTCAATAGTGGCACTGTGCTTTCTTTGGGGGCTGCTTCTGCAGGTTCGGCGGTTTCTTGACTCCGGGGGCGACTAAAGATCAAACGGTTCAGCCGATAGCAAAGATGACGGGAACGGCAGTGACAGGCCTGTTCCAGACACCTTCTTTGCTGTGCGCCTCGCGCACCATGAGTGCACCCATGATTGATCTCGCCATCTGGAATCTTTCTATACCGGTCGGTATCGCAGCCGCCACCATCGACACGCCGAAACTCGTCGGCGGTTACCAGGATGGTTACTTCCGTTCAGGGGACACGCTGTTCTTCTGGGCGCCGGTTACAGGGTCAAGGACTGACAATGCCAAATTTCCCCGCACGGAGCTGCGTGAAACCTACGCCAACGGTGCGGTTCACAACTGGACCTACTCTGACGCGGACAACTTCCTGCGTGCCGCGCTCACCGTGGACCAAGTGCCTTCTTCGGGCAAAATCGTCATCGGTCAGATCCACGCCTTTGGCAGTACCGAGCCGCTGCTCAAGCTCGAATACCAGTACAAGGAAAAAACCAAGACCGGCAACCTCGTGGTGAAGTATCGCGCGACGCCGACGTCCGAGCCCGAAGTCATTCAAGTGGCAACCGGCGTGCTGCTCAAGCAACGCTTCACTTACACCATCCACCTGACCCAGGCTGGCAACCTGACCGTCAATGCCTACGACATGCAGTGGGGCGCCAAGCTGGACCTGACCTGGAAAGGCAAGCCGCTGTATTTCAAGGCGGGCGTGTACACCCAGGACAACGCTGGCTATGCCACCGAAGGCGGGGCGGCGACGTTCTACAAACTGCAGGCCACCCACGACAAGAAGGCGTGAGGGCTACAGCAGCCGGGCTCCGGGCTGGCGCGGGAACATCAGTGCGAAACAGATCCGCCCCGGCGCAGGCTGATTGACCGACACTTCGCCGCCATGCAACTGCATGATCGCGGCCACGATCGCCAGGCCGAGTCCGTTGGAATCGGAGCTCTGGTGCCGTGAGGCGTCGCCGCGATAGAAACGGTCAAACAGTTTGCCCAGGGTGGCGCCGTCCAGCGTCGGGCCCTGGTTCTCTACTTCGATGCGGCACTGCCTGCCGTTCTCAACCACTCGGCTCTCGATTACGCGAATGTCAATCACACTGCCTTCGTCGGCGTAGCGGATCGCGTTGGCCACCAGATTGCTCAGGGCCCTTCGCAGCAGCAGCGGATCGGCCTCGATCCGAGCGTCGCCTTCGGTGTGCAGGGCGATGTCCCGTTCTTCCGCCAACCCTTCGAAATAGCCCGCGACCCGTTGCATTTCATCCGCCAGGTCCAGCGTCTGGCGATTGAGCGCGGCCTGGGCTTCATCGGCGCGCGCCAGGAACAGGATGCTTTCGACCATTCGCGAGATGCGTTCCAGCTCCTCCAGGTTCGAGGCCAGCAACGCCTGGTACTCATCCTCGGTGCGCGGTTGCCGCAGGGCCACCTGGCAATGCCCCATCAACGAACCCACCGGCGTGCGGATCTCATGGGCCAGGTCGGCGGAAAACTGCGTCAGCCGCTGATAGCCATCGGCAAGCCGGTCGAGCATCGCGTTATACGCCTCGCCCAGTTGCTGCAGCTCCACCGGTGTGTCGCGGTTGTCCATGCGGCTGTCCAATTGCGCCGGGGTGATGGCTGCGGCATGGCTGGCCATTCTGCGCAACGGCCGCAGACCCCGTCGCAGCAACACATATCCGAGCAACGCCGTCAGCACAAACGCGAGCGAAACGGCGAGCAGGATGCGGTTACGGAAGCCCGCCAGGGTGGCCATCTCCTTGACCGCAATGTGCGCGGCCGTCAGGTGCACAACCTTGCCGCCGGACACCGCTTCGACCGTCGCCGCGCGCATCGGCACGCCGGAATCCAGCAGGCCGCCGCGCATGTCGGCCACGCCCAGCGGCATGTTGGCCGGCACCACCGGCATTGGCGGCAGCGGCGCATGCAGCGGATTGACCATGATCACCGCAGGCTTGCCCGGCTCGGCGATGATGAAAATGTCGTCTTCGCTGTCGAGCATGTTCTCGAACAGCTGCGGGCTGCTTTGCAGCGTGGTCAGGGTCAGGTCGTACTGCAGCAGTTTGCGAAAGTGATCCAGGCGCGCCAGCACCGCATGGTCGCTGCGGGTCATGACCGCGCCCTTCATGGTCTCGTAGAGGTACATGCCGGCGCTGGCGACGGCGAGCATGGCCACCACCGAAAACGCCAGGGTCGCGCGCAGGGTCAGGGATGGCTGGCGTCGGGCTCGCATGGCCGCACCTCACAGACGTAACCGATGCCGCGCACGGTGTGGATGAGTTTGATCGGGTAGGGCATGTCAACCTTGCTGCGCAGGCGCTTGATCGCCACGTCGACGACGTTGGTGTCGCTGTCGAAATTCATGTCCCAGACTTCCGAAGCGATCTGCGCCCTCGACAGCACGTCGCCCTCGCGGCGCAGAAACAGATGCAGCAGCGCGAACTCCTTGTTGGTCAGGGTGATGACCTGTTGCTGGCGCGTGACCCGACGGCGCAGCAGGTCCAGTTCAAGATCGGCGAGGTGGAAATGATCGGCCTCGCGCACCACCCCTCGCCGCAGGATGGTGCGTATGCGCAGGAGCAGTTCGGTAAACGAGAACGGCTTGACCAAGTAATCGTCGGCGCCCAGTTCGAGGCCCCGGATGCGGTCCTGCAACTGATCGCGGGCGGTGAGAAACAGCACCGGCACGTCCTGCTTCGCCCGCAGGATTTCAATGATCTGCCAGCCGTCGATGCCCGGCAGCATGACGTCCAGCACCAGCAGGTCGTAGCTGTGCTCCAGGGCCATGTGCAGGCCGTCGGTGCCGTGCTGGGTCCAGTCGACTTTGTAACCGGACTCGGTGAGGCCCTTCTTCAGGTACTCGCCAGTCTTGGTGTCGTCTTCGATAAGCAGAATGTGCATCGTCGGTCAGGCTCGCTTCACGTCATTGGCAGCGTCGCCGGCGTGGGCTGTCAGGTGGGTGATCAGATTGGACAGAAGCGGCGCGAAGGGCTGCAGGCCGCGCCGGATGTGGAGTGTAACCAACGGATGGCGCGCGGTCGGTTACATTTTTGTCATTGATTGCGCCCTGGCGGACACGCTCAACGCTGGTGTGCTTGAATGACAAAAATGTAATCGGGCGGTCATTGTCGGGTGCCGGTTGCGGGTACAGGATGGCCTTCATGCAACACACATGACCCTCAGCTTCACCTTTCCCCAACTGCCTGAAGGAATCCACCGATGAAGATGAAGACAGCCCTGACCACCACGTTCGGCATGCTGATGCTCAGCGCCGCCGTCATGGCATCCGCCGCCGGCATGGCCGCCGGTGACATGCCGGTGGTCAAGCCACTGCGCGGGACGGTCGACAGCGTCGACAGCAACACCCTGAATTTCACCACCCGCTCCGGCGCCCATCAGAGCATTGGCCTGACCGACAAGACCGGCATCCGTCTGGTCTCCAAGACCGACATCGCGTCGATCAAAGCGGACAGCTTCATCGGCTCCGCCGCCACCCCACAGCCCGACGGCACGCTGAAGGCCCTGGAAGTGACGGTGTTCGAACCGAGCCTGAAAGGCAGCGGTGAAGGCCACTACGGTTGGGAAAACGCTGACGGCACCACCGGCACCATGACCAATGGCACCGTCGGCAAGCTGAGCGGCAAGGCCAACGGCCGTACCCTGAGCGTCGGCTACAAAGGCGGCGAGAAGCAGCTGGTCGTGCCGGAAGACGTGCCCATTGCCTACGTGCAGTCGGGCAAGGTCGATGAGCTGGTCAAGGGCGCGAAAATCGTCGTGTTCCCGGGCGAAGACGGCAAGACCGCACGCGGTGTCGCGGTCGGCAAAGACGGCTTCCAGCCGCCGATGTAAGCGGGTTGCGGCGTCTCACGGCGCCGCTTTCACCGAATCCGTGATGAGTCTCGCACCATGAAAAAAACCAGAATTCATCCATGGCCCATCCGCCTGACGCACTGGATCAATGCCTTCGGCATGGTCTGCATGTTCATGAGCGGGTGGGGCATTTACAACGCATCGCCGCTGTTCAGCTTCACGTTCCCCCGGGATTTCACCCTGGGCGGCTGGCTGGGCGGCGCGCTGGCGTGGCACTTCGCAGTGATGTGGCTGTTGGTGATCAACGGCTTGATCTACGTGCTGTACGGCCTGTTCACCCGGCATTTCAAGCGCGACTTCCTGCCGGTCACCCCCAAGGCCGTCAAGCGCGACATGCTCGATGCCCTGCGTTTTCGACTCAAGCACGAGAAGGGCGTCTACAACGCCGTGCAGCGCCTGATGTATTGGCTGGTGCTGGCCGCCGGCGTGTTGATCGTGCTGACGGGGCTGGCGATCTGGAAGCCCATTCAGTTGCAGGAATTGACTGCCGTGTTCGGCGGCTACGACTTCGCCCGGTACGTGCATTTTGCGGCGATGGCGTTCATTGGCGCGTTCGTGGTGGTGCATCTGGCGTTGGTGCTGATGGTGCCGAAAACCCTGATGCCGATGATCACCGGCGGTACGCGTGGGATTGAGAGCGGGAAGGTCGAGCATGATTGAGCCTAAGAAACGCGCCATTGCGCGCATCAAACTGGAGCCGGCCCAGCAGATCCAGCTGGAGAGCCTGCAGCGTCGGCATTTCCTGAAAGGCGGGCTGACCGTGGGCGCGATGGCGATGCTCACCGGTTGCAACCTGCAGGACGGCGATCAGGTGGATAAGGTGCTGTGGAGCATGTCGCGCTGGAACGATCGGATTCAGGCCTGGCTGTTCAGCGGGCAGAAGCTGGCGCCGACGTTCACCAAGGATCAGGTCCGTAATCCGTTCCCGTTCAATGCGTTTTACAGCGAGGATGATATTCCGGAGCTGGACACGGCGGACTGGAAGCTGGGTGTGTCGGGGCTGGTGCGCGACAAGGCGCCGTGGACGCTGGAGGGATTGCGTAAGTTGCCCCAGCGCAGTGATATCACCCGCTTGATCTGTGTGGAAGGCTGGAGCGCGATCGGGCAGTGGGGCGGTGTGCCGTTGCGCACGTTCCTGGAGCATGTGGGGGCAGATACGACGGCGAAGTTTGTCGGGTTCAAGTGCGCGGATCGGTATTACTCGAGTCTGGATATGCCGACGGCGTTGCATCCGCAGACGCTGCTGGCACTTGATTTTGCCGAGGTGGCGCTGCCGCCGGAGTATGGTTATCCGTTGCGGGTGAGGGTGCCGACGAAGCTGGGGTTCAAGAATCCGAAGCACATCGTTGAGATTGTGGTGAGCAATGATTATCCCGGGGGGTATTGGGAGGATCAGGGGTACAACTGGTTTAGCGGGATTTGAGCCCGGGCTTTTTAGGATCAAGATCAAGATCAAGATCAAGATCACAAGCGTCGGCCTAACGGCCTCGGGTTTCGCCTTCGGCGAGTTACTTGGAAAAGCACCCCAAGTAACCAAGGGTGCCTGCTCCTGGTTTGGCCCGACTTCGTCGGGTTCCCTCACTCCGACGACGCTCCGTGGGCCCGCGCCGAACGGACATCCATGTCCTGACGGCGCTCTCGCCGCATCCATGCGGCTCAGCCCACTGCGCGTCGTCTGCGTTCGGCCTGCACCCAAGTCGCGTTCTGCGGTGTCTGGGCTTTTTGCGTATGAAGATCAAAAGCAGATCAGAAGCAGATCAGAAGCAGATCAGAAGCAGATCAGAAGCAGATCAGAAGCAGATCAGAAGCAGATCAGAAGCAGATCAGAAGCAGATCAAAAGCGGATTGCGGTCTGAGGATACTGGGGACTTGTGGGAGCGAGCTTGCTCGCGAAGGCATTGGTACAGCCGTCAAATAATTGGTGTTTGAAATGCAGCATTCGCGAGCAAGCTCGCTCCACAGGATGGGGGTGCGGTCAGCAAAATTGCTGGCGCCTGGGCTGGCCTCTTCCCGGCTGAAGCCGGTCCTACTGACACCGCATTCATTCCCTCTGATGGTGCCCACGCTCTGCGTGGGTATGCATCTGAGGACGCTCCGCGTCCATTCCCGGCTAAAGCCAGTCCTACAAACACCGCGGTCACCGTAGGACCGGCTTTAGCCGGGAAGCCCTTGATCTGCTTTTGATCTTAATACGCAAAAGGCTCAAACACCGCCAATCGCGACTTGGGTGCAGGCTGAACGCAGGTCTTGCGGAGTGGGCCGAGCCGCATGGATGCGGCGAGAGCGCCGTCAGGGCATGGATGCCCGTTCGGCGCGGGCGCACGGAGCGAGGCCGGAGTGAAGGAACCCGACGAAGTCGGGCCCAACCGGGAGCAAAGCGTTTTTGGTTACTTTTGGGGCGCTTTTGCCAAAAGTGACCCGCCGTAAGGGCGGAACCATAACTTCAGCAAACACAAATAATGGATAGAGCTCCAATCCAACAAACGGCGCGCCCATAAAAAAGCCCGATTGCCAATCTCTCGGCAAACGGGCTTTTCAGCGCATCTAAATCAGTTCAAACCCAATTTTCCGCGCATCTGCGACAGATCTTCAGCCAGCGTATTGACCGGACCCGCCAGCGCCTTGCGGTCCTGCTCCTTCACCTTATCGTACGTCTCGTAGCCACCGTCCTTGGTCTTGTACTTCGCCAGGATTTTGTCCACGGTCGCAAAGTTCTTCTCCACCTTCGCCACGAACGCCTTGTCCGACTGCTCCAACTGCGGCTTGAACAGATCGACGATCTTCTTCGACCCGTCAACGTTGCCCTGGAAATCATACAGATCAGTGTGGCTGTAACGATCTTCCTCGCCCGACAGCTTCGTCGCCGCCACTTCTTCCATCAGCGCAGCCGCACCGCCTACCACCTTCTCCGGCGGGAACGTCATGTCCGCGATACGCGACTGCAGCTCTTTCACGTCAGCCAGCAGCTTGTCCGCGAACACGCCCTGATCCTTGGTCGAATTCTGCGAGAACAACGCATATTCCAGACGGTGGAAACCGGTGAAATCGTCGGCCTTCACGCCGTTTTCGTGATCGTCCTCACGGGAGTCGATCGACGCGTCCAGGTCGCTGAACAGCTCGGCGATCGGCTCGATCGACTCGTACGACAGACGCGTGGTCGGGAACAGCTTCTTCGCCGTCGCCAGGTCGCCTTTCTTGATCGCGTCGGTGAACTTCTGGGTGTCGGCGGCCAGGGTGTCGACGTTTTCCGTCACGTAGATTTTGTAGTCCGAAACCGGCGTGACCAAGTCCAGCGGCGCGGTGGCAGCGAACGCGGACATCGATGTCTGCAATACGCCAAAGGTAAGCAACAACGCGAGAGGCGACTTTTTCATAGAGCTCTTCCTGTGAGGTAAGGGTGTCAGGCAGTTTTTGTTGTCTGGGCAGAGGCGGCCAGCAGCGACCGGCCAATGAAATCGTTGTTGTCGACCACGCCCGGCAGGGTGAAGAAATAACCGCCGCCGATCGGCTTCAGGTACTCCTCCAGCGGCTCGCCGTTGAGGCGTGTCTGCACGGTAATAAAGCCTTTCTCCAGATCCGCCTGATAGCAGATGAACAGCAGGCCCATGTCGAGCTGACCGTTCTTGTTCACGCCGTTCGAGTAGTTGAACGGGCGACGCAGGATCAGGTTGCGCTGAGTCTCCGCCGTGCGCGGGTTCGCCAGGCGGATGTGTGAATCCAGCTTGGTGATCTTGCCTGCCGGGTCATTGTGGTAATTCGGGACGTCGGCTTCGGTCTTGCCGTCCATCGGCGCGCCGGTGGTTTTGACCCGGCCGAAGATGGCTTCCTGTTCCTGCAACGGGGTACGGTCCCAGCGCTCGACGAAGTTGCGGATGATGCGCACCGCCTGATAGCTGCCATTGGCGGCCCAGGCCGGTTCGTCGCTGCCCGGTTGCACCCAGACCAGCTCGTTCATGGTCTTCTGGTTGTTCGAATCCGGGTTGGCGGAGCCGTCGCGGAAACCCAGGAAGTTGCGCGCGCTTTCCGGCGCCTGACCGGGTTTCAGCGGGGCCTGGGCAGGCACGGTGCCTTCCTGTTTCCAGCGCACCAGCAGCAGGTCCGGCAGGTTTTTCACGATGTCGCGCAGGGCGTGAATGTTGCTGTCCGGGGCGTTCGAGCAGAACTGAATGCTCAAGTCGCCGTGGCAGCACTCGGCTTCCAGCGCGTCGTTGGGGAAACCGACCATGCGCTGCAAACGCTTGGGCTTGACGGGTTCGAGACCAAAGCGGTCGTCGAACAGCGAGTCACCCACTGACACGGTGATGGTCAGGTTGTCCGGCGTGACCACCGGGCCGAGGATGCCGGAATCGAGCGGTGGCAGTTTCGGGTCGACCTGGGGCACGGCCCCGCCGGTCATGAGAAACGTGATCCGCTCATTCAAGGTGCGGAACATGCGCTCAAGGTCTTCGCGATCCTGCGCTAGGACGTCGAAGGAAACCAACATCCCTGCCGCAGGGCGCGGGTTGACGATGCCGCTTTGATGCTGACCGTGGAACGCGTTGTGGTCCTGGGTCTTTTCGCTTTTCGGTGCTTCGGTGACCTGCGCCGGCGCGGTGGCGGCGAACGCGTTACCGGTCAGGCTGGCACCGGCCACCGCTGCGCCTGCAGCGCCAAGGCCCAGCAGGACGCGGCGACGGTCAGTAGAGATCGGCGCGTTTTTTGAATCGGAGTCTTTCATGTGAATGCTGTCTTCGCTCTGGTTTCAAGGCCAGGCGGGCGCGTGGGGCGCCCGCCCGGGCACGCTCACAGGCCTGAGAGGCCGAGGGCCGGATCGATTCCATCGAGTGCGTCGGCCAGTGCCTTGGCCTTGTCTGCTATTTGTTTTCGTTGTTCGGTGCTGACCTGGTCGTACGGTTTGAAGCCGTCGGCGGTCTTGAGCATCAGCAGCTGGTCATCCAGTGCGGTGCTCGCGGTGTCGATCTTTTTCAGCACGTCGCCGGACGTCTTGGTCAGCAGCGGACGCAGCAGGTCGATGACCTTGCGCGTGCCTTCCAGGTTGGCGGCAAAGCCGTTCACGTCGAGGTGGCTGTAGCGTTCTTCTTCGCCGTTGTTGCGGACCTCGGCGATGCTGCGCATGTTGCGCACGACCATGCTCGCCAGTTGCTCCGGGGCGATGCTCTGGGCCAACAGTTGCTGTTTCAGGCTGGCGATGTCGGCTTGCAGCTTCTGCACGACCGGCGTCAGGCCATCGACGGATTTCTGCGAGAACAGGCCGAATTCGAGGCGGTGGAAGCCGCCGAAGCCTGGATCCTGTTCGCGTTTCTCGTAGTAGTCGGCGCGGGCGTTGATCGCGTTGTCCAGCTCGGACAGGCGCTGGGCTGCAGGGGCGATACGCTGATAGGCGGCACGGGCCGGCGCGTAGGCTTTTTGCGCCTGGGCCAGATCGCGGCTGTCGATGGCTTGTTGCAGATCGTTCGTTGCGCGGATCAGCGCGCTGCTCTGGGTGCTCAAGTAGACGCGGTATTCGGACAGCGGGCCGATGAAGGCGACCATCGACGGCCGCGCTTTGGCGGCGGCGTCCGACTCAGCGGTTGGCGTCACGTGCAGGGTGCCGCGCGGGTTGCTCAGCAGGCCGCAGGTAATCGCGTAGTCGCCTGGCTGCAGGTTGGCGTTGATGATCTGGCTCAGGCCCGGAACGATGTTTTCGCGTTCTTCCACCACCAGCACGCCGTCGAGGATTTCCCACTCCACGGCGCGATCCGAGGCGTTGACGATGCGGAAGGCGTTCTTGCCGGCCGGCACGGTGATCGAGTTCGGCTCGCAGCTCTTCGCGTTGATGGTCACGACGGTTTCATTGCCGCTGTTGGCGATGCGCTTTTTCTGCGCGGCCTGGGAGGCGAAGTAGAACATGGCGCCGGCGGCGATCATCAGAATCACCGAGCCTGCAACGGCGAACTGCAGGGCGCGTGGGGGCTTGGCTTTCTTCGGAGGAAGGCCGTTGGCAGTGGAGTTCATGAGTGCCCTTATTTGTTCGTAACTGAATTCGTAACTGAAGAAGTGTGGCCGTGTTCATGGGCCGGGCGGGTAGGCAGACTCACCACCCGCGCCTGAGGCTTGAAGAACAGGAACAGCGCAAAGATCAGGTACGCCAGGTACGCCACCAGCACGCTGACGGTCGGCGCATCCTGATAACCGAACATGCCGGCCAGCACCGAACCGGTCGGGCCGTCCATCGGCAGGATCGCGCTGATGTCGAAGACCACGTCCTGGAAGTGGTTCCAGACCCCGGCTTCGTGCAGCGAACGCACCGAGTTGGCGAGAATGCCCGCCGCGACGACGAGGATGAACAGGCCGGTGTAGCGGAAGAACTTGCTCAGGTTCAGGCGCATGCTGCCTTTGTAGATGCCGACGCCGATGCACACCGCGATGATCAGGCCGAACAGCGCACCCAGCGGGCCGGACATGCCTTCGCTCTGCTGGAACACGGCGAGCAGGAAGAACACGGTTTCGAGGCTTTCGCGGGCGACGGCGAAGAACACCATGCCGATCAGCGCGTAGGTCTGGTTTCTCGACCCTGCCAGCGCAGCGTCCAGGGACTGGTGCAGGTCATGTTTGACCGAGCGGGCGACTTTGCGCATCCACACGACCATCGAACTGAGTATCACCACGGCGACGAGGCCGACAATGCCTTCGAACAGTTCCTGCTGCTTTTGCGGGAATTCAGCACTGACCATTTCCAGGCCACCGCCGACGAACAGCGCCAGGGCGACGGCCAGAAACACGCCGATCCACACCGCGGGCATCCACTCGCCACGGCCGGTCTGTCTCAGGTAACTGGCAATGATGCCAACGATAAGCGCGGCTTCAATCCCTTCGCGCAGCATGATCAAAAAAGGAACGAGCATTTATCACCGGTGCAGATCTGATAGGGTGTGCGACGTGAATGCGTCATGTAGCCATTCGCATTCAGCCATTGTGTAACATAATGATACTCATTATTGAATGGGTGTACTGGTTTTTTTGCAAAACCCTGCTTGTTGTGCAGGTGTTCAGGTGGGGTTCAGGCACGGGTAATCGCGGACTGTAGGACCCGGCTTGCTACCCATCAACACTGCTGCAGATAGATGAGTTGTGGGAGCGAGCTTGCTCGCGAAGAGGCTGGTACATCCACTGAAGGTTCGGCGGCTGGAATGCCGTCTTCGTGAGCAAGCTCACTCCCACAGGGGTTGGTGTTTGCCGGCCGACGGGAATTCTCTACGGGTTTTGCGGTGACAGCGCGGTTTTCAGCGTCTCGACAAAGCGCTGGGCTGCCGGGCTCAGGTCCGATCCGGCGCGGGTAATCAACCCGATCTCCCGACACACCCCAGGATGCTCAACCCGTACCTGCGTCAAATCGCCGCGGCCTTCGTCGGCGGATTCCGGCAGCAGCGTCATCCCCAGGCCCTGCCGCACCAGCGCCATGACCGTCGACATGTAGTTCGCTTCCAGCCCGGGCGTCAGCACAAGCCCTTCTTCGGCAAATAACTGTTCCACCCGCTCGCGCACGCTGCTGTCGCGGCCGGTGAGGATGATCGGCTGCCCGGCAAGCGCCTGCAGGGTGACCGAGCGCTCCCGTGCCAGCGGATGATCTGCGGGCACGAACAGGCTCAGCCGGTCCACCATCACCACGTCGAACGCCAGGCCGTGACCCATGCGGGCCCGCACCCCCAGCCCGAAATCCACTTCGCCCTCGCGCACCAGCGCATCGATCCGTTGCGCCACCACGTCACGCAGGCGCACCTCGACACCGGGAAACTGCTCGCGGAAGGCCTTCAGCAGCGGCGGCAGCGTGCCGGAACACATCGACGGCAGGGCAGCGATGGTCACCACGCCCCGGCGCAGTGCCGCCAGATCCCGGGAGCCGCTGACGATGTTGTCCAGGTCCAGCAGCAGTTTCTCCATGGGCCCGCGATTGTTCTGGCCGGCAGCGGTCAGGCTGACCTGGCGCGGGCTGCGCTCCAGCAAGGCGACGCCGAGCCATTCTTCCAGCTGCTGGATCTGCACGGTCAGGGCGGACGGCGACAGGTTCAGCTCCAGCGCCGCTTTGGCAAAGCTGCCGGTATGGGCAACCGTGAGAAAGGCGCGGATGTGCTGGATCGAGTTCTTCATGGCGTTGTTTTCCACGGTTTCGTCACGGCAGTTGATTCGGTTTTTCCGAACGCAGGGCGCCGAACATTTCAATTTACAAAGCTTACCCCCGTTTCGATACTCGATGAAAACAACAACAGCTCGTCCCGCCGCCCGCCGGTCAGGGATGACGAAGGATCACACCATGCTCGCCACCCTCGGTGTCATTACCATCCTCTGCCTGCTCGCCGCCGTCATGAGCAAGCGCCTCTCGCCTCTGGTTGCCCTGATTGCTTTGCCCATCATCGCCGCGCTGATCGGCGGATTCGGGCTGCAAACCAGCGGCTTCATCATCACCGGCATCAAGAACGTCGCCCCGGTGGTCGGCATGTTCGTCTTCGCCATTCTGTTCTTCGGGGTGATGACCGACGCCGGCATGCTCGACCCGATCATCGACCGCATCCTGCGCACGGTGGGCACGCGTCCGACGCGGATTGTCGTTGGCACCGCACTGCTGGCGCTGCTGGTGCACCTCGACGGTTCCGGCGCGGTGACCTTTCTGGTGACGATCCCGGCGATGCTGCCGCTGTACACGCGGCTGGGCATCGACCGGCGGATTCTGGCCTGCGTTGCGGCGATGGCGGCGGGGGTGAATTTCCTGCCGTGGACCGGGCCGGTGCTGCGCTCGTCGGCGGCACTGCACGTGCCGGTATCCGAGCTGTTCCAGCCGCTGATTCCGGTGCAGATCGTCGGCCTGGCGTTTGTCTTCTTCTGCGCCTGGATGCTCGGGCGTCGTGAGGAAAAGCGCCTGGGGCTGGGCCGCTTTCAAAACACCGCCGAGCACATCGATGTGATGCCGCAGCGGGTGCTGACGGAGCAGGAAGCGGTGCTGCGGCGGCCGCGTCTGTTCTGGCTCAACCTGCTGCTGACCATCGCGGTCATGGGGATCATGATCTCTGGCTGGGTCGACCCGGTGGTGATGTTCATGGTCGGCACGGTGCTGGCGCTGTGCATCAACTACCCCAACGTCGACGCCCAGCGCGCGCGCATCGATGCCCACGCAAAAACGGCCCTGACCATGGCCAGCATTCTTCTGGCGGCAGGTGTGTTCACCGGGATCATGCAGGGCACCGGCATGCTCAAGGCCATGGCCGAAGTGGCGGTGGCGCAGATTCCGGCCGGCCATGGCAAGTTGATTCCGATGGTGGTGGGCTTCCTGTCCATGCCGCTGAGCCTGCTGTTCGATCCCGATTCCTTCTATTTCGGGGTGATGCCGGTGATCGCCGAAGTCGGCCGCTCCCTCGGCGTCGATCCGCTGCAAGTGGCCCAGGCGTCGCTGCTGGGCGTGCACACCACCGGCTTCCCGGTCAGCCCGCTGACACCGGCGACCTTTCTGCTGGTCGGCCTGTGCAAGGTCGAGCTGGCTGACCACCAGCGCTTCACCATTCCGTTTCTGTTTGCCGCATCGGTGCTGATGACCCTGACCGCACTGCTGCTGGGAGTGTTTTAAATGAAGACATTACGTATCGGCTCCGGGGCCGGTTATTCCGGTGACCGTATCGAGCCTGCGGTCGAGCTGGCCGAGAAGGGCGAACTGGATTATCTGGTTTTCGAGTGCCTGGCCGAGCGCACCATTGCCCTGGCGCAACAGGCGCGGCTCAGCGATCCCGAAGCCGGTTTTGACCCGCTGCTGAGCGAGCGCATGCGCCGCGTGCTGCCGTTCGTGGGGCTTGGGCTGGGCTCGGCGCGAGAGGCGGGGCAGCGTCGACTGCGGCTGATCAGCAACATGGGCGCGGCCAATCCGTTGGCGGCCGCGGGGGAAGTGCGGCGCATCGCGGTCGAGTTGGGGCTGCACGGGCTGAAGGTCGCGGCGGTGACGGGGGATGACGTGCTCGCTGTGCTCAATGCGAGCCCTGAACAGGTACTGGATAACGGCGCGACGATTGCTTCATTGGGTGATCGGTTGATCTCGGCGAATGCGTACCTGGGCGCCGAGGGAATTGTCGAGGCGCTGAGGGCCGATGCCGATGTGGTGATCACCGGCCGGGTTGCCGATCCGTCGTTGTTTCTCGCGCCGCAGCTCTTTGAGTTCGGCTGGGCAGCAGACGACTGGACGCGGCTGGGACGCGGCACCTTGATCGGCCATCTGCTGGAGTGCGCCGGGCAGATCACCGGCGGCTACTTTGCTGATCCGGGTGTGAAAGAGGTGCCGAATCTGGCGCGCCTGGGGTTTCCCCTGGCGGAAGTCGACGCCGAGGGCAGGGCGGTGATCAGCAAGGTCGCGGGCTCCGGCGGGCGCATCGACACCGCCACCTGCACCGAGCAGATGATGTATGAAGTGCACGACCCGGCGGCGTACCTGACCCCGGACGTGACGGCGGATTTTTCCGGTGTGTCGTTCCATCCAGTTGCCACCAACGAAGTGCGGGCTGAAGGCGCCGACGGCCGTGCGCGTCCGCAGACGCTCAAGGTGTCGGTGGGTTATCTCGACGGCTGGATCGGCGAGGGGCAGATTTCCTACGGCGGCCCCGGCGCCCTGGCCCGGGCGCAACTGGCGCGGGACGTGGTGCTGGAGCGTTTGCAGCTGACCGGCGTGGTCTTTGAGGACGTGCGCGCCGAACTGATCGGCGTGGACGCGTTGCACGGTGCGGCGCTGGGTTCGCGGGCAGCGGCCGAGCCATGGGAAGTGCGCCTGCGGGTCGCCGCTCGCTGTGCAGACAAAGCCGAGGCCGTGCGCATCGGCAATGAAGTGGAAACCCTCTACACCAACGGGCCGTATGGCGGCGGCGGCGCGACCAAGGGCGTGCGGCAAGTAGTGGCAGTGGCGTCGCTGCTCTTGCCGCGGGATGCCGTCAAGGCGCAGGTTCATCTGGAGGACGCATCGTGAGTAGTGTGAAATTGCGCGAGCTGGCCCATTCCCGGACCGGCGACAAAGGCGATACCTCGAATATTTCGGTCATCGCGTTCAACGCGGAAGACTATTCGCGGTTGCTGCAGGCGCTGACGGTCGAGCGGGTGGCTGCGCATTTCGCCGAGCTGCTGGGGGACGATGCCTCTCGGGTGTTTCGGTATGAACTGCCGAAGGTGCATGCGCTGAATTTTGTGCTCCCGGGCATTTTGAAGGGCGGCGTCACACGATCCCTGGCCCTCGATGCCCACGGCAAGGCGCTGGGCGCGGCGCTGCTGGATATTGACGTGTGAGGCTGCGAGTTTTGCGGTGCAGCGGCCGACGCCTTCCCGGCTAAAGCCGGTCCTACGCGGGTGCGGTGTGCCAATGGTGCCGGCGCCAACCGCAATTTTTGGAGGACCGGCTTTAGCCGGGAACAGGCCATCGATCACGGCGCATTCGCCGGATGGACCCACAATCCGATCGTTCCCACTCTCCGCGTGGCAACGCCGCCCCGGACGCTCTGCGTCCAATCCCGGTCGAAGCTGGTTGGGCTGACTGCACGCGGTGCTTTCAGTGGGACCGGCTTTAGCCGGGAATGCGCCGGGCGTCACACTGCAGAATGTTCAGCGCTCACACCAGCTTCTTCCCGGCTGAAGCCGGTCCCACCAGGGATGCTCATCGTCACCACCCTCTAAATATCCGCGATCTTCACCGCCCCCGTCGCTATCCGCGCGGGAAGTTTCAATTGCGCGCACAACCCACCCCCTTCGCGGTTGGTCAGGCTCAACGTGCCGCCTAACGCGATCGTCAATTGCTGCGCAATCGCCAGGCCCAGGCCGGTGTCGCGGTTGCGTGAGCTTTCCACGCGGTAAAACGGTTTCAGCACTTCCGAATTCCCCTTCAGCAATCCCCGGCCCGCGGTCGAGCACGTGCAGCGACAGGCTCTGGTCGGCGTGGGCATTGACTTGGATGTCTGCCGCCCCACCGAACTTCAACGCGTTGTCAGTCAGGTTGACCAGCACCCGGCGCAGGGCGTGGGGGCGGGTGTCGATGACGGCGCCGGTTTTGGCACAAAACTCGAATCTCTCGAAAAGCTTGTTAAACTGCGGAGCATTATGCAGGGCTAGGATCTCTGCATGGAGCAATTGCCGCATGCACCCGGGGTGATGACTATGGTATCGGTGCGGCTTGAGGCATTCGACGTCTCCGGCTAAATGGTTTTCTAGCTTAGGCGTAGGCTTTCGGTAAATTCAAACCCGCATTGGAGGCAACTACCACTCTTTGCAAAGGGCTGAGGTAATAAATAGATCTTCTAAAAAACGTTCCAAGTTGGGATGACGTGGAGCGAAACCTCGATCATAGATTCAACGAGATAAATCAGAGCATCGATCATGGTTTGCAAAGCGCAAACGATAGCTGGGACGGATTCACTCGTCGTATCGGCAGTGCCGCTACGACGGCTTACGGCTACGCGGGCGGCAGCCACATTGACTCTTTACGGCTCGCAGTGGCCATGTCCTACCCAATTGTTCATGCTGACCTGACGCGAAAGTGGGCATCGATCGAAATTGAAAAGATTCTTCCGGTCTTAATGCAGTTAATTCGAGAAGTCGTAATGATTGTGAGTGGGAGCGTCGCGGTCGGGACCCTTGCAGGCGGCATTGCAGGGTCTGTGGCGTTTGGTGCAGGTGCGGCGCCCGGAGCCATGATTGGTGGGAGCATTGGCTTGCAGGTGGGCAACCTAATCCTGATGGCTCTTGGCTTGGCAGCCATAAGTGAATACTTTTGCCGAGGACTGATGCCTTGCGTAATCGCCTTGTACGAAGGCGTAACTATGGCGTGGTGCGCCGAGGATGATTTAACGCCAGCGGGGTTAGATCCTACAGGTGGTTCCGCAGCCATGATAGACGAACGCCTTGGTCGTGCAGCGCGGCAGCTCGCAAGTGGTCAGGAACAACTGGTGTTGCTTCTCTTCACGGCTATCGTCAGTTACCTCAATCGCGGGCGGATAGTGGGTGGTGTGCTCAACACCATGGAAACCGTCGCCACACGAAGTGCAAGCTTGCGGGCCGGAATGCCTGACAGAGAGCTGGCGGCTTGGCTTGAGCGAAATCAGCAAAAGATGCTTTCCAATCCCGAGTTGCGTGTCGATGAGACGAATCCTTCAGCGAAAGTGGCAGAGCCGGATATCGAGCCTTCAAAGAACATTGCGCCTGGCAAGTATGCGAAAAGAACAGATATTGAGTTTCGCTCCGCAGCTGAAGTGAACTCGACGTATCCTGAAGGTTGGTCGCCACCTTATAGACCTGGCACCCGAGTGACAGAATTTACATCCACTGTTGATGACGTCTATGTAAGGGTACATGGAGAGACGAATATGGCGCGCTCGTGGATGATGAAATCAGAGGCCATAAAAGGGCTTACAGCAGCGGAAATAAAGTCTAAATTCGCGCTTCCTGAGCTCCCCACCTTCATGTCAGAAGTATCTGTTCCAGCCGGGACCCGGATCAGGACCGGAGTGGTGAATCCAGTTTTTGGTGGGATGGGTAACGCCACGCAGTACGAGCTGCTTCAACGACTGCCCACCTCCGCGTTTAAAAACACCATAAGGCTTGGCCAATGAATAACATTGCATTTGTGATAGTCCACGGAAAACTTACCATCGGCAACCGAACATTCAATCTTCCGCATCCTGTAGAAGAGGCACTTGCTTATCATGATCTAATCATCGTTCGCGTCGAACCTCCAGCCGGTGTCATTTTCAACAGAAATGTTTATGGGATTAGCCATGAGGGCGAAGTTCTCTGGCAGATAGAAGAAAGCCCCCATGGAACTCAAGAAGACAAGCCGTATGTGAATATCAACATAGGCCAGAACCACGATCTTATTGCGGGCAACTGGAATGGAGTGAGTTATTCCGTGAACCCTGAGAATGGAAAAATCACGGTTGTATCTTTCGACAAATAGGTTAGTCGGGCGTAATGCGCATCCTTGATTCCCGTAATTCCCAAGCTCCGCGTGGCAACGCCGCCCCGGACGCTCTGCGTCCAATCCCGGCTGAAGCCGGTCGTGCTGACTGCACGCGGTGCTATCAGTGGGACCGGCTTTAGCCGGGAATGCGTCAGCCGTCACACTGCAGAATGTTCAGCGCTCACACCAGCCTCTGCCCGGCTGAAGCCGGTCCCACCAGGGATGCTCATCGTCACCACCCTCTAAATATCCGTGATCTTCACCGCCCCCGTCGCTATCCGCGCGGGCAGTTTCAATTGCGCGCACAACCCACCCCCTTCGCGGTTGGTCAGGCTCAACGTGCCGCCTAACGCGATCGTCAATTGCTGCGCAATCGCCAGGCCCAGGCCGGTACCGCCTGTGTCGCGGTTGCGTGAGCTTTCCACGCGGTAAAACGGTTTCAGCACTTCCGATAATTCCCCTTCGGCGATGCCCGGCCCGCGGTCGAGCACGTGCAGCGACAGGCTCTGGTCGGCGTGGGCAATGACCTGAATCTCCGCCGCCCCACCGAACTTCAACGCGTTGTCAGTCAGGTTGACCAGTACCCGGCGCAGGGCGTGGGGGCGGGTGTCGATGACGGCGCCGGTTTTGCCGTGCAACTGCACGTCGCGGCCGACGTCCTGGTAGTCAAACACCAGGCTGTCGAGGAATGAATCCATGTCCACGCGCCGCGCCGTCTCGGTGGATGTGTCCATGCTGCGCGCATACGCCACGCCTTCCTGCACCAGGTGCTGCATCTCGCTCAGGTCGCTCCACAGCTTGTCCTTCTCGATGCCATCGTCCATGAACTCGGCGCGCAGCTTCATGCGGGTGATCGGCGTTTGCAGGTCGTGGGAGATTGCCGCCAGCAGTTGCATGCGCTCCTTCACGTAGGTCGAAATTCGTTGCTGCATGGTGTTGAACGCCACGGCGGCGAAGGCCACTTCGGTCGGGCCGGTTTCATCCAGGCGAATGCCTTCGCCGTTCGGGTCCAGGTTATCGACGGCGTGGGACAGGCGCGTCAGCGGGCGAATGGCCGTGCGCACGGCCAGCCAGGTGCAGGCAAACAGCAGCACCAGTTGGCCGATCAACAGCAACGGCAGCCAGGGTGACAGCGGCGTGATGCGCGGGTGCATGTCAATTGTCAGCGGGCTGCCGTCTTTCAGCGTCAGGTGCGCTTGATAGTGCAGTCGGGTGTCGGGAATGTCCGTGAACGTCAGCGCGTAATCACGGCCGAGGCTGCGCTGCATGGAATGCACGGATATCGGCGCTGTGCTCATATTCATCGGCGCGCCGGTCTCTCCGGCACCCAGGATGTAGCGACAATTGGGGCTCTCGAACCGTGGCAACCAGGCCTGACGCTCGTCGGCGGGCAAGCGTTCCAGAACGGCCACGGCGGTGCTCAGGTCCCGCTCCAGATTGCCCAGCATCAGCGTCATTGCGCTTTGGTAGCGCTCATAGAATTGCAGGCCAAACGACAGCCCGTGGGCCAGCACCAGGCTGATCAGGAAAATCAGCGAAAGCCGTGACGCCAGGGTGCGCGGCCATCCGAAGCTCAGCTTCATGGGCTTTCCCCGAGAATTTCCACGGCGTAGGTAAAGACGTAACCCTCGTTACGCACGGTCTTGATGTAGGCCGGGTCGCGGGCGTCGTCGGCCAGGCGCTGACGCAAGCGGCTGACCAGCAAGTCGATGGAGCGGTCGAACAGATCGGCGTCGCGGCCCTGGGTCAGGTTCAGCAGTTGATCGCGACTCAGCACACGCTGAGGGTGATCGAGGAAGGTGCGCAGCAGGCGGTATTCCGCGCCGCTGAGGGTGACCACTGTGCCCTGGGCGTCGAGCAAGTGGCGGGCGGTGGTGTCCAGCTGCCATTTGCCGAAGGCCAGCAAACGACCGGCTTCGGTGACGATCAGGTTCGGCGGCAGCATGCGGGTGCGGCGCAGCACGGCGTTGATCCGCGCCAGCAGTTCCCGGGCGGCGAAGGGTTTCACCAGGTAGTCGTCGGCGCCCATTTCCAGGCCGATGATGCGGTCGGTTTCGTCGCTGCGGGCGGTGAGCATCAGCACGGGTGTGGTTTTGTGCTTGCCGGTGCGCAGCTCGCGGCACAGCTGCAGACCGTCGTCGCCGGGCATCATGATGTCGAGCACGATCAGGTCGACGGGCGTCGACTCCAGAAACGCGCGCATCTGCCTGCCGTCCGCCACCACCGTGGTGCGCAGGCCGTTCTTCTTCAGGTAGTTGCCGACCAGCTCCCGAATCTCGCGATCGTCATCGACAATCAGAATGTGATCGACGTGCTCCATTGCCGCTGCTCCCGCGTTCATTGATGTGTGGCGCATCTTAACCAGTCGCGCGTGACTTGCCTGCGGGCGTTTGTATTCCACTGTATCTGGCGCTGCCGGGCATACATGGGCATGCAAAAGGCGGGTTTTCGGCGCGAATGTATCGCTGTGTATCTGCAGCGGGCTCTGACACGTGAGGATGATTTTCCAGCCGTTCGCGACACAAGCGGGATACCTGCGGGGCGTTCAATGGGACCCATCGAGACGACAGACGCACCGTCTCGAACCCCAACCGAACGACCCTTTGCATACCGGAGCACATCATGAATTGGAAGAACCTCAGCATCGCCACCCTGTTTGCCGCCCTGAGCCTCAGCGCTCTCACCGCACAAGCCCAACCCGTTGCTCAAGCGCACACTTATATGTACGGCGATCACCTGGACATCGCCAAGGCCCTGTCCACCGAAGTCGATTCGACGCCGGTGTGCGGCGTGGTCAATGCCCACCTGCGCTACCTCGATTCCCAAGGTCAGCAGCAGACCCTGAACTACGAAACCGTTGCCCAGAACTGCCCGCAGGACAACTGAGGCTGGCCGGTAGCGGCAACACGCAAGTGGGCGGTGATCGGGCGGCAGGAGTAAGCTGTGCTCCTTTTTGACTGCCCGCGCCCACGCGCCGCCCAGGACCTGACGCCCGCAATGAGATCACCCGCTGCCTTCGCGCCCCCGCCGTCGTTGTTTTTGCCCCTGACCGAAGAGGTGTGCAAGGGCCTGGCCGCTGGCGAATCGCTGGACGATTTCCTGAGTGAGGCGGGCCGGCCGCAACTCGCCGCGCTGATGCTGCTGCTCAATCTGAAGGCGCTGGTCGCGCAAAACACCGCCGTCGAACAGCTCGAACGCATGCTCGATGATGTCCTGCGCGCGGCCGCTTCCGTTGAAGAAGCGGGCGGTCGTTTTGCCGATCTGGTGCGCGGCAGGTTCACAGTCGACCATTTGGCCGCAGGGCTCTCGGTGCTTGAAGTCGCCGGCGTCAGTCTGCTCGAAGACGCGGACATTGAGCAGCAGGATTACCTCGACGGGGAAGGGCAGTGGGACTTCGGCTTTGGCCTGCGCCATCGCGCCAAACTCGAACCCCTGACCCGCGAGGTCGTGATGCCGTCCGGCGATGTCCTGCGCCTGAGCGATCAGCAGAGCCGGATCTTCGACGAGTTCAAGGTCTGCAACGAAGAGTCGTTCCACCTCCAGGCCTACGCCGGGGTGGGCAAGACGTATCTGCTGGCGAAGTTCTTCGAGGTCCTGGTCCCGGAAAAGACCCTGCTCATGGCGACCTTTCCGGGCCAGGTGAGCGCGCTTCAGGCGCGGGTGCGTCAGGCCAATCCCGACGCGCGGATCAATGCGTGCACGTTTGGCCACATGGCCAACCTGCTGCTCAACCGCGACTTGACCGCGCGCGGCTGGCGCAACACCGACATTCAGCGGACCGGCGCCAGTTCACTGGTCGATGACCGGCAAGTGGCGCAGTGGCTGAACCTGCAAGCCGTGGGCAAGCTGCAGCCCCGTGAAGTGGCCCGGGTCTGTCGCGCCACCGTGCACAGTTTCAGCCTCTCGCCGCTGGCGAATATCGAAGCGCGGCACTTGCCGTCGCTGGGGCACGCAGCGAGTCAGGCGGACATCGCCCTGCTGCTGGAATACAGCCGCCTGCTCTGGCGCGAGACGGTCAGGCCGTCGGCGCCGCACATTCGTCTGCCAATCCGCAACAGCCACCGGATCAAGTTCCTGGCGCTGACCAGTGAAGTGATCCCTGAGAACTACAGCCACATCATCATCGACGAAAGCCACGAACTGACGTCGCCGATGGTGCAGATCCTTGATCGCAGTCCCCAGGCGGTCATTACGTTGGGCGACGAATTCCAGCAGCTCAGCGGCAAGACCCCGCGCCACGGCGGCTTCATTCGCCAGCGTTTCATGACCCAGTCGATCCGCGCTGGCAAGCAAATGGCCGACGTGCTCAACCCGATGATTCAGTTGCACCCCAGCGACATCAAGGAAGGCTTCGTGGGCCGCGCACCGCACCCGACGCGGGTCATTGGCCACGGCGTCATGCCGATTCCGGAAAAACCCACAACGATTCTGGTCGCCAACGAATGGGGCTTGTTTGCCTGGTTCAAGCGCCTGACCGAAGCCGGCGCGCGCTTTCAAATGCCGCCGCGCACCCTTGAAAATCTCACGCTGTTCGTCAAAGGCCTGGACCTGCTCTACCGTGAAGACCTGCGCCCGCAACACCGGCTGATCTTCCGCTTCGCCTACTGGGACGCGCTGGCCTCGGCCATGGGCGGCAGCCATGAATTCAAGGCGATGCACGAGTGGCTCGGCCAGGGCAACCGGCTGCAGGACTTCATCGACACCACCCAAAGGTTCTGCAACGACCCGGCCGCCATTCTCAAACTGGCGAAAGTCGAAGACGTGAAGAACCAGGAGTTCGACTCTGTGTTGCTCTCCCGCGACCTCATGCGCCCACCGCGTGAAGGCTCGACGCATTCACTGGCCAGCGTGTGCTCGCTGCTCTACACCGCCAGCTCCCGCGCCCGGCACGAACTGCTGCTGCCGGGGAACATGAATGACTGGTTGCAGGATTTGGGGCGTAAGTAGAGGGCGCTTCTGATCCAGACGCCGCGCTGCCCGCTGGAACTGATTTACCTGTGGGAGCCGAGCTTGCTCGCGAAGGCTTCCTGTCAGTCACCAGAGAAAGTGGCTGAATGTTTGGGCCCTTTCATGAGCAAGGTGGAGCGCCACCCCGGTCACTCCCACATGACCGGAGCTGTCTGGAAAAACAAGGAAAGCCGGCCGTCGGCGTTTCAAACCCGGCAATCACCCCCCCGCCACTGCTTCGGACTCACCCCGAACCATCGCTTGAACGCCCGAGAGAACGCGCTGGTTTCCGAGTAGCCGAGCAGCGAGGCGAGTTGGGTGATGCTGAGGTTCTGCTGTTTCAGGTGATTCAGTGCCAGCTCCTGACGGATCTGGTCGACCAGTTGCGTGAAGCTGATGCCGTGTTCGCGCAGTTTGCGCTGCAGGGTCCATTCGGACAGGCCGAGGGTGAGGGCGATCTCGTCCAGCGCCGGCTCGCCCAAGTGCAGGGTGGCTAGGAGGGTCTGGCGGGCGCGGTCGAGGAGCGTGGCCTCGTGGCCGTTGCTTGTGCCGCTGCCGGTATCGCCCAGTTGACGGATCGCGTCCTTGATCAGCATCAGCAAGACCGGGTCGCTGCCGGGCATGGCCTTGCCCACGACATCGCCCTTGGGAATCAGCAGTGAATTGCAGCGCTGCCCGAAACACACGTCCGCGCGGAAGACGTCGCGGTGTTCGTGCCAGCCTTGGGGTTTGGCGTGTTCGAAGGCGACCTGCCGAGGTGCCCAGTCCGGGCCGAGCACGTGGCGCACCAGGTTCAGCGCCATGCCCATGGTCAGTTCGGCGTCCTGGCGGCGTTCGGCGATCGCGCCATGGCGCACCTGATAGTCGAAACGGTAGCACTCGCCTTGATCGACCAGTTCGATCAGGGTGCTATGTTGATGGAAGGGGAAGGCGGCGGAAAAATTGATCAGCGCGTCTTCCAGCGTCGCCGAGCACAGGCCGATGTAGCCCAGCAGACCCAGCGCCTGTGGGCGGAACTGCTGGCCGTAACGCAGGCCGAAATTGTCGCAGCCGGTCTGGTTGGCGGCTTCTTCCAGCACTTTGCAGTAGTTGGTCAGTGGCAGGCTCAGGGTCGGGTGCAGCAGTTGCTCGGGGTCGATGCCGGAGCGGCCGAACACCCGGTCCAGATCACCGCCGTGCTGCACGATAAAACCATCGAGCCCGTTGGCAGCAGCGGACAGCACGCCGCGATTGCTGGCGGCGGGCGTGTTCGATGCGGCGGCGGGGACGAGGGTCTGGAGCATGGGGGTGAAGGCTCTGACGGTGTGTAGGCAAAGTGTGCAAGCAAATGTCATACCTTCATGGCTTCAGCACGCCTTCCGACACCCACGCGCCGGCCTGCCATTCAGCTGTGGAGGCTTGATCGCATCTCGGCTGGGCGGACGGCTTCGCGAGCAAGCGCGCTCCCACAAGAGGCGCGGTGCTACCCGGCGACTCATCCGGCAACCAGGGTTTTGGGAAGTACGGTGCCACGCCGACCCGGAAATGCAGCCTTACACTGACCTGCAATCGTGACCCCCAATAAAGCACCGGGCCGTTTTTACGCGCCAGCGTGGCGCACCCCCGGCAGATACCCCCAAAACTTGACCGCAGACGACAAACCGCGCGCCGTACGGTCAAGCCTTCGCCCGTCAGCTGTGACTATGCTCGACGTCAGACAAATACCGTCGCCTGGCTACCGGGGTACACGCTCATGATTGCTTCACAACTCAAACCCACCTTGGGAACCCTGCATTTGTGGGGGCTGGCCGTTGGCCTGGTGATTTCCGGCGAATACTTCGGCTGGAGCTACGGCTGGGGCACTGCCGGGACGCTGGGCTTTCTGGTGACCACGCTGATGGTCGCGGTGATGTACACCTGTTTCATCTTCAGTTTCACCGAGCTGACCACTGCGATTCCCAACGCGGGCGGCCCGTTTGCCTACAGCCTGCGTGCCTTCGGCGTCACCGGCGGGATGATCGCCGGGCTGGCGACGCTGATCGAATTCGTCTTCGCCCCGCCGGCCATCGCCATGGCCATTGGCGCCTACCTCAACGTGCAGTACCCGTCCCTGGACCCAAGGGTGGCGGCCATCGGCGCGTATTTCGTGTTCATGACCCTGAACATCCTGGGCGTGAGCATCGCCGCGACCTTCGAGCTGGTGGTCACCATCCTGGCGGTGGCCGAACTGCTGGTGTTCATGGGCGTTGTCGCGCCGGGCTTCAGCTTCAGCAATTTTGTCCTGGGCGGCTGGGCCGGTTCCGACACCTTCAGCCTGCCGGCCATCAGCGGCATGTTCGCGGCGATCCCGTTTGCCATCTGGTTCTTCCTGGCCATCGAAGGCGCGGCCATGGCGGCTGAAGAAGCCAAAGACCCCAAACGCACCATTCCGCGTGCCTACGTGGCGGGTATTCTGACCCTGGTGGTGCTGGCGATCGGCGTGATGATCTTCGCCGGCGGCGTCGGCGACTGGCGTACGCTGGCCAACATCAATGACCCGCTGCCACAGGCGATGAAAGCGGTAGTCGGCGGTAACTCCAACTGGATGCACATGCTGGTGTGGATCGGCCTGTTCGGTCTGGTGGCGAGTTTCCACGGCATCATCCTCGGTTACTCGCGGCAGTTCTTCGCCCTGGCACGGGCGGGCTTTTTGCCGCCGAGCCTGGCAAAACTGTCGCGCTTCCAGACCCCACACCGCGCCATCCTCGCGGGTGGCGTGATCGGCATCATCGCGATCCTCAGTGACGGTGTGATCAACCTGCAGGGCATGACACTGACCGCGGCGATGATCACCATGTCGGTGTTTGGCGCTATCGTGATGTACATCATCAGCATGCTCAGCCTGTTCAAGCTGCGCCGCAGCGAACCGAACCTCGAGCGCAGCTTCCGCGCGCCGGGTTATCCGATCGTGCCGGGCATCGCCCTGGTACTGGCGGTGGTGTGCCTCGTCGCCATGGTCTGGTTCAACCTGCTGATCTGCGCCATATTCATCTGCCTGATGGCCGTGGGCGCGCTGTTCTGCAAAATGGTGCGCGGGCGCAGTGCGTCGGTCGCGGTCACCGGTTAATCACGCGGTTCGAATGAAGAGGTGTGCATGAGCTTTTCCCACAGCATCGGTGGCATGGTCTGGCGCTTCGACAGCCTGCGGGAACTCATGGCCAAGGCCAGCCCCGCGCGCTCCGGCGACTTCCTGGCCGAAGTGGCCGCCAGCAGTGATGCCGAACGCGCGGCGGCGCAAATGGCCCTGGCCGACGTGCCGCTCAAGCGGTTCCTCACCGAAGCGCTGATTCCCTACGAAGAGGATGAGGTCACCCGCTTGATCGTCGACAGCCATGACCGCGCGGCCTTCGCCCCGGTCAGCCACCTCACGGTCGGCGGCTTTCGCGACTGGCTGCTGGGGGACGACGCCACCGAAGCCAGCCTCAAGGCCCTGGCGCCGGGGTTGACCCCGGAGATGGCAGCAGCGGTGTCGAAGATCATGCGCGTGCAGGATCTGGTGCTGGTGTCACAGAAGATTCGTGTCGTCACCCGCTTTCGCAACACCGTCGGCCTGCGCGGGCGTATGTCCACCCGGCTGCAACCCAATCACCCCACCGATGACCCGGCCGGCATCGCCGCCAGCGTGCTCGACGGTCTGCTGTACGGCAACGGCGATGCCATGATCGGCATCAACCCGGCCACCGACAGCGTCAGCGCCATCAGCGAACTGCTGAAAATGCTCGACGGCGTCATTCGTCATTACGAGATTCCCACCCAGTCCTGCGTGCTGACCCACGTCACGTCCTCGGTCGCCGCTATCGAAAAAGGTGTGCCGCTGGACCTGGTGTTTCAGTCCATCGCCGGCACCGAAGCGGCCAACAGCGGTTTTGGCATCAGCCTGGAAATCCTTCGCGAGGGCTACGAAGCTGGGCTGAGCCTGAAGCGCGGGCCTCTGGGCGACAACCTGATGTATTTCGAAACCGGGCAGGGCAGCGCCTTGTCGGCCAACGCCCACCACGGCGTCGATCAACAAACCTGCGAGGCCCGGGCCTACGCGGTCGCGCGGCATTTCAACCCGTTTCTGGTCAACACCGTGGTCGGCTTCATCGGCCCGGAATACCTGTACAACGGCAAGCAGATCATTCGCGCCGGGCTTGAAGATCATTTCTGCGGCAAGCTGCTCGGCGTGCCCATGGGTTGCGACATCTGCTACACCAACCACGCCGAAGCCGATCAGGATGACATGGACGTGCTGCTGACCTTGCTCGGCGTCGCGGGAATCAATTTCATCATGGGCATTCCGGGGTCCGACGACGTGATGCTCAACTACCAGACCACCTCGTTTCACGACGCTTTGTATGCACGTAAGACTATCGGTCTGCGCCCGGCGCCGGAGTTCGAAGAATGGCTGACGCGCATGGACATCCTGCGTCAGGATGACGGCGGCGTGCGGCTGGGGCAGGGCGTGCCGCCGCTGTTTCGCAAGGCGCTGGCGCAACTTAATTAGTCGCTGATCAGCAGTTCAGACAAGGGCATGAGCCATGAGCGATGACAAGAAATCCCCCGCACACGCCGATGCCTGGCAGCAGTTGCGCTCGTTGACCTCGGCGCGAATCGCCCTCGGGCATGCCGGTACCAGCCTGCCCACAGCGGCGCAGCTGGATTTCCAGTTCGCCCACGCCCAGGCCCGCGATGCCGTGCATCTGGGGTTCGATCACGGGGCGCTGGCTGAGCAATTGGCGGGTCGGTCCCGGGAAACGCTGACCGTGCAAAGCTCAGCCACCGACCGCCATATGTACCTGCAACGGCCTGATCTGGGGCGGCGCTTGTCCGAGGCGTCGGCTGAGCAACTGAAGGATTACGCGGCTGCGCATCCTGAAGGATTTGATTTGGCACTGGTGGTCGCAGACGGCTTGTCTGCGCTGGCGGTGCAGCGTCACAGCCCGGCGATGCTGGAGCGCATCGATGAAATGGCGGCAGCGGAAGGCTGGAGCCTGGCGCCGGTGGTGCTGGTGGAACAGGGCCGGGTCGCCGTTGCCGATGAAATCGGCGCACTGCTCAAGGCGCGCATGGTGGTGATCCTGATCGGCGAACGGCCAGGCCTCAGCTCACCGGACAGCCTCGGTCTGTACTTCACCTACGCACCGCGCGTGGGCCTGAACGACGCTGCGCGCAACTGCATTTCCAATGTGCGCCTTGAGGGGATGAGTTACGCGATGGCGGCGCACAAGTTGCTGTACCTGATGCGCGAAGCCTGGCGCCGGCAATTGTCCGGCGTGAGCCTGAAGGACGACGCGCAAGTGCCGGTTTTGGAAGCGGGCGAGGGCAGCCGGCCGGGGAATTTTTTGTTGGGTGGGTGAATGTCTCAGGCACTGCGGGGTCTTGTAGGACCGGCTTCAGCCGGGAAGAGGCCAGTGCATTAGCTGCATCTCCAGCGGCAGATACGCCAGCTTCACGCCCCTTCTCACACTCATTTGCTAGGCTGCTCTCACCACTTCCGAGAGCGCCGCCTTATGCCCACTGCCCATTCCGACACTGCCTGCTCGCATTTCCTGCGTGAATTCTGGCTGGCCCTCGGCGGCGAGTCTCGCTATCTCGATCATCTTCAGATCAGCGGCGAAGGCGCGCTGGTCTCGGCATTTCCGGTAACCGATTTCGCCACAGCGGCCATCGCTGCCGCGCATCTGGCGGTAGGCGAGTTGATCGATCAGGCCCACGGCACGTTGCCGCCGATCACGGTTGATCGGCGCCTGGCCTCATTCTGGTTCGCCACGTCTCTGCAGCCCCAAGGCTGGTCGCTGCCGGCGCAGTGGGACGCGGTGGCGGGGGATTACCGCGCGGCGGATGGCTGGATTCGTTTGCACACCAACACCCCGCACCATCGTCAGGCCGCGCTTGCCGTGCTGAACACCGCCCCCGAGCGCGACGCGGTCAGTCAGGCCGTGCTGTGCTGGAAGGCCAATGAGCTGGAAAGCGCGGTAGTGGGCAACCAGGGTTGTGCCGCCGCGATGGCCAGTGCGCTTGCCTGGCGCGAACATCCCCAGGGTCGTGCCGTCGCTGCCGAACCCTTGCTGCATCGCACCGAAGCGCCAGTGGGACCGGGTGGGCCGCATCAGTCCAAACCTGCGCGACCTGAATGTATCGCCCCACGCGAACGCCCCTTGCGCGGCATCCGCGTGCTCGACCTCACGCGCATCCTGGCCGGCCCGGTGGCGACGCGGTTTCTCGCCGGTTTCGGCGCTGAGGTCTTGCGCATCGATCCCCCTGGCTGGGACGAGCCTGGCACAGTGCCCGAAGTGGTGCTGGGCAAACGCTGCGCGCGGCTGGACCTGCGCGACCCTGCCGACCGCGCAGTGCTGGAGGGCTTGATCAGCGAAGCGGACGTGATGGTTCACGGCTACCGCGCCGATGCCCTCGCGCGGCTGGGCCTCGGTGCCGAACGCCGTCGGGCGCTCAATCCCGGTCTGGTGGATGTCTCGCTGAACGCCTACGGCTGGACCGGCCCATGGCGGGAGCGACGGGGTTTCGACAGCCTGGTGCAGATGAGTTGCGGCATCGCCGACGCCGGCAAAGTCGCAGCGGGAAGTGACCGGCCCGTGCCGCTGCCGGTGCAGGCACTGGATCACGCCACGGGGTATTTGATGGCGGCGGCAGCGGTGCGCGGGTTGACTCAGCGACTGATCACCGGCGACGGCGTTCAAGTTCGGGCATCCCTGGCGCGAACGGCGTTGTCGTTGCTGTCGTTCACGCCCGCCGACGCGCCGCCTGCAGCCCTGCACCCGCTGAATCCGAGGGATTATTCCCCTGACATTGAGCTCACCGCGTGGGGCCCGGCGCTGCGCCTGACACCCGCTGGAGTGATTGAAGGCACCCCGACGCAGTGGGATTTACCGGCGGGCGAGCTGGGCAGCGTCGACGCGAGATGGCTGTAACGCACGATGGGTCGAACGTCAGTCAGCCACCCGCAATCATCAAATCCAGGTTCTGCACCGCCGCCCCGGCCGCGCCCTTGCCCAGGTTGTCGAACACGGCGGCGAGCAAAACGTGGCCCTCGTTCTCGAACACCATCAGCCGCAGGTTATCCGTGCCGTTGAGCTGGCGCGGATCAATCCCGCTCAGCGCGCGCGATTGCTCCATCGGCATCACCTCGACGTACCCGCTGCCTTGATAATGCTCGGCCAGCGCAGCATGCAGCGTCTTGCCGGTCACGTCGTGGGGCAGCAAGCGCGTTTGCAGCGCGATGGTCAGCACGATGCCCTGACGAAACGCGCCATAGGCCGGAATGAACACCGGCCGCTCGCTCAAGCCGCTGTATTGCTGGATTTCCGGGACGTGCTTGTGCGCCAGGCTCAGGCCGTAAATCTGAAACGGGATCGCCTGGGCAGCGTCCGGCCCTTCGAATTCATCGACCCCGGCGCGGCCCTTGCCTGAATAGCCTGACACCGCATGAATGCTGATCGGGTAGTCGCGCGGCAGCAGACCCGCCTCCAGCAACGGACGCAGGAGACCGATCGCCCCGGTGGGGTAGCAGCCCGGATTGCTGACGCGGCGGGCGGTGGCGATGCGTTGTTTCTGCGCGTCACTCATCTGCGCGAAACCGTAGACCCAGTCGGGGTGGGTGCGGTGCGCAGAGCTGGCGTCGATGACCCGCACCTCCGGATTCGTAATGCTCGCCGCCGCATCCCGGGCGGCCTCGTCAGGCAGGCACAGCACGGCAATGTCGCAGGCGTTGATCGCGGCGGCGCGGCTGGCCGGGTTTTTGCGATGCTCGGCCGGCAGCGTCACCACGTGCAGGTCGGTGCGGCCTTGCAGGCGCTGGTGAATCTGCAGGCCGGTGGTGCCTTGGTCGCCGTCGATGAACACAATGGGGGTGGACATGAGTTTGAAGTTCCGCTGAAGGTCGTCAATGACTGACATCTTCAAGCGCTATCGTTGATAGAGAAAGTTGAATTTGATGACGGTACACTTCATCTTTTCTGAAGGAAGGATGGGCCAGTGCGGGAAATCAGTCTGGATCGTTTGCGCACCCTGGTGGCCATCGCCGACCACGGCTCGTTTGCCGAAGCGGCGCGGGTGCTGAATCTCGCGCCGCCGACGGTCAGTCTGCACATTGCCGATCTTGAGCAACGGGTGGGCGGCGTATTGCTCTCGCGCACCCGTGGGCGGGTTCAGCCTTCGGCCATCGGCGATACGCTGATCGAGCGCGCGCGGCGTCTATTGGCCGACGCCGAACAGGCGCTGGAAGACGTCGAGCGTCAGGTCAAAGGGCTGGCCGGGCGGGTTCGACTGGGGGCGTCCACCGGCGTTATCGCGCAATTGCTGCCCCAGGCGCTGGAAACCCTGGAGCAGTTGCACCCCGGCATCGACGTGCAGGTCGCGGTGCTGACGTCGCAGCAGACCCTGCAAAAACTCGCGGACGGCAGCCTGGACATTGGCGTGATTGCGTTGCCCCAGGCGCCGGTCAAGGGCCTGTCGATACAGTCGTGGCGGCGCGACCCGGTGATGGCGTTTCTGCCGGCGCGCTGGGATTGCCCGCTGGTTATCACGCCGAGCTGGCTTGCCGGTCAGCCGCTGATTCTCAACGACGCCACCACCCGGCTGTCCCGTCAGGTGGCGGAGTGGTTCGCCGGCGAGGGGCCGCAGCCGACGCCGCGCATTCAGCTCAATTACAACGACGCCATCAAGAGTCTGGTGGGGGCGGGCTATGGCGCGACGTTGCTGCCCCATGAGGCGTCCACGCCGCCGCCGGAAAGCCGCATTGTCATGCGTCCGTTGCAGCCGGCGTTGTGGCGGGAGTTGGGCATTGCGCACCGTGCGGGAAGCGTCGAGCGCTCGACCCGCAATGTGCTGGCGGTGTTGCAGGAGTTGGAAGCGTTGTAGCTCAACGGGCGGTAAAAACAGACATGTAGCCGACCGGCGCCTGACCCTCTCAGGCGCCCGGTCGGCCCAGACGTTGAAGTCACGCCATCAGAATTTGAACGCCTGGCGTCCGATCAGCAGCCACTGGCCTTTCTGTTTCTGCCAGACCTGAAAGTTTTCGATCTCGGTCGGCACGACCTTGCCACTGTTCACGGCTTCGGCGGAAAAGTGATTGCGCACCAGGGCAGTGTCGCCGTTCATGTTGATTTTCTGGTTTTTCATTTCCAGGGTGTTGAAGCCGCTGCGACCGGTTTCGATGTCGGCAATGAATTCATCCTTGTTCTGCACCTTGCCGCTGGAGTGTCCGTAGGTGACGTTGTCCGAAGTCAGCGCGCCAAGGGTGGCAATGTCTTTGTGCAGCATCGCCTGGGTCATGTTGTCGACGGCCTTGGCGACGGCTTGTTCATCGGCAGAAGGGGCGGCGGCCACGAAGCCTGAAAACAGGCACAAGAAGCCGAGGGTCAGTTTGAGTCGGGTCATGAGTGCATCCTTTTTTATTGTTGATGGAAGCGGCATGCAGCGGCCATTTCTTAAGAAAGGTGGCTTTGTACGTCGTCGTACAACTGCGACGCTCAGGCTAGCCCACATCGAGCATGTTGGAAAGGGAGCGTTTGAAAGTGGGGTGCCGTCGCGTCGCGGCGTGATACAGGCTGGCGAAATACTGCTTTACTGAGGGCTCGCTGCGGCACGTTCAGGCGCTCGGTTCTAGGCCTGTGCCCGTTGAACAACCGATGAGGATGCGCACAGATGACCCGTCTCACCGCCAAAGACTTCGCCCCGGAATTGCTTGAGCTCTACGACTATTACGTTCACGGCAAGATCAACCGCCGGGAGTTTCTCGATCGCGCGGCCGTGTTCGCTGTGGGCGGGCTTGCGGCGACGACCATTCTGGCGTCGCTGAGCCCCAATTACGCGCTCGCCGAGCAGGTCGAATTCACCGATCCTGACATCATTGCTGAATACATTTCCTACCCGTCGCCCAAAGGTCACGGCCAGGTGCGCGGGTATCTGGTGCGGCCGGCAAAAGCCGACGGCAAGGTCGCGTCGGTGCTGGTGGTGCATGAGAATCGCGGCCTGAATCCTTACATCGAGGACGTCGCCCGGCGGGTGGCCAAAGCCGGTTTTATCGCCTTGGCGCCTGACGGTTTGTCATCGGTCGGGGGCTATCCGGGCAATGACGACAAGGGCCGCGAGCTCCAGCAGAAGGTTGATCCCGAGAAGCTGATGAACGATTTCTTTGCCGGCATCGAATGGCTGATGGCCCATCACGCGTCCACCGGGAAAGTCGGGATTACCGGGTTTTGTTACGGCGGCGGTGTTTCAAATGCTGCTGCCGTGGCTTATCCGGAGCTGGCGGCGGCGGTGCCGTTTTATGGCCGGCAGCCCAAGGCTGAAGACGTCAGCCGGATCAAGGCGCCGCTGTTGTTGCATTACGCGGAGCTGGACAAGCCGATCACCGACGGCTGGCCAGCGTATGAGGCGGCGTTGAAGGCGGCGGGGAAGACGTATGAGGCGCATATTTATAAAGGCGCCAACCACGGGTTTCATAACGATTCGACACCGCGTTATGACGACGCTGCGGCGACATTGGCGTGGAACCGGACGGTGGATTGGTTCAGGAAATACCTGACCTGACGGTGAAGGGGACTCTGACGGTGAAGGGGACTGATTTATTTACAGCGCTTCATCGTAAATTAATCTGTCCCCGGGATACGCGGTGCGGCTGCAATGGTCGGCCTAACGGCCTCCGGTTTCGCCTTCGGCGAGTTACTTGGAAAAGCACCCCAAGTAACCAAGGGTGCTTGCTCCTGGTTAGGCCCGACTTCGTCGGGTTCCCTCACTCCGACGACGCTCCGTGGGCCCGCGCCGAACGGACATCCATGTCCTGACGGCGCTCTCGCCGCATCCATGCGGCTCGGCCCACTGCGCGTCGTCTACGTTCAGCCTGCACCCAAGTCGCGATTGGCGGTGTTTGGGCCTTTTGTGTTCGAAGATCAAGATCAACAGCTTCCCGGCTGAAGCCGGTCCTACTGGATGCACGCGATGCTTTTTGTAGGACTGGCTTTAGCCGGGAAGAGGCCAGCGTGTTCGCCATCACTTTTTTGGTGTGACGCCGGACGCCCATCCGGCTGAAGCTGGTCCCACTATGTGATCGTGGTGTGCGAGGCGGCACCAAAACCCTGCACGGTGTGCCTCGTTCAGGCGCACGCGAACCTGCGAATTAAACCGCAAAGTCCGTTGTACCCAAGCAATCCGGACCTTCCACCCCAGTGGCCCGGCTTTTGCTTTCGTTGAATCCAAACTTGGATACAAGATGGATGCCCCCATGCATGACCTCCAAAACGCTCCTATCGGCTGGACGATCAACGAGTGGCTGATGGCCTACCAGACCGGGCAGTTGTCGCCTGACGTGCTGCTGTCGTTCGCCAGCGCCTACCCGGAAACCGACACCGCCTGGATCGCCCGTGCCAGTCAGGCGCAGATCAGTGAGCAGCTCGATGCGCTCGGCGAGCGTCTTGCTGCAGTCAACGGCGACATCACCCAACTGCCGCTGTACGGCGTGCCGTTCGCGATCAAGGACAATATCGACGCCGCCGGGTGGCCGACGACGGCGGCGTGCCCGGAGTTTGCCTACACCGCAAGCAAGGACGCGACGGTGCTGGCCCGACTGCGCGCAGCCGGGGCGATTTTGATGGGCAAGACCAACCTCGACCAATTCGCCACCGGCCTGGTCGGCACCCGCTCGCCTTACGGCGCCGTGCCCAACAGCTTCAACCCTGATTACGTCAGCGGCGGCTCCAGCTCGGGCTCGGCGTCGGTGGTGGCACGGGGGCTGGTGGCATTTTCGTTGGGCACCGACACCGCAGGCTCGGGTCGGGTGCCCGCCGGGTTCAACAACATCGTCGGCCTGAAACCGACCAAGGGCCGCTTGCCCAACACCGGGCTGGTGCCGGCGTGCAAGACGGTGGACTGCGTTTCCATCTTCGCGCTGACCGTAGACGACGCGCATAAAGTCGCCGGCCTGGCCGAAGGCTTCGATGGCGATGACGCCTATTCCCGCCACAACCCGGGCACGGCGCCGGTGGGCTTTCGCGCGGCGATGAAGCTGGCCGTGCCGGACACCCTGGAATTCTTCGGCGATACGCACAATCAGGCGGTGTTCGAACAGGCGCTGCACCGATTGAGCGACATGGGCGCCGAGATTACCCGCATCGACTTCACCCCGTTCAAGGCCCTGGCCGAGCAGCTGTATTACGGCCCGTGGGTGGCCGAACGCACAGTCGCCTTGACCGCGATGCTGGAAACCAACCCCGACGCCATCAACCCGGTGGTGCGTGGCATCGTCGAAAGTGGTCTGGCCTACAGTGCCTGTGACGCCTACCGGGCCGAGTACTTGCGCGCCACATTGAGCCGGCAGATCAACGACGCGCTGGTCGGGTTCGACGCCTTGGTCGTGCCCACGTCCGCGACCCTGCGCACCCAGGCGGAAATGGCCGCCGAACCGGTGCTGTACAACTCGCAGTTCGGCTTCTATACCAACTTCACCAACCTGGCGGACCTCTCGGCCCTGGCATTGCCCGCCGGTCTACGCGCCGATGGCTTGCCGTCGGGGATCACGCTGATTGCGCCGGCCTGGCACGACACTGCGCTCGCCCGGTTTGGCCAGCGCTGGCAGGAAAACGTCGGCTTGCCACTGGGCGCCACAGGTCGCTCACTTCCTTCGCCCACGGCATCGCCAGCGACTGCGCCGCGGGGCAGCGTGCGGGTTGCCGTGGTGGGCGCGCACCTGACCGGCATGCCGCTCAACGCGCAGCTGACCCGTCGGGACGCCGTGCTCGTCGAACAGACGCTCACGGCAGGCGACTACCGGCTCTACGCCTTGCCCGGCACCGTGCCGCCCAAACCGGGGCTTGTGAAATCCGCAAGCGGTGCATCGATCATCGTGGAACTGTGGGACATCCCGCTGGCGCGCTTTGGCGAGTTCGTGGCCGAGATCCCTGCGCCGCTGGGCATCGGCACCCTGACGCTGAAGGACGGTCGCAGCGTCAAGGGCTTCATCTGCGAACCCTGGGCGATTGACGGCGCGCTGGACATCACCTCGTTCGGTGGCTGGCGCGCGTACATCGGCAGCCTGAAAAAAGCCTGACCCGACGCCTGACGCAGCCTCGAAACGCCGTCGCGTCAGGCGCAAAGATCACCCGAAGGAGCACCCCGGCCATCATCCCTTCACAGACACCCAAACGTCGCCCGGACAACATGGCCGAGCGCATCTATCAGCAGCTCAAGGACGACATCTTCGAGTTTCGCCTGCTGCCCGGGGATCGCTTTAGCGAAGGCGAGGTGGCCGAGCGCGTGCAAGCCAGCCGCACGCCGGTGCGACAGGCGCTGCATCGGATGGAGCGCGAGGGCTATCTGGAGGTGTATTTCCGCAGCGGTTGGCGGGTGAGGGCGTTCGATTTCAATTATTTCGAAGAGCTGTACGACGTGCGCATCGTGCTGGAGTGCGCGGCACTGGCGCGCCTTGAAGCGCTGGATCTGGAGCAACACCCGGTCATCGATGAACTGAAACACACCTGGCTCGTCACCCCCTCCGAACGCCTGCAAGACGCCCAGCAGGTCTCAGCGCTGGACGAGCGTTTCCATTGCGCGCTGCTGGAGGCGGCAGGCAACACCGAGATGGCGCGCCTGCACCTGGAGATCACCGAGAAGGTCCGCATCATTCGCCGCCTGGATTTCACCCAGGCGGCGCGCATCGAGACGACCTACGACGAGCACGGGCAGATTCTCGTCGCCGTGCTCAATCGCCAGACCGCGCAGGCCCAGCAGTTGCTCACGCGGCACATCGAAATCAGCAAGCAGGAAGTGCGCAAGATCACCCTGCACCGGCTTCACGTCGCCCGGCCTTGAGCTGACGTCTGCTCCTCACATCAACGGCAACCGAAAAAGCACTCAGCGCGGATTGCGCCGCTCTGCGACTTCGGCCAACACCGCCAGGTCCATCTCGCCTTGGCCATGGTCGATGGCATCCTGCAAGTGGGCGCGGATCATCTCGGCGCTCGGCATCTCCACCGACACCTGGCTGGCGGCGGCCAGGACCAGATCCACGTCTTTAAGGCCCAGCACTGCCTTGAATGCCGCCGGCTCGTACGTGCGGTCGCCGATCAGCGCGCCATACCCGGCGTAGACCGGCCCGGGAAAGATCGTCCCCGACGCCAGCTCCACCAGATCAGCGGATTTCAGACCGTGGCGAGTGACCAGCACGGCCGCTTCGCTCATCGCCTCGATGGCCGAGACCAGCATGAAATTCATGGCCAGTTTCATCGCGTTGGCGCTGGAAGGTTTGTCGCCCATCCGCCAGGTCTTGCTGCCGATCAGGTCGAACAACGGCTGCACCCGGTCGATGGCCTGGGCAGCGCCGGCAGCCATGATATTCAGCTTCGCTGCGGCGGCCATGTTCGGCCGGCCCATCACCGGCGCGGCGATGTAGTCGATGCCCTGTGCGGCGTGCAGCTCGGCCAGCTCGTCGGCGAAGGTCACGGAAATGGTCGCCATGTTGATGTGGATCAGCGGGCCCTTGAGCTGCTTGAGCAGACCGGCATCCAGCAGCACCGCGCGCAGGGCCTTGTCGTCGGCAAGCATGCTGAACACCACGTCGACGGCGAACGCCTGGGCAGGCTCGGTGACTGCCGTGGCACCTTGCTCGACCAGTGGCTGCGCGGCCTCGGGGGAACGGTTCCAGACCAGCAGTTCATGACCGCCTTTCAACAGATTGCCAGCCACGGCCTGACCCATATTGCCGAGGCCCAAAAAGCCGATTTTCATGGGGATGCGCTCCAGTAGAAGGTGGGGTGTGCGGCGCACACTCGTATCACCCACCTTGAGACAGTTGTCTTGGCGAAAACGACGCTATGGGTGACAAACGGCTGCATTGGCCCAGCATTCCAACGCATGGAGGTCACGCGCCGTCGGGTGGCCTGAAGATCGTCAGGGCTACAGGCGCCGCAAGTCAGTGCCAGGCCCTATCGATTCAGCGCGGGACGACCGTCTCTTTTCCGGGAGGCGCTAATCGTATTTTCCGGTCTTGTGGGTCTGGGCAAGAATGAAGTCCACCAAGTTGGAAAATCCCTTGTGTTCTTTACGCGCAGGGAGGTAGAGCAGGTGAACCTGCAGCGGCGTTGGGCGATGATCGCGTAGCACTTCCACCAAACGGCCGGTGGATAAATCATTGATCACTGATAGTTCGGGCTGCAGTATCAGACCTGCGCCGCCCAGTGCGGCCTGACGCAGAGCATGACTGTCGTTGGAAGCAAAGCATCCATCTCCCGTCCAGCAGTAGCCGTCAGCGTTGTGTAACGGCCATTGAATACAGCCATAGACAGACAAGTGTCCAAGACACGAGTGGCGCTCGAGGTCGCGGGGGACCTGCGGCGTGCCCCGCTGCAACAAGTAGTCCGGCGCTCCGCAGATCACCATTTGGTAGGGCGGAAGCCGGCGTGCGACCAACTCTGAATCGGGCAGCGCCCCTACCCGAACGACTAAGTCAAATTGGTCATCGATCAGGTTCACATAAGCGTTGCTCAGAATGAGTTCGATTTTCACGGCGGGATAGAGGCGTAGATAGCGGGTAACCAACGGAGCAATCCATGTGGCTCCCACGCTGTGTGGCGCGCTGATGCGGATCATGCCTCGCGGATTCGCGTGCATGGATTCAATGGTGTTTTCGGCCAGTTTAATCTGGTTGAGTACCCCGCGAGCTGTCTCGCAATACACCTTGCCCGCCTGGGTCAAGCGTTGACTGCGAGTGCTTCGTTCCAGCAATCGCATGCCGAGTAACTCCTCCAGCTGCCGTACGTGCTTTCCCACCATAACCGCAGACAAACCCAGACGGCGAGCAGCGGCACTGAAGTTGCCTGCGTCTACCACCTCAAGCAGCACCTGCATCGACTGCAATTTATTCATATTCCTAACCACCGGTTACAGATGCTCGAACGCTACAGCGCTTTTTCCTTCTTAACCAGCGCTCTAATCTTCGGTGCGTCGCCATTGTTGCCGATGAAGACCCAGGCACTTTAGCGGCCTGGAACCGAATCCTGCCTCATGGCTAGCCTTAGAAGTGTTGTGCGCAAAAAAAGGAATGGACCTGTGAAAATCGTTATTGCTGGAGTGACTGGTTGGGTCGGGCAAGCTATTTTTCGTGAAGCAATCAAAACGCCTGGCGTCGAGGTAGTCGCAGGTGTCTCTCGCAGCCGTGCCGGTGAAGACATGGGTACTGCTCTCGGCTTACCCGCCACCGGTATTGCCATTGTAGGTACGCTCGATGAAGCGTTGAACCTGCCATCGGATGTGGTCATCGACTACACGAATACCGAAGGTGTTCGTACTCACGCGCCCGCTGTCATCAGAGCGGGAAGAGCGCTTGTGATCGGGACCAGTGGCCTCGACGAAATCGAGCTCCAGGCGTTGGATGCTTTGGCCCGGCAGCACGGTGTTGGTGTGGTCGCTGCGGGCAACTTTTCCATCAGCGGCACGCTGTTGAAACGCTTCGCGCTCGAAGCGGCGCGCTATCTGGCTGACGTAGAAGTTGTCGAGTACGCCAGCGCGCGTAAACAAGACGTCCCTACGGGCACCGGTCGGGAGCTCGCAGAAGCACTTTCCGCACTGCGCCAGGCGCCCACCACGATCCCGCTCGAAAAATTGAAAGGCTTGGTAGGGGGCAGGGGGGTGCCAATCGGTTCTGGCAGTCATGCAGTCCAGTTGCACAGCGTGTATCTGCCTTCCTATGTTCTCGCAGTCGAAAGCATCCATGCGACAGAAAGCGAGCGACTGGTCATCCGCCACGAGGCTGGCTCCAGTGCCCAGCCTTATGTCGCCGGCACGCTGCTTGCCGCGCGCGCTGCGCTGACGTTAAAAGGTTTGCTGCGGGGGCTGGAGTCGCTGATTTGATGGGCAACCACGAGCCAGCTGTCGCTTTGATTTGTCGCGATAGCGTGGTGAGCGATGCGCAGGACCGGCTAATTCATGACGCCTGTCGCGCCTCGCCGCGTATCACCAGACCAATGCCGACCCCCGAGACCACCATGCCCAAGGCCATCAGCCACGACAGCGGTTCGTCGAACAGGGCCCAGGCCAGCAGCAGCGTCAGTGGCGGACTGAGGTAAAGCACACTGGCGACTCGCGTCGGCGTGGCCCGGCGCAGGCACATCCAGTAAAGGCCGTAGCCGCCGACCGTCGACACCGACGTCCACAGCACACTCATCGCGAAACCTGCGTTGGGCACGGGCGCGAGACTCCCGTGCAGTCCGGCAACGAGGGCAAACACGAAGGTCGAGACGAAGCACTGCAAACACAGGTTGGGCAGCAGGCCCAGCGCCTGCGGGTCTGGGGAGTGTTTTTGCCACAGCGTGGCGACCGCCAGTGACAGCATGCCCAGCACGGGCAGGGCGTAGGCCCATGGGGGTGCGCTGCCCCAGGCCAGCGCGTCGTCGGTCGCCAGCATCACGCCCGCCAGACCGATCAGCAATCCGATCCATACGCCGCGGGTCAATCGCTGGCGGAGCACCACGGCCGCCAGCACAGCCATGCCGATTGGCAGCAGATCGGCGAACAGCGCTGCCAGCCCGGCGGGCACACCCAGGGCAATGCCTTCGGTCACACCGAACAGATAACCGGCCATGGCCAGCAGGCCGATGCCGGCGTTTTTCAGCAGCACCGCAGGCGGTGTCTGGCGCAGCTGTCTGGCGACGAAGGGCACCAGAATCAGCGTGACCAGGAGGCAGCGCCAGAACACCACCAGGGACGCCGGCGCGTAATCGATGGAGAAGCGCGCGCCAATGAAGCCCGAACTCCAGATGATCACCAGCCCGGCTTCGAGCAGCGGCAAGGGAATCGCCCGGCGTGGGGACGGAAGGGCAAGGCTCGCGTTGGTCAGTTCGTTTGAAGTGTTCATGGACCCAACGTACCCATCCGCCGTAATCTAATAAATCAAAATAAACGACAGCAGTGCTTCGGGATCAGTGAACCATGAGTGCCATTCTGGATATCGAACAGGTCCGCACCTTTCACGCCGTGGCGCGCATTGGCAAGTTCAGCGCGGCGGCGGAACAGCTGCACAAAAGCCCGGCCGCGGTCAGCGTGCACGTGCAGCGGTTGGAAGCGGTGGCGGGGGGGCGGCTGCTCAATCGCGACAATCAGTCGGTGTCGCTGACGCCCCTGGGCAAGCGTTTTCTGACCTCCACCGCCGCGCTGCTGAGCACCCACGATCAAGTGCTGGCCGAGCTGCAGGGCACGCAGCTGGCGGGGCGCATCACCCTCGGCGTGCCGGATGAATACGCCACGCACCTGATTCGCGACGTGCTGCCGATTTTCACCGCCGCCTGGCCGAACATCGTTCTGGAGCTGAAGACCGCGCCCAGCTTCATCTTGCGCGATCAGGTGCGGCGGGGTCGGCTTCAGGTGGCGGTCATCGCCCAGCCGGAAGGCCAGTTGGCCGCGGACGATCAGTTGCTGGTGCCGACCACGCCGGTGTGGGTCGGCGCGGCGCATCAATCGGGGGATTTACCGACCCCGTTGCCGCTGGCCGTGCATGCGGTCCACTGCTCGTACCGGCAAGCGATGATCGAGTCGCTCAAGCGCGCCGGCCACCCCATGCGCATCGTGCTCGAGAGCTCGTCCAATCAGGCGGTCAAGGCTTGTGTCGAAGCAGGACTGGGCATCAGCGTGATCGACCGCGCCCGGGTCACCGACGGCATGCGCATCCTCGATGGCGTGCCGCCGATCGCCGACCACGACATCATCGTCGTGCGCTCGTCAGCTTCCCACGGGGATGACGCGGTGGACCTTCTGCGTCGGGCGATCGGGCAGTATTTCCGGCTGTGACGGCGGTGGTCAGTCTTCCGAGCCCTCGCAGAAACGCAGACGGTTGCCGAACGGGTCGGCGATGTCCATGACCTTGCCCCAGTCGAGGTCTTGAATGCCGGGGCGTGAATAGCCGTAGTTTTTCGCCAGCAGTTCGCGCTGCAATTCGTCGATGTCGCTGACCGGCACAAAGATCGTCGAGCCCGGCGTCGCGTCGCCATGGTGCTCGGTCAGGTGGATGACCAGTTGGTCGCGACGGGCCTGGGCGTACAGCGGCAGACCCGGTTCAAAGCGGTGCTCCCACTCCAGGCTGAAGCCGAAAAATCCACGTAGAACTCTTTCGCCTTGGCTTCGGAAAAAATACGAATCAGCGGTATCGCCGGGGACATCTGCACAGGGTTCACTCCTTGATGATCTGAGCGGGCGATTCTAGCCCAGACCTCTAAAGGATGGTGTTCACACAGGCCTTTTCCCGGCTGAAGCCGGTCCCACTGACGGACTGCGTGCACCTGTATGACTGGCTTTAGCCGGGAAAGCGTCGGATGCCACGCTGCAAAAATTGAGGGTGTTCACACAGGCCTCTTCCCGGCTAAAGCCGGTCCCACTGATACAGCGCGTGCACCGGGTAGGACTGACCGGAAATAGGTGCAGCAGAAACAAAAACGGCGCCGTGCTGAAGATCAGCCACGGCGCGCGTCGGAGAAGCGGGGGGGTGAAGCGGATTAGCTGCGCAGGTCTTTCTTGATTTCGTCTTCGTCCTTGTGAGGCGCCGCAGTCGGCAGCTCGGGAGGATAGAACTCGCCTTTGAGATTCAGTGCGGCAATGCGTACCTTGAGCTTCTCGATCACGAGGTCGATGTCCTGTTGGTCATCGAGATCGTCCACACGCAGCCACAGGTGCGGTAGATTTTCAAAGTAAACGCCGTCGATTTCCACATCGGAGGTCATCTCGCGATCCTGTCGCCACAGGCACTTGCGGTGAACCGTCGCCGGGTCCTGTGGCCAGGTTTCCGACGTGGTCAGCCAGACCTCGTGGTAATCCTGCAGATCGATTTCTTCAACTTTGTCCAGTGGGATAAACGTATTCACATATCACCTGTCAGCCAAGGGGACCGGGCGAGGTCGTTGCGCTGCAGACTGCCCCAGATCCCATACCGTTTGAAAAAGCGCATACCACTATGGCCGCCATTTGGCGGACGAGTTCAACGCCCGCGCGCTATTGCCGCACGGCCACGCCCCGTCAACGCAGCGACGTTAATGCAGCGCCGGTTCGCGACTGAACGCGTCAACCGCGCGCACCAGCCCCTTGGCCGCCAGCGCCACCAGCTCTCCGCCTTTTTCCGGCGTGGCCAGCGCAGGGTCTGAGCCCATCCGGCCATCGGGGAAGCGCGCTCGAAAATCCTTTGCTTCGCGGATCGGACCGGTCGGGGCAATCTGCGGCGAGTAGTCCGCCGACTTGATCGACTCCGGGTAGGCCCACTGGGTCACCGCGATCTCGGACGGCGTCGCGTGGGAGCCGTGGCCCACCGGAAACTGCCGATGGGCGAGTTCGCCGACGCCCTCCAGGTCCCACCAGTTGGTCAGCTTCAGGGCGAAACCGGCAGAACGCCCGGCGAAACTGGCTTTTGCGTACAGCTCGGAAAACGCCGCCTCGATCGACGCAACGTTGCCGCCATGGCCATTGAGGAAGAGGATTTTTTCAAAGCCATGACCCGCCAGCGAGCGCGCCCAGTCACCGATGGCGGCGATGAACGTCGAGGGGCGCAGCGAGATCGTCCCGGGAAAGCCCAGATGGTGCTGCGCCATGCCAATGTTGAAGGTCGGAGCGATCAGGATATCGGCGCTCTTCTGCGCTTCGTGGGCGATGATCTGCGGGCACATCCAGTCAGTGCCGAGCAGGCCGGTGGGGCCGTGTTGTTCGTTCGAACCGATGGGCACGACAATCGTGCGGCTGCGCTTGAGAAACTGTTCGATCTCGATCCATGTGGACTGGTGCAGAAGCATGTCAGGTGCTCTCCTCAGGGAAGGGGGCTTCAGAAAAGTGGGTCATAGCGAAAATCAGTGTGCCCGCGACGCTGTGGCGCAGACGTGCCGACATCACCTGTCGGCGCTCAAACGGGTTGCGTGTAAGGAAAGCGCGCAATGAAACAGGTGCCCAACTGAGCCGATGAGCTCACGGTCAAAGTACCGTGATGAGCGCTGGCGATCTGCGACGCGATGTACAGCCCAAGACCGAGGCCTTCGCCGCGCCCGCCCGCTTCGGACCGGGTGAACGGCTCGAACAGCAGCGGCATCAGCCGTGGCGAGATGGGCGCGCCGTGGTTCATGACGGAAATGATGACCTGATCAGATTCCTGCCAGATGTGCAGGTCAATCGGCGAAGCGAGTGAGCCATGGGTCACCGCGTTGCCCAGCAGATTGGACAACAACTGGCTGATGCGCAGCGGGTCGCAGTAGACGCTCCCGTTGAGGTCGATGGCTTCGTTGAACGTTGCCTGCGGGTGCGACGCGCGGATCTCATCCACCGTCGCTTTCAATACGTCGGGAAGATCATCCGTGGCCTGGCACTTCACCGGAATTCCTCCGCCCATGCGGCCCCTGGCGAAGTCCAGCACGTTCTCGATCAGCGCGCCCATGCGGATCGAGCTCTGCCGTATGGCAGCGACCAGCCCCTGCGAGCGCTTGTCTTCGGTTTTGGTCGCCAGCAGGTCGGCGCTCATGCGGATCGCACTCAACGGTGTACGCAGGTCGTGCCCCAGCACCGCCATGAATTGCTCCCGCAACCGTCCGTTTTCGTTGGCGTCGTTCAGCTCGGCGCGGGCGCTGTCCAGGTGGCCCTGAGTGTCCAGACTCAGCGCAATCAACTGCGCGAAGAGGGTCAGTGTCTTGACGATGGCAGGATCGCTCAGATCGGCAGGCGCTGAGTCGATGGCGCACAGCGTCCCGAAGAAGCGGTCGTCGGGCAGGATGATGGGAATCGAAATGTAGCTTTCCAGCCCAAAGGTGAGCGGCGTGTGATGGGTGGCGAAGTGCGGGTCGGCGCTGGCATGGCCGAACACCACGGGCTGGTGATGCTGCCTGATCTCGTGGCAGATGGTTGATTCCAGCACCAGCTCGCCGCCCGGCTTGAGGCCGAAATTGATCGAGTCATCGACGGCGCAGGCCACCCAGTGGCTTTCCGTGACCCTGGCGATCGCCGCGAATCGCATGCCTGTCATGTGCTTGACCATGCTCAGAATGACGGGCACGGCGGGGATCGCATGGATCGCCTCAACATCCAAAGCAAACTCTGGGCGGGTCATCGGATCTGGCTCTGGGGGTTATAGGCATGAAGCGTATCTAAAATCGGCCAACATGGCTAACCCCTCGGTCCCGCACGGGAGATGCCGGCGCAGATTATTGAACCCTCACGCCCCTGCCGGGGTCGTTTTATTGATGCCCTGAGGGCAAATGTCATTTGCGTCCCGTGAGCTGTTTGCTGTCGGTCGACGTGGCGATACTTGTCAGCCTTATGTCATGTCTCTCGAAGCCTGCGCTTCTCCAAGCTGCCTGTTTGTCAGCGCTTTGATTTCTCAAAACAATGGGCCCATGGATGGCCGCCGCGAGGTTGAACGATGATTGCGATGCACCGATTTGCACTGCTGATGACCACTGCTGCGATGCTCAGTGCCTGTGGCGAAACCGCCAAGCTGCCGTTCCAGGCTGGCGTAGGCGCGCAGCCGCAACTGCCCCAGCCCAATAGCACGCTGATACCGACCGTCAAGGTGTCCAAGGCCGTCGGCTGGAAGGGCACCGACACGCCCAAGGCCGCCGAGGGCTTCACCGTCAGCGCACTCGCCGAGAACCTCGATCACCCGCGCTGGCTGTACAGCCTGCCCAACGGCGACGTCCTGGTCGCCGAAAGCAACAAGCCGCCGAAGCCTGAAGGCGCGACGGACGGCGGCCCGGGGGTGATGGCATGGATCAAGCGCACGGCTACCGGGATCGTCATGAGCCGGGTCGGCGCCGAAGCCGAGAGCGCCAACCGCATCAGCATCCTGCGCGATGCAGACGGCGATGGCCGGGCCGAAATGAAGAAGGTGTTCATCAGCGGCCTGACGTCGCCATTCGGCATGGTGCTGGTGGGCAACGAGCTGTTCATCGCCAACGCCGACGCCGTGGTCAAGGTCCCGTACAACGACGGCCAGACTGAAAGCACCGCCACGCCGGTGAAAGTCACTGACCTGCCGGCGGGCATCAATCACCACTGGACCAAGAACATCATCGCCAACCGCGAAGGCACCAAGCTGTATGTCACCGTTGGCTCGAACAGCAACGTGGCCGAAAACGGTCTGGAAGCCGAAGAGGGACGTGCGGCGGTCTGGGAAGTGGACGTCAAGACCGGGCAAAAACGCTTGTTCGCCAGCGGACTGCGCAACCCCAACGGGCTGGCGTGGAAGCCGGGCAGCAACGAGCTGTGGACAGTGGTCAACGAACGTGACGAAATCGGCAGCGACCTGGTGCCGGATTACCTGACCTCGGTCAAAGACGGCGCGTTCTACGGCTGGCCGTGGAGCTACTACGGCAATCACGTCGACAGCCGTTTGCAGCCGCCGCGCCCGGACATGGTCGCCAAGGCCATCGCCCCGGATTACGCCCTCGGCACCCACGTCGCGCCGCTGGGCCTGACCTGGTCCGACCCGCGCGGCATGCCGGCCAAATTTGCTGACGGCGTCTTTGTCGGCGAGCACGGCTCGTGGAACCGCAATCCGCAGGCCGGTTACAAAGTCGTGTTCGTCGGCTTCAAGGATGGCCGACCTGCGGGCCTGCCGGTGGACGTCCTGACCGGCTTCCTCAACGCCGATGGCGACGCACAAGGCCGTCCGGTCGGCGTGATCCTCGACAAGCAGGGCGCATTGCTGGTCGCGGACGATGTGGGCAACAAGGTCTGGCGCGTCAGTCAGGCCAAGTGATGGCTTAGCAATGAACGGGAATGCCGGTGATGATCACCGGCATTTTTCGTTTTGGGGATGGTTAAAAAACGTTGGGTCAGACCTGCACTGTTCAGCCGTCCTGACAGACCTGCTGCTAGCGTGAAAACCGCCGCGCGCCGGCAACGCACGCGATAACCCCGACGGTCACTCCCAGCATGCCCACGCTGACCTGTTCATGCAGAAGGGTTGCGGCCAGCGTCAGACCAAAAAAGGGCTGCAGCAACTGCAGCTGTCCCACCGCCGCGATTCCGCCCTGGGCCAGACCGCGGTACCAGAACACGAAGCCGATCAGCATGCTGAACAGCGACACGTAGCCCAGACTCACCCACGCCGGTGCGCTGATGGTGGCCAGAGCTGGCGGCGCGCTGAGCAGGGTCAAGATCAGCATCAGTGGCAATGCCAGCACCAGCGCCCAGCAGATGACCTGCCAGCCGCCGAGCGTCCGGGACAGCGTGGCACCTTCGGCGTAACCCAGGCCGCAGACGACAATCGCCAGCAGCATCAGCAGATCCCCCGCCGGCGACGCCGACAACCCTTGGGCACAGGCGAACCCCACTACCAGCGCACTGCCCAGCAACGAGAACACCCAGAACACCGGGCGTGGCCGCTCGCCGCCACGCAGCACGGCGAACACAGCCGTCGCCAACGGCAACAGGCCGACAAACACGATGGAGTGCGCCGACGTGACATATTGCAACGCCAGCGCGGTGAGCAGCGGGAAGCCGACCACCACGCCGCTGGCAACGATGAATAGCGGCATCAGTTGGTTGCGCTGCGGGCGCTTCTCTCGCAACACCAGCAGCAGACAGACCGCGACCAAGCCGGCAATCGACGCTCTGGCGACAGTCAGAAACAGCGGCGCAAACTCCAGCACGGCGATGCGCGTGGCCGGCAACGAACCGCTGAAAATGATCACGCCCATCAGGCCATTCAGCCATCCGGCAGTGGAGCGCTTTGTCGCCAGGGGCTGGACCATTGAAGAGATTTCCATGGGGTTCGGACTCCTGAGGTGCAGGCGTGAGGACGCCATTGCTGATTGAGGTTGAATTGCCAACGGGTCAATTGCCGTCAAGGCAGCGTAAGGGGCAGAATCAGTACAATCAAAGAATTGTCATGGATACAGCGTCTATGCCCCGCGCCCGCTACAAAACCCTTGTGGACCGATTTGCTGCGCAGATTGCGGCCGGTGAACTGGCGCCCGGGACGCGCCTGCCGACCCATCGTCAGTTGGCGGCGGCTGAAGGCCTGGCGCTGGTCACGGCGTCGCGGGTCTACGCCGAGCTGGAAGCCATGGGACTGGTGAGCGGCGAAACCGGGCGCGGCACCTTTGTCCGGGAAATCGCCCTGCCGCTCAGCCATGGCGTCGATCAACAGACCAGCACGCCCGGCGTCCTCGACCTCAATTTCAACTACCCGACGCTGCCGGGCCAGGCGGATCTGCTGCGCAACGGCCTTCGCCAACTGGCGTTGTCGGGTGATCTGGAGGCGCTGCTGCGCTATCAGCCCCATGCCGGCCGAAGCCATGAGCGCGCGTGCATGGCGCGGCACCTTGCTGCTCGGGGCTTAACGGTCGAGGCCGACGAGGTGGTGATCGTCAGTGGCGCGCAGCATGGCCTGTCGGTCATTGCGATGGCGTTGCTCAAACCGGGCGATGTGGTGGCGGTGGATGCGTTGACCTATTCGGGGTTCAAAGTGGTGGCCGACGCCCTCCGGCTGGAATTGCTCCCGATTTCCCATAACGATCACGGCCCCGATCTGAACGCCTTGGAAACACTCTGCCAGCGAAGGCGGATCAAGGCCGTCTACACGATGCCGACCCTGCACAACCCCATGGGCTGGGTGATGGACCTGCCGTGGCGCGAACACTTGGTGCGCATCGCTCGGCACCATGGGGTGCTGTTGATCGAAGACGCAGCGTATGCGTTCCTGGCCGAGGACCCGCCCGCACCGTTGAAGGCCCTGGCACCGGAGCTGACCGTCTACGTCTCGGGTTTCTCGAAAAACATCGCGACCGGACTGCGGGTGGGTTACGTGGTTGCGCCGCTGCCCTGGGTTTCGGCGATGGAGCGTGCGATCCGGGCGACGGTCTGGAATACCCCAGGGGTGATGACGTCGCTGGTCTGCGGCTGGATTGAGGACGGCACCGTCGCGCGTCTGGAGGCGGAAAAACGCCTGGACGCGCGGACCCGACAGACGCTCGCCCGGGAGCTGTTAATCGGGTTGAACGTCATCACTCACCCGGCGTCCTATTTTTTGTGGGTACAACTGCCTGAGGACGCCAGGGCCGACCAGGTGGCCATGGAGTTGCTGGCAAACAAGGTGGCGGTTTCGACTGCCGAACCCTTCGCCACCTCCAGCGTCGTCCCCCACGGAATTCGCCTGGCGTTGGGTTCTGTGGATCTTGAGGCGTTGCGGGTTGCGTTGCAGGCAGTGCGTCGGGCAGTCGGCCGCTTCGTGTATTGAACGGTGCGAAAGGTGAGGGCGGCAGCGGGCTTTGTTGAGGCATCGGTAACGGTGTTTCTCAAAGCGCCTACCATTCTTGAAATCGATAGTGAACATCACGGTAGGCGAGTTCTCTTTTTCCCGGAAGGGAGGAGGATGACCCCATACCGAACTGGCTTTAGAAGGACACCGCGCGATGAAAATCTCAACCCTGCTGACCCTCGTCGCCGTGCTGTCCAGCGGATTCGTCGCTACCGGTTCTGCTGTTGCGGCAGGCACTGTTTCCGCGGCGGACGCCGAGGCGTGCCATTTGCTGCCGGTGGTTGAAAGCCGTGTGGCATTGCAGTCTTCCCAACGCGTGGGTGTGCTCTACAGCGAAAACACCGTTGGCACCCTCGAATACCTTGAGCGTTATCACGCGGTGGCGCTGAAGGGCGTCAAGAACGGCGGGCTGGATTCGCGCATTCGCGAGGCGTTCGTCAACAGCTCCGACCCAAAGCTGGCGATGGACTGGCTGAAAGGTTCGTTGCAGAAGCAGTTTGCTTCAGTGACCGTGTACGACAACCTTGACGCGCTGATGCAGGCGCGGCCTGACGTGGTGGTCATGCTCGACACCTACAGCCGCTTGGTATCCCAGCGTAACTCTCAGGTCGAAGCGCGCTTCATTGCCACGTTCTACGATTCGAACCTGCAATACATCGGCAAGGCTGAAGGCTTGGGCGCCCAGGAGCTGAGCTCGGTGTGGGTCCACGGCAAGGCCGCCCCGGAAATCGCCGCGCAGATCAACCAGCAGCGCGACCTGCAGGTCAATGCCCTGAAGCAGTTTGATGTGTCCCTCAAAGCGCTGGTGACCACCGGGAAGACGGCGGAAGTGGCGAGTAATTGATCGCTGCCTACCAGCCTAACGCGGTTTGATAGTGGGACCGGCTTTAGCCGGGAAGAGGCCGGTTTGATCACCCTCAATTTCGCAGTGTGACGTCCGACGCTTTCCCGGCTAAAGCCGGTCCTACAGACTGCACGCGGTCCCACTGGGTGAATCCGGCCTGAGCCTTTCCCCTGACGCAACAAAAAACCGCTGCGCCCCTCCTCAAGGCGTCAGCGGTTTTTTTTGTGAGGGCGGTTACTTGCTGTCAGGCAGTGCGTAGGCAATCACGTAATCACCGCGATCCTTCGACTGACGGGCGCCGCCGGCGGTGATGACGATGTACTGCTTGCCGGTCTTAGGCGACACATACGTCATCGGGCCGCCCTGGCTGCCCACGGGCAAGCGGGCTTTCCAGGCTTCTTCGCCGTTGGCGCTGTTGAACGCGCGCAGGTAGTAGTCCTGGGTGCCGGCGATGAACACCAGACCGCCTTGGGTCGACAGCGTGCCCCCCAGCGTCGGCATGCCGATCGGCAAAGGCAGGTGCATTTTGATGCCCATCGGGCCGGTGTCCTGAACGGTGCCGACCGGCACTTGCCAGGCGATCTTTTGAGTCTTCATGTCGATGGCGGTCAACGTGCCGAACGGCGGCGCCTGGCACGGGATGCCCGCCACCGACAGGAAGCGGTTCTTGTTGACGGCGTACGGCGTGCCCTTCAGCGGGACGGCGCCCATGCCGGTATTCAACGCCTCACCGCCCGACGCCGCGATGGCGTCCTTCAGCTGCGGCACCATCTGAATCCACAGGCCCAGGCGCATGTCATTGACGAAGATGAAGCCGTGAACCGGATCGGTCGACAGGCTGCCCCAGTTCATCCCGCCCAGCGATCCCGGGAAACTCAGCGAAATATCAGTGCCCGGCGCGGTGAACAGGCCGTCGTAGCGCATCTTCTTGAACGAGATCCGGCACAGCAACTGGTCGAACGGTGTGGCGCCCCACATGTCCGATTCGGTCAGCGTCTGCGCACCGATCTGCGGCATGCCCACGGATTTTGGCTGGGTCGGCGAATACGGTTCGTTGGGGATATTCGACGCCTTGACCGGGACTTCCTTGACCTCGGTCAGCGGCTGGCCGGTGTGGCGATCGAGGACGAAAATCTGCCCGGCCTTGGTGCCAATGACCAGCGCCGGCACCTTGCTGCCGTCAGGCTTGGCGAAGTCGATCAGGCTCGGCTGCATCGGCAGGTCGAAATCCCACAGGTCGTTATGGACCGTCTGATACACCCACTTCTGCACGCCGGTGGTGGCGTCCAGTGCCAGCACCGAGGCGCCATAGGTGTGGTCAAGCTCGGTGCGTTTCACGCCATAAATGTCGGTGGACGAACTGCCCATCGGCAGGAACAGCGTGTTCATGGCCGGGTCGTAGGACATCGGTGCCCAGCTGTTCGGCGTGCTGCGCACATAGGTTTTGTCGGCGGCAGGCGCCTGTTTGTCTTCGGGATTGCCCGGATCGAACGCCCAGCGCATCTGCCCGGTGACCACGTCAAAGCCGCGGATCACGCCGCCCGGCATATCGGCCTGCACGTTGTCGGCCACGCGACCGCCAACCACCACCGTGGTCCCGGCCATCAGCGGCGCCGATGACAGTTGATAGTAGGAATCGGGCACGTTGCCCAGACCGGCTTTGAGGTCGACCTGGCCATTGTTGCCGAAGCCCTGGCAGAACTCGCCGGTGTCGGCGTCCACGGCAATCAGGCGCGCGTCGATGGTGTTGGTGAGCAGACGACGCTGGCAGTTGGCGCCAGCCGGCACAGCGACCGCCGCCGCAGGCCTGCTGCCATCGGTGGGTGGCGCAATGGCGGCGCTGGCATCGAAATAAGCCAGCCCGCGGCAGCGTTGCCACACGGCGGACTTGGCGTTGATGTCGTTCTTCCACAGCTGCTTGCCGGTGTCGGCGTCCAGCGCGATGACGTTGTTGTGCGGCGTGCAGATAAACACCTTGTCGCCGACCTGCAACGGGGTCATCTGGTCTTCGGCACCATTGCCGTCGCTAATGGCGACGTCGCCGGTGTGGTAGGTCCAGGCCGGCACCAGCTTGCTGACGTTGTCGCGGTTGATCTGGTCCAGCGCGGCGAAGCGGCTGCCGCCTTCATCGTTGCCGTAGTGCGCCCAGTCTTTCTGCGCGTGGGCAGGATCGACTTTGGTCAGCCCCGGGCCAGTCCCCGTAGGCGACACCGACGCATGGGGCTGAAACATGCCCCAGGATCCGGCGACGATCGCCAGCGCCAGCACGCCGCCAACGACGTAACCGCCGCGACCGGCTGCGTGGCCATTGGCCTTGCGCAGGGAAGGGTAGATCAGCGCGACCAGCAGGCTCAACACGCCGAGGGCAAACAGCCGGGAAACCAGCGGCCAGAACACCAGCCCGGCGTCCACCAGCGCCCAGATCAGCGTCAGCAGCATCACCGCTGCAAACAGCCACGCGCCTGACAGGCGACGTCGGAACAGCAGGACGGCCGAGACAATCAGGCCCAGGCCGGCCAGCAGGAAATACGCACTGCCGCCCAGCGTGACGAGGTAGCCGCCGCCCGCTGCGAAGAGTAATCCGAAAACCAGCACGCCCAGCGCAACGACCCGAATGGGCCAGCGGCTGGCGGCTGCCGAAGAAGGTGAGTGATTCATGAGGCATTCCTGCTGACGCGAAGAAGGGCCGGGGACGACCGATCAAGTGATTTGAGGACAAGGGTTCACAGCGTGATGGCTGCCAGGCGTATCGCTTACGGCATATCCGTCGTGTAATTAACCGGTTAGTTAATTCCGGCGACGATAGCAAAAAACGCATTGCCTGCGTCAATTTGTCTCTGTCAGAGGGGCTCGCGCGGAGCGCCGTCGGGAGCTGAACCTGTCAGCGCTGCTGATCCATGAACGCTCGCAGACGCTGTTGCAGGCGGTCCACAGCGTTGTCCATCGAGAGAAACGCGTCGACCGCCATCACTTGCCAGCGCTGGCCTTCATCGCCGAACACCACCTGATCGAATAAACCCTCGGCCACTTCAGCGACGAAGAACCAGGTGTCGAGCCCGTCGACGCCCTGACCCGGGTAGACCTGCTTGTGAGTGAAGGTAGCGGGGTCGAGGACGATGCCGAATTCCTCCATCGTCTCCCGCACGGCGCATTCTTCCGGCGTCTCCTGGCCCTCACGCCCGCCGCCGGGTAGGTCCCACAGGTTCGGCCAGGGGATCTCGGGTTTGTCATCGCGTTGATAGGTGAGCAGCGTGCCATTGCACAGGATCGCGACTTTTGCGCCGGAGAAAGAAGGATGTACGGACATGATTGCGCCTTGATGAAGTCAGTGCGGATAACACTAGCAGTGTCGGCCTGAAACATGCAGCCAACGGCAACCACACACTGCAGTCATCGAGTGAAACCGGCTTCAGCCGGGAAAGCGTCAGTGGTCGCACTGCAAAATTGATGGTGTTCACGCTGGCCTCTTCCCGGCTGAAGCCGGTCCTACCAAGCATCGCGTGCATCCATGGATACTAACATTCATGCGAACCACCCACACCGGGAGAAACGATGAACAACCAGACACTGAAGGACTTCTACACCGGCTACATCGACTGCCTCAATCGCCAGGATTGGGCTGCCTTGGGCGATTTCGTCGGCGATGAGGTGCGTTACAACGGCGAGCGCGTAGGCCTGGCCGGCTACCGGCAGATGCTGGAACGGGATTTTCGCGCCATCCCTGACCTGCGTTTTGTCATCGATCTGCTGATCGCAGAGCCACCGCACATCGCCGCAAGGCTGACGTTCGATTGCACGCCGGTGGGCGAGCTGTTCGATGTGCCGGTGAATGGGAGGAGGGTGCAGTTTACGGAGAACGTGTTCTACACATTTGCGGCGGGGCGTATCGTCAACGTCGAGTCGGTGATCGACAAGGCGGCGGTGGCGGCGCAGGTGCTGAAGACCTGAACCGCCGAATGGCCCGGCAGCACGGCTGACTCACAGGAGAGCCAGCCGCGCTGCCGCTCCATCAATGCAACGCGCTGGCGCGATTTTTAGCGACGTCTTCGGCTTTGATCTCGCCGTCGCTCTTACCGAACCGACGCAGCACGAAGGTGCTCACGGCGGCCAGTTCAGCGTCGCTGTAACTGCGGGCGAAATCAGGCATGCGCTGATCGACCCGTGCCGCCGTTGGCGTATGACCTTCCAGCAACGTCGCCATCACGTTCCGGCCTTTGGGGTCGTTGACGGTTTTCAAGCCCGCCAACCCGCCTGCCGGGGACTGCCGGCCACTGCCGTCGATCTGGTGGCAGGCCACGCAGGTGTCGTTGAACAGCTTCTGACCAAGACCCTTTTGCAGTGCGGCATCGTTCATCACCATGCTTGGGCGGGGGATGCCTTCGCTTCGTGCCGGCGTGCTCTTGAGGTACACCGCGATGGCTTTCAGGTCCGCCGGATCGAGGTAGCGCAGGCTGTGCTCGACGGCGTCACCCATTGGGCCGCCCGCGCCGCCGAAACCGGCCGCGTAACCCTTCGACAAGTAGCTGACGATGGCGTCTTCCGGCCAGGCACCGATGCCGTATTTGGCGTCGGAGCTGATGTTGTAGGCCATCCAGTTGCCCAGTTCAGCACCTGCCAAAGAATTGCCGGAGCTCATCGCCTGGAAGACGTTGCGTGGGGTGTGGCACTCGCCGCAGTGGCCTGGGCCCTGCACCAGGTACGCGCCGCGATTCCATTCAGGCGATTGCTTGCTGTCCGGGACGAAGCGTTCGTTGCCGGCGAACATCGCGTTCCAGAACATCATTCCCCAACGCTGATTGAACGGGAACGAAATCTTGTTCTCTGGCGGCATCTGCTTGACCGGCTCAAGGCTGAACAGGTAGCCCTTGATCGCCAGGATGTCTTCGCGGGACATCAGCGTGTACGAGGTGTAAGGGAAGGCCGGGTAGTAATGCTTGCCGTCCTTGCCCACGCCTTTCTGCAGGGCGTCGACGAACTCGTCGTCGGTCCAGTTGCCGATACCGGTCTCTTTGTCCGGGGTGATGTTGGGCGAATACAGGCTGCCGAACGGCAACTTGAATTCCAGCCCGCCGGCGTACGGCTTGCCGCCCGGCACGACGTGGCAGGCCACGCAATCAGCGGCGCGGGTCAGGTATTCGCCCTTGCTCATCGCCGGGGTGTCGCTCGCGTAAACGGTGCTGGCCAGCAAACCGGCCACAAGTCCGAGCGCAGTGTTGAAAACGTTCATGACGCGCTCCTTAAACAGTGAAATAGCCAGAACGGCTCAACGGCAAACGACGCTCACGCACACCGGTCGCGGCGTACACGGCGTTAACCAGCGCGGCCGCAGCGGGCACTGCGCCGGTTTCACCGACACCGCCAGGGGTCTCGACGCTCTCGACGATGTGCACTTCCACCGGCGGCGCGTCGCTCATGCGGATCTGCCGGTACTCGTGGAAGTTGGTCTGCTGCACTTGACCCTTCTCGACGAGGATTTCGTTGAACAGCGCGGCCGACAGACCGAACAGCGTGCCGCCTTCCATCTGCGACGCCACGGAGGTCGGGTTGGTGGCAAAGCCGCAGTCGATGACCGTCACCAGCCGTTTGATGCGCAGGCCTTTTTCGCCTTCCTTCTCCAGCTCGACGATGGTGGCGACGAAGCTGCCGAACACCGCCGTCACCGCCACGCCACGGCCCGAACCGGCAGGCAGTGGCTTGTCCCACTCCACCAGTTGCGCGGCCTTGGTCAGCACCGCTTGCGCGCGGGGTTGCGACTGCATCAGCGCCAGGCGGTATTTCACCGGATCGACCTTGGCGTTGTGGGCCAACTCGTCGATGAAGCACTCGATGGCGTAGGTGCTGCGCAACGGTCCGACGCCACGCCACCACGAAACCGGAATCACCTCGGGGTCGTGACGGATGTAGCGCACCTGCAGGTTGGGCAGGGTGTAGATCGGGTCCTTCGCCACTTCGACGGCATCGCCATCGACGCCGTCAGCCGGCAATGCGCCGATGTAGGCAGCGACCACCGAAGCACCGGCGATGCGATGCTCCCAGCCCACCGGACGCAGGTCTTTGTCCAGCGCCGCATTGAGGCGGTCGACGTAGTGCGGACGATAACGGTCGTGGGTCATGTCCTCTTCGCGGCTCCAGATCAGCTTGATCGGGTAGCTGAGCTGGCGTGCGATGTCCACGGCCTGGAAGATGAAGTCCGACTCCAGACGACGGCCGAAACCACCACCGATCAACTGGTTGTGGATCACCACCTTTTCCACCGGCATGCCGCAGACTTTGGCGGCGCCTGCCTGGGCCATCCCCGGCGCCTGGCAGCCGACCCACAACTCGCACGCGTCGGCGCGCACATGGGCGACGCAGGTCATCGGCTCCAGCGGCGAGTGGGACAGGAAGGGTTGCTCGTAGATCGCTTCGAAGCGGCTGGAAGCGTTTTTCAGCGCGCCGGCGATGTCACCGGACTGGTGCGCGAACACACCATCGCCAGCGCTGGCGTCGAACAGCGATTTGTCCAGCTGGGCGGAATCCAGACCGGCGTGGGGGCCGAGGTCCCAGTCGATGTCCAGCGCCTTGAGCGCTTGCTGGCAGGACCAGAAATTGCTCGCCGTTACCGCCACCGCGTTGTCCAGCCGCACGATATCGCGCACGCCAGGGATATTGCGCGCAGCGTCTTCATTCTTCACGCCGCGCAGTTTGCCGCCGTGAACCGGGCAGGTGAGGGTGGAGGCAATCAGCATCCCCGGCACTTGCAGGTCGATGGTGAATTTCGCCGTGCCGTTGACCTTGTTCGGCGTATCCAGTCGCTGGACCGGTTTGCCCAGCAGTTTGAATTCGCTGACGGCTTTGAGCGGGATGTCGGTTGGCAGCGGTAACTTCGCCGCGGCATCCACCAGCTCGCCGTAACCGGCACTTTGACCGTTCGGGCCGATGACCCGGCCGTTCTCGGCATGGCACTGGCTCGGCGCGACTTTCCAGCGCATCGCCGCGGCCTGGATCAGCACGATGCGCGCGCTGGCGCCGGCCTTGCGCAGGGGCTCCCAACTGTAGCGGGTGGAGGTCGAACCGCCGGTGGCCTGGAAGCTCAGCAGCGCGTCGGTGTACAGCGCTGCATTGGGCGGCGCCTCGGTGATGGTGATCTGGCTCAACGGCACTTCGAGCTCTTCGGCGACCATCATGGCGATGCCGGTCTGCACGCCCTGGCCCATTTCGATCTTCGGCGAAATCAGCGTGACGGCGCCGCTGTGATCAATGCGCACGAAAGCGCCATAGCCTTGCTCGGCGTTGTCGCCCAGGCTCGCGCCCTTGACCAGGTCGGCGGCGAAGCTGCGGGTGACGGTCGCCGGCAGGTAAGTGCCAATGACCAGCCCGCCCAGCAGCGCACTGCCTTTGAGCAATCCACGACGCGAGAGCATCGCGGCAGATGATTGTGATTCGGACATGATGACTTCCTTCAGGCCTGGCTGACGCTTTTGATGGCGGCGCGAATGCGGGTGTAGGTGGCGCAGCGGCAAAGGTTGCCCGACATGGCGTTGACGATCTGCTCGTCGTTGGCTTTGGGGTGTTCCTGCAACAGCGCGACGGCCGACATGATCTGCCCCGGCTGGCAGTAGCCGCATTGCACGACTTCATGGTCCAGCCAGGCTTTCTGTACCGCCTGACCCACAGCCTGCTCGCCGACGGCTTCGATGGTCGTGACCTTGCGGCCCGCCACGGCGCTGACCGGCAGCACGCACGAGCGCACGGCCTGGCCGTCCAGGTGCACGGTGCACACGCCGCACTGGGCGATGCCGCAGCCGTACTTGGTGCCGGTCAGGCCCATCACGTCGCGCAGGACCCACAACAATGGCATGTCGTCGGCGACATCCAGGTCGTGCTCCTGGCCGTTAATCATCAATTTCTGCATTGCAACCTCAGAAGGTCATCACGGTTGACGCACTGCGTCACGAGCGGAGTCGTGAGGCGGCATCAAGGCTTCGGTTTTTTTAAAAAAATAGCGCCGTGCCAGTGGCCAGCGCTTTATAGAGGTCTGCTCGGACATCTTGGGGTTCGGGACGAGTCAGCGGGACGAATGGTAGTACGTTCGTCATTGGAAATGTTTGATTGCACTGAAAATATTTCTCGGAGACAGTTGAATGCCCCGCGACAACATGACGCGCTTCGGGAAAGTGCAGCGCCAGGATCTGCCGCACTCTAAAGGGTGTTGGCGAAGCGGACATCAGTGGCGCATAAAGTTGTGGGTAACGGAAGATGCAAAGGACTATTACGGGAATTGAACTAATAACTATGCGCATCGATGGCGGTGATGGGCTTTATCGATTTTAAGTATTTATCATCGGCGAGGATCACGAACAGAATGGCCCCAGAAGCAAACGACAAGCGCTTTGCTCCCTTACTACTTAATGAACTTCTGGAGAACGACCATGAAAGTATTAACCTTCGCCGCCCTGTCCCTTGTCAGTGTGTTCGCCGCTGCCGGCGAACGCCCGGCCACCCACCAGCAGCCCTCGACCCAGGTTGAACAATACAACCGTCACAAAGGCATCGACGTCGCTAAAGTGATCAGCATCAAAAACGCTCAGGACCCACAGAAAGTTGATGGTCCCGTGCAATCCACCATGGTGTATGTTGACCACGCCGGCGTGACCCACAGCCTTGACTACACCATCATGGGCTACGGTCGTCAAAATGGTTAATCGCCAGTGCCCTGGCGGCTTCAATTACAAACGCTATAAAAGAAACGCTGCATTGAATGCAGCGTTTTTTTTTTGCGTGATTATTGAGCTGGAACGTTCCGTTGTATCGTTCGCCATGAACGTGTTCCAGCCGCTTATTTATTTAAAGGCTCATTACGTGTTGGCGCCGATGAGGGTTACCCACGCCGCTGGATGAAGTCCAGAAATGCTCTCAGTGGTGATGGCACATAGCGCCGGCCGGGGTAATACAGAAACGGCCCGCTGAAACGCGGCCACCAGGGTTCGAGTACCGGTTCCAGTGCGCCGCTGTCGAGATGGGGGCGCAACCAGTCTTCGAACAACGAAACGATGCCCAGGCCGTCGATGGCGGTTTGCACGGAGAGGTCCACTGCGCCGCCAATCCGCACGATGAGTGGGCCGGTCGGGTCGACACGAACTTCTTCCCCGTCACGCTCGTATTCCCACAGTGGAATAGAACCGCTGGGGAATTTGCCGCGCAGGCAACTGTGGTTCAACAGATCACGCGGATGCTCGGGCCGGCCCCGGGCGTCGAGGTACGCCGGCGAGGCCGCCGTCGCGAAACGCTGAACGCGCGGGCCGATGGGCACGGCGATCATGTCTTGTTCCAGGCGGTCGTCGTAGCGGATGCCCGCGTCGCAGCCGGCGGCGAGCATGTCGACGAAGCTTTCCTCGGTGATCACTTCCATGCGGATGTCCGGGTGCGCTTGCAGGAACGGGGTGATGATTGCCGGGAGTATCAGGCGAGCGGCGCTGACCGGTACGTTAAGCCTGAGCGTGCCGGAAGGGCGGTCGCGAAAATCGTTGACCACGTCCAGCGCCGATTCGACTTCCCCGAGCGCCGGTACAATCCGTTCCATCAGCCGCGCGCCGGCTTCCGTCGGCACGACGCTGCGCGTGGTGCGGTTGAGCAAGCGCACGCCCAGCCTCGATTCCATGCGTCGAACCGCGTCGCTGAGGCTGGATGCCGACTTGCCACTCAACCGTGCGCCTTCCCGAAAACCGCCCGCGTTGACCACGGCCACGAAGGCCAGCAAATCCTGAATGTCTGTTGCCATTGTCCGCTCACTCGTACAACCCGTGCCGATTGCACCTGATTATCAGCGCATCGGTCAACGCCTATAGTCGTCCTACATTCTTGATCACGAGGCGTTACCCATGAGCCAGGCCAGCAAGGCAGGACAGTTTTCATTCGGCGGTCGCACCGTCAACCGCATGGGCTACGGTGCCATGCAACTGGCCGGGCCGGGCGTTTACGGACCGCCGAAAGACCACGCGGCTGCAATCGCCGTGTTACGTGAAGCGCTGGCGGCCGGGGTCAACCATATCGACACTGCCGACTTCTATGGCCCTCACGTCACTAACCGCCTGATCCGCGAAGCCCTGCATCCTTATAGCGACGAGTTGCTGATCGTCACCAAGGTCGGCGCGTCGCGAGGCACTGACGCGTCATGGAACGCTGCCAATAGCCCGTCGGAGTTGGTGAGCGCGGTGCACGACAATCTGCGCAATCTCGACGTCGAAGCGCTGCACGTGGTGAACTTCAGGGCGTGGGGCACCGGGCATTCCCCGGACCAGCAGTCGATTGCCGAGCAGTTCAGCGCGTTGGCCGAGTTGCAGCGTCAGGGGCTGATTCAGCACTTGGGCCTGAGCAACGTCAGCGCCAAGCAGGTCACTGAAGCGCAGAGCATTGCCGAGGTGGTCTGCGTGCAAAACCACTACAACCTGGCCCACCGGGATGACGAGCAGTTGATCGCCGAACTCGGCAAGCAGGGCATCGCCTACGTGCCGTTCTTCCCGCTGGGCGGGTTCACACCCTTGCAGTCGCAGACGCTGTCGGACGTCGCCACACGCCTCGACACCTCGCCGATGTGCGTGGCCCTGGCGTGGCTGCTGCAGCGTGCGCCCAACCTGCTGCTGATTCCGGGCACCTCGTCGGTGGCGCATCTTCACGAAAATCTAAGCGCCACCGAGCTGGTCATTCCGCCAGACATGCTCGTCGAACTCGACGGCCAGGGCGCCTGATTCATTATTGTCAGCAGGACCGGCTTTGGCCGGGAAGAGGCCTGTGTGAACACCTTCAATTTTGCAGCGTGACGACCGACGCTTTCCCGGCTGAAGCCGGTCCTACATCCAGCATCCGCGGTGAATCTGGATGGATGCGGTGTCCTCGTGGGACCGGCTTTGGCCGGGAAGAGGCCGGTCCTACACCCAGCATACGCGGTGCCTCTGGCTGGATGCGGTGTCCTCGTAGGACCGGCTTTAGCCGGGAAGAGGCCGGTGTGAACACCCTCGGATTTGCAGCGTGACGACCGACGCCTTCCCGGCTGAAGCCGGTCCTGCAAAGAGCACGCGGTGCTCGCAGGGGACCGGTTCAACAGCCACTCAACGCCTGGATTTTTGTCAATCCAGGTCCGACGCATCATGCCGTTCCGGCACTTGGGTGGCTTCATCGCCCCAGGTCCGGTTGACCCGCATTCCGCGAATGACCGCTGGCCGTTGGGCAATGGTTTCGGCCCAGCGCTGCACGTGGGTGTATTCGTGAGCAGCAAGGAATTCGGCGGCGCCGTACACGGTGTTGCGCACCACTTGTCCGTACCACGACCACACGGCGATGTCGGCGATGGTGTAGCTGTCGCCGGCCAGGTAGGCGCTTTCGCTGAGGCGGCGATCAAGCACGTCCAACTGACGCTTGGCCTCCATGGTGAAGCGGTCGATCGCGTATTCGAATTTCTCCGGCGCGTACACATAGAAATGCCCGAAGCCGCCACCCAGATATGGCGCAGCGCCCATCTGCCAGAACAGCCAGTTTAGGGTTTCGGTGCGGCCGGCCAAGTCCTTGGGCAGCAACTCGCCAAATTTCTCCGCCAGATACAGCAGGATCGAACCGGACTCGAACACGCGAAGGCCCGGCTCGACGCTGCGATCCAGCAGCGCAGGGATTTTCGAGTTGGGGTTGATGTCGACGAAGCCGCTGCCGAACTGATCCCCCTCATTGATACGGATCAGCCAGGCGTCATATTCCGCGCCGCTGTGGCCGAGGGTGAGCAGCTCTTCCAGCAGGATCGTCACCTTGACGCCGTTGGGCGTGGCCAGTGAATACAGCTGCAGCGGGTGTTTGCCAACCGGCAGGACCTTTTCATGGGTCGGCCCTGCAGTCGGGCGGTTGATGCTGGCGAACTGGCCGCCGGAGGGCGCTTCGTGTTTCCACACGGTAGGCGGGACGTAGGGTGCCTTGCTCATTGAACACATCTCCTGAGGGTCAGTTTTGGCGTGTCGGATCGAGGCGCGCAGGCCCCGATCCGTTCGGTGATTAACGGGCGGACGACAGCGGCGGCGTGCGCGGTGGAATCTGGCGCTTGCTGCCGATGGATTCGAATGCCGAAGCGAAGCGCAGCAGGGCGGAATCGTCGTAAGCCCGGCCGGCAAAGGTCAGGCCCACGGGCATGCCAATGTCGGCCATCACGCCCATCGGCACGGTGACGGTGGGCACGCCGAGGTGGCGGATCGCGAGGTTGCCGTTAGCGACCCAGACGCCGTTGCTCCAGGCGATGTCGGCGGAGGCCGGGTTGACGTCGGCATCGGCCGGCGCCACGTCGGCCACGGTCGGAAACAGCACCGCATCCAGCCCGAGCTTCTGCATCCAGTCTTCGAGGTCAATGCGCCGGGTGTGTTCCAGTCCGCGCAAGCCGTCGGCCAGTGAGTCGATCTGCTCCCACGGCGTGATGCCGCGCTCGGCCATCTTCACGTACTCGTCCATGCCCGCGGCGAGATCGCCCTCGCGGTTGGGCAGGGTCCCAGGGTCATGGGGGAAGATCAGCGGGCCGTTGACGTCGGCCAGGCGGTTCAGCTTCGGGTCGCCGTTGGCTTGCAGGAAATCATCGAAGGCCCACGCAGTGAGGTCCCACAGTTCGTGGTGCAGAAATGCCTTCGAGACGATGCCGCGGTTGTAGACCGTCGGCGCGCCGGGACGATCGCCTTCGCAATTGGAGACCAGCGGGAAGTCCACCTCGATCACTTCAGCGCCCTGGGCTTCGAGTGCCTGGCGCGCCTGTTTCCAGAGGTCGATCACCGACGCGCGGGTGATGATGCGCTGGCCGGTGGGGCCGCCGATGCCTGGAGCTTCGGACGTCCCGGCTTCTGGGTCGGCATTGATGTACATGCGCGGCACGCCGAAGCGTTTGCCGGCCAGGGTTTGCGGGCTGGCGGCGAGCTCGGCGTAGGACGCCGGGCGTACCGAGTCGACCGAGGGAATCGGCACCCACGGCTGCAAGCGCCACAGGTCGCCGCGGGTGTCCGGGTCTTCGGCGACTACCACGTCCAGTACTTCAAGCAGGTCGGCCATGGTTCGGGCGAAGGGCACGACCACGTCCATGGTCGGCGTCAGGGGCCAGTTGCCGCGTACCGAAATCACCCCGCGCGACGGCGTGTAGGCGCACAAACCGTTGTTCGACGCAGGGCCACGGCCGCTCGACCAGGTTTCTTCGGCGAGCCCGAACGCCGCGAAACTCGCCGCCGTTGCAGTGCCGGCGCCATTGGACGATCCGGATGCAAACGGTGCCGTCAGGAAGCCCGCGTTGTAGGGGCTTTCGGCGCGGCCATACACGCCTCGCTGCATGCCGCCATTGGCCATCGGCGGCATATTGGTCTTGCCCAGACAAATTGCGCCAGCGCCACGCAGTCGCTCGATGGTGAAGGCGTCGCGGTGGGCGACCAGTTCGGCAAACGCCGGGCTGCCCGACGCGGCCGTGAGGCCTTTAACCAGATAACTGTCTTTGGCGGTGTAGGGAATACCGTCCAGAGGCCCGAGGGTTTCGCCTCGCGCGCGACGGTCGTCGGACGCCTGGGCCTCGTCGATGGCCTGGGGATTGCGCACGACCACGGCGTTAAGCGCGGTGGCGGTGTCGGCGCCGTCGTAGGCGTCGATTCTGGCGAGGTAGGCCTGGACCAGTTCGACGGCAGTGGTCTGGCCGGCTTCAAGGGCCGCGCGCAGTTGCGCGATGGAGACTTCGGTGACTTCGATCATGGCTGCTCCGACCGTGAGAGGGCCAAGCGGCGGGCAAGGGGACTGTCGAGCAGGCTTTCGAACAGAGAGCAGGGGCGTCTCAGAAGAAGAGTGGGCATATCGCTTCCCGTTGCGCGGCAGGGCCGGGCTGGTTTGAAACCGACTGAGGCATGGCTGTGCAACGCAGGCTCAAGTCGGCAGGCGTATTCGTGAGACGCACATTATGCCTACGCCATGTGTTTGTCGCGAGGCTTGCGCTGGGGCGCTTCACCCGAGCCTTGCAGGAAGTTCGGCTGTCGCCGCACATGCGCTATGGCGAAAGGCTTACACGTCATCGGGCAATGTCTCCCTGTACACCGAACCGCGACAAGCGCAATCTAGACACATCAACGGAGGCGCTGGATGTGCTTCTCAGGTCATGGATGATCCACCATTTGCCGGGACGGCTGCTGACAGGATGTTGGAATGGTGTTGATAGAAAAGAACCCGCTCAGGCGGGTTTTTTATTGACCTGGATAAAGTGGGCGACGCTCTCAAGGCAAATTGCGCGGGGCGCCTGGGCCGACTTCTGTGGTTAACTCCTGCGCATCATTTTCGTGGCAGGCCTTGCAATGACTCCCCATCACGGCGCGCACCGGCAAGTCATCGGCATGTGGTTGATGGCGGGCGTGGCGCTGACGTTCGCCAGTCATGACGCGATTTCCAAGACGCTGATCTATTCCCTGCCGGTGATCTTCGTCGCGTGGGCCCGCTACCTCGTTCACTCAACCCTGGTGACCACCGTGCTGCTGCGCAACGGCGGCGCTAAAGTCTTCCACACCCGACGGCCCTGGCTGCACCTGCTGCGGGCGGTGGTGTTGCTCGCCGACAGCCTGTCTTTCCTGTTTGGCCTGACCCACGTGCCGATTGCCGAATCCACGGCGCTGGTCTTCCTTGCGCCTGCTTTTGTAACGATCCTGTCGCCGCTGATCTTCGGCATCAAGGCGGATCGCTGGCAGTGGGGTTCGGTGGTGCTTGGCTTCATTGGCGTGCTGGTGATCATTAACCCGGCCAGCGATGCCTTCTCGCTGTGGATGTTGTTTCCGCTGGCGACCGCGCTGTTCTTCGCGCTGTATCAACTGCTCACGCAACTGGCGGGGGAGACGGACAGCCCGTCGGTGTGCAGCTTTTACGTCGGCGTTTTTTGCACCCTGATCCTCAGCGCAATTGTGCCGTTCTACTGGGCCGATCCCGATTGGCTGCAGCTGGGCTTGCTGCTCGTGCTGGGCGGTCTGGGTTTGTGCGCCCACTTTCTGATGGCCAAGTCCTATCGCTATGCGTCCTCGTCCGTGCTTGCACCGCTGGGTTACCTGCAGATCATCTTCGCGGTGGCTTACGGGATTCTGCTGTTCGGCAACTACCCGGGCACCGCCTCGATGTTTGGCATCGGGCTGGTCTTCCTCAGCGGCCTGATGGTGTACGCCAGACGCCAACCCGTGGCGCCTGCGCGCCAGCTCTGATCCAAGATTGAGGGGCGTCAGGCGTTCTCATTGCCAGGACGGGTGAAGGAAAAGCGGTGGATATCGACCCGCAGCTGCCAGCCCTGATTCGCCCAATAGGTTGCCGCCGACGGGTTGGTCTTAAGCACGTCGATGTGGCATTTGTGAATGCCTTCGGCCTCCAGGCTGACCAGGCAGCGCTCGACCAGTGCCTGCGCGATCCCCTGCCGCCGATACTCAGGCAGCACCAGCAAATGCTGCAAATACCCGCGCCGACCGTCATGGCCCGACATGACACAGCCGCAGATGCGCGAATCTTCCTCTGCGACGAAGCTCAACCCAGGGTTGCGCAATAGATACCGCTCGGTGGACTCGCGGGAGTCGGCGTCACGCAGGGAAATGCCCGGCGTGTCGCGCATCAGTTGGGTGATGGCGTCGTAATCGTCCAGGGTCATGGGGCGGATGATGGGCATGGCTGGCGCCTGAAGTGGAGAAAGGGCAGGGAGCGTAGCAGCGCGATTGGTGGGGTGTCATGTCAGCCGCAGGGTGACGCGGAGCGTCACAGGATGCATTCCCACGCGGAGCACGGGAACGATCGGACATCTTGTGACGCTCATTCCGGCCTCTTCCCGGCTGAAGCCGGTCCGACTTACAGCAGCGGGTGCATTCAGTGAAAGCGGTGGAGACCCCCGACCGTAGGACCGGCTTTAGCCGGGAAGCTTTTGATCTGCTCTTGATCTTGATCTTCCTACACAGCCAGCCCAGACACCGTCAATCGCGACTTGGGTGCAGGCCGAACGCAGGCGACGGGGAGTGGGCCGAGCGGCATGGATGCCGCGAGCGCGCCGCCAGGACATGGATGTCCGTTCGGCGCGGGCCCACGGAGCGTCGTCGGAGTGAGGGAACCCGACGAAGTCGGGCCAAACCGAGAGCAGGCACTTTTGGTTACTTTTAGTGCTTTTTAAAAGTAACTCGCCGAAGGCGAAACGATCTGCCGTTAGGCAGATGCTCTTGATCTTGACGTAAGTGCGGACTCATCTGATCTGTATTTATAAGCCGTACCTGAATCTGTACTGAAACAGCGTCAGCCCTCAAAATCACTCCAACCCCGGCCGACCGATCGAGCCCGACCGGACGCTATCACCCGGCTCGAATCCTCTGTACCCCCAGCTCACATTGGAGACTCTATGGCCAAGCTCGCCATCTTCCTGTTCGGCTTTCTCGCCCTGACCCTTATGATCGGTGCCCTGGCAACCATCTCGCCCACCTGATTGAGCCGCTGGATCTGCCCACACCCGATCCTCCCCGCTGCACCCCACCCTAACGGCAGACCGACCTCTGCCGTTTTTGCGTACCCACCAAAAACGCACTACGCCGCCATTCATCCGCCAACCCCCATTCCCTCCCTTGACGGCCATTTGCAACGGGACAATACTCAGCGCAGATTCATATAGATGACTAAATAACTACAACAGCGAAGCGCCTCCATGAACCGACTCTCCAGCGATGTCCGCTTGCCGCTTTACCAACGCCTGCGCGACCAGCTCGCCGAGCAGATCGCCAACAACCGCTGGCGGCCGGGCGAGGCCATTCCCACCGAAGCTGCGCTGTCCAGCGAGTACTGCCTGTCCACCGGCACCGTGCGCAAAGCCATCGACATGCTGGTCAACGAAAACATCCTCGAGCGCCAACAGGGCCGGGGCACCTTCATTCGCCGGCCACAGTTCCAGTCCTCGCTGTTCCGGTTCTTCCGCTTTCAAAGCGTTTCCGGCGAACGCCAGGTGCCCGAAAGCCGCATCCTCTCCATCGAAGCCGTCACCGCGCCCTCGGCCGTTTCCCAGGCCCTCGGTCTGCCGCTGGATGCGCCGGTGATTCGCCTGATCCGCCTGCGGCTGCTCGACGCTCAGCCCGTGCTCGCCGAAGAAATCTGGCTGCCCCAGGTGCAATTTCAGACCCTGCTGGAAATCGACCTCAGCCGCCAGGGCCCGCTGCTCTATCCGATCTACGAAGAGCAATGCGGCCAGGTGGTGGCCTACGCCGAAGAAACCCTGACCGCCGAAGCCCTCAACGAGACCCACGCCCGTTTGCTGCAGGTGCCGGTCAACAGCCCGGTGGTGGTGATCGAGCGTCTGGCGCGCAACTACGCCGGCGAGCCGCTGGAATGGCGCCGTTCACGCGGCCATGCCAGCCACTTCCGCTACAGCGTCGACATCCGCTGACCCGCGCCGTCGAGCGCCAACAGCTGCACCGGAGCCCGTCACGCAGAACGGGCACTACAACACCTGCCGCTCCACCCTCATAAGGACAAAAACCATGTTCAACTGGTATCGCCACGTCACCCCTCGGGAGCGCAAAACGTTCTGGGCCTGCTTCGGCGGGTGGTCGCTGGACGCCCTGGAAGTCCAGATGTTCGGCCTGGCGATCCCGGCGCTGATCGCCGCCTTCGCGTTGACCAAGGGTGACGCCGGCCTGATCAGTGGCGTGACGCTGATCACCTCGGCCCTCGGCGGCTGGGTCGGTGGCACGCTGTCCGACCGCTACGGCCGGGTGCGCACGCTGCAGTGGATGATCCTCTGGTTCTCGTTCTTCACCTTTCTGTCGGCGTTCGTGACCGGCTTCAGCTCGCTGCTGATCGTCAAGGCGTTGCAGGGCTTCGGCATCGGTGGCGAGTGGGCCGCAGGCGCCGTATTGATGGCCGAGACCATCAACCCGAAATACCGCGGCAAGGTCATGGGCACCGTGCAGAGCGCCTGGGCGGTGGGCTGGGGCCTGGCCGTCGGCGTGTTTACCCTGATCTATTCTTTTGTGCCTCAGGACATGGCCTGGCGGGTGATGTTTCTGGTCGGCCTGCTGCCGTCGCTGCTGATCATCTGGGTGCGGCGAAACGTCGAGGAGCCGGACAGCTTCCAGCGCCTGCAAAAAGACAACGCCATCCCCCAGAGCTTTTTCACGTCACTGGCCGGCATCTTCCGCCCGGAACTGATCCGCGTGACGCTGCTCGGCGGCTTGCTCGGCCTCGGCGCCCACGGCGGATACCACGCGGTGATGACCTGGCTGCCGACGTTCCTGAAAACCGAACGCAACCTCTCGGTGCTCAACTCCGGCGGCTACCTGGCGGTGATCATCGTGGCGTTCTGGTGCGGCTGCATCGCCAGCGGCTTTCTCATCGACGGCATCGGCCGTCGTCTGAACATCGTGCTGTTCGCCCTGTGCTGCGTGATCACCGTGCAGTGCTACGTATTCCTGCCGCTGACCAACACGCAGATGCTGTTCCTGGGTTTCCCGCTGGGCTTCTTCGCCGCCGGCATCCCGGCCAGCCTCGGCGCGCTGTTCAACGAGCTTTATCCGGCTGACGTGCGCGGGGCAGGGGTGGGCTTCTGCTACAACTTCGGCCGCGTGCTGTCATCGGTCTTCCCGTTTCTGGTGGGCCACATGAGCGAATCGATGTCGCTGGGTTCGGCCATCGGCATCGACGCCGGGATCGCCTATGGCGTCGCCGTGATTGCCGCGTTGTGCCTGCCAGAAACCCGCGGTCGCAGCCTGGAAGCCAGCCCCATGGCCGGCGCCGCCGCAGAGACACGCAGCGAAACCGCCCGCGCCTGAGTTTTCCTTCCGCGCGCCGCCTGTTGCGTCGCGCACCTTTTGACAGATGAGATCCATGTCCGACCTTTTTTCCGCGCTTCCTCCGTCCATCCTTGGTATCGACGGTCACGCACACATATTCAGCAGGAAGCTGGACCTGGCATCGGCACGACGCTATTCACCCGACTACGACGCCACGCTGGCGATGTACCGACATCAACTTGATCAGCACGGCCTCAGCCATGGCGTGCTGGTGCAACCGAGTTTTCTCGGCACCGATAACCGCTACTTGCTCGACGCCCTTCAGCAGGCGCCGGGTCAACTGCGCGGTGTGGTGGTGGTCGAGCGTGACATCAGCCGCGCCGCGTTGGACGAGATGGATAGGCTGGGCGTCGTCGGCGTGCGTCTGAACCTGATGGGCAAGGCGCTGCCGGACTTTTCCGAGCCGCAGTGGCAGGTGTTTTTCGGGCACATCGCAGCCCTCGGCTGGCACGTTGAAGTGCACCGCCACGTCGCCGATATGCCGGCGCTGCTGGCCGGGCTGATGCCCTTCGGGATGAAGATCGTGATCGACCACTTCGGCCGGCCTGATGCCCGACTGGGCCTCGAACAGCCCGGCTTTCGCCAGATGCTGGAGCTGGGCCGCAGCGGTCAACTGTGGATGAAGGTGTCGGGCATTTACCGGCTGGAAGGCAGCGCCCGGGAAAACCTCGATTTCGCCCGTGCCGCGCTGCCGTTATTGATCGATGCGTTCGGCAGGCAGCGGCTGGTCTGGGGCAGTGACTGGCCGCACACTCAGCATGAACGCGCGGTGAGCTATGGCTCGGTGGTCGAGCAGTTGCAGGCCTTGGGCTGCACCGCCCAATTGATGCGCTCGCTGCTGATCGAGGCGCCCCGGGTGCTGTTTGATTTCGCGCTGATCGAAGCCTGATCCAGAGAAATCAGGCGGTATATCAACGTGATCAAGGCCGGCTGATGTGCGGCCGGTCGGGATCATCCCCCGGGCTGTGGATACTGATCCGTCTCGCCTTGGCCCCTTGGGGTTCGACGCGCAGCAGGAAGACGATCAGCAAACCATTCTTGAACGTCGCACCCTGTACCTCGATGTGATCGGCCAGATGGAAGACCAGCCGGAACGGGCCGTGGGCGATGCCTTGATGCAGGTAGGTCACGCCGCCGTCGGTGTGCGCCTCACCCCCGCAAACCGTGAGGACATTTCTTTCCAGGGTCAGGTCAAGGTCGGCAGCGGCGAGCCCGGCCGTGGCAATCACGATCCGGTAATGATCGGTGCCGTATCGTTCGACGTTGTGAGGGGGGCCGCTGGCGTTGATTTCGCTGTGCAGCGCAGACTCGAAAAAATCATTGAAGCGATCAAAGCCCACTGATTGCCGGAACAGCGGGGCCAGTGAAGCGGTGGTGGCCATGCCAAAATCTCCTGGATGTTGCCACGGTGATCAAAACGCCGGTCGACGCCGGCTCTGCACCTGATGCTGCAATCTGCACGTGATGCTCCACGTACAGTTAGGCCCAAGCGCCGGAAAATACAAGCATCCGGGTTAAATACTCCGCTAACAGAATCACTCTATGGTCGCCAAAACATTTGCCTATTAGACGATTGGCCCGAGTCGGCTAGTCTTGTGCGAGTGCTAGCGTTAGCCGTCTCGCAGATGGCTGAAAAGTAAAAAGTAAACAAGAAGGTGATTAGACCATGTCGACTGAATCGAAATGCCCGTTCAACCACGCAGCCGGAGGCGGGACGACAAACCGTGACTGGTGGCCGAACCAGCTGAATCTCAAGATTCTTCATCAGCACTCCTCCTTGACTGACCCGATGGGCGAGGGCTTCGACTACGCCAAAGCATTCAAAAGCCTCGATTTTGCCGCGGTCAAACGCGACCTCCTTGAGGTCATGACCCAATCCCAGGACTGGTGGCCTGCCGACTTCGGGCATTACGGTCCACTGTTCGTTCGCATGGCCTGGCACAGTGCCGGGACCTATCGCACCGGTGACGGCCGTGGGGGTGCAGGGGCCGGGCAGCAGCGGTTTGCGCCGCTCAACAGCTGGCCGGACAACGTCAACCTCGACAAGGCACGCCGCCTGATCTGGCCGGTGAAGCAAAAATACGGCAGCAAGATTTCCTGGGCCGACCTGATCGTGCTCACCGGTAACGTGGCGCTGGAATCCATGGGCTTCAAGACCTTCGGTTATTCCGGCGGGCGCGCCGATGTCTGGGAACCGGACGAGGACGTGTATTGGGGCGCCGAAACCACCTGGCTGGGCGGTGAAGACCGGTATGGCGCGCACAAAGACATGCAACAGCCGGGCGAGGGCACACTCGTTGCAGAGCCCGAGCACCACAGCGAAGAGCAGACCCGCACCGCCAACGGTGAGCGCAATCTCGAAAACCCGCTGGCGGCCGTGCAGATGGGCCTGATCTACGTGAACCCTGAAGGCCCGGAAGGCGTGCCGGACCCTGCCGCATCGGCGCGGGATATTCGCGAGACCTTCGGCCGCATGGCCATGAACGATGAGGAAACCGTTGCCTTGATCGCGGGTGGCCACGCCTTCGGCAAGACCCACGGTGCCGGGCCGGCGGACAACGTCGGGGCAGAGCCGGAAGCCGCAGGCCTTGAAGAACAGGGCCTGGGCTGGCGTAACAGTTTCGGCTCCGGCAAGGCCGGCGACACCATCACCAGTGGTCTGGAAGTGACCTGGACCTCGACCCCGACCCGTTGGAGCAACGAATACCTGGAAAACCTGTTTGGCTTCGAGTGGGAGCTGACCAAGAGTCCGGCCGGCGCCCATCAGTGGCGGCCGAAAAATGGCGAGGGCGCGGGCAGGATTCCTCATGCCCATGACCCGTCCAAGCGCCAGGAACCGCGCATGCTGACGTCCGACCTGGCCCTGCGCGTGGACCCTGCCTACGAGCTGATCTCCCGTCGCTTCCTGGAAAACCCCGACCAGTTGGCCGACGCGTTCGCCCGCGCCTGGTTCAAGTTGACCCACCGTGACATGGGGCCACTGGCCCGTTACCTCGGCCCGGAAATGCCAGGCGAAGAACTGCTCTGGCAGGACCCGATTCCGGAGGTCAACCACCCGCTGGTGGACGCCAGCGACATTGCCGCACTGAAGGAAAAAATCATCGCGTCCGGGCTGTCGGTTTCGCAACTGGTCGGCACTGCCTGGGCGGCGGCGTCCACCTTCCGTGGCTCCGACAAACGTGGTGGCGCCAACGGCGGCCGTCTGCGTCTTGCCCCGCAGAAAGACTGGGCGGTCAACCAGCCGGCCAATCTGGCGGTCGTGCTGGAAGCACTGGAGCGTGTCCGCGATGAGTTCAACAGCGCCCAGTCCAGCGGCAAGCAGATTTCGCTGGCTGATCTGATTGTTCTCGGCGGCAGCGTCGGTATCGAACAGGCGGCGAAAAATGCCGGTCATCACGTCACCGTGCCGTTCACCCCTGGGCGTGCGGATGCTTCGCAAGAGCAGACAGACGTCGAGTCCTTTGGCTTCCTCGAGCCCATCGCCGATGGTTTCCGCAATTACCTCAAGGGCCATTACCGCGTTTCGGCGGAAAAACTGCTGGTGGACAAGGCCCAATTGCTGAACCTGACGGCACCGCAGATGACCGTCCTGCTCGGCGGCCTGCGCGTGCTGGACATCAATGCCGGCCACAGCCAGCACGGTGTCCTGACCGAAAGGCCAGGTGTCCTCACCAACGACTTCTTCAAGCATCTGTTGGACATGGGGGTGGAGTGGAAGGGCGTGTCGGGTGGCGACCAGCTGTTCGAAGCCCGCGACCGCAACACCGGCGCCGTCAAATGGACCGGCACCCGCGTCGACCTGGTGTTCAGTTCACACGCCCAGTTGCGGGCAGTGGCTGAGGTGTACGCCAGTGAGGACGGGCAACAGAAGTTCGTCGAGGACTTCGTCGCTGCGTGGACCAAAGTGATGGAGCTGGACCGCTTTGATCTTGCCTGAGGTGCGTGCTTCATAGCCCTCGACCTGTAAGACCCAACGCCTCCCTTGTGGAGGCGTTGTTGTTTGCGCGGCCGGGTGCATCCGCGTTGGATGAACAGGACATAGCGTGAAATACACCCTCACAGGCATGGCTCATGAAGCGGCTACCGTGGTTTGTGCATCCACAGTCGAGGTAGTCAGCATGGTCACGAAAGCGCGTTCGCACAGCTTGCGCATAGGGCGGTATTCCGAAATGGGGAGGATCTATCTGGTTACCTCCCGGCTTGACCGTATGAGAGATGATTTTAGTGATTGGCGGGTGGGTCGGCTGCTCGTAAAGGAAATGAGAGAGGTGCACGAGTGCGGATTTGCAAAAACGCTGGCGTGGGTTGTGATGCCTGACCATTTTCACTGGTTAGTGAAGCTTCATCATGGCTCGCTTGCGGGCATTGTTCAGCGAATCAAGTCGAAGACCGCCATTGCGGTGAACAGGGTCACCGGCAATCAGGGGCGACTGTGGCAGCCTGGATATCACGATGCAGCCGCACGCCATGAGGATGATCTGATTCACTTCGCCCGCTATATCGTGGCCAATCCTCTCCGGGCAGGGTTAGTCAGCCGGGTCGGAGATTATCCACTATGGGACTCCTTTGGGTTGCCAGGTTCAGGGGTGGAGTTCGGAGAGTCCGGGAGTGAGTTTCTTAAGCTTTTATTAGGAATCAACAATGATCTGCCTGAGTCATTGCCCATCAATGAGTCTTCGTGAACAAGGTGGACCTCCACCGCGGTCACTCCCACAGGTCCCCCGAACTGGCCGAAATATCGAGCCGAACCACCATCCCGTGGGAGTCGAGCTTGCTCGCGAAGACTTACTTTCAGTCACCAGAAAAGTGGCTGAATGCCCCGGCCCCTTCGTGAACAAGCTCACTCCCACAAGTCCCCCGAACTGGCCGAAATATCGAGCCGAACCACCATCCCGTGGGAGTCGAGCTTGCTCGCGAAGGCTCACTTTCAGCCGGCAGAGAATGTGGCTGAATGGCCCGGCCCCTTCGTGAGCAAGCTCACTCCCACAGGTCCCCCGAACTGGCCGAAATATCGAGCCGAACCACCATCCCGTGGGAGTCGAGCTTGCTCGCGAAGGCTCACTTTCAGCCGGCAGAAAATGTGGCTGAATGCCTCGGCCTCTTCGTGAACAGGATCGAGCGCCACCCCGGTCACTCCCACGTGTCCCGGGATCTTTCAGCGGGAAGATCAGCGCCGGCGCCGACAAACTCACCCGCTTTTCCACCCCCCACCCAACGCCGCCATCAGCCCGACACTGGCCTGCAATCTGCTGGTCTCAACCACCTGCAACCGCCGTTGTGCCTGAAGCGCCGCAGTTTGCGCGGTCACTACATCCAGGTAACTCGCGGCCCCGGCCTGGTAGCTGCTCATCGCCATCTGTTCGGCGCTTTGTGCGGCGTCGACGGCGGCGCGCTGGTCCTCGGACTCGCGCTGCAGATCGCGCAGCTGACCCAGATTGTCTTCCACCTCGCACACCGCCTTGAGCACCTGGCTGTGGTAGTGCGCGGCGGCTTCTTCGAATTCGGCCTTGGCTTGCCGCTCGTTCGCGCTGCGGCGGCCGCCGTCGAAAATCGGCAGGTTGACCAGCGGCCCCAGCGCCCAGTAACGATTGGCTGCCGCCAGCAGATTGCCGCTGCCCTGGGTTTGCCCGCCGAGCAGGCCGGTCAGGCTGAAGTCCGGGTACCACGCCGCTTTCGCCACGCCGATGTTGGCGTTGGCGGCGAACACGCGACGCTCTGCGGCGGCGACGTCGGGGCGCTGTTGCAGCAGGCTGCCGGGCAAAGTGTGGGGGATGCCGGGCAGTTTCAGCGGTTGCGCGTTCTGGGCCAGATGAACATCTCCGGGCATCGCGCCCACCAGTTCGGCGATGGCGTGTTCGCTGAGGTCGCGCTGGGCGTTGACGTCATCCAGCTGCGCCCGGGCCTCGGCGAGCTGGCTTTGCGCACGGGTCAGGTCCAGTGCCGACGCGATCTTCCCCTCGTAGCGATCGCCGGTCAGTTGCAGGGCCTGGGTGTAATCGTCCAGCGAGGTCTGCAGGATGCGGCTTTGCGCGTCCAGCCCGCGCACCTGCACATACAGCGTCGCCAACTGGCGTTGCAGGCTCAGGCGCGCGACCGCCAGATCGTCCGCCGAGGCTTGGGCCTGGGCGTCGCCGGCCGCCACCTGGTTGCGGATCTTGCCCCACAGGTCCGGGTCGAAATTGAGGCTGAACCCGGCGGTGTCGCTGTTGTAGATCGAGGGCTGTGTGCCGCTGCGCAGTGGTCGTCGATCCGACTGCCGTTGGCGAACCGGGCTCAAACTGGCGTTGACCTGAGGCATCAGCCCCGCGTGCAACTGAGCCGCATACGCCAGCGCGGCGTCGTAGTGCGCCAGCGCGGCCGTCAAATCCGCGTTGGCATTGAGCAGCCGTTGTTGCAGATCATTCAGTTGCGCGTCCTCGAACGCTTCCCACCACTGGGCTTGCACCGTATCGGCAGGCTGCGCCGGATGCCAGGGGCCGGCGTCCTCGGCGAAATGCGCGGGCAGTTGAACCGCCGGCGCCTGATAAACCGGTGCGAGCGAACAGCCCTGCAGCGTCACGGCAATGGCCAGCGCCAGCGCTTCAAGCCTTGTGCGCATGGTCACCTCCGGCGTCCGCCAGTTGCACGGCATCGTTCTCCCGCAGCGCATCGGGCGGGTTATCGATGACGTGATCGGCCGGCTTGAGGCCTTGATCGATGATCAGCCGGTCCCCCAGATCCATCGCGATGTGGATGTCGCGCAGGTGCACATGGCCGGTGCGGTCGAGGGTGGCAACCTGGGTGCCTTTGGCGCGGAAGATCAGCGCGCTGGCCGGAATGCTCAGCCCGCCGCTGGCGTTGTTTACCGGCAGCGTGGCGTCGGCGTAGTCGCCGGGCATCAGCGCGCCGTCCGGGTTGTCGGCGATGAACTGGGCCAGCAGGGTGCCGGAGCGCGGATCCACCGCCGTGGAATCCCCCAGCAATGTCGCCCTGTAGGTCTGACCCGGATGCTCGGGCACGCTTAGCTGAACCTGCATGCCGGGGCGGACCACGCTGGCGTAGTTCTGCGGGATCGGCACATACAGCCGCAGGCGATGGGTGTCGGCGAGGCTGAACAGCGGGCGGGCGCCGCCGTCATCGGCTTTGATCAACTGCCCGATGTCGGTATTGCGCGCGGTGACAGTGCCACTGAATGGCGCGCGAATGGTCTTGTAATCCTCCAGCGCTACGATCCTTTGATAGTCGGCGTTTGCCGCTTGCACATCGGCATTGGCGGCGACGGCGGTGGAGACTTTTTCATCCACTTCCTGTTGCGACACCGAATGGGTTGTCAGCAGGTGCTGCCAGCGTGCCGCCGTGGTCTGGGCGATGCGCGCGCTGGCGTGTTGCTGGGCCAGACGCGCCCGGGCCTGAGCCAGTTGCTGGTCGAGTTCGGGGCTGTCGATGTGGGCCAGTACCTGACCGGCCTGCACATGGCTGCCGATGTCGGCGTCCCAGTCTTTCAGGTAACCGCTGACCCGCGCGTTGATCGCCGCATTGCTCCAGGCCTCGAGGCGCGCGGGCAGGCGCAGGGTGTTGCCTTGGTCGCTTTGGGTCGGCACGACAACGCTGACAACGGGCACCGATTGCCGCTCGGTCCAGGCGTCGACGGCGTGTGCCTCGCGGGTGCGTGCGGCGAGGCCATTGGCGACCAGCAGCGCCGCCAAAGTCAGGCCGCCAATGCCGAGCAACATCAGGCGTTTGCGCGAAGGGGCGTGTTCAGACGACATGGGATGTTTCTCCATCAAGGGCATTCGCAGGCAAGGGTGTTGAGTGGCGATGGACGAGGCTGAACACCACCGGCACGAACAGCAGGGTCGCAGTGGTGGCGAGGATCAGGCCGCCGATCACCGCACGGCCGAGCGGCGCGTTCTGTTCCTGGGAAATCGCCAGCGGCAGCATGCCGATGATCATCGCCAGCGCGGTCATGCACACCGGGCGGAAGCGCGTGTAGCCAGCCTCCATCGCGGCGAGCAGGGCATCGCCGTGTTCGGCAAGGCGCTCGCGGCAGAAACTCACCACCAGAATCGAGTTGGCGGTGGCCACGCCCATGCAGAGGATCGCCCCGGTTAGCGCCGGTACCGACAGCGACGTGCCGCTGAGGAACAGCATCCAGACGATGCCGGCCAGCGCGGCGGGGAGGGCGGTGATGATCACGAACGGATCGATCCACGATTGAAAGTTGACCACGATGAGCAAGTAGATCAGCACTACCGCGCCGAGCAGGCCCAGGCTCAAACCGCTGAACGCTTCATGCAACGCATCGATCTGTCCGTGCAGGCTGACCGTCGCGCCTTTGGGCCGCAGGTGCGCGGTCTCGTCGATGACCTTCTGGATGTCCGCCGCCACGCCGCCGAGGTCGCGGCCCTGCACGTTGGCGAACAGGTCCAGGGTCGGCTGAATGTTGTAGTGGGTGACCACCGCCGGGCTGTCGGCGCGGCTGATCGTCGCCAGGCCGCCGAGAATCTGCGACTGCCCGTTGCTGCCGGTAATCGGCAGGGCTTCGAGGCTCGGCAGGCTGTCGAGACGGTACTGCGGTGTCGCCGCGACCACCGAATACGAGACGCCGTTTTTCGGGTTCAGCCAGTACGTCGGCGCCACTTGGGAGGTCCCGGCCAGGGAAGCGCCGAGGCTGGTGGTGACGTCTTTTTCGGTGATCCCCAGTTGCTTGGCCCGCAGTCGATCGACGTTCACCTGCAACGACGGGTAACCGGTGGATTGCTGAATGCGCAGGTCGGCGATGCCCGGCACATGTTGCAAAAGGCGCTGCAGTTCCAGTGCGTAGGCGCGGTTGGCGTCGCCGTTGGGGCCGGAGATTTTCAGGTCCAGCGGAGCCGGGGCGCCGAAGTTGAGGATCTGGCTGCTGATGTCGGCGGGCATGAAGGCGAACTGGCTGCCGGGGAAGCTTTGCGGCAGGGCTTCGCGCAGGCGTTTGACGTAATCGGCGGTTGGCGCGTGATCGGCCTTGAGGGTGACCTGAATGTCGCCATCCTGCGGTCCGATGGTGCCGCTGCTGCTGTAGGCCATGTCGATGCCGCTCAGGGGGATGCCGATGTTGTCGATCACCGTGTCCAGCTCATCCGCCGGGATGATCTCGCGGATGCGCTGCTCGATGCGGTCGAACGCCGCCGCGCTTTCTTCGATGCGCGTGCCCAGTGGCAGGCGCACGTGCATCGACAGCGCGCCGGCGTCGGTGGCCGGGAAGAAGTCTTCGCCCAGGCTGGGCAGCAGCGCAAAACTGGCGAGCACGCAGGCGAGAAAGCCGAGGAGAAACGCTTTTCGCCGCTGCAATGCCAGCCCAAGAAGGCCGTGGTAGGTGTCGCGAATCGTTGAGAAACGTGCCTCGAAACCCTGCTGAAACTTCAACGCGCCGCGCAGGATCAGGTTGCCTTGTCGGCCATGCTGATCGCCTTCGTGGTGATTGATGAACGGGTCTTCCGGGTGATGGCCCGGGCCGGTTTCCAGCACGTGGGGTTTGAGTAGAAACATCGCCAGGGTCGGCACCAGGGTGCGCGACAGCAGGAACGAGCTGGCCATGGCGAAGATCACCGCCAGCGCCATCGGCCGGAACAAATAACCGGCGATCCCTTGCAGCATGAACATCGGCACGAAGACGATGCAGATGCACAGCAGCGACACGAACGCGGGGCCGACGATCTGCCGCGCACCGTCCATGATCGCGTCCTTCACCGCCTTGCCCTGCTCCAGGTGCCAGTTGATGTTCTCGATGGTCACCGTTGCGTCGTCCACCAGAACCCCCACCGCCAGCGCCAAGCCGCCGAGGGTCATCACGTTCAGGGTTTGTCCGGTCACGGAAAGCAGCGCGATGGCCGAGAGCACCGCCAGGGGAATTGACGCCGCGATGATCAGCGTCGAGCGCCAGCTGCCGAGAAACAGCAGAATCATCACGCTGGTCAGCAAGGCGGCGATGATGCCTTCCCGGGCCACACTCCCCACCGACGCTTTGACGAACACCGAGGCATCGCCCAGCAACGAAGTTTTCAGGGCGGGCGGCAGGGTCTCGTTGATCAGCGGCAGCATGTTGCGGATGTTGTCGACGATGGACAGGGTTGAGATGTTGCCGTTCTTCAGTGCCGGCATCAGCACGGCGCGGCGGCCATCAACGCGCACGATATTGGTCTGCGGCGGCGAACCGTCGCGCACGTGGGCCACCTGGCCGATGGTGATCAGCGCGCCGTCGACGGTCTTGATCGGCAGGTCATTGAGTTCGTCGATGGCCTTGGGGCTGTTGTTGAGCAGCACAGTGTATTCGTCGCTGCCCATCTTCGCCGTGCCCACCGGGATGATCTGGTTACCGGCGGCCAGTGCGTTGCCGACGTCTTGCGCGGACAGGCCTTTGGCGGCCAGCGCCTGCGGGTCGAGGTCCAGGGTGATCTGCCGCTGCTTGCCGCCCATGGGCGTCGGCATCGCCAGCCGCGGCACGGCGCTGAGGGGCAGGCGGACGCTGTTCTGCACCAGGTCGCGAATCTTCGCTTCCGACAGCGTCGGGCTGGAAAAGGCCATCTGCAGGATCGGCACGGTCGAGGCGCTGTAGTTGAGGATCAGCGGCGGCGTGATGCCCGCCGGCATTTGCTTGAGCACGGTCTGTGAGACCGCCGTGACCTGGGCGTTGGCGGTGCGGATATCCACGCCCGGCTGAAAGAAAATCTTGACGATGCCCATGCCGGGCAGCGACTGCGACTCGATGTGTTCGATGTCGTTGACCGTGGTGCTCAGCGAGCGCTCGTAGGTGTAGATCACCCGACCGGCCATGGCATCCGGCGACAGCCCGGCGTATTGCCAGGCCACCGCGACCACTGGAATGCCGATGTCCGGAAACACATCGGTGGGCGTTTTAAGGGCCGCCATCGGCCCGACAATACAGATGAAAATCGCCAACACGATAAACGTGTACGGCTTTAGCAATGCAGTCCTGACCAGCCCGAGCATGCCGTAAACCTCCCATTTCGAATGGGCGCAGTCTTGGGGGACGTACCTAACACGCGGCTTTCAGCCAGATGAACAAATCGTTAGTGCGGCGAGCATGGCGCTTTCATGGGGGATTCATTTGTTGTTCATCCGTGGCCCACGCACCCTGCGCACCTCGAAATTCACCCTGCACATCAGGGATTTTTTCAACTGCCGAGGTCGTGTCATGAAAGCCACATCGTTATTGCTGGTCCCGATGTTCAGCCTGGTTGCGGTGCTGTCCGCCTGCGCCGGTCCCATGCCCAAAGCCGACCCGGGCGAGGCGTGGATCAGCTTGCAGGAACAGCCCGCCGACGTGCTGATGGCCGAGGACCTGGACGGCAAGCGCCTGAATGACGGGCGCTTCTTCGAAGTCAAACCCGGCGTCCATACCCTCGACGTCAACCTGATCGTCGAACGCAGCGGCGACAATGATGAGATGAACTGCCAGACCGGCATCAAATACGACCAGTTCCAGGCAGGCGAGCATTACAAGCTGGTGGAGTCGAGTCTGGGCGAGGAATACCGGGTGAAGCTTGAGGATGCGAAAGGGAAATCCCTGGGGCACAGCGTGGATTTCACCTGTATGCCGGGGTGATGGGGAAGCTGCTTTGTGGTTCGGGTGATGTCGCGCACTGTCACGCGGCACACCTGATCCATGTGGGGGGTGACCGGGGTGGCGACCTACCTTGCTCACGAAGACGGCATTCCGGCTGCCGGATAATGAGCGGCTGTACCGGCCTATTCGCGAGCAAGCTCGCTCCCACAGGATTCGTGTTTGCTGCGTGGCAGTGTGCACGAATCCACATCGGTGAATGCTCACCAGCGCATCCTGTTTCGTTTTGTGACGTCGGATAGGCGCAGTCGAAGCGCCCGTGAATACTGCGCGGCGCTGGACTGTCGTGACTTCATAAAAGGATGGGTGACTGTGGATACGGATGATCGACGGATATCAGAAGAGGCTGTTGTTTTTGCCAAGGCGAACAGGAAGGAGATTGCAAAGAGGCTGACGGATCCTTCGATATACCTTTCGGAGGATTCGCCTGTATCGGTGTTTATGGCGGGCTCACCCGGGGCTGGTAAAACCGAAGCATCCCTGGAGTTTCTCGGCCGATTCGGCGGATCAGTGCTGCGGATCGACCCGGATACCTATCGCGCCGAATTGCCGGGCTACACGGGAAGTAATTCTTCTCTGTTTCAACGAGCGGTTTCTGTTTTGGTGTCTGCCGTTCACGATGAGGCGTTGCGGCTGCAGCAATCGTTTCTGCTGGACGGCACGGCATCGAATTTCGACACGGTTTCACTCAACATCCGGCGCTCGCTCAAGCGGGGTCGGTTCGTGTTGGTGCTCTATGTCTATCAAAACCCCGAGAGAGCCTGGGAGTTCGTTCAGGCGCGCGAGAAAGTGGAGGGCCGGAACATCCCTATGCAGGGGTTCGTGGATCAATACTTTGCGGCTCGGGAGGTGGTGAACCGTTTGAAATACGAGTTTGGCCATGCAGTGACCGTGGATGTTTTTATCAAGAATCATGATGGTTCTACCAAGTCTTACCGGCAGAACATCCAGCAAATTGACACCCACATACCCGAAACCTATGATCGGGCATCGCTTGAACGCAGGCTGAATTCCAGGAGGTACGAATAATGGCTACTCCACAAAAACTCAAAACAGTGAAGTCGACGCCGTTTTCCGACTTCGTCCGCAACGCCACCTTCGAGGAGAAGGAACGGGTTTATCTGGAGGTCATGGAGAAAGCCTGGGCGCGGCAGGAAAAGATCATCGAGCAAGCCCGGAAAATGTAACCCCGCCCCCAATTAACAAAGCCGCCCTCGAGGCGGCTTTGTCGTTTTGCTTGCAGCTTGCAGCTTGCAGCCCCAGTCTTTTTACCCCAACGCCAACACCCGTCGGCATTCCAGCACCAGGCTCGCGCCGCCGGACGGGCTGCTGCCGATGCGCAGTTTGAAGCCGTGGAGGTTGACGATGGCGGCGACGATGGACAATCCCAGGCCAAAGCCGCTTTGCTGATTGCCGTTTTCGCTGCGATAGAAGCGCTTGAACACCGCTTCGCGTTCGGCGTCGGGGATGCCGGGGCCGGTGTCCTGTACTTCGATGAAGGTGGTGTCACCTTCGGCGCGGGCGATGAGCAGCACTTGCCCGCCCGGCGGGGTGAATTTGATCGAGTTGCTCAGCAGGTTCGACAGCGCCTCGAACAGCAGGGCCCGATCACCCACCATCGGCGGCAGGCGCTCGGCGACTTTCAGCTGCAACGAGACACGGCCTTCTTCGGCCAGCGGCAGGTAGAAATCGTGCAGCTCCTGCAACAGCGGCTGCGGGTCCAGCTGACCGAAAGCCGAACGCCGCTGGTGATCTTCCAGTTCGGAAATCCGCAGCAATCCGCGAAAGCGCGCCATCAGTGTGTCGGCGTCGGCGATCACCTGGGCCATCTGCTCGCCCAGCGCCGAGTCTTCCGGGGACTGCTGCTGGATTCGATAAAGCTGCGCGCGCAGCCGGGTGAGCGGGGTGCGCAGGTCGTGGGCGATGTTGTCGCAGACGCCCTTGACCTCGTTCATCAGGCGCTCGATGCGGTCGAGCATGGCGTTGACGATGTCGGCGAGCATGTCCAGCTCGTCGCGTCGGTCCGAGACGGGCAGGCGGCGGGCCAGGTCGCCGGTGACGATCGCTTCGGCGCTGGCCTGGATCGCCCGGATGCGCTGCAGCGGCCGGCGTCCCAGCAGGTGCCAGCCGGCGATGCCCGGAATGATCGTCAGCGAAATTCCCCACAGCAGCGCGCGCAGGATCAGCGTGGTCACAGCGAACAGCGAACCGTTGTCGCGCACCAGAATCAGCCAGCGATCATCCAGCGTATGGATCGCCACGGCGTCGCAGCCCGAGCTGGGCAGGTCCGGGTCGTCGGAATCGATGCAGGTGTTCAGTTCCTGGATTTCGCCGGTCAGCTTGAGGCCGTCGGGAATGCTCTGGATCGGGCCGCTGATGGGCTTCATGTCCTTGTCGAACAGGCCGTAGGCGTCGACCGAGCGCATGTCGAATTTGTCGCTGGTGCGCAACGCATCGTCGAGCTGCGCGCCTTCAAAGCGCGAGAACAACTGTTGGCGCTGCATCAACGAGTGGCGGGCAAGGGTGTTGAGGTAACTGGTGACTTCCCAGTACAGCACCCCCATGAGGATGCTGCTCCAGGCCACAAACAGGAAACTGTACAGCGCCAGCAGCCGGCTGCTGGAGGAGCGCCAGCCCTTAGACGGGTTCGGCAATGACATAACCTGAGCCTCGAACGGTACGTATCAGCGGCGTCAGGGTAGGGGGATCGATTTTCTTGCGCAAGCGACCGATGTGCACGTCTATCAGGTTGGTGCCCGGGTCGAAGTGATAACCCCAGACTTCTTCGAAAATCATCATGCGGGTGATGATCTGCCCGCTGTTGCGCATCAGGAATTCCAGCAGCTTGTATTCGGTCGGCAGCAGGTTAAGGGGCTGCCCGGCGCGGCTGGCTTCGCGGGTGATCAGATTGAGTTCGAGGTCGGCGACCTTGAGCATGGTCTCGGCCTGGGTCACCGGATTGCTGCGGCGCAGCAGGACTTCCACGCGCGCGGCCATTTCATCGGAGGCGAAGGGTTTGGACAGGTAATCATCGCCACCGGCACGCAGCCCTCGCACCCGCTCATCGACGTCCGACAGCGCGCTGATCATCAGAATGGGCGTGGCAATGCCCAGGGCGCGCATGGTGGTGACAATCGCCAGGCCGTCGACTTCCGGCAGCATGCGGTCGAGGGTGATCAGGTCGTAATCGCCGCTGACCGCACGGACGAGGCCCTCGCGACCGTTGTCGACCCAGTCCACTTGCAGGCCGTGGCTGCTCAGTTCGGCAACGATTTCCTTCGCGGTGACGGCATCGTCTTCGATTGTCAGAATTCGCGTCATGTGAGGTCAGGGCCACGTGAGAGGACAGAAGCCTGCATTTTGCCTTTAAACGTAGTCGGGATTTCTTAAAAATAATTTAAGAAGGGCATGAGGGACTTTTTGGTGCTAGCCGAGGGGAGGGGGCACGCTGGAGAATTCTGATCGTGCTGTCAATTAGTGGGAGTGAGCTTGCTCGCGAATGCATTCCGTCAGGCGACCATGTTTTGTCTGGTCGGACGCTTCGCGAGCAAGGTGGAGCGCCACCCCGGTCACTCCTACAGTTGCCTTACGCGCCTTTGCGATCCGATTCTGCTTTGGGCTGACCCAGCTCTTGCTTCAGCTTTTCGTCCAGCGCTTTCTTCTTGCCTTTCTTGTCCGGCGTTTCGCCTTCGCTGCGGATCTGCGCATGGCTGATCAACGCGAAAATGAAGCTGCCGCCGATGATGTTACCGGCCAGTGTCGGGCCGGCGAAGATCATCCAGAAATCCTTCCACGGCAGTTCGCCGGCGAACACCAGATAAGACACCTCAGCCGAGCCAACGACAATGTGGGTGAAATCCCCCAGCGCCATCAGGTAGGTGATCATCACGATGATGCCGATTTTCGCGCTTTCCATGGACGGGATCATCCACACCATGGTGGCGATCATCCAGCCGGAAATGATGCCTTTGGAGAACATTTGCCAGGTGTCGTTCTCCATCACCTTGCGGCCGATTTCGAGGAAGGCCTGATCGGTCTTGGTGTCGAAGATCGGCAGATGCAGCATGACGTAGGCCACCAGCAACGTGCCGCACAGGTTGCCCACCAGCACCACGGTCCACAGCCGCAACAGACGCACGACATTGTTCAGCGTCGGCTTGCTCATCACTGGCAACACGGCAGTCAGGGTGTTTTCGGTGAACAGTTGCTGACGAGCAAGAATCACCGCCAGAAACCCTGCGCTGTAACCGAGGCTGGCGATGACTTTGAAACCTTCGGCATCGGGCAGTCGCGAGTTCAACAACCCCATCGCCATCAGGGACAGGCCCATGGTCAGCCCGGCCGCGAGTGCCGACCAGAACAGTGCAGCGACGTTACGCTCCAGTTCCTGATCGCCCTGCATGCGGATGGTTTCGTGAAGGACGGCGGCCCGGGGCGGCTGGTTTTCGTCGATGTCGCGTTCTTCTTCCGGCGTCAGGCCGGGGGTCTTGCCGTCTGGTTCGTGTTCCATGGCGATCCTTTGGGTGTCAGTGCACGTTGAAACGTGTTCTTTGGGAGAGTGCTCGGTTCAAGAGTGCTCGGGAGGCGACGGTTCGCTTGCACAAGCTTGCTGCGCGGCGCTGCTGCTTGAGACACAATCCGTTACCCGTCGTTCGCCAACGGCGGCAGCCTTTTCATTGATGTGGGAGAACCTCTTTTGACCCTTCACATTCGCGACGCCGCCCGTGCCGACGCCGCCGTCATTCTGGGCTTCATCACCGAGCTTGCGATCTACGAAAAAGCCGAGCACGAGGTCAAGGCCAGTGTCGCCGACATCGAGCGCAGTCTGTTCGACGAAGCCTCTCCGGCCAAGGCGCTGATCTGTCTGCTGGAGGGCCAGCCCATCGGTTTCGCCGTGTACTTCCTGAGCTACTCCACCTGGCTGGGTCGCAAGGGCCTGTACCTTGAGGATCTGTACGTGTCGGCCGCGCAGCGGGGTGTCGGCGCGGGCAAGAAGCTGCTGCGCCATCTGGCCCGGATCGCCCAGGACAGCGGCTGCGGCCGTCTGGAATGGAGCGTGCTGGACTGGAACCAGCCGGCGATCGACTTCTATAAATCGATCGGCGCCGAGCCCCAGGACGAGTGGGTGCGCTACCGGATGGAGGGGGAAGGGTTGAAGCGCTTTGCAGAAGGGCAGGATTGAGCCATCTAGTCAGTCAGCTCTGCACTGTCGATCCGGTTGACGCCCGCGAGGGCCATGTCTTTCCAGGCCTGGTCCAGCGAGCCGTTCAGGTCGATGGCCTTGCACGCATCGGCGATCACCCAGGTGTTGAAACCCGCCGCCCTGGCGTCCAGCGCGGTCCAGGCCACGCAGAAATCCAGGGCGAGGCCGACCACGAACACGCTGTCGATGCCACGCTCGCTCAGGTAGCCGGCCAGCCCGGTGCGCGTGGTGCGGTCGGCTTCGACAAACGCGGAATAGCTGTCGATGCCGGCGTTGCAGCCCTTGCGCAGGATCAACTGTGCGTGGGTGATGTCCAGGTCGGCGTGCAACCGGGCACCGTGGCTGCCTTGCACGCAGTGATCGGGCCACAGCGTCTGCGCGCCGTAGGGCAGGGTGATGCTGTCAAACGGCGCGCGCCCGGCGTGGCTCGACGCAAACGACACATGCCCGCGCGGGTGCCAGTCCTGGGCCATGACCACGTTGCGAAACTGCGCGCCGAGGCGGTTGATCAACGGCACCAGGGCATCGCCTTCGGCCACGACCAGCGCGCCGCCGGGCATGAAGTCGTATTGCATGTCGATCACCAGCAACGCGGCGCGTGGGTCGGAGGGCAATCGGGAAAGCGGCGTGGTCATCATCTGAGTCCTTGATGCAGTGAGTCTTGGGGCAATGAGTCGGTTCGCGGTCAGGCCAACACGCGGATCGGCGCGCCGGCGTGCCAGGCCTGAATGGCCTCGATCATCTGGTTGAAAAACATCCGGTAGTTGTTCTCGGTCACGTAGCCCACGTGGGGTGTGGCCAGGACGTTGGGCAACGTGCGAAACGGGTGATCGGCGGGCAGCGGCTCGACGCTGTAAACGTCCAGGGCGGCGCCGGCGATTTTATTCTGTTTGAGCACCTCGATCAGCGCGTCCTCGTCGACGATCGGCCCGCGGGCGGTGTTCACCAGATACGCCGTCGGCTTCATGCGGTTTAGCGAATCGGCATCGACCAGCCCGCGGCTGCGCTCGCTGAGCACCAAGTTCACCGAGACCACGTCCGCTTGCTCGAACAGTTCCTGCTTGCTGACGTAGGTCACGCCATGCTCGGCGGCCCGTTCAGCGGTGAGGTTCTCGCTCCAGGCGATCACCTTCATGTCGAAAGCCTTGCCGTAGCGGGCGATTTTCTGGCCGATGCTGCCCAGCCCGACGATGCCCAGGGTCCTGCCGTACAAGTCGCTGCCGATGCCGATCTGCCAGTCGCCCGCGCGCAGGGAATTGGCTTCGTCGACCAGGTTGCGGGTCACGCCCATGATCAGCGCCCAGGTCAGTTCAGGCGCCGCGTACTTATAGCTGTCGGTGCCGACCACGGTGATGCCCAGGCGCGCGGCGGCCTTGAGGTCCAGCGCCGCGTTGCGCATGCCGCCGGTCACCAGCAGTTTCAGGTTCGGCAGCTGACTGAGCAGGGCGTCATCGAAAACCGTGCGCTCGCGCATCACGCAGAGGATCTGAAAGTCCTTGAGGCGGGCGACCATGGCGTCGGTATCCGCCGGGTAGTCATGGAGAAAACTGACCTCGCCGATCCGCTGCAATACGGTCCAGTCCACAACGTGTTCGGCGACCGATTGCCAGTCGTCGAGTACGGCAATCTTCAGCCCGGAATCCTGAGTCATTGAGCGAGGCCTCGTTCAGCAGCGATGTTGGATTTGTGGCGGTCACAGTACGCCTGCGCGGGGCGGTCTGGAAGTCCGTGTGTGGGAGTGAGCTTGCTCGTGAAGGTGCTGGTACCTGCGCTGAATGTCAGTTAAACAACCCCGCCGCGATGTTGATCGAGAACCCCAGAATCGAGGTGTTGAACACGAACCCGATCAGCGACTGCGCCAGCACCACTTTGCGCAGGCCGCGCGTGGCGACGCCGACGTCGGAGGTCTGCACCGCAACGCACAAGGTGAAGGAGAAATACAGAAAGTCCCAGTAGTCCGGGTTCTCTTCGCCATCGGCAAAGCGCAACGCCGGCTTGTCGCCGTTCCAGGTGTAGAACACCCGGGCGTAGTGCAGGCTGAAGACCACGCCGATCAGCAGCCAGGAGCCGAGGATGGTGAAGCCGGTGAAGGCGTAATGCAGCGCTTTATCGGCGTCCTTCATGTCCTGAATGCCGGCCAGTTCGAGGATGATTGCCGCCAGGCTGGCAATGGCCGCCACGCAGACGACGAACAGCACCACGCCGGCGTTTTCGTCCTCGATTTCGGCCACCCGGCGCACGTCCTCCGCGCTGGATTTGAAGGTGCGGCGCATGATCATCGCCATGTACAGCCAGCCGGCGACGTTCCAGCCGATCAGGCATTTGCTGATGACTGAAATGTCGGGGGCGACGAACGCGCTGGCGATACCGGCAGCGACGCCCACAAGGGTGGCGATGGTCAGGCGGGGGTGGGTCTTGGCAAGGCGGGACATAGAGGAATTCACGGCAGTGAGATGCGCGAACAGTAGCACGCGGCCGCTACAGCAGATGATGAAGAAAAACGGCGCGCAAGGGGTTACGCGCCGGTCGCCATTTGGCAGTTTAGGTGAATCTGTTAACCGGCCCGTCCAGTGGGAGGTTGACCGGTTGAAATCACTGAATCAGCGAACCAGACACGGCTGCTTGTTGTTGAACGTCCAGTTGGGCACCAGAAACTGCATCGCCACGCTGTCATCCCGCGCGCCGAGGCCCATGCCTTTGTACAGCTCGTGGGCCTTGGCCACCTGGTCCATGTCGATCTCGACCCCCAGCCCGGGCTTCTTCGGCACCTGAACGCTGCCGCCGATGATCTGCAGCGGCGCCTTGGTCAGGCGCTGGCCGTCCTGCCAGATCCAGTGGGTGTCGATGGCGGTGATGTTGCCCGGCGCAGCGGCGGCCGCGTGGGTGAACATCGCCAAGGAGATATCGAAGTGGTTGTTGGAGTGCGAGCCCCAGGTCAGGCCCCATTCGTTGCACATCTGCGCGACGCGCACCGAACCCTGCATGGTCCAGAAGTGCGGGTCGGCGAGCGGGATGTCCACAGATTGAAGCTGGATGGCATGACCCATTTCGCGCCAGTCGGTGGCGATCATGTTGGTGGCGGTACGCAGGCCGGTGGCGCGACGGAATTCAGCCATCACTTCGCGGCCCGAATAACCGTTCTCTGCGCCACAGGGGTCTTCGGCGTAGGCCAGCACCTTGTGCTGATCGCGGCACAGACGCACCGCTTCTTTCAGTGACCAGGCGCCGTTCGGGTCGAGGGTGATGCGCGCTTTCGGAAAACGTTCGGCCAGCGCCGTCACCGCTTCGATTTCCGCATCGCCGCTGAGCACGCCGCCCTTGAGCTTGAAGTCCTCGAAACCGTAGTGCGCATAAGCCGCCTCGGCCAGACGCACGACGGCTTCCGGGGTCAGGGCTTCTTCGTGGCGGACGCGAAACCACTCGTTGTCCGCGTCGGCTTCGGTGCGATAGGGCAGGTTGGTTTTCGTCTGGTCACCGACGTAGAACAGGTAACCGAGCATCTTCACTTCGTCACGCTGCTGGCCCTCGCCGAGCAGCGCCGCGACCGGCACCTCAAGGTGCTGACCGAGCAGATCCAGCACTGCAGCTTCAATGCCGGTGACCGCGTGGATGGTGATGCGCAGGTCGAAGGTCTGCAGGCCGCGACCGCCGGCATCGCGCTCGGCGAAGGTGCGGCGCACGTCGTTGAGGATCTTCTGGTAGTTGCCGATGCTGCTGCCGACCACCAGGGAGCGGGCGTCTTCGAGGGTCTGGCGGATTTTCTCACCGCCAGGGATTTCACCCACGCCGGTGTGGCCGGCGTTGTCCTTGAGGATGACGATATTGCGGGTGAAATACGGACCGTGGGCGCCGCTGAGGTTGAGCAGCATGTCGTCGTGGCCGGCCACCGGAATGACCTGCATGTCGGTGATGACGGGGGTGCTGCCGGAATGCTGTGTGTTCATGTCTAAATCCTTGTGAGTACCCAGCGCGGCGGGGGCGCTGTCTTTACGGTCTTCATTGCTCAGAGCTCAGGGCCCAAGCGCTTGGCTCAAGTGTGGCTGGGTGTGACGTCGACCTTGGCCACCGGCACCGCGCCGGGCTTGGGCGTCGTGCGCACGGTAAACACCAGAATGGCGGCGATGATCGAGGTGACGGTCAGGCCATAAAGGCCGCCCTGGATCGAACCGGTCTGCTGTTCGAGGATGCCGAAGGTGGTCGGCGCAACGAAGCCGCCGAGGTTGCCCACCGAGTTGATCAACGCGATGACGCCGGCGGCGATCCGTGCATCCAGATAGCCCTGGGGGATCGGCCAGAACAGCGACGATGCCGATTTGAAGCCCATCGCCGCGAAGCAGATGGCGACGAAGGCGAACACCGGACCGCCCGTGGTCGACATGAACATTCCGGCCGCCGCGATCAACAGGGCCACGGCAACCCACGCCTGCTGGTGTTTCCACTTGGCCGACAGCGAGGCAAAACCGTACATGCAGACGATGGCGATGAACCACGGGATCGAGTTGAACAGACCGACCTGGAAGTCGGTGAGATCGCCCATCTTCTTGATGATGCTCGGCAGCCAGAACGTCGCCGCGTAGATCGTCAGCTGGATGAAGAAGTACATCAGGCAGAACAGGATGATCTGCGGGTCCTTGAGCAGTTTGCCGATGGACAGCTTGACCGGGTTGGCCGCTTCGCGAGCTTTCTGTTCAGCGTCGATGGTGTTGACCAGCGCGTCTTTCTCGGCCTCGGTCAGCCATTTCGCGTCGTGGGGTTTGGAGTCAAGCCAGAACCAGACGAAGAAGCACAGGCCGACGGAGAACATGCCTTCGATGAAGTACATCCACTGCCAGCCGTGGAAGCCCAGCGCGTCGATCTGCAGCAGCAGGCCGGAGAGCGGGCCGGAGATCACCGACGCAAAGGCCGAGCCGCTGAGGAAGATGGCGATGGCCTTGCCACGCTCGACGCCGGGCAACCAGCGCGTGAAGTAGTAGATCACGCCCGGGAAGAACCCGGCTTCGGCCACGCCCAGCAAGAAGCGCAGGATGTAGAAGTGGGTTTCGGTCTGGATGAACGCCATGCACGCCGCGACGATGCCCCAGGTCAGCATGATGCGGGTCAGCCAGATGCGCGCGCCGACTTTCTGCAGGAGGATGTTGGAGGGGACTTCAAACATCGCATACGCGATGAAGAACAGGCCGGCACCGAAGCCGTAGGCGGCCGCGCCGATACCCAGGTCATGTTCCATGTGACTACGCACGAAGCCGATGTTGACCCGGTCGATGTAGTTGACGATGAACATGATGACGAACAGCGGCAGGATGTGTCGTTTGACTTTCGAAACCGCCGATTGCAGGACGGAATCGGTGGCGTCATCCGCCCGTGATGAGGATGTGTTCACTCTGGTAACTCCCACTGATTATTTTTATGCGGGTAATTAAGCAAGTTGTGTGTGACAAGGTGTGTAGGCCCTGTTGCCAGTCATCATACAAGTAATGATCGCCTTGGCAACCGTATTTGCGGGGCTTGCGGGAAGTATTTCGTCGGGCTAGTCTCGCTTGTCTGACAAGTTGGATGAGTGGGTGTGGGGTGCTGAGTGGCTGTGTTTCCAAGGGCCCCGGTCGTATCGCCTTGGGTTTCCAGCGAGTGGTTTGATACGAGTGACGAGCCTGGGGTGTCAGGAAAATACAAGTGGACGGCAGGCGTTGCCAGCCGTCGTTATTTCAATACTTATAGGACGACCTTTTTTGAACAGCACCGGACCCTTGCCACCCAAGCGACGCCAACACAGCCTGGCGACGGACCTGGTCACCGACCTGAGTCAGCGGATTTTGATGGGCACCATTGCGCCCGGCGCGAAACTGCCGTCCGAGAGCGAGATTGTCCGCGAGCACGGCGTAAGCCGCACGGTGGTGCGTGAGGCGATTTCCAAATTGCAGGCGTCCGGGCTGGTCGAGACCCATCAGGGTAAAGGCACCTACGTGCTGGCGCGTTCGGAGCAGAGCGGGCTGCACCTGAAGGTGGAGACGGCGTTCAGTGTGCGGCACATTATCGAGCTGCGCATGGGCCTGGAAACCCAGGCCGTCGCCCTGGCCGCGCAACGCCGGAGTCAGGCCCAGCTGACGGCGATGCGCGCCGCGCTGGATGATTATCAGGACCTGCTGGCCAAGGAGGACAGCTGCGTCGAAGCAGACCGGCGCTTTCATCTGCTGATCGCCGAAGCGACCGGCAATCCTTATTTCGTGGAGATCCTGCAAAACCTCGGCATCGCCGTCATCCCCCGCAGCCGCATTGCCACCAGCGAACGGGCCGGCGCGAGCCTCACCCACAGTGCGTATCTGGCCAACCTCGAACACGAAGCCATCCTCGCCGCCATCCGCCGCCAGGACCCCGACGCCGCCCGCGCCGCGATGTGGACGCACCTGAGCAACAGCCGAGAACGGCTGGCGCCGGTTGAGTGAAGGTCTTTATCGCTCGAAATGTGTGGCGCTCACACCGGCCTCTTCCCGGCTGAAGCCGGTCCTACTGTTTGAACGCGGTCGTCCTGTAGGACTGGCTTTAGCCGGGAAAGCGTCGGGCGTCACACCGCAAAATTCGTGGCGCTCACACCGGCCTTTTCCCGGCTGAAGCCGGTCCTACGAAGCGTGCGCGGTTCTACTATGGGTACGCCAGCACCTCCATCATCACCCCCGACTGCCACTCGAAATACGGATTGAACGTCAGCCGCGCGAAGACCTTGCCTGGCTCTCGATAGCCCCAATCGGAATACCACACCGGCTCGCCATTCAGGCACTTTTGCATGTCGGCGGATGACTGGCCGTTCCAGCAGATCCGCTGGCTGCCGTTCACGCCATACAGCGGATTCGCCGGGGAGAACATCAGCCCCATGTGCGAGAACCGGGCGATGCGGTATTCGGGCAGGAAGTCGTTGCGGACCACTACCTTCGGGTTTTTCTGCCCCGGTGCCGGTTCGTTGCCATACCAGATCAGCCGGCTGAGCGGATGGATGAAGCGCGCGTTGAAGGTGTCCAGCACGTAAGCGGTGTCCAGCACCGAATCGTGCTCGGTGATGGCGACGAAGACCGGCTTGTCGTAGGCCCCTTTGTCGAGATGCTTCTGCGCCAGCAGCGCGCTGCGATAGAACTGGGCGAAACCGTTGGTGGGCACGTTCAGGTAGCGGACCGGCGTCTGCATCGGGCGCACGCCATCATCCGGTTTTGCCAGCCAGGGCCTAAACCAGCCGATGTATTGGGTGACCCACGCGTAGGTGTTCGCCGGTTTGAACGCCGGAGAGAACAGCACCAGGCCGGCGATATTCGAGTGCTCGTAGGCGTAATCCAGCACCAGATTCGCCCCGGTCGAAAACCCGCCCAGATACACCGTCGGCACCTCCCGCTCAAGAAGCTGCGTCTGCTCGCGCACCACCTGCTGCCACTGCTTGAGCGTCACATCCAGCATGTCCGCCGGCTTGCTGCCATGCCCCGGCAGCAACACTGTGCGCACCAGAAACCCCTGCGCGGCGAGCGCCTCGCCGACGTCATTGAACGACCAGGGCGAGTCGCCCAAGCCATGCACCAACAGAATCCCCCGAGTGGCTGGCGCTTCGGGCCGCCATTCCCGAGGCGCATTCCATTCGATCTCGGCAGGGTGATCGGTCGTCTGAAAGGTGCGGTTCTCCTGCATCCAGTCAATGGTCTGCTGGCGATACTCGGCAAAACTCGCCTGCCCCAAAGGCGGCTCGCTGGAGGCGCAGGCCTGAAGAGTCATGGCGCAGAGGAGGAGGGTGACACGGTGCAGCTTTTTGATGGCAGTTCTCAACATAAATAGGCATTACTCGATAGGGCCATAAAGGTACGGTCGCACTCTGCCACGGCCTCTCGCTGTTGGATATCGATGCACTCAGGACTGGCGCGAGAAGTCTTGGAAAAATTCAGGCAGACTCCCACCACCCACAAAAACAAGACCTGATGTGTATGAACCCTCATTCCCTTTGCTGTGCAGCCACCCCTCATGTTCGCCCTTGACCACGCCCTCGCCCAGGACATCGTCGACCGGGCGATGGCGATTTTGCCGTGCAACGTCAATGTCATGGATTACCTGGGCATCATCATTGGCAGCGGCGAGGTGGAGCGGTTGTACACCCGGCATGAGGGGGCGCAACTGGTCCTCGCCAACAGCCGCGTGGTGGAGATCGATTCGCACACGGCGCGGCAGCTCGACGGCGTGCGCCCGGGGGTGAATCTGCCATTGATGCTGGATCAGAAACTGATCGGCGTGCTCGGTATCACCGGCGAGCCGGATGAGGTGCGGGTCTACGCGGAGCTGGTGAAGATGACCGCCGAGATGCTCATGGAGCATCGACGCCAGCAGGCTGATCAGCAGTGGCGGCATCAGCGCAGTGAAGACTTGCTGTCGCAGTTATTGCTCGGCGACAGCGCTGCCCACTTGGTCGCCGAAGCTGAACAGTTGGGTCTGCAGCCGCAGTTGCCGCGCCAGGCCGCGTTGCTCGAACTGCCTGAAGACGCCACCTATGCCGCTGCCATGAGTGCGTGGCTGTCGGGGCGCTACGCCAACAGCTGGTGCCTGCCGTGCGAGCCGGGGTTAATTTACTGGTGCCGTGCGCTGGGCAAAGACCGTGATGACAACGTGTTACTGGCGCTTTTCAACGAACAAGGCTGGCCAGTGCAGCGCATGGCGACCGTCGAGCCATCGTCAGACCTCCCCTCCCTGCGCGCCGCGTGCACCGCCACCCGCGACCTGCTCGAATACGCACGCCACCTGCGGCCGGCCGTCAAACTCCTGCGTCTGGCCAGCCATCGCGTCGCGCTGCTGTTTTGGCGCAACCGCCACGACTGGTTGGCCGAAGGCATCGCCGAGCCGATTCAGCGCCTGCTCGACAACCCGCAGTTGCTCGACACCCTGCGCGCCTGGTTCGATTACAGCGGCGAAAGCCAGGCCTGCGCCGACGCGCTGGGCATCCATCGCAACAGCCTGCGTTACCGGCTCGAGAAAATCACCGAACTGACCGGTTGTGATCCCTACCGGACCGAAGATCTCTTGCGCCTGTACCTCGGCGCGCAGATGGTGGCCAGGTGAGGGCTTTTGGGGGGCGGGGACAGATTGATTTACGGTGAAGCGCTGTAAATAAATCAGTCCCCTAAGCTGGCAGGCGCGCAGATGGCCGTCAGGTAAGAGGCTTTCGCGGCTTTGTTCGTATGAACAACCGAGAGAGCCACCTGTTGTGCAAGCGTAAGGCGGTAAAGTCGCCCCACGGTGCGAAGATCGGCCATCAGACAAGGAGAACAATATGAAAATCGTCATCGCCCCGGACTCTTTCAAAGACAGCCTCAGCGCCCAGAGTGTCGCCCAAGCCATTGCCCGCGGGCTGAGGGATGTCTGGCCAGACGCAGAACTGGTCGAGTGCCCGATGGCCGATGGCGGGGAGGGCACCATCGAAGCGGTCTTGGCGGCGTGCGACGGTGAATGGATGAGCAATCAGGTCAGCGGACCGCTGACTCAATCGGTGCAGGCACAGTGGGGGTGGCTGGCCGAAACGCGCACGGCGATCATCGAAATGGCCATGGCCAGCGGTTTGCAACTGCTGAGCCTGGACCAGCGCGACGCAACCACCACCAGCACATTCGGCACCGGCGAGCTGATCAAGGCCGCTCTGGATGCCGGCGCCGAGCGGGTGATTCTGGCCATCGGCGGCAGCGCGACCAATGATGCCGGCACTGGCATGCTCTCGGCGCTGGGCGCGCGCTTTCTTGATCACGACGACCAGGCCCTACCGGCCGGTGGTCTGGCCCTGGCGCAACTGGCGCGAATCGACCTGACCGGGCTCGACCCGCGCTTGAACAGCGTGCAGTTCGAAGTCGCCGCCGACGTCAACAATCCCCTCTGCGGCATGCAAGGCGCCTCGCACATATTCGGCCCGCAGAAGGGCGCGTCGCCCGAACAGGTGCTGGCGCTAGACGCAGCGCTGGGGCATTTCGCCGAGCACTCGGCTCAGGCGCTGGGCCGCGACGAGAGCGAATATCCGGGAAGCGGCGCAGCAGGCGGCATGGGCTTCGCGGCCAAGGCCTATTTGAACGCGTCGTTCCGCCCCGGTGTGGAGGTGGTGGCCGACCTGACCGGGCTGGCCGAGGCGCTGGAGGGTGCAGACCTGGTGATCACTGGCGAAGGCCGTTTCGACGCCCAGACCTTGCGCGGCAAAACGCCGTTCGGCGTCGCCCGGATAGCGCAGCGCAACAACGTGCCGGTCATTGTGCTGGCCGGGACACTGGGCGAGGGCTACACCGACCTGTATGCCCACGGCATCAGCGCCGCATTCGCCGTGACAAGCGGGCCGATGACGCTGGAATTCGCCTGCGCCAACGCGGCGACGTTGCTCCACGACCGCGTGCGGGATATCGCCCGGGTGTGGGCCCTCGCTGCCCGTTGACGCTGGCCTGATCGTTTCCGTCGATCAGGCGGTCTTCAGGTGCATCAGCGGAATCGGTTTGCGCATCAACGTGCCCACCAGCACCGCCGCGAACAGCGCGATCAGACCTGCCACCCACAGCACCGAGCCGAAGCCCGAGACGAAGGCATCCCGGGCCAGCGGCTCAATCATGCCCCGCGCGCCGGCATCCATGGTTTGCAGCGCGGCGTGCATGTCGCCGGCCACCACCCGTGACGCGATGTGCTCGGCCTGATCGAGAAGACGGGGCGTGACAGTCGTCAGTGAGTCTTTCAGCGAACCGAGCGTATGACTGGCGAGCAGCGCGCCGTAGACGCCGATCGCCAGCATGATCGCGCTGAAACGCATGGTCGTGCTCATCCCCGACGCCATGCCGGTGCGTTCCCGTGGCACGCAGGCCATGATGTTTTTCTGCGTGTCGCCATTGAGCAAGCCCGCGCCCGCACCGGTCACCGCCATCGCCGCCGCGAACGCCGGGTAGCCGCCAATCCCTGTGGCCCAGGCGCACAGCAGGTTGCCGATGCCGACGAGGGTCAGGCCCAGCGCCATCATGGCGGCCGGCGACAGGTGGCGTGAAAGCGTCGGCCCGAAGCGCGGCAGCAGCAACATGGTGATCGCGAAGGGCAGCATCCCCAGCCCCGAGCCGATGGCGCTGAAGCCCAGACCGTTTTGCAGGTAAAACGGCAGCAACGTCATCATCACCTGGGCGCAGCCGGCGTAGGCGAACATCCCGAGCAGGGCGCCGATGAAGCGCGGGTAGTTGAACAGCTGCAAATCGACCATCGGCCGCCGTTGCAGGCGCTCGGCGATGACGAACAGCACGAGGAGCACGGCCCCCGCTGCCAGACGCATAGACGTGAGCGGGTGGTCCCAGCCGATTCGGTTGGCTTCGATCAGGCCCCAGATCAGGCTCAGCAGGCTGGCGCTGAAAAACAGGCTGCCCCACGGGTCGAGACGCGCCGACTGCTCGTTGCGCGTCTCCTCGATGTTACGCAACACCATCAGCAGCAAGCCCAACCCCACCGGCAGGTTCAGGTAGAAAATCCAGCGCCAGCCAATCAGGTCGGCGATCAGCCCGCCCACCGTGGGCGCTGCGGTCATGGCCACGCCCATGCAGGCGCCCCAGAACGCCCAGGCTTTGGCGCGCTCGGCTTCATCGTGGAAAACGTGGCCGATGGTCGCCAGCGCCGAGGTCAGCAGCAAGGCCGCGCCAACGCCCTTGATCGCCCGGGCGATGTCGAGGAACAGAATGTCCGCCGCCGCGCCGCAGCCCAGCGAGGCCAGAATGAACAGCACCAGCCCGGTGACCAGCATGCGCTTGCGGCCAAAGCGATCCGCCAGACTGCCCGCCGGCAGCAGCAGCGCGGCGAAGGCCAGCATGTAGGCGCTGACGACCCACTCGATGTCGGCGAACCCGGCATTCAGGTCCCGCGCGATGCTCGGCAGGGTCACGACGACAATATTGGTGTCGAGGACGATCAACGCGCACACGCCGGAGGCCGTGAGCAGGGTCATGCGGGGACTGGGTCGAGACATGTGCGGGGCTCCGGGGGGGCTGTTAGGTGCGGACTAACGCGGGTGGTGAAGAAGTGGGGCGGGGTGGTGCTTCGCCGCAACAGAGTAAGCGGATATGCCCTATGCTCTGTTACCCGCGCCTCGCGTTTTCATTACCTGCCAGGTAACGCTCCATGGAAATCCGCCATTTTCGCTACTTTCTGGCGGTCGCCCGCCATCGGCATTTCACCCGCGCGGCCGAGCAGTTGGGCATCGCGCCGCCGACGCTGACGCGTCAGATTCAGGACCTGGAAAATGCCTTGGGCACCCGACTGTTTCTGCGGGAACAGCGGGAGGTGAGGCTGACGGAGGCCGGGCGCGCGCTGCAGATCGAGGCGGAGCTGGCGGTGCGTCAGTTTGAAACCGCGCAGTACAACGTCCAGCGCGCCGGCCGTGGCGAGGCCGGCAGGATCGAGTTGGGCTACGTCGCCTCAGCGGTGTTTTCCGGGGTGTTGCAGCAACACGTCAGTCAGTTTCGGCAGCGCTATGGGGCGGTTGAATTCAGCATCAACGAGCACCTGATGCCGACGCTGCCGCGGCTGATCGAGGAGGGGCGGCTGGACGTGGGTTTTATCCGTTCTCCCATGCAGCTGCCGGATGCCTTGAGCGCCGTGGAGTTGCTGACGGAGGGTTTCGCCCTGGCGCTGCCGGACAGTTCGTGGCTGGGCAAGCTGAAGGTCATCACTGCGGTGAATCTGCAGAACGAGACGTTCATTCTCCCCGAGCAGATTTCCGGCACGCTGGAGGTGGCGGCCCACGGCGGTTTTGCGCCGACGCTGGGTCCGCAGCCGGGAGGGCTGGTGTCGGTGATTGCGTTGGTGAGTCTGGGGCAGGGGGTGGCGGTGGTGCCGGAGTCGGTGGTTGATCATATTCGTTTGCCGAATGTGGTGTATCGGCGGATTGAGGATTGTCAGCCGAGCTCGTCGTTGTCGCTGATCCACCGACGCCACGAGAAGGCGCCGGCGGTGATGAGGTTTATTGAGTACGTCAAGGGCGTATGAAGATCAAAAGCGTCTGCCTGGGGGCAGACAGTTTCGCCTTTGGCGAGTTACTTGATAAAGCCCCAAGTAACCAAGGGCTTGTGCTCCTGGTTGGGCCCCTCCTGCGTCGGGGTTCCTTCACTCCGGTCTCGCTCCGTGGGCCCGCGCCGAACGGACATCCATGTCCTGACGGCGCTCTCGCCGCATCCCTGCGGCTCGGCCCACTGCGCGAGACCTGCGTTCAGCCTGCACCCAAATCGCGATTAGCGGTGTTTGAGCCTTTTTTGTATGAAGATCAAGATCAAAGGCGCGTTTAAGCAGATCAAAAGCTTCCCGGCTGAAGCCGGTCCTACGGGAGCGCGCGGTCTGTGGTGGGACCGGCTTTAGCCGGGAAAGGGGCGGTTGCTCTGATCGTTCCCACGCTCCGCGTGGTAACGCCCCTCCGGACGCTCCGCGTCCCGCAGACAACGCGCATTCAGGCCGGGGGAGTTGACGCGGAGCGTCACGGCTGCATTCCCACGCGGAGCGTGGGCACGATCAAGTGAGGCCTATTGACTGCACGCGTCGTAGGACCGGCTTTAGCCGGGAAGCTTCTGCTCTTGCCTTCGCTTTTGATTTTATACGCGCTAGCCCAGACACCGCGAAACGCGACTTTGGTGCAGGCTGAACGCAGGGCCCACGGAGCGGGACCGGAGTGAAGGAACCCTGAGGAACGAAGGGCCCAACCAGGAGCAAGCACCCTTGGTTACTTGGGGTGCTTTTCCAAGTAACTCGCCGAAGGCGAAACAGTCTGCCCCCAGGCAGACGCCTTTGATCTTGATCTTGATCTAATGAGGCTACGCCTAAGCTTTCGCAGCCTCAGGCACCCGCCCATACACATCGGTAAACCGCACGATATCGTCTTCCCCCAGATACTCCCCGCTCTGCACCTCGATCATCACCAGGTCAATCACCCCCGGATTGACCAAACGATGGGTGTGGCCGGGCTGAATGAACGTCGACTCATTGGTGTCGAGCATGAACTCCTTCTCGCCATTCGTAACACGCGCCATGCCACTGACCACAATCCAGTGCTCGCTGCGGTGGTGATGCATCTGAAGCGACAAAGACGCCTGCGGTTTCACCACGATGCGCTTGATCTTGAAGCGCTTGCCCTCCTCAAGCACCGTATAAGTCCCCCACGGCCGGGTAACGGTGTTGTGCAACAGATACGCCGGATGGCCCTGACGCTTGAGCTCCTGAGCGATGATCTTGACCTCCTGACTGCGATCGGCGTCGGCGATCAACAAAGCATCCGGCGTGTCGATGATGATCAGATTGTCCAGACCCACCGCACCCACCAGGCGCTTTTTCGAGTCGATGTAGCAGTTGGTCACGTCGTGCAGCACCACCTGGCCGTTGCACTGGTTGCCGTTTTCATCCGCCGGGGCCAGCTCGCGAATGGCGCGCCACGAACCGATATCGCTCCAGCCCATCTCGCAGGGCACCACCGCGACCTTCTGCGAACGCTCCATCAACGCGTAATCGATGGAAATGTCCGGTGCCTGGGCGAAGGTCGTGCTGTCCAGTTCGATCTGCAACTCGTTGCGGCCTTCCTTGGTGTTGCACTGCGACAGGCAATGGCGCACGGCGGCCAGCACCTCCGGCGCGTGAGTGTCCATTTCGTTCAGCAGCACATCGACGCGCATGCAGAACATCCCGGCGTTCCACAAATGCAGACCGCCTGCGAGATAGTCCTGGGCGGTGACGGCGTCGGGTTTCTCGACGAAGCGCGCGACCTGGTAGGCCTCGCCACCGAGGGCCTGGCCTTTCTCGATGTAACCAAAACCGGTGTCTGCGCGGGAGGGAATCAGCCCGAACGTCACCAGCCAGCCTTCGTCGGCCAGTTTGCGTGCGCTTTGCACGGCCGTCTCGAAGGCGGCGACGTCACTGATGAGTTGGTCAGCCGGCAGGATCAGCAGCTGCGCGTCGTCGCCGTAGCGCGCCTGAACGTGCAGCGCCGCCGCAGCGATGGCAGGGGCAGTGTTGCGGCCGAACGGCTCGAGCAGAAACTCGAGCGCCAATTGGTGCTTGTTCAGCAGCCGATAGTCATCGACAGTGCGGAAATACACATCCCGATTGGTGACGGTGAGAACGCTTCCAACGCCGTCCAGCTGGCTGGCGCGGTTGAACGTCTTCTGCAGCAGGCTTTCGCCGTCCGGCAGGCGTATGAAGGGTTTGGGCATCGCCTCCCGTGAAACAGGCCACAGCCGGGTGCCGGCGCCGCCAGCAATAATGCAGGGAATCAGTTGCATGTCGTTTCTCGCCTTTTCGATCCGTGAATCAATGACTCGGCGGCATGCCAGGCCAATCGGTAAAAAGTCAATTTACTGACTTTTAATTCAGGACCGGTCAAATTAGCCAATTATTTGTCGATTAAGCGCTTTCCTCCGATGCATTTCAAGGGTCTGTAACGCAGAATTAACGCCTCTCGTCCCTTATCTGCGGGGCGCTGGCCGAATGCGCTCTGGCAGTGGCAGCATCGGGGCGCAGGGCAGAGAAGGAGCAGCCTTGTCTAAGTCCCTGCCGCGCAAGGCTTTTTGCCATCACTGGGCTCTCGACCTGCCATTTCACGGCTGTCCGGAGGTATTTAAAACGTCTCTCATCCGGGACGCTGGCTCAAAAGATTTTTCCCCCACGGGCTTTTTTTGCAGCGGGCGCGGTCAACACATCACGCATCAATTCGTACAGGTAGAAGGAAGGGATATGACAGCGCGCAGGGCATTACTGATTCTTCACGGCAAGCAGGCGCTCAACGAGGATGTCCGCGAGGCGGTGGAGCGCAAGCGCAAACATGGCTGGGAACTGGACGTGCGCGTGACCTGGGAAGCGGGGGATGCCCAGCGCCTGGTACGTGAGGGGCTGGAGGCCGGTCATCGGCACATCATCGCCGGTGGCGGCGATGGCACGCTGCGGGACGTGGCGGAGGCGCTGGCGCTGTCTGAAGTCGACGCCAGCCTGGTGATCATGCCGCTGGGCACCGCCAACGACTTCGCCCGTTCGGCGGGCGTGCCGCTGGAACCCGATCAGGCCCTCGACCTGCTGGACGTGCCGGCGCGCCCGGTCGACATGGGGGCCGTGGGCGGGCAAATGTTCCTCAACATGGCCACCGGCGGGTTTGGCAGCCAGGTCACCGCCAACACCTCCGAAGACCTCAAAAAAATCCTCGGCGGTGCGGCCTATCTGTTCACCGGCCTCACACGTTTCAGTGAGTTGAAGGCCGCCTACGGCGAATTCAACGGCCCGGACTTTCACTGGAAGGGCGAGATGCTGGCGCTGGGGATCGGCAACGGTCGTCAGGCGGGCGGTGGCCATCCGTTGTGCCCGGAAGCCCTGGCCGATGACGGGCTGCTGGACATCAGCATTCTGCCAGCGCCCCAGGAGGTGGTGAGCACCCTGAAGAGCCTGCTCGAAGGCGGTCTGGGCCTCGACAACATGTTCGTTCGGGCGCGGCTGCCGTGGGTGGAGCTCAAGTCGGCGCAGGGGCTGAATATCAACCTCGACGGCGAACCCCTGAGCGGCGAAGCAAACCGTTTCGAGGCGCGAGCGGGTGCGTTGCGCGTTCACCTGCCGTCGCATTCGCCGCTGCTGGGGCAGACGCGACAGCTCGCCTGAGCCTTGAAATGTCGGATGAGCCGCGCACGCGTGCTCATCCGGCGCCGTCAGTCATCCAGGCTGATGATTCGCTCCCTCACACAGAACAGCACCAGCCCGGGCACGTCATAGATGTGCAGCCGCTTCATGATTTGCGCGCGATGGGTTTCCACCGTTTTGACGCTCAGGCCGAGGCCGGCAGCGATCTCGCGGGTGGAGGTACCCCGCACGACCAGCCGCAGGATTTCCAGCTGCCGCGCGGTGAGGTTGTGGTTCTCGGCGGGTTCGGCAGGCGCGATTTGGCTGCTGACCAGCGCCTGGCTGATGACCGTGTGAGCGATGGCCGGGCTCAGGTAGCGTTCGCCATCGCGCAGGGCGTTCAGCGCGTGCTCGATCTCGCTGGCGGTCGCATCCTTGAGAAGATAGCCGTGGGCGCCGCTGGCCAGCGCGCCCATGATCAGGCACGGCTCGGTGTGCATCGACAGAATCAGCACCCTGCTGTGCGGAAGCGTCCGGCGCAGGCGTTGCAGGGCCTCCAGACCGTCGCTGTCGCCCATGGAGATGTCGAGCAAAATGATGTCGGGTTTCAGCTGCAGGCTCATTTCCAGCAACTGATGGCCGTCGCTGGCCTCACCAATGACTGCGTAACCCGGAATGTCTGACACCAGCGCGCGAACACCGGCGCGGATCAGCGCGTGATCATCCACCAGCAGCACGTTGCAGACCCTCACGGCTTGCTGCCATTGGCGCGTCCGCGAACACGCGGCGCCCACGGAAACAATGCCTGAATGGAGGTGCCTTGTCCGGGCTCGCTTGCGACGCTCAATTCACCGCCCAACAGGCTCGCGCGCTCCGCCATGCCGGCCATACCGCGCTGTCCCTGTCCAGCGGGGCTCAGCGCCGGGGCGAACCCGAGGCCATCATCGCGAATGCTCAGCGACAACCCTTCCGGACGACGCTGCAGTTGCACGCGCAGGTTTTTTGCCTGGGCGTGGCGCAGCATGTTGGTGACGGCCTCCTGGGTAATCCGGAAGGCCGCCACGGCGATTTCTTCGGGAATACCGTCCAGGCGCTGCTGGCATTCCAGGCTCCACTGCACGGACGTGGCCGACAGCGTGCGCAGCAAATGCGCGCGCAGGCTGGCTTCCAGTCCCAGGCTGGTCAACTGGCGGGGGTTGAGGATGGCGGACACGTCGCGAACCTTCGCCAGGGTTTCATCGAGGGTGTTGATGAGCGTTGTGCACTGCGCGTGCAATGCCTGCGGCGCGCGGCGCTGAAGCCAGTCACTCTGCATTTTTGCCGCCGTGAGCATCTGGCCGATGTCATCGTGCAGCTCGCGGCTCAGACGATGCCGCTCGGTTTCCTGAACCTGCAGCATGTGCTCGGCCAGTTCCCTGGGCTGAAACTGAATGGTCCGGTTCGGGCGGGTCAGGCTGTAGCAGAGGCCGGCAAACGCCAGCCCGTTGATAAGCGCCAACCCCAGCGGCAGCGCGCCGCTCGCCAGATACGCGACCACATTGCAGCCCGTGGTCGCCAGGCCGAGCAAGGCTGCCCAGCGAATCATGCTGCCGGGGTTCATCCGATGAACGCCACGTAATTTCCTGCTGCCATGCATAGCGAATGAAGCCATCGATAATGGATGTCTACACCTGACGGATCTGTCAGGCCATTTGAACGAGCACTGCGAACAACCCAATGCTGAACTTCCTGTGTAGGGGTATAGCGCGTCCAGACGACTGTTCGAATGGACCGAAAAAGCGCTGCTTCAAGCGTCCCTTCGAGCGCGCCGATAGTACCTTAATTGTCGGTTTTATTGAGGGCTGAGGTTGAGCACTGATTGACACCCATCACAACGCCGAGGGTCCGTTCAGCCAGCTTTTCAAGTGCGGGACGGGCGTGCGATGGGCGCTATCAGCAGCAATTCATGGCGCTTCACGGTGATCGGCACGCTCGGGTGCGAGCCCGTCGTACTTCCCGCCACTGACCGTCCAGCCCGGGTTGACGGCGACGTTTTGCGCCCGCGTGCCGGCCCCGCACTGGCAGGCGAATGCGTCCAGCAAATCGCGCTGCTCGCAGTCGTCAAGCGCCAGCGATCCAGTGTGGGGGTCGATGAGCTCAAGCTGCCAGGCCATCAGCTCGAAACAACATTTGAGGGTGTGCAATGCCTTTGGCTGCAATTGCCCGGCAGCGTGGGCGAAGTAAAGGAGGTAACGCAACTGGCGGGCGAAATCACAGACGGTTTCAACGCCATGGGTGTCTGCCTCGCCGGCAATCTGTTGCAGTGTGGTGAGCAGGCATTCCATCGCGTCACGATCATCGCTGATCAATTCCAGATGGCTGAGGCATTCATCGGCGCGGCACATGAGTGTCTGGGTGTCGCTGAGAAACTCTGCATGCAACTGCTGCCATTCATTGCCGTTCAGCATGTGCAATCTCCACTCTTCTCAAATGGCGACGTCAGGTCGCGTGGGGCGAGTGGCCCAAAGTTAATGTTGAAGGCACTGGAAAGTCTGTAGGGCGTTTCTGATTGTTGCGAATGGTCGGGCAGGGCGGGGCAATCGGCATGAGCGCGTCGGACGATCATCTGCCCACAGGGCTCGCGAGAACGGTCCGTTGCAAGGCGGCCGGCCACTGAGGGGGATACTTCCGCGAGCGCAACCGCATGCCTGACTCCATTCATTTACGAGAAGGGCGTCACAGTAATGGCTATTGGGAAGGCCGAATATCGGGTTCGCCCCGATTGCCCTTAAGGGTTACCCCTACTCGCGGTGTCGCTCTGCAGCAGGTCGTCATCGGGCCGCGCGTCTGAAAGCCACGCCGTTCGCCGGTCTGCCAGCGCTCGGGTCTGTCGACGGGCTTTTGGTGATGTTAATGTGACATCAATTGCGCCGTGCGCATTCTATTCCGATTAAGGTCTGTCATGGGGCTGCCGATAAAGGGTAGGCGGACTTACTTGAACCCTGCTCCAGGAGCAACAGATGGCTGGCATTCTCGACACAGTAGACCAACGTACACAGCTGGTAGGTGAGAACCGCCTGGAAATCCTCATGTTCCGCCTGGCTGGCCGGCAGTTGTTCGCGATCAACGTATTCAAGGTTCAGGAAGTCCTGCAACTGCCCAAGCTGACGCTGATGCCCCAGCGTCATCCGTTCGTGTGCGGCGTGGTCAACCTGCGCGGCCAGACCCTGCCGGTCATCGACCTGTCCCAGGCCATCGGCATGCGCCCGTTGGTGCCGGGCCCTTCGAGCACGATCATCGTGACCGAATACAACCGCTCGGTTCAGGCCTTTCTGGTGGGCGGCGTCGACCGCATCGTCAACATGAACTGGGAGGCGATCCTGCCACCACCGACCAGCGCCGGGCGTCAGCACTACCTGACCGCCATCAGCAAGGTCGATGACCAGTTGGTGGAGATCATCGACGTGGAGAAAGTTCTCGCCGAGATAGTGCCGTACAGCGCAAAGGTCTCCCGCGACAAGCTGGAAGATCCGGTCCTCACCCGCGCCATTGGCCGCGAAGTGCTGCTGGTGGACGACTCCAACGTGGCGCTCTCGCAGTTGCGTGACACTTTGGGTCAGCTCGGCGTGAAAATGCACGTCGCCCGTGACGGGTTGAAAGCCCTGAACATGCTCAAGGGCTGGGCGGACACCGGCGAAGTGATGACCGACAAGCTGCTTATGGTGTTTACCGACGCCGAGATGCCGGAAATGGACGGCTACCGCCTGACCACGGAAATCCGCAACGACCCCCGCCTGCGCGGCCTCTATGTGGTGCTGCATACCTCGCTGTCCGGCAGCTTCAACGAGTCCATGGTCAAGAAGGTCGGCTGCGATAATTTCCTCTCCAAATTCCAGCCGGACAAGCTGGTCGATGTGGTCCGCGAGCGGCTCATGCTCGACAACTGATCCGGTTCTGTTTCAAGCCCCTTGCTGTATGGAGGGGCTTTTTTGCATCTGTACCGCTTGGTTTTCCGGCGTCTCGTATAGAGTGGTGGCTTTCCGCTCTGGCATAAGGACGCGTACATGTTTCACCTCAGCGCACTGTATCGGTACCCCCTCAAATCCTGCATGGCCGAGCCGTTGCAGCAGGCCAGTTTCGATGAGTTGGGCATGAGTGGTGATCGCCGCTGGATGCTGGTGGATGAGGCCACCGGGCGCTTTTACAGCCAGCGTGTGCTGCCGCAGATGTCGCAGCTGTCGGTGCTGTGGCAGGGCGATGGCGTGACGTTGTCGGCCCCCGGTCTGGGCAGTCTGAATGTGCCGGTGCCAGCCGATGAAGAGGCCAATCTGCGCGGCATCACGATCTGGCGCGACAGTTTTCGTGTGCCGGACGCGGGCGAAGACGCGGCGCGTTGGGTCAGTGCCCTGGTGGGCAAGCCGACACGGCTGGTGCATGTGCCGAAGGCCCGCGCTCGCGGGTTGCCTTCCGGTTACGGGGCGATCGAAGACAAGGTCGGGTTTGCTGACGGTTTCCCGCTGCTGTTGATCGGCCAGTCCTCGCTGGATGATTTATCGCAGAAGGTCGGCCGCCCGCTGGAGATGCTGCGGTTTCGCCCGAATCTGGTTGTCACTGGCTCCGAGGCGTTTGCGGAGGATGGCTGGAAGCGGATTCGAATTGGCGGCGTTGAATTGCGGGTGTTAAAGCCCTGCTCGCGCTGCATTCTGACGACGATAGATCCGGCAACCGGTGAACGTAGCGCCGACCGCGAACCGATGACGACGCTGAAGACGTATCGGGAGCGGGAGGGTCAGATCTGGTTTGGGCAGAACCTGGTGAGTAATGGACCGGGGCAGGTCGAGGTGGGGATGGAGGTTGAGGTGCTGGAGTAGTTGAGCGCTTGCTCTTAAGCTTTCCCGGCTAAAGCCGGTCCTACAAAATGCACTCGATTCGCACTGTAGGACCGGCTTTAGCCGGGAAGAGGCCGGCAGTCACGCCGCGAATCTCCGCCGTGCAGCCCGATGTCTTCCCGGCTAAAGCCGGTCCTACGACCGCGCAGCCTTACAAATCATCAAAGAACCGTTCATGCCAGTCCACCAGCGGCTGCGGCGAGTTGAGCTTCTGGCCGTAGATCACCGCGTAAGACAGCACGTTCTGCACGTACTGACGGGTCTCGTCGAACGGAATGCTCTCGACCCAGACGTCGAAGGCCAGGTGGTTGGCGCCCCTCAGCCACTGACGGACACGTCCCGGGCCTGCGTTATACGCCGCCGAAGCCAGCACCCGGTTGCCATTGAACTGCGCATGGACCTGGCTCAGGTACGCGGCGCCGAGCTGGATGTTCTTGTCCGGATCGAGCACCTGCGCCGGCGAGGCCAGCGGAATACTGAATTTGCGTGCGGTCTCTTTGGCCGTCGCAGGCATCAGTTGCATCAAGCCTGCGGCACCGACGCCGGAGCGGGCGTCGTCCATGAACGCGCTTTCCTGTCGAGTGATCGCAAATACCCAGCTTGAATGCAGCCCGCGAACCTGCGCTTCACGCACCAGGGTGTCGCGGTGGGCCATCGGGAAACGAATGTCGAGGTCGTCCCAGTACTGCGCCTGGCTGATGGTGCGAATCGCCGGGAAGTACCAGTGCATGTCGTACGCCAGTTTGGCCTGGGCAACCATTTCGTCCCGGCTGAAGCGACGGGTGACGTGGTACCACTCGCGGCGACCGTCGACGATCTGCCCGCGATCGTAGAACTCCAGCGCGCGGCGCACACCCGGGGTGTTGCGCACCTTGGTCATCAGCGCCTGACTCATCGCCAACGGCTTGTTATTAAGCATGTACGGCGTCTGGGTGCGGTCGGCGGCGAGGAAACCGTAGAAATCACGCTCCTTCGCGACCGCCTTGTACAGCCCCGGCAGCAGTGGGCTGTTGGGCTGGGCCAGTTCCAGGGAGCGGGCCTGCCAGTAACGCCAGCGGTTGGTGGTCGCCAGGTCCTGGGGCAGGCGACGGGTCAGCTCGTACGCGTCACTCCAGCGGCCCAGCCGCAGCAACAGGCGCAGGCGCCATTCGGTGACGGTGTTGTCGCGCAGGTCCGGGTCGTACTTGGTCATGACCTCAAGGGCACGGCCGTCGTAACTGCGGGCGAGGGTCAGGCCGATTTCCTTGGCGATCTGCACCTGTTCTTCATGGGAGAAATGCAGCACCGGCGCGTAACTGTCGAGCAGTTCCATGGCCCGCTGCGGGTCCTGCTTGGCGAGGCGACGCAGGCCCAGCCCGACCACATCGGACATGGCCTCGTCGGCCGGCATGAACTGGCCCTGGTTGTTGACCATTTCCGGCTTCTGCGCCACGGCGATCAGCAAACGGCCTTGGGGCGCGAGGGTGGTCATGCTGTTGACCAGTTGATTGGCCAGCGCGTAGTTGCGCCCCTGGGCGGCGAGCTTGGCACGCTGCCAGCGTTTCTGCTCGGTCAGCTGCCCTTCGACCGCCCACTGGGTGAAGAACGTGTCGCAGGCTGCCGGCAGCGTCTTGCCCGTCATCCAGGTCTTCTCGGCGTTGGCATAGCCTTCTGAGCGCTGGTTATGGCTGAGCTGATAGGAGCCGTACAGGCAGTCGAGTTCGACGAAATTCAGCTTGGGGTCGTAATACTTGACGAAGGGCTGCCAGTCACCGCGCGAGGCCAGCAGTCGCAGCCAACGCAGCTTCATATAGTTGGCTTGAGGCAGGTCGCCATGCTCGGCGAAGAATTTTTCGACTTCCTCGTCACTCGCGCTGTTCAGGCGTGCGGTGAGTTCGTCGTAGGCCAGATACGGCTCGAGGGGGTAATCCGCCAGCGCGGCGGCATAGGTGCGATAAGGGCCGCCGTCGCCCTTGGCCAAAGCGCGTTTGGCTTCATCGTAATACTGACGCTGGGTGGTGAGATCGACCGCGTGGACGGACTGGGCAGCGGTGGCCGACAGAAGCAAGCAGGACAAAAGGCTGAAGAAACGACTGCGCATGAGACTTCCGTTCAGATGCATCGTGAAAAGTGCGGCTAGCTTAGCCTGTTGCCCGCGCGGGTTGAAGCGCTGCCTCGCCCGTCGTGATGGATGGAAACAAACCCGGCCTACAATCGGCCGGCCACCGGGTGCGGACGACGTCCTGTCATCGATTAGCCGCCCCTCTGCCGGGTTATCTCAGGTAGAATGCGCGCCCGGTTTTTGGAGAAGCTCATGACCCTGCTCAAATTCAGCGATGTGTCCCTTGCGTTCGGCGCCATGCCGTTGTTGGACAAGGTGTCCTGGCAGATCGCCCGTGGTGAGCGGGTCTGCATCATTGGCCGTAACGGCACGGGCAAGTCCAGCATGTTGAAGCTCGTCAAAGGCATTCAGATGCCCGACGACGGCAATGTCTGGCGCGCCCCCGGCCTGAAGATCGGCGAGCTCCCCCAGGAGTTGCCGGTCGCTGACGGCCGTACCGTGTTTGACGTGGTGGCCGAAGGCCTGGACGGCGTGGGCGAGCTGCTCGCTCAGTACCACCACCTGAGCCAGAACATCGTCACTGCCGAAGACCTCGACAAGCTGATGCACGTGCAGTCGGACCTCGAAGCCCGTGACGGCTGGCGCCTGCAGCAGTTGGTGGACAGCACCCTCAGCCGTCTGCAACTGCCGGCCGACAAGACCCTCGCCGAACTGTCCGGTGGCTGGCGTCGTCGCGTGTTGCTGGCCCAGGCGCTGGTGTCCGAGCCTGATCTGCTGATGCTCGACGAACCGACCAACCACCTCGACATCGGCGCGATTGCCTGGCTCGAAGAAGCCTTGAAGGAATTCCAGGGCGCGGTGTTGTTCATCACCCACGACCGGTCCTTCCTGCAGAACCTCGCGACCCGCATTCTGGAGCTCGACCGTGGCGGCCTGATCGACTGGGATGGCGACTACGCCAGCTTCCTGGTGCACAAGGAAGCCATGCTCGCGGCGGAAGAAACCGCCAACGCGCTGTTCGACAAGCGTCTGGCCCAGGAAGAAGTGTGGATTCGTCAGGGCATCAAGGCCCGTCGTACCCGTAACGAAGGCCGCGTACGCGCCCTGAAGGCATTGCGCGTCGAGCGCAGCGACCGCCGCGAACGCACCGGCAAGGCCAACATTCAGCTCGACACCGCAGACAAATCCGGCAAGCAGGTGATGGTGCTCGACAACGTCAGCTTCGCTCACCCGGGCGGCCCGATGCTGATCAAGGACTTCTCCATGGTCCTGCAGCGCGAAGACCGTATCGGTCTGCTCGGCGCCAACGGCACCGGCAAGACCACGCTGCTCAAGCTGATGCTCGACAACCTCCAGCCCACCAGTGGCAAGGTGGAAGTCGGCACCCGTCTGGACGTCGCCTACTTCGACCAGTTGCGTCACCAGCTCGATCTGGAAAAGACCGTGATCGATAACGTCGCCGAAGGGCGCGACTTCATCGACATCGACGGCCAGAGCCGTCACGTCCTCAGCTACCTGGGCGATTTCCTGTTCAGCCCGCAGCGGGCGCGGACGCCAGTCAAGGCATTGTCGGGCGGTGAGCGGGCGCGTCTGCTGCTTGCCAAACTGTTCAGCAAACCGGCCAACTTGCTGGTGCTCGACGAACCGACCAACGACCTGGACGTCGAGACCCTCGAGCTCCTTGAAGAAGTGCTGCTGACCTTCAAGGGCACGGTGCTGATGGTCAGCCACGACCGGGCATTCCTCGATAACGTCGTCACCAGCACCCTGGTGTTCGAAGGCGAGGGCAAGGTCCGCGAGTTCGTTGGTGGTTATCAGGACTGGATTCGTCAGGGCGGCTCACCGCGTCTGCTGGGCGTCACCGACAGCAAGTCCGGCAAGTCCGAGCTGGCCACTGCCGTGGTTCAGGCAGCACCCGTCGCGGCGGCCGAAATGCCGGTCGCGAAAAAGAAGCTCAGCTATAAGCTGCAACGCGAGCTGGAAGCGCTGCCCGCACAGATCGACGCTGTTGAAGCGCAAATGGCTGCGCTCACTGCCGAGATGGCCGAGGCCGGTTTCTATCAGCGTCCTGCAGAGCAAACCACTGCCGTGATGGCGCAGCTGGAAAGCCTGCAAGGCGAACTGGACGGGCTGCTTGAGCGTTGGGCCGAGCTGGACGAGTGATCGGTCACCTGCGGCCATAAAAAAGCCCGGTCCTTTTTCAAGGGCCGGGCTTTTGTTTGCGGGCCTGAATCAGTCGACGCGCTTGACCAGTCGCACAGCCAGTACGTCGCACGGTGCGCCGTGCAGCACGTCATTGGCGGTTGAACCGAGCAGCAGCGACAGACCGTGTCGGCCATGGCTGCCGACAACGATCAGGTCGACCTGGTGCTCCTTCGCCAGGTTGTGGATTTCCTGACGCGGCTGGCCATAGGTGAGATGGCTGTCGCCGGTTTTGACGTCAGGGTATTTGCGTTTCAGCGCTTCCAGCTTTTCCTTGGCCTGATCGAACTGCTGTTGTTGCAGCTGCGACAGGTCCATGGGGACATCGCCACCGAAGGCCATGGCCATGGGTTCGACGATGTGCACCAGCGAAAGCTTGGAGCCGCCGGCCAATGCCAGCGCCATGGCTTTTTTGATCACCGGATCGCACTCTTCAGTGAGGTCCACGGCTACCAGAATATGTACATAGGACATGGGGTTTTCCTTCTGAGGTTTGCGATGGTTTTGATTATGGCTCTTTTCACGCGCCTCTGGCACGCCGATGTGGTCCGCCCGCCGCTTGCCGCCGCGGGGGGCGTACAAATATGACGGTGTGGATCGTTCTGTCAATCATCGCGGTGGTTTTAAGTCCGATGGTCTGGCTGCGCCCGTCGCGCTCCCAGAGCGGCAGAATGGCCATGCGCATGCAGGCGCGTCGAATGGGGCTGGCCATGCAGTTGATCCCCCAGGAGTGGCCGCACTGGTTGCCGACCGAGCCGCCGAGCCCGTGCCCGCAGTATCACCGGCCTCGTACCGCACGTGCGCCCGATGTCTGGGTGTACTGGCAGATGGAACCGGGCGTGTGGCTTAACCAGTGGCGCGAGCCGTGTGAAGATCCGCGGCTGCTTGAGCAGTTCATGACGCTGCCGGCAGACGTCTACAAGGTGGAAGCGGGCAAGCAGCTGATTGCCCTGTACTGGGCCGAGCGTGGCGAACCCGAAGTGTTGCAGCACATTGCAGCGGTGCTGAAGGCCCTGGCGTAATCCGCCCCGATGCCCGAATCGCGGGCATTAAAAAGCCCGATAACAACATCGGGCCGGGGTTGGCCAGGCAGGCCGTAATTCCTGTGCGGTGCGGTGCAATGCCGCGACCGGGGTCACCTATCGCTTGGTGGCGACGCTTAAATGACCCGTCTTGATGCGCAGTGCGCTGAATGTAGACCTTAATGGTGCATTTGTCTGCTGCCCTGCTGCTTTTTATTCCCTCCGTGCCAAGCTTCTCCACGCGCCAGCGCTTGATCAGCGGCTTTCGCCACCAAGGCAATCATTACCTTGAATGGGCCCGTATCAGGCGCGCTTTTTACCTGCGATTTGCCTGTTTTGCCCGCTGTCTGCTGAATTGACAATTGCTGGAATATGGCAGAAGGTAGCCGCACCCAAATCAAACGGGCGTATGAATTGAGCGTTTGCCGTAGGAATGCTCTGACAGACGCTCGAATCGCGTCGACGGGGTGACTGGCGTTTGGTGTTTCGCCTCGACGGCAACGTCGTGCATAGCGCCGGATCTCAGCGTCTGATGCGTATTGTTCAGCTTCCATATCGTGGAGATCAGTTGATGATTTACGAAGGTAAAGCCATCACGGTTAAGGCTCTTGAAAGTGGCATCGTCGAACTGCAGTTCGACCTCAAGGGTGAGTCCGTCAACAAGTTCAATCGTCTCACCCTCAACGACCTCAGTCAGGCCATCGAAGCCATCAAGGCCGACAGCTCGATCAAGGGCGTCATCGTCACCAGCGGCAAGGACGTGTTCATCGTCGGCGCCGACATCACCGAATTCGTCGATAACTTCAAGCTGCCGGACGCTGAACTCGTCGCCGGCAACCTCGAAGCCAACAAGATTTTCAGCGCCTTCGAAGACCTCAACGTACCGACCCTCGCGGCCATCAACGGCATCGCGCTGGGCGGCGGTCTGGAGATGTGCCTGGCCGCTGACTTCCGCGTCATGTCCGCCACCGCCAAGGTCGGCTTGCCAGAAGTCAAACTCGGCATCTACCCGGGCTTCGGCGGTACAGTCCGTTTGCCACGTCTGATCGGTGTCGATAACGCCGTCGAGTGGATCGCGTCCGGCAAAGACAACAGCGCCGAAGACGCACTGAAAGTGGGCGCCGTCGATGCAGTGGTCGCCCCGGGCAAACTGCAGGAAGCTGCTCTGGACCTGATCAAACGCGCCATCTCCGGCGAGTTCGACTTCAAGGCCAAGCGTCAGCCGAAGCTGGACAAGCTCAAGCTCAACGCCATTGAGCAAATGATGGCCTTTGAAACAGCCAAGGGTTTCGTGGCAGGCCAGGCCGGCCCGAACTACCCGGCTCCGGTCGAAGCGATCAAGACCATCCAGAAAGCCGCCAATTTCGGTCGCGACAAAGCGCTGGAAGTGGAAGCGGCCGGTTTCGTGAAGATGGCCAAGACCTCGGCCGCCGCGAGCCTGATCGGCCTGTTCCTGAACGATCAGGAGCTGAAAAAGAAAGCCAAGGTCTACGACGAAGTGGCCAAGGACGTGAAGCAGGCCGCCGTACTGGGCGCCGGCATCATGGGCGGCGGCATCGCCTATCAGTCGGCGGTCAAAGGCACGCCGATCCTGATGAAGGACATCCGTGAAGAAGCCATCGCACTGGGCCTGGGCGAAGCATCGAAGCTGCTGGGCAAGCGCGTCGAAAAAGGCCGTCTGACCTCCGCGAAGATGGCCGAAGCGCTCAACGCGATTCGTCCTACGCTGTCCTACGGCGATTTCGGCACCGTCGACCTCGTCGTCGAAGCCGTGGTCGAGAATCCGAAGGTCAAGCAAGCCGTGCTGGCCGAAGTGGAAGGGCAGGTGGGTGAAGACACCATTCTCGCTTCCAACACCTCGACGATCTCCATCAGCTTGCTGGCCAAGGCCCTCAAGCGTCCGGAAAACTTCGTCGGCATGCACTTCTTCAACCCGGTGCACATGATGCCGCTGGTCGAAGTCATCCGTGGCGAGAAGTCCAGCGAAGTCGCCGTGGCGACCACCGTGGCCTACGCCAAGAAAATGGGCAAGAACCCGATCGTGGTCAACGACTGCCCGGGCTTTTTGGTCAATCGCATCCTGTTCCCGTACTTCGGCGGTTTCGCCAAGCTGGTCAGCGCCGGTGTCGACTTCGTGCGCATCGACAAGGTCATGGAAAAATTCGGCTGGCCAATGGGCCCGGCGTACCTGATGGACGTGGTCGGCATCGACACCGGCCACCACGGTCGCGACGTCATGGCTGAAGGTTTCCCGGACCGCATGAAGGACGATCGCCGCACCGCTGTCGACGCCTTGTACGACGCCAATCGCCTGGGCCAGAAGAATGGCAAGGGCTTCTACGTCTACGAGACCGACAAGCAGGGCAAGCCGAAGAAAGTGGTCGACGCTTCCGTGCTGGAAGTGCTCAAGCCAGTGATCTACGAGCAGCGTGAAGTCAGCGACGAAGACATCATCAACTGGATGATGATCCCGCTCTGCCTTGAAACCGTGCGTTGCCTGGAAGACGGCATCGTCGACACGGCGGCCGAGGCCGACATGGGCCTGATCTACGGCATCGGCTTCCCTCCGTTCCGCGGTGGCGCGCTGCGCTACATCGATTCGATCGGTGTTGCTGAATTCGTCGCCCTGGCTGACCAATACGCTGATCTGGGCGCTCTGTACCACCCCACTGCGAAGCTGCGTGAAATGGCCAAGACCGGCCAGCGCTTCTTCGGCTAAGTGCCCAACGAACAGGTGAAGATATGAGCTTGAATCCGAGAGACGTCGTGATTGTCGACTTCGGTCGCACACCGATGGGCCGCTCCAAGGGTGGCATGCACCGCAATACCCGCGCCGAAGACATGTCGGCGCACCTGATCAGCAAATTGCTGGAACGCAACAACAAGGTTGACCCGGCGGAAGTCGAGGACGTGATCTGGGGCTGCGTCAACCAGACCCTGGAGCAGGGCTGGAACATCGCGCGCATGGCGTCGCTGATGACCCAGATTCCGCACACCTCCGCAGCACAGACGGTCAGCCGTCTGTGTGGTTCGTCCATGAGCGCGCTGCACACGGCGGCGCAGGCCATCATGAGCAACAACGGTGACGTCTTCGTCATCGGCGGTGTCGAGCACATGGGCCACGTCGGCATGATGCACGGTGTCGACCCGAACCCGCACATGTCGCTGTACGCCGCCAAAGCCTCCGGCATGATGGGCCTGACCGCCGAAATGCTGGGCAAGATGCACGGCATCACCCGTGAGGCGCAGGATGCGTTCGGTGTGCGTTCCCACAGACTCGCGCAGAAGGCCACGCTGGAAGGGAAATTCAAGGACGAAATCATCCCGATGCAGGGCTACGACGAGAACGGTTTCCTGAAGATATTCGACTACGACGAGACCATTCGTCCGGAGACGACGCTGGAAAGCCTGGCGGCCCTCAAGCCTGCGTTCAACCCGAAAGGCGGTACGGTCACGGCCGGCACCTCGTCCCAAATCACCGACGGTGCGTCGTGCATGATCGTGATGTCCGGCCAGCGCGCCATGGACCTCGGCATCCAGCCCCTGGCGGTGATCCGCTCGATGGCAGTGGCCGGTGTCGACCCTGCAATCATGGGCTACGGACCGGTTCCGGCGACGCAGAAAGCGCTCAAGCGCGCCGGGCTGAGCATCGCCGATATCGACTACTTCGAGCTTAACGAAGCGTTCGCTGCGCAGGCCCTGCCGGTGCTGAAAGATCTGAAAGTGCTCGACAAGATGGACGAGAAGGTTAACCTGCACGGCGGCGCCATCGCCTTGGGTCACCCGTTCGGTTGCTCGGGGGCGCGGATTTCCGGCACCTTGCTCAACGTGATGAAGCAGAATGGCGGCACCCTGGGTGTTGCCACCATGTGCATCGGTCTGGGTCAGGGCATCACCACCGTATTCGAACGCGTCTAAACGGTGTCAGTGTGCGAGCCGGGGCCTGGTGCCCCGGCTTTTGTTTTTTTCCGGAAATGTATTTTCGCCATTTTTTTTCTTGTCACACCCGAGGTTCCCCGCATGCCGCTACAGCCAGGTCTCTACCGTCACTACAAAGGCCCTGAATACCGTGTTATCGGTGTCGCGCGGCATTCGGAGACCGAAGAAGAAGTGGTGTGCTATCAGGCGCTGTACGGCGAATACGGCCTGTGGGTACGCCCTTTGAGCATGTTTCTGCAGTCAGTTGAGGTTGACGGCGAGCAAGTGCCGCGCTTTGCTTTGGTCCAGGCCGAACCGGATCTTTTTCCCCGGCCCTGAGGCGGGACCTCGCAGCAGCCATTGCTTGACCTCACCTTTCAGCCACTATATATAGCGGGGCCTCGACGGCTCTGACGTCTTTTTTACTCGCATTAGGAATTTTCCGATCCATGGGCAAATCGCTGGTCATTGTGGAATCCCCGGCTAAGGCCAAGACCATCAACAAGTACCTGGGCAACCAGTACGTGGTGAAGTCGAGTATCGGCCATATCCGAGACCTGCCCACCAGCGGTTCGGCTAGCGCCTCCAAAGAGCCTGCTGCCAAGCGCGGCAAGGCCGTGGCCGAAGCGCCCGTCCTGTCGCCCAAGGAAAAGGCCAAGCGCCAGCTCGTGGCGCGCATGGGTGTCGATCCGGATCACGGCTGGAAGGCCAAGTACGAAATCCTTCCCGGCAAGGAGAAGGTGATCGACGAATTGCGCCGCCTGGCCAAAGACGCCGACACCATCTATCTCGCGACGGACTTGGACCGCGAAGGGGAAGCCATTGCCTGGCACCTGCGCGAAGCCATTGGCGGCGACGATTCGCGCTACAAGCGTGTGGTCTTCAACGAGATCACCAAAAAAGCCATTCAGGAAGCCTTCTCGAAGCCGGGCGAGCTCGATATCGACCGCGTGAATGCGCAGCAGGCACGCCGTTTCCTCGACCGCGTCGTCGGTTACATGGTGTCGCCGCTGCTGTGGCAGAAGATCGCTCGCGGTCTGTCGGCCGGCCGTGTGCAGTCCGTGGCAGTGAAGCTGGTGGTGGAGCGCGAGCGTGAAATCCGTGCGTTCAACCCGGAAGAGTACTGGGAGATCCACGCAGACCTCGGCACCGCCAAGGGCGCCAACGTTCGCTTCGAAGTCGCTCGCGAGAAAGGCGAAGCCTTCAAGCCGCTGAATGAAGCGACCGCCATGGCGGCGCTGGAGAAGCTCAAGGCTTCGGCCTACAGCATCAGCAAGCGTGAGGACAAACCGACCAGCAGCAAGCCGTCGGCGCCCTTCATCACGTCCACGCTGCAACAGGCTGCGAGCAACCGCCTGGGCTACGGCGTGAAGAAAACCATGATGATGGCCCAGCGTCTGTACGAAGCCGGTTACATCACCTACATGCGTACGGACTCGACCAACCTGTCGGCTGACGCTGTGGCCATGGCCCGCACCTACATCGAAACCGAGTTCGGCAAGAAGTACCTGCCGGAATCGCCGATTGTCTACAGCAGCAAGGAAGGCGCGCAAGAGGCTCACGAAGCGATTCGTCCCTCCGACGTCAACACGCACCCGAGCAAGCTGACCGGCATGGAACGCGACGCCGAGCGTCTGTACGAGCTGATCTGGCGCCAGTTCGTGGCCTGCCAGATGCCGCCTGCGCAATACCTGTCGACCACTGTCAGCGTCGCGGCTGGCGATTTCGAGCTGCGCGCCAAGGGCCGCATCCTGAAGTTCGACGGCTACACCCGCGTGCTGCCGCAAATGAGCAAGCCGGGCGATGATGACGTACTGCCGGACATGGCCCAGGGCGACAAGCTGAAGCTGATCAAGCTCGACCCGAGCCAGCATTTCACCAAGCCGCCTGCGCGTTACTCGGAAGCGAGCCTGGTCAAGGAAATGGAAAAACGCGGCATCGGTCGTCCATCGACCTACGCGGCGATCATTTCGACGATTCAGGACCGTGGTTACGTGGCCCTGCACAACCGTCGTTTCTATTCCGAAAAGATGGGCGATATCGTCACCGAGCGTTTGTCCGAAAGCTTCTCGAACCTGATGGACTACGGCTTTACCGCCGGCATGGAAGAAAACCTCGACGACGTGGCCCACGGGCAGCGCGACTGGAAGAACGTCCTCGACGAGTTCTACGGTGACTTCAAGAAGAAACTCGAAGTGGCCGAAGCACCCGACAGCGGCATGCGCGCCAACCAGCCGGTGATGACTGACATCCCGTGCAAGGTCTGCGGCCGCCCGATGCAGATTCGTACCGCGTCCACCGGCGTGTTCCTCGGCTGCTCGGGCTACAGCCTGCCGCCGAAAGAGCGCTGCAAGGCCACGGTCAACCTCACGCCGGGCGACGAAATCGCCGACGACGATGAGGGCGAGTCCGAATCCCGCGTACTGCGTGGCAAGCATCGCTGCCCGATCTGCAGCACCGCGATGGATGCGTACCTGCTAGATGAGAAGCACAAGCTGCACATCTGCGGCAACAACCCGGATTGCTCGGGTTACGAGATCGAAGAGGGCACGTACCGCATCAAGGGCTACGAGGGCCCGAGCGTCGAGTGCGACAAGTGCGGCGGCGAAATGCAGCTCAAGACCGGCCGTTTCGGCAAGTTCTTCGGCTGCACCAACTGCAAGAACACCCGCAAGCTGCTGAAAAGCGGTGAAGCCGCACCGCCGAAGATGGACCCGGTGAAGATGCCGGAGCTCAAATGCGACAAGGTCGACGACACCTACATCCTGCGCGACGGTGCTTCCGGGTTGTTCCTGGCGGCCAGCCAGTTCCCGAAAAACCGCGAGACCCGTGCACCCCTGGTCATGGAAATTGCGCCGCACAAGGACGAGATCGATCCTAAGTACCACTTCTTGTGCGAAGCGCCAAAGAAGGACCCCGATGGTCGTCCGGCAGTGATCCGCTACAGCCGCAAATCCAAGGAGCAGTACGTGCAGACCGAAGTGGAGGGCAAGCCTACTGGCTGGCGTGCTTTTTACGACGGCGGCAAGTGGAAGGTCGAGGACAAGCGTTGATCGTTTGATCTCGATCCGACTGGTCAGCCCCGACGCTTTGCGTTAAAAGAATCCCTCGGCGTGCTCTTGCGCTCCGAGGGATTTTTTTGTCTGCGGTTGACCGGCCGCAGGCGCGTTGCGATTCACTCATCTCTACAGAGGCCGCTGTCATGGCTCACGAACTCTATACCCGCACCAATCAGAAGATTTTCTTTGCAGGTCTCGCCCTGGAAGCGATGGCCAAGGCCAGAGACAGTCGCGCCATGAACGCCCAAGGGCTTGAGCAGGCCGAGCGTGAGTCCGCGATCTTTCATTTGTATGGTGCGTTGCTGGGGCTGTGCCATGAAATCGCCGGCTACTACCGGCTGCCGCAGGCCAGTACGCCGCGTGCAGAGGACCTGCTGTCACCGAAGGTACTGGAAGCCATCGCCATTCCGGAAATGGGCGAATTGGTCGAGCTCGCCCACAACCGCGAAACGTGGCTGGCGCAGTTGCTGGCTTCGTACCGTGCGCTGTTTATGCCGCCCAGCGCGCCGCGAAAGCCGAAAGGCGATGTCACGCAGCCTTTGATCATTTCAGTGGGCGCCGAAGAAGAGCCTGAGCAGCCATTGACGCGGGAAGAGATGGAGAGCTGGCGTCAGCAGATCAAAAGCCTGGCCATCCGGTTCAGAGAAGGCCTGAGCGAGTGCTGATACGGAGTGATCGATGGGCTAGGGGCTGAGTCGTCTGGCTGTTACAATGCCGGCCTTTCGTGGAGAACTGCTCTGATGCCAACTTCGTTTCTGGAAATTGTTGAACTGCCTGACGGCCGCATCGAACTGCGCCGCGCTGAAGACGAAGGGTCCCTCGTCACGCTGAATTTCTCCGAAGACGCCAAGGCGTTTTTGCAGGGTCAACACGTTGAGGTCGCCAAGGCGATGCTCAGCGTGGGTGTGCAGATGGCAGGTCGGCTGGCCGAAGGTGAGTTGACCAAGGATGAAGACGGGCCGCGCGTCCTGCATTGATCCTCGGAATCTGCCGGTCGCTCACACGCTATCCCGCTTCTCGATCCTCAAGAAGCGCCTACATGCTCTAAATACCCTGAATAGTGCTGCCGACGTGATCAGCCCAGCCGAATGTTGAGGCTCTGCGCGTCGCCGATACGTGCTGCGCTTGCCAGTTGCTGGCGCGCATTGCCCGAGATCGGATTGATCCAGCTGACCACCGTATGGCTGCGGCCCAGGCGCAAGACTTCACGGGTCAGTTCCAGCGCACTCTGGGTTCCTCGCGGGTGCATCAGAATAATACGTTCCCGATTCAAACCGGCGTCACGCAGCCAAGCCTGGGTCACACTGGCAGGCGGTGCCACCAGCGTCAGCCAGCGATCATTGGTGTCCTGGCTCAGCTCACGCAGAATCGGCGCCAGCAAGTTGAGGCAGTTCCCGGCAGCGCCGCGCAAAGACAATTCACTGAAGACTTCCGGCTCGTTGCTCCAGGGCGACTCGGCAATCTCTGCCAGCGTCGGGACCTGCAGCAGCGGGACGTCGAGCATGGGCAGGCCGGGCGCCATGAATGCTTCGAACAGTGGCAGTTGTGCATGTTGTTGCGGTGTCTGTGGGAGCTGCATCTACGTTCTCCTTATCGACGTATCACGCCGACGCTCAAGCCTTCAATGACAAGATCCTGATCTTTGAGATTCACTTCGATCGGTGCGAAGTCGGCGTTCTCGGCCAGCAGCCAGACCTTGTTGCCCTCACGCTTGAAGCGTTTGACCGTGACTTCGTCGCCGATTCGCGCCACTACGATCTGGCCGTTGCGCGCTTCGCGGGTGGTGTGGACGGCCAGCAGGTCGCCGTCGAGAATGCCGACATCTTTCATGCTCATCCCGTGTACCCGCAGCAGGTAATCTGCACTCGGGTGAAAGAAGGCCGGGTTGATGGCGAGGGATTCTTCGATGTGTTGCTGGGCCAGGATCGGCGCACCCGCTGCGACGCGGCCAATGATCGGCAGGCCGCTGTCATCGGGTTTGGCTTCGAAGCCGGGAATGCGAATACCGCGGGAAGCGCCCGGGGTCATTTCGATGGCGCCTTTGCGCGCGAGTGCTTTCAAGTGCTCTTCGGCAGCGTTGGGCGATTTGAAGCCCAGCTCCTGAGCGATCTCGGCGCGGGTCGGCGGGTAGCCGTTGTCTTCCAGGCAGCGCTTGATGAAGTCCAGAATCTCGGCTTGGCGTGACGTCAGTTTGATCATGTGCATCGCTCTGGCTTTTTATACAGTGACTGGGATTATATACAGTGCTTGGGTCTTGGCAATGATCCTTTTCGCGACGTCTGTAATCACCCCGTGCCATGAATGGCTACAGGCCCCGGTTTGTATGGTTAAATGCCCGTGACTGACCGGACGGAAAGCGACGCTCAGGGTTGACAGTGCCGTGTATGAAACGTATGTTTCAAACACGTGTTTGTCAGGCGTTGAACCATGGCTCAGTCGGAAACAGTTGAACGAATTCTCGATGCAGCGGAGCAGCTGTTTGCCGAGAAGGGTTTTGCCGAAACCTCGTTGCGGCTCATCACCAGCAAGGCGTCAGTCAATCTGGCAGCGGTGAACTACCACTTCGGTTCAAAGAAGGCCCTCATCCAGGCGGTATTCTCCCGCTTCCTCGGGCCGTTCTGCGTCAGTCTCGACCGCGAGCTGGAACGCCGTCAGGCCAAGCCTGAACACAAACCCACCCTTGAAGAGTTGCTGGAAATCCTCGTCGAACAAGCGCTGGTGGTTCAGCCGCGCAGCAACAACGACCTGTCCATCTTCATGCGCCTGCTGGGCCTCGCGTTCAGTCAGAGCCAGGGTCACTTGCGCCGTTACCTCGAAGACATGTACGGCAAGGTGTTCCGTCGTTACATGCTGCTGGTCAATGAAGCCGCACCGCGCATTCCCCCCATCGAGCTGTTCTGGCGGGTCCACTTCATGCTGGGCGCTGCCGCGTTCAGCATGTCCGGTATCAAAGCACTGCGGGCCATTGCCGAGACCGATTTCGGCGTCAACACGTCCATCGAGCAGGTCATGCGCCTCATGGTGCCGTTCCTGGCGGCCGGTATGCGCGCTGAATCGGGCGTCACCGACAACGCCATGCTCACCGCGCAACTGCGCCCCCGGATCAAAACCTCGACGCCGATGCCTGCCAAGGTCTGAGGCCCGCCACTGGCTGGCGATGGCGGAATTTGCATCACATCCTTCGATCCCTCACCATGCCGGCCTGAGCATTGGTAGTTGAAGGATCTTCCTATGAGTTCTGGCCTGCAAGGCTCCCTGATGGTTGATGTCGCCGGTACCTGGCTGACCTCCGAAGACCGTCAGTTTCTGCGTCAGCCCGAAGTGGGCGGCCTGATCATTTTCGCGCGCAACATCGAAAGTCCACGGCAGGTCCGTGAACTCTGCGCGTCCATTCGTGCCATTCGTCCCGAATTGCTGCTCGCTGTCGATCAAGAGGGCGGACGGGTGCAGCGCTTGCGCCAGGGGTTTGTGCGACTGCCGCCGATGCGCGCCATTGCGGCTCATCCGGATGCCGACAGCCTCGCCGAGCATTGCGGCTGGCTGATGGCAACCGAAGTGCTGGCGGTGGGGCTGGACCTCAGCTTTGCGCCGGTGCTGGATCTGGACTATCAACGCAGTGCGGTGGTCGGCACCCGGTCATTCGAAGGCGACCCCGAGCGGGCTGCCATGCTGGCGGGCGCTTTTATCCGTGGCATGAACGCGGCGGGCATGGCCGCCACGGGCAAGCATTTTCCCGGGCATGGCTGGGCCGAGGCTGACTCTCACGTGGCCATCCCCCATGACGAGCGCAGTCTGGAAACCATCCGCGCCAATGACCTGGTGCCCTTTCAGCGCTTGAGCAAACACCTGGCCGCAGTCATGCCTGCCCACGTGATCTATCCCCAGGTCGATTCGCAACCGGCGGGCTTTTCCCGCCGCTGGCTGCAGGACATCCTGCGTGGCGAGCTGGGCTTCGATGGCGTGATCTTCAGCGATGACCTGTCGATGGCCGGCGCCCATGTTGTCGGTGATGCTGCCAGCCGCATCGAGGCAGCGCTTGGCGCAGGCTGTGACATGGGATTGGTCTGCAACGACCGGGCGGCGGCTGAGCTCGCGTTGAGCGCGGCGCAGCGCATGAAAGTCTCGCCTCCTGCGGCGCGACTTCACAGAATGCGCGGCCAGGGCATGGCGTCCACCGAATACCGGCAGCACCCCAGCTGGCTGGCGGCGCTGAGTGCCCTGCGCGCTGCTCAACTGATCGAATAAGGAATCCCCATGACTGTTTACGCAATTATCGGCGGCACCGGCCTGACCCAGCTTGACGGGCTGACGATTCGTCAGTCCCTGTCAGTGAATACCCCGTACGGCACGCCGTCGGGCGATATCCATCTGGGCGAATACGCCGGCCGCGAGGTGATGTTTCTGGCGCGTCACGGGCACCCGCACCGCTTTCCGCCGCACAAGGTCAACTACCGCGCCAACATCTGGGCCCTGAAGCAGGCCGGGGCCGAGGCGATTCTGGCGGTCAACGCCGTCGGCGGGATTCATCCCGACATGGGCACCGGCCATTTCTGCGTGCCCCATGATCTGGTGGACTACACCAGCGGTCGCGAACATACGTTCTTTGCCGATGACCTGGAGCACGTGACCCACATCGATTTCAGTTTCCCCTACAGCGCGCCACTGCGGGCTCGACTGATTGCAGCACTGGCCGCTGAAGGGTGCGCCCATAGCGACTTCGGCGTGTACGCCTGCACCCAGGGCCCGCGCCTGGAATCCGTGGCCGAGATCGCGCGTCTGGAGCGCGACGGCTGTGACATCGTCGGCATGACCGGCATGCCGGAAGCGGCCCTGGCCCGTGAGCTCGAACTGGAATACGCCTGCCTGGCGCTGGTGGTGAATCCGGCCGCCGGCAAGTCGGCAGCGGTCATTACGATGGCGGAAATCGAGCAGGCGCTGCACGACGGGATTGGCAAGGTCAAGGCCACACTGGCAAGGGTGCTCAGCGCCGCTTGAAGCAGGCTGTCGTCGGGATGGACAGGCTCTTTTTTAGAAAGCTGGCTACGCTGGAGAGGGCAATAAAGTCAACGCCATTTCGTTGAAAAAGTTGTCCACGGAAAGCGTGAATATCTCTGTGGATAAGTTTCTGTAAGCCTGTAGTTGCAAGGCTTTAGCTGCAATGGTCGTTTAATGATCAGGTTTGCTAATGGCGTCGATGGGGCGAGTTAATCGTCAGAATTCTCTTCGGATCAGGCTTGGACTGAGCGGGTTAACGCGGGGGAGGGATGGGCCGACGGTATGCCCGGCAGGACGACGACAATGACGCCCTGCCAAGGCAGATTCCCGTAGGGAGCAATCAGGTGGTTAAGCGAACAGGTTAGCGGGTAAGAAGTCCTGATCAGCTGATCAGGACTCGGCCCACTCAACATCGGTCAAACCCAGTTGCTCGGCTTTTGGCTTGGTCACTTTAGGGACTCGGTCCGAGCGGTATTTTGGAATCTGACCGAACCCGGCATCCACCGAGGCCCAGTGCCAGGCCGACGCGTTGTCCATGGCTTCGGCGCTGATGTAAAAGCTTTTGTAACTGCCGTGCAGCAGATAATCGATTCTGAAATGCTTGTACTGTGCCACGCTTGCAAACCTCCCTATCAGTCACTCTCTTTGTAACTGAGTCGTCACCGCCGGGAAAATTCACTCGAAATTACCGTTCTAAGCCAAACGGTTAGCTTTAGTACAGAACGGTGAGCGAACCGTCGGCCACCCTCACAAATGGATGGCAAACCCCCGGTGTTGAGCGGTTTCAGCGGCGCCATGGCGGCATGAAGCAGGACGCGATGCGGCGGGGACGACGATGAAAGCCGTCCTGCCGCACCTTTTTTACACTCAAATGGTTACTTGTTCAGGAATTTGAACACAGTGGTCTGAGTGTAAGACTTGCCCGGGTCCAGGCGAGTGGAAGGGAAGGCTGGCTGATTGGGCGAGTCCGGGTAGTGCTGGGTTTCCAGGGTGAATGCGCCCCAGTGCGGGTAGATCTTGCCGCCTTTGCCTTTGACGGTGCCGTCGAGGAAGTTGCCTGTGTACAGCTGAACGCCAGGCTCGGTGGTGAATAGCTGCAAACGGCGACCGGACTTCGGATCGACCACGTCCGCTGCCAGATTCGACAGCTTGCCCTTGGTGTCGAGCACCCAGTTGTGGTCGTAGCCGCCCTGCGTGGCTTCGGCGAACTTGAGCTGCACGTTGTCTTCACGGATGCGCTTGCCGAAGGCGACAGGCTTGAGGAAGTCCAGCGGTGTGCCCGCCACAGGCGCCAGCTCACCCGTCGGGATCAGCGTCTCGTTCACCGGCGTATAGCGTGCTGCGTGCACCACGGCCACCTGGTCGAGGATGTCACCGTTGCCAGCGCCGGCCAGGTTGAAGTAGCTGTGGTTGGTAAGGTTGAGCACGGTCGGCTTGTCAGTTGTGGCGTGGTACTGAATGCGCAACTCGTTCTTGTCGTTCAGGCTGTAGGTGACTTCGGTTTTCAATGTCCCGGGGAAACCCATCTCGCCATCGACGGAGACATAGGTCAGCTTGACCCCGACCGAGCCTTTGTCCTTGACCTCTTCTGCCTTCCAGATCTGCTTGTCGAAGCCTTTCGGGCCGCCATGCAGGGAATTGGTCTTGTCGTTCAGCGGCACCTGATAGCTCTTGCCATCCAGGGAGAACTTGCCGCCGGCCAGGCGATTGCCGAAGCGGCCGATGGTGGCGCCGAAAAACGCGGTGCCTTTGACGTAGCCGTCCACGTCATCGAAGCCCAGGACCACGTCCTCAGCCTTGCCGTGCTTGTCCGGTACCAGCAGCGACTGCAGCGTGCCGCCGTAAGTGATCACGGTCGCCTGCATGCCCTGGCTGTTGCGCAGGGTGTATTTCTCGACCGGGGTGCCATCGGCGAGTTTGCCGAACGCACCGTGTTCGGTGGTCAGTCCGGCGGCGTGCACTTGCAGGGCGGCGGCCATCAGCGACAGGCCTAGGGCAGGTATGAGCGTCTTTCTCATTGCGTTGATCCTTTCTTCTTATGGGAGGTAGTTATGAGCATGTTGCTGTGGACGTTGTCGCGGGTACCGCTCAGGGCAGCATCCTTGTTGCTCAGGATGCTGCGGCCCGTCGCCACCGAAGAAGGCGCAGCTACGGCTGATTGGTCATACTATTTGAGCCGGTCGGCCCTGATATTTCGAGTTATAGATCAAAAGCACTCGCTTTAAAAATAAATTGTAATACTATTTGGCGAAAGGCCGTGTCGGTTACGACCCGGGAAGGTCTAGCCCAGGATTGGCCGTCTGTACAGGCGTTTGACTCCTAATCGTATGATCATTAGCCTCGATTTGCGGAACACAACGCAGACAGGGGCGGATCAATGAGCAGCAGTTTTCACGCGTCGACGGTAGACCGTCTGGGAGCCTGGATTGCTCAAGGCAATGTAACGCCGGGCCAGTCGCTGAAGGTTGAAGCGGCATTGGGTGAAGAATTCGGGGTCAGCCGTACGGTGATTCGCGAAGCCATCAAAACACTGGTGGCCAAAGGGTTGCTGGAGGTCGGGCCCAAAGTGGGTACGCGGGTCATGCCGGTACGCAGCTGGAATCTGTTCGACCCACAAGTGGTGGGCTGGTTGGCGGCCAAAGGCCTGCCCCAAAGTTTTGTGCTGGACCTGCTGGATTTGAGGCGCGCCATAGAACCGATGGCGGTGCGTTGGGCCTGCGAAAGGGCGACACCGGAGCAGATTGCCGGGATTCACGCGGCCTATGCGCGGCTTGCAGCCAGCGTCGCGGACCCGAGTGATTACAACGCTGCGGACCAACGTTTCCATGAAGCGGTGCTGGCGGCGAGTCATAACCAGTTCATCGAGCAGATGTTGCCGGCACTGGGTGCCTTGCTGGCGATCTCGTTCGAAGTGTCGTCGGGGGTGCCCGGAGAGCTCGGCAGAACCTTGCCGCTGCATAAGGATCTGGCGGATGCCATCGCCAACCGGGATTCGGCGCGGGGTGTCTGGGCTTGCATGAGCCTGATTGAAAACGCGGGTGAAGTGATTGCGCGTTCACGGGAACAACCGCTGGCGCGCGAGTCTTGAACAGGCCAGTTTGACGTTCGACAGGTGAGCTTTTTGAGTGGCTCACGGACCTACAATAATAAGCAGGAAATTGTTCATGAAGTGGCTGCCGGTCTGTGACCAGCGTTTCAAATTGGCCGAAGGGCCGTTCTGGGATCATGCCCAGCAGGCGTTGTACTGGGTCGATATCGCCGGCTTCCGTGCGTTGCGCCTGCATGCAGGCACGCTGTCCCACTGGCAATTCAGCGAGCCGGTTTCGGCCTTCATCCCCACCACGCAAGGTGATGCACTGGTCACCCTCGCCAGCGGCGTCCATCGTCTCGACCTTGATTCCCCGTTCCATCAGCCCGTTGTTTCTCTGCTGTGCGCAGCCGACCCGGTGCCGGGCAACCGTTCCAATGAAGCCCGTTGCGACCGGCACGGCAGACTGTGGCTGGGGACGATGCAGAACAACCTGGACGAGCAGGGCAACGACTTGCCTATCGAGCGTCGCTCGGGCGGGCTTTACCGCGTCGACAGCGATGGCTCGGTCGCTCCTTTGGTCCAAGGTCAGGGCATCGTCAACACCCTGGTCTGGCCGGAAAACGGTTCAGCGGTGCTGACCGCCGACACCCTGGACGGCGTGATCTATCGCTACCCGATCAACGATGATCATTCCCTCGGCGAGCGGGAAGTCTGGGCCCATGAGCATGCTCGCGGCGCACCCGATGGCTCGGCGATGGACGAAGACGGGTTTGTCTGGAACGCCCGCTGGGATGGCGGTTGCCTGATCCGCTTTGCCCCCGATGGCAGCGTTGACCGGATCGTCGAACTGCCGGTCAGTCACCCGACCAGCTGCGTGTTCGGCGGGCCCGACATGACCACTTTATTTGTGACCAGCGCGCGGCCTGCGGAGGGCGCACTGGAGCTGGACGGGTCTGTGATTCAGATGGAAATCGGCGTCAAGGGCATGGCCTCACACCGCTTCGCGGGATGATCCAAACCCTGTGCTCAAGGGGTGTGACACTCGGTTACATAGGCTTCATTGATAATATGATATGACTGTTTTCAGTCGAGCGGCCTGCACTGTTTCCAGCTGTATGCCGCCCCGACACTCACTGCTGAACGCTGTAGCTAGTCAATAAAAATAAGGAGTTAGCTATGTTGAGTCGCCACGGGATTCGTTCCCTGTGCTGTGCTGCTGTTGCCACCGCCATTCTGGGCATGAGCGCCGGTGCATCCGCCGCCGACGCCGAAAAGGTCAAGATTGGTTTTCTGGTCAAGCAGGCTGAAGAGCCCTGGTTCCAGACCGAATGGCAGTTCGCCGAAAAGGCCGGTAAAGAACACGGTTTCGAAGTCATCAAAATCGCCGTTCCCGACGGTGAAAAAACACTCTCTGCCATCGACAGCCTCGCCGCCAACGGCGCCAAAGGGTTTGTCATCTGCCCGCCTGATGTTTCCCTCGGCCCGTCCATCGTCGCCAAAGCCAAGGCCAACGGCTTGAAAGTCATGGCCGTCGATGACCGTTTCGTCGATGCCAAAGGCAAGTTCATGGAAGACGTGCCGTACCTGGGCATGGCCGCGTTCGAAGTCGGCCAGAAACAGGGCGCCGCCATGGCCGACGAAGCGAAGAATCGCAAGTGGGACTGGAAAGAAACCTACGCGATCATCAACACCTACAACGAGCTGGACACCGGCAAGAAGCGCACCGACGGTTCGGTGGATGCGTTGAAGAAAGCCGGGCTGCCTGAGGATCACATCCTCTTCGCACCACAGAAGACCCTCGATGTGCCGGGCAGCATGGATTCCACCGGCGCTGCCCTGCCCAAGCTTCCAAGCGGGGCGAAAAACCTCATTGTCGGCGGCATGAACGACAACACCGTTCTGGGTGGCGTGCGGGCCACGGCGGGGGCAGGTTTCGCACCGGCCAACGTGATCGGCATCGGTATCAATGGCACTGACGCCATCGATGAACTGAAGAAGAAGGAAAGCGGCTTCTACGGGTCGATGCTGCCAAGCCCTGACAAAGAGGGCTATAACACGGCGCTGATGGTGTACGAGTGGGTCACCACCGGCAAAGAACCGCCTAAATACACCGCCATGGATGACGTGACCCTGATTCATCGCGGCAACTTCAAGGACGTGCTGACCCCGCTCGGTTTGTACAAGTAAGCGCGGCAGTCGAGTCGGGACGCCTGGCAATCAGGCGGATATCTGCGAGGCCTCGCTCCACCCGACAAGGGTGGGGCGGGGTGGAGGTGGTTCATGCAACAGGCATCGGTTCAGCAACAGATCCAGCACGGCGGCAGCCTGCGCTTCAACGGGATCGCTAAAACCTTCCCCGGCGTGAAGGCGCTGTCGGACATCAATTTCGAAGCTCGGCCAGGCAGCGTTCACGCGCTGATGGGCGAGAACGGCGCGGGTAAATCGACGCTGCTGAAGATTCTCGGCGGCTCCTACCAACCCAACAGCGGCGATCTGCAGATCGGCGATCAGCACCTGGCGTTCAAATCCACTGCCGACAGCATCGCGGCCGGCGTGGCGGTGATTCACCAGGAACTGCATCTGGTCCCGGAAATGTCGGTGGCGGAAAACCTGCTGCTTGGTCACATGCCCAATCGCTGGGGCATGATCAACCGTCGGGCGATGGTCCGCCGCGCGCGGGAACTGCTCAAAGGCCTGGCCGACGAGATCGACCCGAACACGCGCCTGGGTGATCTGTCCCTGGGTCAACGGCAACTGGTGGAAATCGCCAAGGCCATGTCGCGCAATGCCCACGTCATCGCGTTCGACGAACCCACCAGCAGCCTGTCGGCGCGGGAGATCGATCGTCTGATGGCGATCATCACCCGGCTGCGTGATGAAGGCCGGGTCATTCTTTACGTTTCCCACCGGATGGAAGAAATCTTCCGCGTCTGCGACGCCGTCACCGTGTTCAAAGACGGCCGCTTCGTGCGCACCTTCGAGGACATGGCCGATCTGGACCATGACCGCCTGGTGACCTGCATGGTCGGGCGCGATATTCAGGACATCTATAACTATCGGCCGCGTCAGCACCAGGGGCCGAGCCTGCGGGTGACCGGCCTGATGGGTCCGGGCTTGCAGGAGCCCGCCAGTTTTGCCGTGGAGAAGGGCGAGATTCTCGGCTTTTTCGGCCTGGTCGGTGCCGGTCGGACCGAGATGTTTCGCATGCTGTCGGGGCTCACGCGCAGTCAGGCCGGGACCTTGCAGCTGGAAGGCAAGCCGCTGAACCTGCGTTCACCCCGTGACGCCATCGACGCCGGCATTCTGCTGTGCCCGGAAGACCGCAAGAAAGAAGGCATCGTGCCGCTCTCCAGTGTCGCGGAGAACATCAACATCGGCGCGCGGCCTCGGCACCTCAGCCTGGGTTGCCTGATCCAGGGGCGCTGGGAGCGGGACAACGCCCGGCACCAGATCAAATCAATGAACGTCAAGACGCCTTCGCCCGAGCAGCAGATGCTGTTCCTGTCGGGTGGCAATCAGCAGAAGGCCATTCTGGGCCGCTGGCTGTCGATGCCAATGAAGGTGCTGCTGCTGGACGAGCCCACCCGCGGCATCGACATCGGCGCGAAATCCGAGATCTATCAGATCATCCATAACCTGGCCGCCGATGGCATCGCGGTCATCGTGGTGTCCAGCGACCTGATGGAGGTGATGGGCATTTCCGATCGCATTCTGGTCATGAGTGAAGGCGCCATCACCGGCGAATTGTCCCGGGAAGAGGCTAATGAACAGCGTCTTCTGCAACTGGCATTGCCGCGTACGCGCGGTTGAACCTGGCTATGAAAACTGGCTATGAAAAATAAGAACGAGGTGCGTATGTCTACCGAATCCAGCCTGACGGCTCCCCGCCAAGGCATGAACTTGCGTCGATTCGTCGACGACTGGGCCATGCTCATGGCCGCCCTGGGCATTTTTGTGCTCTGTGCGCTGCTGATCGACAACTTCATGTCGCCGCTGAACATGCGCGGCCTGGGCCTGGCGATCTCCACGGTCGGCATCGCCGCCTGCACCATGCTCTACTGCCTGGCGTCCGGGCATTTCGACCTGTCGGTCGGTTCGGTGCTGGCATGCTCCGGGGTCATTGCCGGGATCGTCATTCGCGACACCGACAGCGTGTTTCTCGGCGTATCGGCTGCTCTGGCCATGGGTTTGCTGGTCGGGCTGATCAACGGCATCGTCATCGCGAAGTTGCGCATCAATGCGTTGATCACCACCCTGGCGACCATGCAGATCGTGCGGGGGCTGGCCTATATCTTCTCCAACGGTAAAGCCGTGGGCGTGGGCGACGAGGCCTTCTTCGTGTTCGGTAACGGTCAGCTGTTCGGTGTGCCGGTGCCGATTCTGATCACCATCGTCTGCTTTATATTCTTCGGCTGGCTACTGAACTACACCACCTACGGCCGCAACACGCTGGCCATCGGCGGCAACCAGGAAGCGGCGCTGCTGGCAGGCGTCCACGTTGATCGGACCAAGATCATCATCTTCGCCGTGCACGGCTTGATTGGCGCGCTGGCCGGTGTGGTGCTGGCCTCGCGCATGACCTCGGGTCAGCCAATGATCGGCCAGGGTTTCGAGCTGACGGTGATTTCCGCGTGCGTACTGGGCGGGGTTTCCCTCAGTGGCGGCATCGGCATGATTCGCCATGTCATCGCCGGGGTGCTGATTCTGGCGATTATCGAGAACGCCATGAACCTGAAGAACATCGACACCTTCTACCAATACGTGATTCGCGGCACGATCCTGCTGCTGGCGGTGATCATCGACCGGTTGAAGCGTCGCTGATTCGGAGTTTCCAGGCGTGCGTTGTGTAGGGAGAGGCCCTCCCCACACAGCGCAAGCCTGCTACGAAGCCGCCTTACACCAGCTTCGAGGTCTCGAAGATCAACTTCATCGTCGCCTGGGCCAGCGACTGCGCTTCAACCCGTATCGTCTCCAGCTGCACTTTGGCCTCGTTAAACCGGGCGTCGTGGTTGCGCACCTCAATGAGTTGCGTCAGTTGCAACGAGGCGTCGATGAGGCCATAGAGGTTACGGTGCAGCTGGTGGGTGACTTTGGTCAGATGCGGATAGACGTCCGGCTTCCCCTCAGGATCAATCACAGCCGCCGTATTCATGACGTCCGCAGAAGATCGGTTGCCGCTCAGGACGTAGTTGAGGTCGACACCGGCTTGCGCAATGCGAAGCAGATAATCGGCCTTGGGCGATCGAGTGCCGTTCTCGTAATTGCCCTGAGCGTTCGTCTCGACGCCACCGATCGCTCCCAATGCGCTCTGTGACAGCTTCAGTCTGGTGCGTTCCTGCCTGAGTCGCAGGCCTATGCCGTTCATGTGATCAACTCCATTTGACGATCCCTGACGTTAAGCAGCTGATTGCGAATTCATGAATCGACTCGGCGCGAGAATGAGCAGATCAACGCAAACGGGTGCGGCTGATGAGGTTTAACCAACTCATACCGGGCCAGACAATACAACCATCTGGTTGGAATGTGGATCCAAACATACCGGTTTGTAGGATTATTCTCAAACAGTTGTACGATAACTGCCCGAATGAAGTGCTTTTATGTGGACTGTTCGGCGTTCTGAGCGGGGGTGCGAGGGAGCGAAGGGCGGTAAACAGCCGGGGCCTCTGCAGCCCCGGCGTCGATGCTCTCAGGAAGGGCAGCGGGCGTCGGGTTGACGCGCCCATTGCGTGGCGGTGCGGGCGATGGTGTCGGCCAGCGTTGACACGGCTTTCTGGTGCGCGATGACCAGATTTTCCATGCCGATGCTCGCCGGTTGCCTGATGACGCTGCTGCAGGTGAGGGTTTGCCGCCGGGTACCGGGCTCGGCCCCGATGCCTCGCAGGCTCAGGTTCCAGACGACATCGATCAGCGCATATTGATCCAGCACCGATTCAAAGCGACGTACGTCGGTTCGGACCGACAGCACCGGTTGATCACGTTGTTTGGGCAAGCCCGCCAAGTCCCGTGAGCCGAAGCGGCGCTCCAGTTGCCCGGTCAGCGCGTCATGGAACTCATCGCCCAATGGGGCGCCCCAGCGCTCATTCTCCAGAATCGCCAGGCTGCCGTTGCCCTGCCGGATGACCAGCGGCGGCTGATCGACCTGAACCGCCATGAGCACCGCCTGCATTTCAAACTGGAACGGCGTCTGACCCACACTTGCAGGCGTCGGAGTGGCCGGCGCGATCAGCGTGTAATAGTGGGTCGGCGTGGAGGAGCAGGCCGTCACACCCAGCACACAGGTCAGGGCGAGGAACGAGTTACGCAAGGTCATTGAGCAGGCTCCGGAGCAATTTCACGGGAAGAGGATGATCCTTTGTACGAGCCGGGCGCCGCATCGCCGGTACGACCGCGAATCAGCGATTCAGGGTGACGGCTGAGGAAATCGGTCAACACACGGACCGAGCGCGCCGTGCGCTGGACTTCGTCCATGGCCTGACCCAGTTGCTGACGCGCAGGCGAGTCATCCGACAACGCTTCGTTGGCCGTGCCCAAGGTTTTCTGCGCTTGCTGCAGCGCGCCGCGCATCTGCGGCAACACATCGCTGTTGACCTGCTTCATGGTTTTCTGAAGTTCGATCAGGCTGCCGTTGAGGTTCTTCGCCAGGTCGTCGAGGGGGATCTTGCCCAGTTTGTCGACGAACGCCTGCAACTGCTCCTGCAGTTTGTCGAAACTGCCTGGCACCGTCGGGATCTCCAGCGGCCGCGCCTTGGCGTTGTAGGAAATCTTCGCCGCCTTGGGATCGAAATCCATCGCGACGTACAGCTGGCCGGTCAACAGGTTGCCGGTACGCACTTGCGCCCGCAGCCCGCGTTCGACGAACTTCCCGAGAATCCTTGAGGTCTGCTCTTCGTCATCGCCAGCGCCTGCCTGCTCTTTGAGCTTGTCATTGGCCGCACCGAGGCGCTGGGGATAAATGACCGCACCGACGATGCCGGGGAATGTGCCCGTGGCAGCGTCATAGTCGAGGTCCACCGACACCACACGGCCGATATTGACGCCAAGGAAATCCACCGGCGCATTGACCACCAGGCCGCGCAGCGACTGGTTGAAGCGCATGCGGATGTATTTGGGTTCGCCATCGGGCGGCGCCAGTGCCGTGGTCTGGTCTTCGAACAGTTTGAATTCGGCGTTGCCGTCGGCTGGCTTGGCGTCGGGGCTGTATTTGGGTTCGCGGAAGGCGATACCGCCGGAGAGGATCGACGCCATGGACTGGGTCGACACTTTCAGGCCCGAGGCGCCGAGGGTCACGTCCACGCCGCTGGCGTTCCAGAAGCGCGAGTCGGTGAGCACGAATTGATCATTGGGCGCGCCGACGAAGATTTCGACGTCGACGCCCTTGCCGTCCTTCGCCAGTTCGTAGGCCACGACCTGGCCCACCTGGATGCGGCGGAAGTACACCGGCGAGCCGATGTCCAGCGAGCCGAGGTCGTCGGTGTGCAGAATGAAGCGTTTGCCTTTCTCGCCGAAGGTCACGGCGGGCGGGGTTTCCAGGCCGGTGAAGTCTTTTTTGGTTTCTTCCGAGCTGCCCGCGTCGGCACCGATGAAAGCCCCCGACAACAGCGTGTCGACACCGGTGACGCCGTGGGCACCGATGCGCGGACGCACCACCCAGTACTGCGTATCGGCGCGGGTGAACGGCGCGGCCGACTGGTTCAGGTCGATGCTCGCCAGCACGTGGGTGCGGTCATCGCTGAGTTCGATGTCGGTGACGATGCCGATGACTACGTTCTTATACTTGACCTGGGTCTTCTTGGCTTCCAGGCCCTCTGCCGTGAGAAAGCTCACCACCACTTTGGGGCCGACGTTGAGGAAGTCATGAACCACCATCGACAGGCCGATCAGGGCCGCGACGATCGGCACCAGCCAGACCAGCGAAACGCGCATCTTGCGCGCTTTGACTTGCGGTCGAGTCGGCGGGGAGGGGGGTAGGGTGTTATCGGACATCTTCAACCTCTGCGTCCCAGATTAGCCGGGGATCGAACGTCATGGCGGCAAGCATGGTCATCACCACCACCAAACCAAAAAACAGAATGCCAAGGCGCGGCTCGATGGTGCTGAGCCCGCGAAACTGAACAAGGGCTGCCACCAGCGCGACCACCAGCACATCAAGCATGGACCAGTAGCCGATCAACTCAATGAAACGAAACAGCCGCGAACGTTCGCGCATCGCCCAGGTGCTGCGGCGCTGGCAGGTCACCAGCATCAGCCCCAGTACCAGAAACTTGATGCAGGGCACGACCACGCTGGCGATGAAAATCAGAATGGCGATGTCCCACGAGCCGCTTTCGGCGAACTCGATCACCCCGCTCATGATGGTGTTCTCGCTGCTGCTGCCCAGCATCGTCGTGTACATCACCGGCAACAGATTGGCCGGGATATAGAAGATCAGACCGGCGATCAGAAAGGCCCAGGTGCGCGTCAGGCTGTTGGGCTTGCGCCGATGCACGGGCGAGTTGCAGCGCGGGCATTCATGGGCCTCTTCCGCACAGACGTAACTGCACACGTGGCACAGGGTGATCTTGTACTCCCGAGCGTAGGGAATGTCGTTCATTCAGGTTGGACTCCCAGTTCATCCCACAGGCGGCGGATGTCCTTGCCGGCGATCAGCAGGATCAGCACCATCAGCATCGCCATGGCCCACAGGCCGACGCCTGCGTGCACATCGAGCATGCCCGCCAGTTTGACGATGGCCACCAGAATCCCCAGCAGGCATACCTCCAGCATGCTCCAGGGCCGCAGGTGTTCGAGGGTGCGCATGCACATTTTGAAGCCGGGGGCGATTTCGCCGCGATGGGCATGGGCCAGCACCCAGAACAACAAGGCGATCTGCAGTGCCGGGGCAAGAATGATGGCCAGCCCGGCCACCAGCGCAATCAACGTGATCTGCCCCTGGGCCAGCGCCTGAACCGAACCCCACAGCGTTACCTCGTTGTGCAGGCCCTGCATGCTGATGGTGATGACCGGGAATACGTTGGCGAAGATGAACAGAATGCAGGCCGCAATGCTCAGGGCAAGCAGTTGCTCGAGGGTCAGCCGATGGCTGCGACGCAGGATCGCGGCGCAGCGCAGGCAATAGGCTGCCTCGCCCTTGTTCAGGGGCATGGACTCATAGACCGAGTCGCAGTGCTCGCAAATGATCCACTGATCACCGTGGCTATGGGGCTCGGCGATCATTGGCGCGGTCGGCTGCTCGGGGGCATGAGCCTGGCGGTGAGAAATGTCAGTCATCGGCGTGGGCGTCGCGGAATTCATGGGCGTGTTCGCGATAGATCGGCTGTTGTCGATTGCGCGCCTGTGGGGCGGGCGGGCAGCAGTACCCGGTCGGTGAGGCGCAGGCTGGCATTATCGGAAATGAACGTCATCAAGGTGAGCCTGCGAAAAGACTTGAGAGATTGACCACAGTGCCATCATCGCGTTCGGTTATTTGTGGGCCCGGCAGCAATCTTCCAGGGGCTCGGTCACCGGTGAGGGTTGAAGACCCGTTCAGGGCGGTCGCCGAGCAGTGTACCGGCTGGACGTTAAACTCGCACTCGCCTGCGGTGGTAGACTCCCGCCACTTCAAACGAGGAGCGACAGACGTGCGCAAGATGGCAATGATGGTGGCGGTGTTGATGCTGGCGGGTTGTGATGGCGGCAAGCCCGCAACGCCCGCCCAGGTTCCGAGCACTGATTCGACCGCGGAAGCGCCGACGCCGGCTTCGCCGCAATGGACCATTCGTGTCCATTTGAAAGAAGCGCTGAGCGACATGACCTATTGGCTGGTCGAGCACCATTACCCGTCTTATGTGGTGAAGGTCGATGGCAGGGAAGTGGTGATGATCGGGCCGTTCGAGTCTCAGGCAGACGCCGATAAGGCCAAGACAGAGATCGATGCCGCGATGGTCAAAGGCCACCGCCTGTCACAGCTGGAAGTGATCTCGCCTCGATCTTGAGGATTTAAAGCCGGTGGCATCAGGCGATGCCACCGGCCAAAGCGAGTCTGGCTACAGAATCAGACGTCGCTAATCAACGACGGCCCAGCAGCAGACCCACCACCAGACCGAAGCCTGCCGAGATCGCCACGGTCTGCCATGGGTGACCGCCGATGTAGTTTTCGGTGGCATCAACGGCTGGCTTGGCGCGTTCGCGCACGCTGCCCACCGATTCCATGGCCTGCTTGAGCTTCTGGCTCAATTGGGCGCGCACGGTGTCGGCTTCTTCGCCAACCAGCGAGGCGCTGTCCTTGAGCAGTTTATCGGACTCTTCAATGAGGGCGGCCAGTTCGCTGAACGCTTGATCCTTGATCTGTTCGACAGCGGCGTTCTGAGCAGCAGTTTTACGAGCCATGGCAAATTTCCTTTCAGTGGTTATAGCAGTGTGCAATGGAGTTTTGAGCGCCCCAAAAGTTGCAGCCCAATTCTGCCAGCGACCAAAAAGTACAACGAATGGGGTCGGGATTCACCGTCCGCGGGTGTAAGATGCTGACGTTTTTCGAGCCGGCCACCGGCTCCGTTTATGCGTTTCGTTTTGCACATCGAGGTACATACCATGAGCTACAACCTGGCCAACAAAACCCTTCCGGAACGCGCCGCCATCGAGGACGAAAAGTCTCGCCTGTTCGATCTGTGGCAGAGCAATCTGGGCAAGGCCAAGGCTGACGCCGCCCGGCTGATGGGCGAGCGGGCCAAGCGCAAGGGCAAATGGTCGGAGTGGGTGCGCGGCGAACTCGACGCCATGTCGCCGCCGGAGTACGCCAACATGGTGCGCGCCGAGGTCAATCGTCAGGTGGCAGCGGCGCGGGGCTGAGGCATTCGATCCCGCCCATTGTAGGACCGGCTTTAGCCGGGAAGAGGCCGGTCCTGGCGACGTTACTTTTGCCTGATTTTTGCGGTGTGGTGCCTCACGCCTTCCCGGCTAAAGCAGGTCCCACTAAAAGCGTAAAGCCGGTCACGCAGTCCGCCATCACCAACTGCCGCTGGCCGGTTTCGGCAGGCTCAGCGTGCCGCTGTCCTCAAAGCGCATCGTGCCGAACAGCCCGCCAGCCAGCTTGCCGTGCAGTTCGTAGGGCAGGTTGTCGAGGCGCTGCTGATCGGCGAGGCCCACCGCCTGGCGCAAGGCGGCAAAGGCTGAAACGGTGACCGGGACCGTCAGCACGCCTTCGGAGAACCGCCCGATCGTACCTTTCTGATCGCTGACGCCAGACGCCAGCAAGCGACCGTTGACGTCCAGATTCAGCGCCACGCCGTCGTACTGGATGTCGGTGTCATTGGGGTTCTGCAGGCGCAGCTTCACGGCGAAGCGAATTTCCAGATCCTGGCCGGGCAGGGGATCAACGCCCACCACGTTGATGTTCAGCGGGTCGCGGTTGGGAAACAGCGCGCAGGCACTCAGTGCCAGAACCATGGCCAGGCCGGCGAGGAGGGTGCGGATCGGGCGTAGCGGCATCGGTGACTCCCGTGGCAGGCAGCTGGGGCGCAACACGCCCCTTCAAACGTCCTGACGATTCAACTGTGCGACCTCGCGGGCCCCAAGAGGTTCTCCGGCAGGTTCTGCGTCAAAGTCTCCCCGAGAGCCGAGGGGCGGGTCCTGCAGCACCTTCAAGGTCGCGGCTTCCGGGTCGAACTCAGTAAGCTCCGGCTCCTGGTACTCCTCCGGCAGGAAGATATTGAGGATGATCGCGCAGAACGCGCCGACGGTGATGGGCGATTCGAAAATGTTGTGCAGCGCCTTGGGCAGCTCGCGCAAGACTTCCGGCACGGCAGCGACGCCCAGGCCCATGCCCAGGGAAATCGCCACGATCAGCATATTGCGCCGATGCAGGCCGGCCTCCGACAGGATCTTGATCCCCGCCACCGCGACCGTGCCGAACATGATCAGGGTCGCGCCACCCAGCACCGGCTTCGGCATCAGTTGCAGCACGGCGCCGATGATCGGAAACAGGCCCAGCAGCACTAGAATCCCGGCGATGAAAAACGCCACGTAGCGGCTTGCCACACCGGTCAGCTGAATAACCCCGTTGTTCTGCGCGAAGGTCACCATGGGCAGGCTGTTGAAGGTCGCGGCCAGCGCCGAATTCAGGCCGTCCGCCAGCAGCCCTGATTTGATCCGGCGGATGTACACCGGCCCGCTCACCGGTTGCCGGGAGATCATCGAATTGGCGGTGAGGTCGCCGGCGGCCTCCAGCGGCGACACGAGAAAGATCACCGCGATCGGGATGAACGCCAGCAGATCGAAGGAAAACCCGTATTTGAACGGCACCGGAAGGCTCATCACCGGCACCTGAGGCATCTGCGCGAAATCCACCCGACCCATAAGCCAAGCGACCGCGAAGCCCAGGGTCAGGGCGATGATGATCGCGCTCAGGCGCAGTAACGGAATATTGAACCGGTTGAGCACCACGATGGTGATCAGCACCAGACCGGCCAGGCCCATGTTCGCCGCCGAGCCCAAATCGCTGGCGCCGAAGCCGCCGGCCATGTCGGTCATCGCCACCTTCAATAACGACAGGCCCATCAAGGTAATGATCGTGCCGGTGACCACCGGGGTGATCAGCTTGCGCAACTTGCCGATGAACTGGCTGAGGACCACCTCGACGAACGCGGCGCAAAAGCACACGCCGAAGATCGTCGAGAGAATTTCGTCGGTGCCGCCGCCGCGACTCTTGACCAGAAACCCGGCGCTTAGAATCACGCTGAGGAAGGAAAAGCTGGTGCCCTGCAGGCACAGCAGCCCCGAGCCGATAGGGCCGAAGCGTTTGGCCTGAACAAAGGTGCCCAGCCCGGAGACGAACAGCGCCATGCTGATCAGGTAGGGCACTTCGCTGTCGAGCCCGAGCACGCTGCCGACGATGAGGGTTGGGGTAATGATGCCGACGAAACTGGCCAGCACGTGCTGCAACGCCGCGAAGATCGCGGCGGTGAAATGCGGCCGGTCTTCAAGCCCGTAGATGAGGTCGGAGGGTGCAGGCATGGCGGTCGATCGCAGGGGAAAAGGGCGCGCAGGATGCCAGAAAACCCTACGCAGGTCAGCGGGCAGCGTCGAGTTGTTCGCAGGCGAATCCTCACGGCGCTGAACCATCTTTTGCCGTGAGCCTCCATAGTATTGACCGCCAGTGCCCACCGTCATTAGCCTGTCGGTTTATTCCGCAGTATCTCTGGACAAGGAGGTTTTTACTGAGGCGTCACGATGATCGAGAGCACGGCACAGCAGTTTCCGTTGAGTGAGTCGCAAATCGCATTGATAGCCCGGGCGCTGGCTGACAGCCGCCGCTTCCGGATACTGGTTCAGATTGGCAACAGCGAACAGGCGCTGCCCTGCGCCGAGGTGCTGAAGGTCAATCCGGTCAGCGCCGCTACCGTTTCCCACCACACCAAAGAGCTCGAGCGCGCCGGCCTCATCGCCACCCTGCGCGAGGGCAAATACGCCAGCTTCATGATCCAGCGAGAGGTCCTCCACGCCTACGCCCAGCAGTTGATGCAGATCTAGCGTGCGCCGCTTGGTACCGATCGAATGTCAGCACCCGCACTGGCCCCTTCCCGGCTAAAGCCGGTCCTACGATGGCATCGCATGCATCCAGCAGGATTGGCGTTGACTGTAGGACCGGCTTCAGCCGGGAAGGCGCCAGTACCGGCAGCCTCAATGTTGAATCCAGCCGGGGACAGATTCATTTACGATGAAACGCTGTAAATAAATCAGTCCCCTTTGCCCCTGGTCCCCTTTGCCCTGCTTTGCCACTCGCTCTGTCACTCTCTGCCACCGAGCCGGCCGCGATCCTGTGGGAGCGAGCTTGCTCGCGAAGGCTTGCTCTCACCCACCGAAAAAAGTAGCTGACTGCTCCGGCCCCTTCCTGAGCAAGCTCGGTCCCACAGGTTCGGTGGCGTGCCGAAGATATCGGGCAACACCCCGCTGAACTCCCACGTCCCCCGCGAACTCTGAACCCACAGATCACTTCCGATCCACGGGGACGAGTCATGGCGATCAGCGGCGTGCAGGCAGGAGCGGCAGACAGCAAAGGGGAGGTGTTCGAAACGGATCTCCCGGCCCGGCTCGATCGTCTGCCGTGGGGGCGCTTTCACACGTTGCTGGTGTTTGCGCTGGGCATCACCTGGCTGCTCGACGGGCTCGAAGTGACGCTGGCGGGCTCGGTGTCCGGGGCGTTGAAAGACAGCCCCGTCCTGCACCTGACCAACGCCGACATCGGTCTGGCCGGCGGCGCCTACATCTGCGGCGCGGTGCTGGGGGCGTTGTTCTTTGGCTGGCTGACCGACCGTCTGGGCCGGCGCAAGCTGTTCTTCATCACCCTCGCGCTGTACATCACCGCCACCGCCGCCACGGCGTTTTCCTTCAGCCTCTGGAGTTTCCTGCTGTTCCGCTTTCTCACCGGGATGGGCATCGGCGGCGAGTACACGGCGATCAACTCGACCATCCAGGAATTCACGCCGGCACGGTTTCGGGGCTGGGTCGACCTGACCATCAACGGCACCTTCTGGATCGGCGCGGCCCTGGGCGCGGTCGGCTCCATCGTGCTGCTGGACGCCCCGTGGGTCGGCGCGGACATGGGCTGGCGCCTGTGTTTCGGCATCGGCGCGGTGCTCGGCCTGATCATTCTGCTGATGCGCCTGTGGCTGCCGGAAAGCCCACGCTGGTTGCTGATCCATGGCCAGGGCGAGGAGGCGAGGGTGATCGTGGAAGGCATCGAAGAACGCCTGCGTCGCCAGGGCCATGACCTGTCAGCGCCAACGGGCCCGCCCTTGCGTCTGCATGCACGGGACCACACGCCGCTGAAAGAGATTTTCCATACGCTGTTCAACACCTACCGCCGTCGCGCCTTGGTGGGCCTGACGTTGCTGACCGCCCAGGCGTTCTTTTACAACGCGATTTTCTTCACCTACGCGCTGGTGCTCACCGAGTTCTACCAAGTGCCGTCCGCCTCGATCGGCTGGTACGTGCTGCCGCTGGCGTTGGGCAATTTCTGCGGGCCCTTGCTGCTGGGCCGGCTGTTCGATGTGGTCGGTCGGCGGGTGATGATCAGCCTGACCTACGCCGTGTCCGGGGTCCTGCTGACCATTAGCGGCTATCTGTTCCAGCAGGGCGTTCTGGATGTCACGCAGCAGGCCATCGCCTGGATGATCATTTTCTTCTTCGCCTCGGCAGCGGCCAGTTCGGCGTATCTCACCGTCGCCGAAACCTTTCCGCTGGAAATCCGCGCGCTGGCCATCGCCGTGTTTTACGCGTTCGGCACGGCGCTGGGCGGCATCGTCGGCCCAATGCTGTTTGGTGAGCTGATCGATACCCATGAGCGGGCCCCGGTGTTTTTCGGCTACCTGATTGGCGCCGCGCTGATGGTGCTGGCCGCCGTGGTGCAGGCGATCTGGGGCGTCGCCTCCGAGGGTAAATCCCTCGAAGAAGTGGCGCGGCCGTTGTCCCAGGCCCACGACTGACCCCGGCAGGCTGTCGGCGATTGGTCAGTTTTGTTCAATCACCCGCTCGTGCGCCCTTCGTACACTCAACCCACAGTCAATGAGGTGGGGAGACGTGCAATGAACCTGATGATGTCCATGGCGGCGTTCGCGCTGGCGGCGTCGATATCGCCGGGCCCGGTGAATGTCGTGGCGCTCAGCTCGGGCGCGCAGTTCGGCTTGATCCCCAGCTTGCGCCACGTGCTCGGCGCGACGGTGGGCTTCGTCGTGCTGCTGATGTTCACCGGGTTCGGCCTGCATGAAGTGCTGCAGCGCTACCCGATGCTGACCGAGATCATCCGCTGGGCCGGGGTGGCGTTTCTGCTCTATCTAGCGTGGAAGCTGGCGATGGACGACGGCCGCCTCGACGTCACCAGACCGACCCGCGAGCCGTCGTTTCTCCATGGCGCGGCGATGCAGTGGCTGAACCCGAAAGCGTGGCTGGCGGCGGTGGCGGGGATGGGCGCGTTCGTGGCCGATGGCGAAGCGCGACTGATCGGTCTGTTTGCGCTGATTTACTTCGTCGTGTGCTACCTGTCAGTGGGCTGCTGGGCCTACGCCGGTGCCTTTCTCGGTCCGTATCTGCGCAGTCCTCGGCGCATCCGCGTGTTCAACCGCAGCATGGCAGCGCTGTTGGCAGGCTGCGCGGTGTCGCTGTTTTACGTCTGAGCCCTCCCTTGCGAGCAGCAACCGCTGATCAGGGCTTGTACTGACCCGGCGTTGCCGCCAGATGCTTTTTGAACGCCCGCTGAAAGTGCGCCTGATCAGCAAAACCGCTCTGCTGCGCGATGTCGGCGATGGGCTCGCCGCTGCGCAATTGCGCCTGGCCGTGCTGGATGCGCCGGTTGACCAGCCAGGCGTGCGGGGTCATGTGGTAATGCTGCTCGAACGCACGAATCAGGTAGGCCTCGGACAGATTCGCCACCGCGCACAAGTCCTCCAGCCGGATCGGCTGCAGATAATGCGCATCAATGTAATGCGCCGCACGTTCGACCTTGGGATTGGTCCGTTTGGGCGTCAATGTCGAGCCGCCCAGGCGCTGTTCGACCAGGGTGAAAAACCTCACAGCGGCCTCCTGTTTTGCCAGCGTGTCCAGCTGCGCATCCACCAGCCGCCGGTGCAGCTCCAGCAGCCCGTTGAACAACAGCGGGTCACGACAATGGGTGGCCGGATATCCTCGAAACACGCCGCCGTTGCTGACCCCGCAATCGCGCTGAAGCGCCCCCAGCCACGGGGCGTTGACGTACAGCATCAGGTAGGACCACGGCTGATCGTCGATGGGGTTGCAGGCGTGGACCTCGCCGGGGTTCATCACCACAACGGTGCCGGTGGTGATGGTCTGGGTGGTTTTCTCGTGCAGATACGTGCTTTGCCCGGCGGTGATTGCGCCGATGGAAAACACGTCGTGGGCGTGACGGGAATAGCAGACCTTGCGGCCATCATCGATGGAGCGCGCCTCGATGAAAGGCAGCTGCGCGTCCCGCCAGAACACCGGTTGATCAAGACGTTTCAACGGGTTCTGGCAGGTCATTTCAACTCATCCCTTGTTGCGCTTGCAGCTGTGAAAGAGGTCCAGCGCCGGCTGGTATTCCGTGGTGGTGACGCCGAGCAAGCCTAGCACCGAATGAAACAGGTAGTCATGGCTCAGGTCCGGCTGGTCTTGCTTGGCAGCAAGACAGCTGCGATCGACGCTGGCGTCTTCCAGGGTCGAGTGGCCGAACCACATCACCATCGGCACGTGGGTCTGGGCTGACGGGGCAATGGCGTAGGGCGCGGCGTGCAGGTAGATGCCGTTTTCACCGAGTGACTCACCGTGGTCCGAGACATAGATCATCGACGCATCGACCTTGTCCTGATTGCGCTTGAGCAACTCGATGGTCTGCGAGAGGAAATGGTCGGTGTAGAGAATGGTGTTGTCGTAGACGTTTTTCAGCTCGTCGGACGTGCAACTGCCCAGCTGATTGGTGTGGCAAACGGGGGTGAAGCGCTCAAGGCTTTTGGGGTAGCGGTCGTAGTATTCCGGACCGTGGCTGCCATCGGAGTGGAGGACGATGATGGCGTTGTCCTGAAGCGAGTCGATGTAGTCCTGCAAACCCACCAGCAGCGATTCGTCGAGGCAGTTCTGGCCGTCGCAGAACGGGCTCGGCTGGTTTTTCGGAATGTCACTGTGGGGCACCCGCAGGCAGGTGCCCTTGCAATCGCTGTTGTTGTCCAGCCACAGCACCTTCAGGCCGGCGCGCTGAAGCATGTCCAGCAGACCCTCGTAGGTCTTGCCCTTCTTGTCGCTGTAATCGGTGCGCGGAAACTTCGAAAACAGGCACGGCACTGACACGGCAGTGGAGGTGCCGCACGAGGCCACGTGGGTGAAATTGAGAATGTCCTGCTGCTTCAGTTCCGGGTTGGTTTCCCGCCCGTAACCGTTGAGGGAGAAGTGGTCGGCCCGGGCCGTTTCGCCGACGACGAAGATCATCAGGCTTTTTTTCGGCCGCTGTTGCGCTTGCGGGCTGAGGGCGGCGTCGGCGCCGACGGTCTGGATGTTCAGGGTCTCTTTGATGGCCACGGTCTGCTTGGTCAGCTTGCCGATGGCGTAGAGGTAGTTGGTCGGATTGATGAAGTGGGTGAGCTTGTCTTCATCGCGAAAGATCGGCGCGTAGGTTGAGTAGAAGGGCCCGACGGCGGCAGCGATCACCAGCACACAGCCAACGCACACCAGCACCTTGTTGACCAGCCCGGGCAGCACGGGGCGATAGGTCACCGGCAGCCACCAGATCAGTGCAATCGGCAGCACGCCCAGCAGGCCCAGGTAGAAAAGCAGCGTGCCGCTCAACAGGGCCTCGGCCTCGCCAAAATTGGTTTCGAGCACGTTCTGCATCATCGTCGTGTCGATGCTGATGCCGTAGGTGTTCATGAAATAGGCGGCGGCGGCCGAGCACAGCGCGACCAGGCTGAGCACCGGTTTGAGCGTCGGGCGGAAGGAGAAGGGCGTCAGCAGCAGGGTGATCGCGGCCCACAGCAGAAAGGCAAACGAGGCATAGAACGCGATGGCTTTGACGCCGTGCAGCTGCGCCAGATCAACCAGTGCGCGCCAGGTCGCCAGGTTGTAAAACGCTACGAGACATAGGGAAAACAGCATCACCAGACGGGTGGACGTGACCGGTTTGACCATCGAATTCAGTTCCGTATAAGGGGCCGCGCAGTGCCGGGTGTGCGGGTTCACCAGGCCGCTCCATCCGGGGTGCCGAGACGTCCGCAGCGCGAGTCGATGGCTGCTGGAAGGGGGAGGCGGGGACAGATCGCGCGGAGTTTTCCAAAACGATTGTGAAGGCTTTGTGAAATGTCCGAGGCAGCGGCTTTCGGGGCCTGAATACAGGTTGCCCAGGCGGTAATGCGCTCGCGGTGGCCTGCAACTACTGCCCCGCGATCACCTTGTCGACCGTGCCTTCCTGCTTGAGCCGGGCAAATGCAGCGGCGATTCGCTGGACCGTTTCGTCCGGCGTGCTGGCGCTGAGGGCCACGTACAGACCTTTGGACAGTTCGTCGAGTGTGTAGACGCTTTCAAGGTCCTCGAACGCGATCTGCAGATCGGCACACTGCTCCCGCGCTTCGCGCTCGGGCATGGGAATCAGCTCGACCTGGCCGCTGATCAGTGTGCGCAGGTTGTCCAGATTATTGGGCGAGACCACCATCCTGTTGAAACCCTTGCCCTCCAGGTACTGCTGCCGCGAATCGTCACGCACGACCCCGACGGTGTAGTGGCTGGCGTCCTCCAGGGCGTTGACGACCACATCCCGGCGCTCGCGGAGTTTGTAAAACGACGGTGTGACGTGTTCCAGCTCGCCGACCCACTTGAACAGCGCCTCACGTGCGCTGTTGCGAATCATCGGGTAGATCAGCACGTTCGCTTCGAGCCGGGCGATGTCATAGGCCCGCGCCCAGGGATAGAGCGCCATGTGGTAGTCGCTGATGCCCGCCTTGGCGAGGGTCATCTCGACCACTTCACTGGCGACCCCGACCACCTTGTCGCCCTCAAGTGCGCTGTACGAGGAGTCTTCGGTGACCACTTGCAGCGTCGTGGCGCTGGCGTTCAGACCCACGAACAGCATCAGGAAAGCGGCCAGAACGCTGCGCTGACAATGATTATTTCCCATGGCATCCCTCTCGGTTCAGATCACACAGCGGTCCCGGCCCTGGCTTTTCGCCCGGTACAGCGCCCGGTCGGCACTCTGCAGCAGTTGATCGAAGTGCTCCATGTTCGCCGGATCGAGCTCGGCCACGCCGATGCTCAGGGTCACGAAAGGCGAGACCGGTGAAGCGCTGTGCACGAGTTGTTGCCGGTGCAGCAGGGCGCGCAGGCGATCGGCCGACGCCAGCGCCTGTTGATCATCCTGGCCCGGCAGCAGCACGGCGAATTCTTCACCGCCGAGCCGCGCCACCAGTTCGCCGGAACGCGAGAACAGCGCGCTCATGGCCAGCGCCACATCGCGCAGGCATTGATCGCCCCTGGCATGGCCGTAGGTGTCGTTGTAACGCTTGAAGAAATCGATGTCGCACATCAGCACCGAAAGCGGGTGGCGATGACGCAAGGCGCGATTGAATTCCAGCTCCTTGAGCTCGTCGAAATGGCGGCGGTTGGCAAGGCCCGTGAGCGGGTCGAAGCGGGTCAGGGCTTCCAGTCGCGTGTTCGCGGCCTTGAGCTGTGCGGTGCGCTGCTCGACCAGTTCGGCGAGTTGGTCGCGGCTGGCGGCCAGGGCGATTTCGTCATGGGCCTGACGCTCCAGGTGCGCGGCCAGTTTGTCTTGCAGGTCATTGACGCCCGCTTCGAGGAGGTCGAGTTCGTCACCCCCCTTGCCGCGACGGTCCAGGGTCAGATGCGTCTTCAGGTTGAGCGGCGTCAGGTGTTCGAGGTGCCGGGCAATGCGCCGCACGTGCAGGGTCACCGAGCGGTTGAACATGCCCATGATCAGCCCGGCGAGCGCCAGGGACTGGATGATCTGGGTGACCATGATGACCGCGACTTCTTTCCACAGGCGTTTCCACAGCAGGCTTTCGTCGCCTTCGATGGTCAGCTCGCCGACCACTTCGCGGGCGCCGGGATAGGGGGCGATGGTCAACTGCCGATGCAGCGTCGGGGCGCGGATCGAGCCGGTGTGGCCGGGGTGCTGGCGCTCCAGAATTTCCGGGGCGCGGCCGGGCCGCAGGATTTTCAGCTGGACCCGGCCCACCGGCGCCGCCGTGGCCACGCTGTCGATCTGGGTCTGCAGCGCCTGATCATCCATCTCCCATACGGCCTTGGACAGCGTGCCCTGGAACACCTGATCGATCAGGGTCAGCTCGGCGTTCATGTTCGCCAGGTTGGTGTTCCAGGCGAACCAGGTGCGCACCAGCACCGTCGCCGCCGTGAACAGCACGCAAAACGCCAGCGTCGCCAGCACCAGACGCCGCGCCAGCGAACCGGTGCGCTGTGCGCTGCGCGGGGGCGGGTGTGGTGCGCCGGGTGGATCGGAAGGCGTTTCGCTCTGCATGCTCACTGCCACCTGCGCGCGATGGCGTCGTAGGTGCCATTGGCGCGAAGGGTGTCGAGGCCTTTCTGAAACAGCTGCACCGTGGCGTCGGGCGTTCCGGTGCTGAACGCCATGTTGAACCCGCCGGCTTCCTCCAGCTCTTTAATGCGCAGGGATTGCACCAGGGTCCGCGCGGGGTCATCGCCGACCTGCCGGGCCAGGTAGTAAGCGTTGAGCTCGTCGGAAATCCACAGGTCTACGTGGCCGGTCTGCAGTTTCTGGTAATTGAATTCGTAGCGGTTGCTCGATTGCAGCTGATGACCGATCTCGAATCTGCGCGCCATCAGGTACTGCTCGCCAACGTCTTCATTGACGGTTGCGGTCTGCCAGCCCCGGGCGTCGTCCAGGCTCAGCAGCGTGACGGGATGGCGGGCGGACGAATACAGAAACCAGCGCGACGCGGCAATGGTCCCGACCCACTTGAACAGCCGCTCGCGCTCGGCGGTGCGGGTGATGGAGTAGATCAGCACATTGGGGTTGTGCAGCGCCAGATCGTAAGCCCGCGCCCAGGGCATGGACTGAATGGGGGCCTGCACATTGACCTCCTTCAGCACCGCCTGAACCACCTCGGTGCTCATACCGGTGAGCACCCCGTCGCGGGTCATGTTGTAGGGCGCAAGCTCTTCGGTCACGACATGGATCTCGACCCCAGGCGCATTCGAGTTAATCGATTCAGCCCCCGACGCGCCAGACCCCACGCACAGCAACAGCGCCACACAGAGTGCGCTGCCCAGTGTGTGAATGAGCGAATGGAGTGTCATCGATAACTACCTCATGGGGTGCAAAAGCGACAGATTCCGGGCCGTGAACACACCGGCGCAACCGTCACCGACTGCCTTGCACACCGGAATATCGGCTGAATAATCCGCCACTTGAGACGGCATCCTGCCGTTCATCCTAACAGGGCAGGCGGTGGCGGTCGGTTTAGTTGCTTCGCCCTACCGGCGGTGGTCGGCCCAGGCCGGTTTTGGCCACGGGGAGTCGGGGACAGATTAATTTACGGTGAAGCGCTGTAAATAAATCAGTCCCCTTGGCAGTCCCGGCTGAAGCCGGTCCTACCAGGGCGTCGCGTGCGTAGGACCGGCTTCAGCCGGGAAGCTTTTGATCTGCCTTTGATCTGCTTTTGATCTTCGTACACAGAAGGTCCAGTCACCGCCAAACGCGACTTGGGTGCAGGCCGAACGCAGACGACGCGGAGTGGGCCGAGCCGCATGGATGCGGCGAGAGCGCCGTTGCGGACATGGATGTCCGTTCGGCGCGGGCCCACGGAGCTTCGTCGGAGTGAGGGAACCCGACGCAGGAGGGCCCAGCCAGGAGCAGGCACTTTTGCTTACTTTTGGTGCTTTTCAAAAGTAAGTCGCCGAAGGCGAAACCCTCTGCCGTTAGGCAGACCTGTGGCGTTCTGCCACATCAGAGCAAATGCGCCTTATTGACCTGGATCAAACCCGTAGGAAACGTCTGTAGGAAAAATACCCCGCACCCCGACGAGTCCTCAACATGCCCGGCCCCTTCGACTTCCTCAAACACCCCCTGGCCAAAGACATCAGTCTGATCCTCCTGATCAAACTCGTCCTGCTCATGGGCATCCGCAGCGTCTGGTTCGACGCCCCGGTCGAAGTCAAGGACGACGGCGTGCAAGCCGGCCTGCACCTACTGAGCACCCCACCCGCACCCTCTGAGAAAAACCCAAAATGATATCGGAATCAGTCGTCGACCTCTCCCGGCTGCAGTTCGCGATGACCGCGCTGTACCACTTCCTGTTCGTCCCGCTGACCCTCGGCATGACCTTCCTGCTCGCCATCATGGAATCGGTCTACGTCATGACCGGCAAGCCGATCTACAAAGACATGACCCAGTTCTGGGGCAAACTGTTCGGCATCAACTTCGCCCTCGGCGTCACCACCGGCCTGACCATGGAATTCCAGTTCGGCACCAACTGGGCCTACTACAGCCACTACGTCGGCGACATCTTCGGCGCGCCACTGGCCATCGAAGGCATGATGGCGTTCTTCCTCGAATCGACCTTCATCGGCCTGTTCTTCTTCGGCTGGGACCGCCTGACCCGCGTCCAGCACCTGAGCGTCACCTGGCTGGTGGCGATCGGCTCCAACCTGTCGGCGCTGTGGATCCTCATCGCCAACGGCTGGATGCAGAACCCGGTCGGCGCCGAGTTCAACTTCACCACCATGCGCATGGAACTCACCAGCTTCAGCGACCTGCTGTTCAACCCCGTCGCCCAGGTCAAATTCGTCCACACCGTGGCCTCCGGCTACGTCACCGGCGCGATCTTCGTCCTGGCGATTTCCAGCTGGTATTTGCTCAAGGGCCGCGACATCGCCTTCGCCCGGCGTTCGTTCGCCATCGCCTCGGCATTCGGCCTGGCTTCGATCCTGTCGGTGATCGTGCTGGGTGACGAATCCGGCTACGAAATCGGCGACGTACAGAAGACCAAGCTGGCCGCCATCGAGGCCGAATGGGACACCGAACCGGCTCCGGCGGCGTTCACCTTGTTCGGCCTGCCCAACCAGGCCGAGCAGCGCACCGATTACGCCGTCAAGATTCCCTACGTGATGGGCATCATCGCCACACGCTCGGTGGATAAACAGGTCACCGGCATCAAGGACCTGGTCCGCGAACACGAAGGCCGCATCCGTAACGGCATGACTGCCTACGACCTGCTCGGCCAGCTGCGCGGCGGCGACAAGAGTGAGCAGACCCTCGACGCCTTCAATGGGGTGAAGAAAGACCTCGGCTACGGCCTGTTGCTGAAGAAGTACACCGACAAGGTCGTCGACGCCAACGAGCAGCAGATCAAACAGGCCGCGCTGGATTCGATCCCCCAGGTGGCGTCGATCTTCTGGACCTTCCGCGTGATGGTGCTCAGCGGGATGCTCATGCTGCTGCTGTTCGCCTGTGCCTTCTGGGCCTCGGCGCGCAAGAACGAGACCCGCGAGCGCTGGCTGCTCAAGTGGGCGGTGTTCAGCCTGCCGCTGCCGTGGATTGCCACCCAGACCGGCTGGTGGGTCGCCGAGCACGGTCGTCAGCCCTGGTCCATCGGTGAAGTGCTGCCCGTGCACCTCTCGGCCTCGACCCTGTCGGCGGCGGATGTGATCGGTTCGATTGTGGCGCTGGTCGGCTTCTACACCGTCCTGCTGATCATCGAGATGTACCTGATGATCAAGTTCGCCCGACTCGGCCCGAGCAGCCTGCACACCGGTCGCTACCACTTCGAGCAAGGCGCGCAGGGCAACGCTGCTGACGCCAGACAACCGGCCCTGGCCTGAGGAATTCCCGATGTTCGATTACGAGACACTGAAAATGATCTGGTGGGTGCTGGTCGGCGTGCTGCTGATCGGCTTCGCCCTCACCGATGGCTTCGACTTGGGCGCAGCGATGCTGATGCCCTACGTCGGGCGCAGCGACACCGAGCGGCGCGTGGTCATCAACACCATCGCCCCGCACTGGGATGGCAATCAGGTCTGGCTGATCACCGCCGGCGGCGCGCTGTTCGCGGCCTGGCCACTGGTGTACGCGGCTGCGTTCTCCGGCTTGTACTGGGCGCTGCTGCTGGTGCTGTTTGCGCTGTTCGTGCGCCCGGTGGGTTTCGACTACCGCAGCAAACTGGAAAACACCCGCTGGCGGCAGAGCTGGGACTGGGGCCTGTTCGTCGGTGGCGTGGTGCCGTCGCTGGTCTTCGGCGTGGCGTTCGGCAACCTGTTGCTGGGCGTGCCGTTCCAGTTCGACGAGACCTTGCGCTCCAGTTATCACGGCAACTTCTGGCAGCTGCTGAGCCCGTTCGGCTTGCTGGCCGGGGTGGTCAGCCTGAGCATGCTCGGCCTGCACGGCGGCAGCTGGCTGATGATGCGCACCGAAGGCGCCATTGCCCGACGCTCCCGCCGTGCGGCCCAGTGGCTGTCGCTGTTGTTTTTGCTGTCGTTCATCGGCGCCGGCGCGTGGCTGTTGCTGGGCGGCATTCAAGGCCTGGCGATCACCTCGGCGTTCGATGCAGGCGCTGCGCTCAACCCGCTGGCGAAAACCGTGACGGCCAGCAACCACGGCTGGCTGGCGAATTATCAGCAGCACCCGCTGACGGTGATCGCGCCGCTGCTGGGGATCTTCGGTGGCTTGCTGACCTTGCTCGGCGCCAGTGCGGGGCAGGGCAGAACGGCGTTCATCGGCAGCAGCCTGGCGATCGTCGGCGCGCTGTGCACGGCAGGCTTTGCGCTGTTCCCGTTCGTCATGCCGTCGAGCCTGGACCCGGCGTCGAGCCTGACCGTGTGGGACGCCGTGTCCAGCCATAAAACCCTGATGATCATGCTGATCGCGGCGTCCATCTTCGTGCCGTTGATCCTCTGCTACACGCTGTGGTGCTACGCCAAAATGTGGGGCAAGGTCACCACCGCGCACATCGATTGCAACCCCCACGGCCTGTACTGACCCGCGTTTAAGAGGAGAGACAATCATGTGGTATTTCGCCTGGATTCTCGGCGTGTTGCTGGCCTGCAGCTTCGGCATCATCAACGCGCTGTGGCTGGAGTCATCCGACGCCGACGCGCTGGAGAGCGGCCGTGACCGCTGAAGCGCTGAACGCACCCTTCAGGCACGCCGTCGGCCGGACATTGTCCGTGTTGATGGCCGTGCCCCTGAGCCTGGTGCTGCTGATTCACCCCGCGTCGATGCTTGACGCCAACGGCCGTTATTCCCACGGCCTGCTGATGCTGATCATGTGGGGCGTGGCCGGAGGGTTCGTCCACGGCGTCGGTTTCGAGCCGCGGGCGTTGGCCTGGCGGGTGATGTTTCACCCGCTGCTGGCCTGGGCGCTGATGGCCGTGGGTTATGGGATGTGGCTGACGGCACGGCAGTGGCTGTGAGCCCTTTGTGAGGTAGAAGTAGCCTCGGCCGTTTCCCCCGGCCGGCTGTGCGCGATCAATGGGGCCATCGCGCTCAGCAGGCCGGGGATGTTTCTGAATTCCGCCTATAGAGGGTGGTCAGCCCCGCGCGCCGGCAAAGCAACATGATGTCGTCCTCAGCATTTCACCCAGTGAAACAGTGGATTGCCGTTTCTGGTGATTCCCCAATCCAGTGGTCGGGCCCACTATCGGTTTCACCAGCGCGGCACAACCACGGCAGTACCGCCGCCCCGCGCTGAGTCGAACCTTGCTCAGGAGCCCACCCATGACCGCCATTACCCTCTATCACTTTCCGCTGTCCGGCCACTCCCATCGCGCCGAGTTGATGTTGTCGCTGCTGGGTCTTGCACCGAACATTCAGTTCGTCGACCTGGCCAAGGGCGAGCAGCGGAAGCCGGAATTCCTCGCGATCAACGCTTTCGGCCAAGTGCCGGTGATTGACGACAACGGGGTCATCGTCGCCGATTCCACGGCGATCCTGGTGTACCTGGCGAAGAAGTACGACCCCTCGGGCCGCTGGCTGCCGAATGATCCCGAGGGCGCGGCGCAGGTGCAGCGCTGGTTGTCTGCCGCCTCCGGCGCGATTTATCTGGGCCCGGCGCGGGCGCGTCTGATCACCGTGTTCGGTGCCGGTTTCGATCCCCAGGACACGATCCAGCGGGCCCACGAGACGCTCTTGGTCATCGATCAGCACCTGAGTGGCCGCGATTTTCTCGCCACCGATCACGCCACCATCGCTGATGTCGCCGCCTACAGCTACATCGCCCACGCGCCGGAGGGCAACGTCTCGCTGGACGACTACGGCAACGTGCAGGCATGGCTCGCGCGCATCGAGAAGCTGCCGGGCTTCACGCCCATGCCGCGCACGGCAGCAGGCTTGGTCAAGTAACCCTCCGTGATGCCAGGGAGTTCGCGCCATGAACGAGATTCGCACTGAAACGGCATCGCCATGGCATTCCGGCGAGCGCGCTCTGCAGGCCAAGGTCGGCGTTGCAGAGCGCATGGAAACCTTGGGCAAGCGCGTCATTCGTGACTACATGCCCGATCAGCACCGTGAGTTCTACGAGCACTTGCCGTACCTGATCATTGGCGCCGTGGACCCTGAAGGCTGGCCGTGGGCGAGCCTGCTGGACGCCCAGTCGGGTTTCATCCAATCACCCGATGCCAGGCGTCTGGACATCAGCCGACGCCTCGATGCCGAAGACCCGGCCGGCGCCGGATTCGCGCCGGGGGCGGCGGTGGGCATGCTCGGTATCGACCTGCACACCCGCCGTCGCAATCGCCTCAACGGGCACATCAGTAAGGTGTGGGAAAACGGTTTTTCCGTGAGCGTCGAGCACTCGTATGGCAATTGTCCGCAGTACATTCAGCTGCGGGCATTGAAGCAGGTGCCGCTCAAAGCTGTGGCGGAGCGTCCCCCTGTGCAGCGATTGACCGCGCTGGATGACGCCGCCATCGCCACCATTCGTGGTGCTGACACGTTCTTCGTCGCCAGCTATGTCGACCTTGAAGGCGCGCAGCCCCATCGATCGGTGGACGTGTCCCACCGCGGCGGCCAGACCGGGTTCGTGCGGGTGGACGGCGACGTGCTGACCATTCCGGACTTCGCCGGCAACCTGTTTTTCAACACGCTGGGCAACTTCCAGCTCAATCCCAAGGCCGGTCTGCTGTTCGTTGATTTCCAGACCGGCGAGCTGTTGCAAGTGGCAGGCACTGTCACGCTGGTGCTCGAAGGGCCGGAAATCGCGGCGTTCCAGGGCGCCGAACGGCTCTGGCAAGTGCGGGTGGAACAGGTGGCGCGTCGGCCGGCGGCGTTGCGCTCACGCTGGGCCTTTCAGGGGTGGTCACCGAACAGCCTGATGACCGGCGACTGGCAGCAAACCGCCGCCCGTTTGCAGGCCGATGCCCTGCGCGATCAATGGCGGCCCCTGCGGGTGACGCGGATCGAGGACGAAAGTGACGGCATCCGTTCGTTTTATTTCGGGCCTGCCGACGGCGCAGGGTTGCCCGCGTTCAAGGCCGGTCAGCACCTGCCGCTGCGCCTGGCGCTTGAAGGCCATACGCCGCCGGTAATTCGCACCTACAGCCTGTCCAGCGCGCCGTCCGACGGATTTTTCCGCATCAGCGTCAGGCGCGACGGACTCGCCTCGGCGTATCTGCATGATCAGGTGAAGGTCGGCGATCTGCTTGAGGCGCGGGCACCCCAGGGCCGTTTCGTGGTGGACCCGCAAGAGCGCCGGCCGTTGGTGCTGCTGGGTGCGGGCATTGGCGTCACGCCCATGCTGTCGATGCTGCGAGAGGTCATCTACGAAGGCAAACGGGTGCGGGGAGGGCGGGCGACCTGGTTCATCCAGAGTGCCCGTCGTCTGGTCGAACTGGCGTTTCGCGAAGAAGTGGACACACTCATTGCGAAGGTCGGCGATCAGTTGACCGTGATCCGCGTGCTGAGCCAGCCGGAAACGTCGGCGCGTGTGGGTGAAGATTTTCACCTGAGCGGCCGCATCGACCTCGATCTGCTCAAGGCACTGCTGCCGTTCGACGATTTCGATTTCTATGTGTGCGGGCCGGCCGCGTTTACCCAGGAAATCTACGACGGCCTGCGCGGGATGCACATTCGCGACGAGCGCATCCATGCCGAGACCTTCGGCCCGTCCAGCCTCAAGCGCAGCGGCGATTCCCAGGCGATCGCCTTTGAGCAACCACCCGCTGCGACAGAAGCGGTGCCGGTGGTGTTCGAACGTTCTGCCAAGGAAGCACGCTGGCGGCCCGGCGGTGGCAGCTTGCTGGAACTGGCCGAGAGCCGCGGTCTGAACCCGGAATTCAGCTGCCGCGTTGGATCCTGTGGCACCTGCAAGACCCGGCTCGTCAGTGGCCAGGTGCATTACCCGGTTCCGCCCGCTGAAAGGCCGGCGGCGGACCACGTGCTGATCTGTTGCGCAGTCCCGGCTTCAGGGCCGTTGGTGCTCGATCTGTAACCATCCATGCGTGTGCGGGAGAAAAGGCGATGAACCCATGGCCAGCGATCGAGAACGATGAAACCCCGATGCCCTATCAGGCCACCGAGCAGGAGATTTCCTGGTTGTTGCCGCAGTCGCTGGCGTCCCTGGCCGGCGAGCTTGCAGAAAACCACGAGCCCATCGACAACCCGGCGACCCTGCGGCTGTTCGTGTGGGTGCGGTCGGTGTCGGGATTCGACCGGCCGCGATAACGGCAACGGTGGGGCAAACAGGACGTTTGCGCTGCCAACGGTTGAAATGAAGCCGCGTCTGGTCGGATGATGTGCGCCGGTTTGCTCACCGTTCGCAGCGGCTCACCGGCGACTCATCCCATCGGGGTGAGTGCCGTGATCCGTGCGGCGCTCGTTGCCCTTCACAAGGACGTTCATCTTGATCACCCGCAGAACCCTCATCGGCGCGTCGTTGCTGGCCGTGCCCACGTTGTTGAGCCTTTCCTCACTGGCTGCCGAGCGTCGCGCCGGGCCGTCTTCCGACCTGGCCATTGCGCAGCAACTCGCCGAACTCGAACGTCGCCACGGCGGCCGCCTGGGTGTCGCCATGCTGGACACCTCCAGCCAGCGCCTGATCAGCCATCGCGGCGATGAACGCTTTGCCCTGTGCAGCACCTTCAAATGCCTGGCCGCCGCCTGCGTGCTGGCGCGGGTCGATCAAAAGCACGAAGAACTGTCGCGGCGCATCGCCTATTCCGCCGAGCAACTGGTGGCGTATTCGCCGACCACCGAGCTGCATGCGGGCGGGCAGGGGCTGAGCGTGGGTTCGCTGTGCGAGGCGGCGATGACGCTGAGCGACAACACCGCGGCCAACGTGCTGCTCGACAGCGTGGGCGGTCCCGAAGGGTTGACCGCCTGGTTGCGGTCGATGGGGGACACGCAGACCCGCCTCGACCGCCGTGAGCCCGAACTGAATGAAAACCGGCCGGACGACCTGCGCGACACCACCACCCCCGTCGCCATGTTGCAGACACTGAACATGCTGGTGCTGGGTGAAAAGCTGACGCCGGCCTCGCGGGATCAGCTGACGGCGTGGCTGGTGAACAACCAGACCGGGGACAAGAAGCTGCGCGCCGGGGTCCCTGTCAGTTGGCGTGTGGGCGATAAAACCGGCTCCGGGGCCAACAATGCCAGCAACGACGTCGCCGTCATCTGGCCCGGCGAGCGGGGTCCCATGCTGGTCACGGCCTATTACACCTGTTCCAAGGCCAGCGGTGATCAGATCAACGCGCTGATGGCAGACATCGGGCGACTTGCCGCAGCGATGTAAAGGCTGGCTTTCGAAAGGATTGGGACGGGCCGAAAAATCTCGATACACATTGCTTCGATGAATCAGCCGTGCGCAGCCTACCGGTCGTCTCTTCCCACGCCCGATGACGGCGCTGGGCAGGTCTTAGGCCGGGCCTGCTGCGGCCGATGTTGCGCTCAATGGCCGAAAAACGCCTTTCTTTCACGCCGATGTATGGCGCATTGATATTAAATTCCCTCCGCTAGACAACTTCAGCCTCGGCCAGCAAATCCGGGCACTTCAGATTTACACGCTGTAAGAAATGGCTGACAGACGCCTCCGTTTTTGCGCGCGGTCTCAAGACTGTCATCAAACAGAAATGTTTCCGGTTTTAAATCTGCCTCGGGTCTTTAACTGTGACCACACACACAAAATTCTCTTGTTGAGGTATTGCCGTGATTCTGCTGACTAAAAAACGCCTGTCGCTTCTGATGGCTTCGATGTGCCTGTCGGGTATGGCACACGCCGTTGATGTGACTGGCGCTGGTTCGAGTTTCGTATTCCCGGTTATCTCCCAGTGGTCGCAGGACTACAGCAAAACTGCTGACAATCGCGTCAACTACCAGTCGATCGGTTCGGGTGGCGGTATCGCCCAGATCAAGGCTGCCACCGTTGACTTCGGCGCGTCCGACGCCCCGATGTCCGCGGAAGACCTCAAGGCCGGCGGTCTGGGTCAATTCCCAAGCGTGATCGGCGGTATCGTTCCGGTCGTCAACCTGGAAGGCGTGAAAGCCAACGACGTGAAATTGAGCGGGCAGGTCCTCGCCGACATCTTCCAGGGCAAAATCACCAAGTGGAACGACCCTGCGATCGTCAAACTGAACGAAGGCGTGAAACTGCCTGAAACCAACATCACCGTCGTTCACCGTTCGGACGGCTCGGGCACTTCCTTCAACTTCACCAGCTACCTGACCAAAGTCAGCGACGCATGGAAATCCGGTCCAGGCACCGGCTCCGCCGTTCAATGGCCAGTGGGCGTGGGCGGCAAGGGCAACGAAGGTGTGGCGGCTTACGTAAAACAGATCAAGGGCTCGATCGGTTACGTTGAATACTCCTACGCCACCAAGAGCGATATCGCTTTCACCCAATTGCAAAACTCGGCTGGCGAGTTCATCAAGCCTGACGCCAAAGCCTTTGCCGCAGCGGCCGACACCGCCGACTGGGCCAACGCCAAAGACTTCAACCTGATCATGACCAACGCGCCGGGCAAGACGGCATGGCCGATCACCGCGACCACCTGGATCATCATGTACAAGCAACCGAAGAACGCCGAGAAAAGCGCGGCTGCTTTCGACTTCTTCAAATGGTCCCTGGAAAAAGGTCAGAGCGCCGCTGAAAAACTGGAATACGTACCTCTGCCTGCATCGCTGGTCAGCAAGATCGAAGACTACTGGAAAACCGAGTTCACCAAGTAACTCGACGTAATCCGGCTTACCCCTGCCACCGAGCGCTCGATGGCAGGGTTTCCTTGCGAGTGGACCTACCATGACTGATAACACCCAATACATGTCCGCTGTGATTCCGGATGCAATATCCGAGAGCGAAAAACGCGCGGCCCGCGATCACCGACACGACGCCTGGTTTCGGCGCACGATGCTGGGAGCGGCTCTGTTGGTGCTGCTGTTGCTGGCGAGTATCGCCGGCTCGACACTCTGGGGCGGTGCCCTGGCATTCAAGACGTTTGGCTTCGAATTTCTTACCAGTACCGAATGGGACGTGGTCAACGGCAAGTTCGGCGCGTTGGTACCGATCTACGGCACGCTGGTCACCTCCTTTCTCGCCCTGCTGATCGCCGTTCCGGTGAGCTTCGGCATCGCGGTTTTTCTGACTGAAGTCGCACCGCCCTGGTTGCGCATGCCCATCGCTTCGGCGGTGGAGCTGCTGGCGGGCATTCCTTCGATCATCTACGGCATGTGGGGCCTGTTCGTGTTCGGCCCGTTCATGGCCCAGTACATGGCCCCTTGGATCAACGACAACCTTGGCGCGCTGCCGCTGATCGGCCCGGTGTTTCAAGGCCCGCCCCTGGGCATCGGCATGCTCACCGCCGGCATCGTGCTGGCGATCATGATTATCCCGTTCATCACCTCGGTCATGACCGAAGTGTTCCGCAGCGTGCCCATCGCCCTTAAAGAGTCGGCTTACGCCCTGGGCGGCACGACGTGGGAAGTGGTCTGGGACATCGTCCTGCCTTACACCCGCTCGGCGGTGGTCGGCGGTGTGTTCCTGGGTCTGGGCCGTGCGCTCGGTGAAACCATGGCGGTGACCTTCGTATTGGGTAACGCGCACCAGTTCTCCGCATCGCTGATGATGCCGAGCAGCTCGATTGCTTCGGTGATTGCCAACGAGTTCAGCGAGGCCTACACCGACCTGCACCGTTCTGCACTGATCGCCCTGGGCTTCCTGCTGTTCGTGGTTACCTTCATCGTGCTGGCGATCGCCCGTCTGATGCTCTCTCGTCTGTCGCGCAAGGAGGGTCTATGAGTAAGGCCGATAACGAAAACCTGTACCGCTCACGCGCCATCAAGAACAGGATCGCGATGGTCCTGAGTTGCGCCGCGACGGCCTTCGGCCTGTTGTGGCTGGTGTGGATTCTGCTGACCACGATCGTCAACGGATTCGAAGCGCTGAACCTGCGGCTGTTCACTGAAATGACCCCGCCACCGGGCTCGTCCGGCGGTCTGGCCAACGCCTTCTACGGCAGCATCCTGATGTCCGGCATCGGCCTGCTGATCGGCACGCCGATTGGTTTGATGGCCGGTATCTGGCTGGCAGAGTTTGCCCGCAACACCAAGCTGGGCAACGCGGTGCGCTTCATCAACGACATTCTGTTGTCGGCGCCGTCGATCGTGCTCGGTCTGTTCGTGTACACCGCGGTGATCCTGCCCCTCAGCGCCGTGACCAACCACCAGGTGGGTTTCTCCGCCATCGCCGGCGCTCTGGCCCTGGCTCTGCTGGTGATCCCGGTGGTGGTGCGCACCACCGACGAAATGCTCCAGCTGCAACCGTCGACCATGCGCGAAGCCGCGCTTGCGCTGGGTGTGCCGCAATGGAAGCTGACGCTGCAGATCGTCCTGCGTGCCGCCAAGGCCGGCGTGGTGACCGGCATTCTGCTGGCGCTGGCGCGCATCACCGGCGAAACCGCGCCGCTGCTGTTCACCGCCTTCGGCAACCAGTTCTGGAGCAGTGACCTGCTCAAACCGATCGCAAGCGTGCCTGTGGTGATCTTCCAGTACGCGATGAGTCCGTTCGATGACTGGCACTCCCTGGCCTGGGCCGGCGCCTTGATTATGACCATGTTTGTGCTGGTACTGAGCCTCAGTTCCCGTCTTCTCCTTTTGCGCAATAGGGCGTCCTGATGAACAACCTTTCCCTCGCCGACGAAAAAACCAAAATCCAGGTACGCGGTCTCGATTTCTACTACGGCACTCAGCGTTCGCTGAAGTCGGTCGACATGATCATCCCCGAGAAGCGCATCACCGCGATCATCGGCCCGTCCGGCTGCGGCAAGTCCACGCTGCTGCGCGTGTTCAACCGCATTTACTCGATGTACCCGAAGCAGGAAGCCAAAGGCGAAGTGATGCTCAACGGTGAGAATATTCTCGCCCCGGGCTACTCGATGAACCGCCTGCGCAGCAATGTCGGGATGGTGTTCCAGAAGCCGGTGCCGTTCCCGATGTCGATCTACGACAACATCGCCTACGCGGTGCGCCACCACGAGAAACTTTCTCGTCGCGAGATGGAAGAGCGCGTCGAGCAGGCCCTGCGCGGCGCGGCGTTGTGGGATGAAGTGAAAGACAAGCTCAAGCAGAGCGCCCAGAGCCTGTCCGGTGGTCAGCAACAGCGCCTGTGCATCGCCCGCACCATCGCGCTGCGCCCGCAAGTGCTGCTGCTGGACGAACCGACTTCAGCCCTCGACCCGATCTCCACCGGTCGCATCGAACAGCTGATCACCGAGCTCAAAGAGCAGTTCACCGTGATCATCGTCACCCACAACATGCAACAGGCCGCGCGCTGCTCGGACTACACCGCGTTCATGTTCATGGGCGAACTGATCGAACACGGCGACACCGACACCATCTTCACCAAGCCATCCAAGACCCAGACCGAGGATTACATCACCGGTCGTTTTGGCTGATTGGGAATATGGCTGGGGTCTTCCCGGTTAAAGCCGGTCCTATGGCGGGATCGCGATTTGTCTGTAGGACCGGCTTTAGCCGGGAAGGGGGCAGGCGCTACCGCGCAGAGCTGGTAGCGCTTGAATCCCCCATGAACGCCTCCAGCCGCTTGCGCAGCCAGCGTTCGGCGGGGTCGGTGTCCATGACGCTGAGCCAGACCATCGACAGCTCCAGATTCGGCGTCACGAACGGCAGCGGCTCACCGCGCAGACCGGTCCGGGCCATGGCACGGGTCAGGTGATCCGGCAAGTTGCACAGCAGATCCGTCCCCTCCATCAACGCCGGCAATGTGCTGTATTGCGGCACCGACAGTACGGCGGTGCGCTTGCGCCCGATCGCCGCCAGCCACTCATCCGCAAAGCTTGAAATGTTCGCCACGTGGGAAACCACGACGTGGGGCCGGGTGCAGTATTCATCCAGGGTGATTGGCTCGGGCGAAGAATCGGCCCGCACCACCATCGGCCGCATGATGCGCAGCATTTTTCGCTTGGCATTGGCCGGCAGCTCACGGGTCAGGCAGACGCCGACGGTGATGTCGCCGGACATGAGCAGCTCCGAAACATTCCAGAAATTGACCTGCTTGATCACCAGCACGATGCCCGGCGCTTCTTCACGGATCGCGCGCAGCATCGGCGGCAACAGGCTGTATTCGACGTCATCGGACAGCCCGATGCGGAAGGTCATGTCGCTGCTGGCCGGATCGAATTCCCGCGTGAGGCTCAGGGCCACGGACATGGCGTCCAGCGCCGGCGACAGGTGACTGATGATCTCGTTGGCCCGCGCCGTGGGTTCCATGCGGTGCCCGACGCGAATGAACAGCGGGTCGTTGAACAGCGCACGCAGGCGGTTGAGGGCAGCGCTGATGGTGGGTTGGCCGAGGAACAGCTTCTCGGCGGCGCGGGTCACGTTACGCTCTTGCATCAAGGTTTCGAACACCACCATCAGGTTGATGTCGGCCTTGCGCAGCTCATTGCGATTCATACATCGTCCCCGTTACCCGACATTCTTCACCCTGCTGTAGAGGTCTGCGACAGATGGACGCAGTTTATGGAGCACGGTCGTTCGGCGTCCAGCCTTCTTGGCTGAAGCCAGTCCACCCAGCTGAGTGCGCCGCCTTTTCAACCATCCCCGGCCGCTTCGGCGTTGCGCTGATTTTGTTTTTTGCACTGGGCATCGGGCGGGCGCACCATCTGCACGGTGATGCTTTGATCCTCGCCGGCATACATGACCGCGCTGATGCCGCCGCTCTCATAACTGGCGACGGTGGCGACATTCAGCAGCAGCAACGTGCTGCCGACGCCGGTATCGCCCACGCGCAGCCCTAAGTCATAGACGTCGCCGGAATGCTCAGGAGCAAGGCCCTGACCCGCGCGGTTCAACTCAGCCAGCGCTTGCAGGAGCATCGTGTTCAAGCCGGGCAGTTGGCGGCTGTCGTAAAACACCCGCACCGGGCGCTCGTCCACGGGCAACGAATTCAGCGCATGAATCCAGCCGTCCTCCAACATCCGGAGGTTATGCGCGGTGGCCGCAGCGCCCGCGGTCGGGCGGGTCGCCACCTTGATCGGCCGATGCAGATAACCCCACACCGGAGCCGCGTTGTACGCCTCCAGCTGGAACCGTCCCCAGCGCACCGGCAGCCACACACTGGGTTCAAAATAAGGGCCGTCGTCTTCATAGGTTTTCAAGAAATCGCGCAGGTGCGCGTGCCAATAGTCGGTCGGCATCGTCCTGGGGATGATCGCGGCCGGCTCGCCCGCAGCCGTCTTCGCCTGTTGATATTCCATGGCATAGGCCTTGTCCGTCTGCCAGAAGAACGTCCACAGCCTGCCCGGCGCCGTTCGCATGAATGCCTCTCCAGTAGGGGTGTCGACGGAGGTACGCTCCAGTCCTGACACGCGGTTGCTCAGCAACAGCGCGGCGGTGTTGGCGGTGGGGGAATTGTCGGTTTCGGCCGAGCCACCTTCCTCGTCGCTGACCAGCAGGGCCTGCGGTACCCGGCGATGCTTCTCCATGAACGCAAACAGGTGCTCGATCATGGCCTGGGTTTTGTCACCCCGCTCGGCGAACTGTGTCACGAACTGGCTCTGTCCGAGAACGGCGGCGTTGCGACCTTCGTTGATCATCCATGCGGCGCTGACCTGTTCGTTGGCAGGGCGCAGTGAGCCGACCACAAACGTCGGGATCGGCCAGAACGTCACGGCGTAGGCGGCGGAACCGCGAAACGCGGCGCGTCGAAGCGGGAAGAGCCAGTCCCGGGTGGTGTAGTCATGGGGCGATGCCGTGGGCGCGATGGGGACTGTCTGCTCGCCACTGCTCAGCGAGGTCCATATCTGCTTCAGCGTAATGCCATGCATGCCCAGCCCGGTGCCTTGAATATCGAGAGCCCAACTCAGTTGCGCTTCGCCGTAGAGCCACTGACGGTGGGCCTCGGATTCTGCGTCGCAGCGACGCTCGCACAGCATGAACTTGATCAAGCTATAGGCCATGAAGAGGAAGGCAAGCGCCAGAACGATCCAGATACAGCCGTTCCAGGCTAGCTGCTGCATGTCCCGCACTGGCGATCCGCTGGCAGCCACACTGCGTGCCACTGCAAAGAGAAAAGCGAGCCACAGGCCGATCAGCAACGCCAGCACACGAAGATAGCCTCGTGGCCATAGGAATTCAGGCGGGTTGATCACGCGTCGGGTCTTGATCACGGGTCGTCCAGTTTGGGTGTCTTGAATATCCATCACCACATGTCCTTTTCCGGCTGGCGGAACAGCAGCACGGCGGTGACGCTGCCATCGGTCATCAGCTCCAGACGGGCGTCGTCACTGGCCAGGCGATACGTGGTCACGCCGCGCAACGCCTGGGCGAAGCGGTCACCGACGTGATCGAAGCGCGGGTTGTGACAGCGCGAGCCGGTCAGGGTGACGTCCTCTACCAACAGCCGCTCGCCTTCGACGCGGTAGTGCCCGTCGACCTGCTGGCAGCCAGCGAAGCCGATCAGCGTCTGGTCTTCGGCCTTGAAGATCACGAAACCCACATGGCTCTCCTGGGGAATATCGGTAAGGGCATAGGGCGTTCCGCCCAGGTCTAGTTGAGCGAGTTTCCAGACGGTGGTTTGCAGCGGTCGGGATTTATCCGGCGCCGGTTCCGGCTCTTTTTGGCAGCCTGCCAGGCAGGCCATCAAGGCGGCCAGCGTGAGGAAGAATCCTTGCGACAGTCCTTTGTGGTTCATGCGCTTCTCCTGAGGTCAACAATGGATCGTCTTGGTTTTGCGGCCGGTGGGGCGTAAGGCGCGTAGTGCACCCGAGCGCCGGCGAACACCTGTCGCAAGCGCAGGTAACTCCAGTCTTCGCGGCGGCCGGAATAGCGGTTGAGCAGGTCGCGGCTATCGCTCACGCCGTCCACGCTCGTGCCGGGGTTGGCATCGTTGAAGATGGCCGGCTGGCCGGCGCGGTGCAGGCGCAGCATTTCGCGAGCCGGCCCACTCAGAGGGTCACGAGGGGGAACGGTCGGGACCACGGATTTGCCCTGCATCACGGCGCGCTCGTCAGCTTTTTTGCTGGGCGCGCCACGCCGTCAACGCCTGCTGGTACTCGTGGTCCTGACGTTCCAAAGACTCGTGCAACACCCGGCGTTCATCGTCGGTTTGGGGATCGGTGAGCACGAAATGCGCGCGGGAGTCATGCACGTACTGCTCAAGAAACAGGCCGACCTCAGGGTGCAGGGCAGGGGCGTGACGCCATTCCAGGTGAAAGCCTTTTTCCAGGGGCGAGGCCAGGCTGTACTGCAGCTTTTCGAGGTATTTTTGCCGCTGGGTGTCGTCGCTGAACGCCTGGATACGCTGATGCAACTGCCGATTGGCCTCGATCATATCCACCCGCTCCTGATCGCCACTGGCGCGAATGAAGGAGAGCTGACTGAAATGCTCGTCGGCGATGACCTGCTTGCGCCAGCCCAGGTACAGCTTGCGGTGGGCGAGGAAGTGATGGGTGACGGGCGCGCCGGTTTGCAGGGCGGTGAGCTGGGACATGTAGGTGTCGAAGCTGTCTTGGAGTTCGGGGGAGATGGCGAAGTCGTCCGACAGATCGCCGCGCACTTTTTTGTCGAGGCTAATCAAAGGCACGCCAGCTTCAAGCGCTCGCTCATACATATCGTTAAGCGGAATTTGCGACAGCTTGTCAGCGGTGGAATGGCGCATGCTGCCGTCGGCCTGTTGGGTACCTTTACCCTGATCTCTGAGACCGTAACCGCCGCCGACATCGGCGTGCATGCCGGGGTAGACGATCTCCAGACAGTTGGGCGTATAGGTCTCACCGGCGCGAATCAGGTCCACCGGGAAAGAGGCACGGTTTTCATGGGCGGCGACCATGTGCACGCATTGCTCTACGCACGGTGGAATGGTCAGCAGCGATTGATCGCCCCAGTATTGGTGGCCGTCCACCGGAAGGGGGTAGGCGTCGGCCAGTCCGACTGAGGCGACGGTGTCGAACAACCCCATGAAGCGGACGCGCAACGGGATGCCGCAGAAGGTGCTGTCGTTGTTGCCGAAGTGCTTCAGCAGTTGATTGAGAAATGAGCGCGCGGCGGTTGCGCCCCTTGAGAAGCCGAACAGGTCGAGGGTGATTTCATCGATCTTCGGGCCGCCGATGCGGGGGATCAGCATGGTGGTGATCTGGTCGCGCCAGCGAGGGATTAAATTGTCGTTCTTGACGGCGTGGGCTATGGACTGAGGATTTTCATCCACCAGATATCGGCCATATGCGGTATCGGCCACACGATTGGCGACAAACAGCATCGCGTAGCGAATACGGCGATCGCCCATTGCCCCTGCTTTAGCTCCGTCTGGATGAGGCACCGGCTCGCCGATTTCGGGGAAGCTTGTGCCTACTCCCTGTAGGTACAGTCGGTATATACATTCCTCTTCTTTATCAAGCGCTCGATCAAAAAGTCTGGCGATGTTGCTATGAGATTGGCTTGGCTTATCTACATCTTTACTGTTTCGAGTGCCATCGAAATAGATCGAAAAACTGAGTTTAAGCCTGCATGGAAATTCAGCGGTTGGCTCAAATAGCTTTGGAAAAAATCTATATGATGCGGGCGCTTCTGATGGACGCCAGCTGAGATTGCTCATTCTTTGAATCCTTTCACTTATAGAAGTCTTTTTTTGGATGGCCAGGGCCGGGGTAGTCTGGGTTTCGTGGCGATAACATGCTCGGGATGATCAATACATCATCGTTCTCCAGAATATGAAGGTGCGTAGCTCCCGACTTGTCGTAGGGATGCACCAACACATCTTTTTCGGTCCATCTGCAATTCTTTCCATAAGGTTCACAACGCCTCCATTTAACGCGAACCGTTAATCCCAAGTGCCAAGGTGCAGGAAGACTGAGCGCGCCAGAGACGGTGCTTCCTCCCGTACCCGCAGCGCCAACCCAATTCCCATCGACATAAACCGGCCGTACAAAGGTATCGCTCATGTCGTGGTCCATGGGAATCACGCTGCTCCCGAAATACAGTTTCTTGATAACAGGCTCAGGCCGTGGGTATTTCACATAATTAACCACTGCGATCAATATCGCAGCCCCGCCCAGAAACATGCCGAGGTTGATTTTTTTCATCGGCGGGCTCACTGCTCTTCGTTGGTGTTATTGCACGCCTTACTTATATCGAGCCGCAGCCAATACTTGAAATTCCGCTGAAGCTTATCGGTGGGGCAGGGCCTGTTTTTGAATACGGTACGGCCGTCAGTTAAATAAAGTAGTTGAAAAATCTGGTATTTCATTTCATGCATCCTTTCATCATCAGCAAGGTCCTATTTGAATGAACAAAAACGGGTCATGCGCTTCTCCTGAGGTCAACGATGGATCGTCTTGGTTTTGGAGCCGGTGGGGCGTAAGGCGCGTAGTGCACCCGTGCGCCGGCAAATACCTGTCGCAGGCGCAGGTAGCTCCAGTCTTCGCGCCGGCCGGAATAGCGATTGAGCAGGTCACGGCTGTCGTTCACGCCGTCCACGCTCGTGCCGGGGGTGGCGTCGTTGAATATGACCGGCTGGCCGGCGCGGTGCAGGCGCAGCATTTCGCGCCCCAGGCCACTCAGAGGGTCGCGAGGGCGAACGGTCGGGACCACGGATTTGCCCTGCATCACGGCGCGCTCATCGGCCTTTTGCTGGGCGCGCCACGCTGTCATTGCTTGCTGGTACTCGCGGTCCTGCCGCTCCAGAGACTCGTGCAACACCCGGCGCTCATCCTCGGTTTGCGGATCGGTGAGCACGAAGTGCGCGCGGGAGTCATGCACGTACTGCTCAAGAAATAGACCGACTTCGGGGTGCAGGGCGGGGGCGTGACGCCATTCCAGGTGAAAGCCTTTCTCCAGCGGCGACGCCAGGCTGTACTGGAGCTTCTCGAGGTATTTTTGCCGCTGGGTGTCGTGGGTAAAGGCCTCCACGCGATGACGTAACTGACGATTGGCCTCGATCATGTCTACCCGCTCCTGATCGCCACTGGCGCGCACGAATGACAGCTGACTGAAATCCTCGTCGGCGATGACTTGCTTGCGCCAGCCCAGGTAGAGCTTGCGGTGGGCGAGGAAGTGATGGGTGACGGGTGCGCCGGGTTGCAGGGCGGTGAGCTGCGACATGTAGGTGTCGAAGCTGTCCTGGAGGTCGGGGGAGATGGCGAGGTCGTCCGACAGATCGCGGCGGGCTGCCTTATCAAGCCTCCTCAGTGGCACGCCAGCTTTCAGCGCTCGCTCATACATATCGTTAAGCGGAATTTGCGACAGCTTGTCGGCGGTGGAATGGCGCATGCTTCCGTCGGCTTGTTGAGTACCTTTGCCCTGGTCTCTGAGCCCGTAGCCGCCGCCGACATCGGCGTGCATGCCGGGGTAAACGATCTCCAGGCAGTTGGGCGTGTAGGTCTCACCGGCGCGAATCAGGTCCACCGGGAAAGAGGCACGGTTTTCATGGGCGGCGACCATGTGTACGCATTGCTCGACACAAGGCGGGATGGTCAGCAGCGACTGATCGCCCCAGTATTGGTGGCCGTCCACCGGAAGGGGGTAGGCGTCGGCCAGTCCGACTGAGGCGACGGTGTCGAATAACCCCATGAAACGCACGCGCAGGGGGATGCCGCAGAAGGTGCTGTCGTTGTTGCCGAAGTGCTTGAGCAGTTGATTGAGGAACGAGCGTGCGGCGGTGGCGCCTCGGGAGAAACCGAACAGGTCGAGGGTGATTTCATCGATCTTCGGGCCGCCGATGCGGGGGATCAGCATCGTGGTGATCTGGTCGCGCCAGCGGGGGATCAGGTTGTCGTTTTTTACGGCGTGGGTGATAGATCTAGGGTCTTCGTCGACGAGTAACTGATTGTTAGCAACGTCGGCAACCCTGTTAGCTATATACAACATTGCATAGCGAATACGCCGATCCCCCATCGAGCCGTCTTTAGCACCTTCCGGATGTGGTTCCGGTTCACCGATTTCAGGGAAGCTTGTTCCTACACCCTGGATATAAAGCCGAAAAATACAGTCATCCGGCTCTTCAATCGCAAGATCTGCCAGCTTGACAACATTACTTTGGGAACTGGTAGGTTTATCCATGTCTCTGTTGTTACGCGTGCCATCGAAATAAATAGAGAAGTTCAGTTTGAGCCTGCACGGGAATTCTGTGCTTGGTGCAAATAGTTTCGGAAAGATCATATATGACTCAGGTGCTTCTGAAGGCCGCCAGCTCAGGTTGTTCATTTGATGATTCCTTTCATTTGTAGAAATCCTTTTTAGGATAACGAGTTCCAGGATAGTCATGATGTCGAGGCGAGATCATGCTTGGGATGATGAGTACATTATCGTTTTCCATAATATGAAGATGAGTAGCTCCCGTTTTGTCGTAGGGATGTACCAAAACCTCCTTTTCAGTCCATTTGCAATTTTTTCCATAAGGTTCACAGCGTCTCCATTTAACTCTCCCGGTAAGTCCCGGGTGCCAAGGTGCAGGCAGTCTCAGGGCTCCGAGCACAGTGCTACCAACGGTCGCGGCTTTACCAACGCCGCTACCGTCCAGAAATACAGGTCTAACAAATGTGTCGCTCGTATCGTGATCCATGGGAATTACGCTGCTCCCGAAATACAGTTCCTTAACAGCCGGCTCAGGCCGTGGGTATTACGCATAGCTGATAACTGCACTTAATATCGCGGCTCCTCCCAAGATTGTGCCTAGATTCATCCGTTTCATGATGCACTCGTGTGATGGAGTGCAGGCAGTTCTCATCCATTTAACGATGTTCACGGATAAAGCCTTTCATTTGTCAAAGTTTTTAATAGGATATTCAGGGCCAGGGTAATCAGGGTGGCGGGTACCCAACATGCTGGGGATAACCAATACGTCGTCGTTCTCAAGAATATGAAGGCGAGTACCGCCCGAATGGTCGTAGGGATGAACCAAAACATCTTTCTCAGTCCATCGACAGCTCTCGCCATAAGGTTCACACCGCCTCCACTTAACCCTAACCGTCAAACCCGGATGCCATGGCGCCGGCAGACTAAGCGCCCCTAAAGAAGTACCGCCGCCTCTCCCTGCTTCACCAACTCCCGACCCATTAACAAACACCGGCCGCACAAACGTATCGCTCATGTCGTGATCCATCGGCGTCACGCTGCTGCCGAAATATCGCGTTGTCGACACTGGCTTCGAAGGCGGCATCAACCCCCACCGAGCCACTCCGATCAGCACCACGGTCACGCCCCAAAACACCCCCAACGGCGCGCGCTTCACAGGGTCAACTTCTCTGGCCCCATGTCCTCCCCAAGCGCCTCGGACAGTGCACTGCCGGTCAATCGCTGTTCCACCGCCCCCAACCCCGCCCATCGCTGCGCCGCTGTAGCGCCGGTACGCAACGCCCACACCACAAACTGCCCAAGGTCGTTTTCAACCGCATACCCCGCAGCGGCCGCTTGGGCCAGCACACCCTGCACCGTGGCATGACGGCTCTCCCGACAATTTTTGATCGAGGCGTGCAAATCAACCGTGGTCTTGAGCTCGTGGATCAACCGATCCGCCGCTGTCGCCAGACGCAAACGTTGCTGCTGCACGGCATCCAGCGCCGTCGACACCGGCGTCAACATCTCCTGCTTGTCGGGCAGGGCGAGCAGCCGACCCATGCCGTTGCGGTCGCCGTAACACCAGGCCTGCCAAGGCTGACAAAACGCGGTGCGCTGGCTGTGGACCCACACGCTCATCAGCGCGGTGAGCGCCCGACCATCCGCCAGCCGTTGCCAGGTTCTGGCGGTCGGGTCCGGGCCGCGCATCCAGTGCAGCAAATGCTCGCGCACCGCGTCCATCGGCAGGGCGCTCGCCAGCCAGTTGACCCTGCGTGCGCAGCCATCGATGCCCAGCGTTGCGGCACGCTCCGGGGTCATCAACCAGGGCCCGAGGGCTTGGGCCGCCCTGGAATAGTCGGCGAACAGCGACACCGCGCCGTCAGGGTCCCGCGCCAGTCGTTCGCCAAGCCGTTGCTGCATGGCCCCGTCGAGCAAGATCACGCTGCTCAGCGCTTTGGCCTCGACCAGAGCGGTATAGGATTTCGGCAGCGCGTTCACAGGGTCACCTCGGCGGCGCCGTTCAGTGCGGCCTTGAGCAGGCACTTCAGGCAGATCGGATCGCCGGGTGGGGGCATCGTCACCGAGACCCGATCGGTTTTCGGGCCCGTCCAGTGGTAGGCGCTGGCATGGGTTAACACCTTAGCCTGTGTGCCCATCTCGATGCCGCCGCCGATTTTGATGTAGCTGCCGTCATCAGCGACGAACCGCAGGCTGGGCGCGCTGATGACCACTTCCCCCTGCTGCGCGCAGATCTGCACGTTTTGCTGGGCAGTCAAGGCGATGTCGGCGTGCTGGGCCTGAACGCGCACCGCGCCGCGATTGGCAATGGCGCTGATGCCTTGATCCTCGGCAAACAACGCGATGCCTTGCCCGGCATTGAGGCGCGTCGCCTGTCCGCTGGTGACCTGCACATGGCGGCGGGCGAGGGTATCGTGGTTTTCCCCGGCGACCTGCAGGTGGGAGGCCGGCGTTGCGCTGACCGTCCCGGCGACAGCGGCAATCGCCAGCACAGGATCGCCGGACAGGGCGCTGTCCGGTTCCGGCCACTGTCGCAGCGATTGCTGCAGGCCTTCGAAGCCTTGTTCGTCGATGGGTTGGCTGCCCTGAGCGCCTGCTGTTTGCCCGAGCGCCTTGAACAACTCGCCGCATTCCGCGAGCAGGTCGAGCAGCTCGCGCCGATCCAGTTGCGCGCCGTTGGCCTGGGTGCGCGCGTAGGTCGTCAGCAACATGCCTTGGGCGGCGCGCAGGGCGATGGCGGCGTCGGTGCGCAATTCCGCGCCGTCGCCACGGGGTCTGGCGCTGCCCCGCACACGCGGGGTGGTCAGTTTGCCCAGGTTCAGCGCCGTGGCCTGATGAGTGCTGGCCAGCCGCGTGCGCAGTTCGCCGCAGGTGTCGTCGAACAGCAGTTCGTTGTAGCCCCGGCCGCTGTGCTCACGACTCTTGATGCCCGACAGCGCCTTGTTGCCGGGCAGGCCGGCCTCGCCGCTGAAATACGGATGGGCGTGGGTGCCGTTGTACATCACGCCGGTCACCACCGGCCGGTCTACGTCGCCGGCAAGGTGTTGCACCAACACTTCCTGACCGATACGCGGCACGTACTGATGGCCGAAACCCGTGCCGGCGCTGGGCATCGCGACGCGCAGCCAGGCCGTGTCCTCAGCGTCCTCGCGCGGCGCCCTGTCCGTGGTGTCGGCATGCCGCTGCCAGTGAAAGCGCACGCGAATCTGCCCCAACTCGTCGGTGAACACTTCATCGCTTTTCGGCCCGACCACCACGGCGGTCAAAGGCCCGGAAATGACTGGTCGCGGCACCGTCAGCGTCGGGCGAAAGGGGATCGTGCGGCGGATGCAGCTGAAGGTGTTGCTGTACTCGGCGGGCTTGGTTGACAGGTAATTGTTGCGGCCTTGATCCTCGACGCTGAGCAGCAGGAAACAGCGTTCCTCCCGGGCGCCCAGGTCATGGTCGAAATGCTGAGTGAGCTCGAAGGTGAAGCCCGCGCGCAAACTGCGGCAATTGCTGGCGCCAGTAAAGCCTTTACCCGAGCCCTCATGGGCTTCGATGCGCCGGCGCAGCAGCGTTTCGCCCGCCACGTAATCACGATGGGAATAGGGTTGCGTACGGTCGTAGATCTCCAGGGGCGGCACATCTCCCTGCCGATTGAGGCTGACCATGCTCACCGGCATCGCGTTGGCGGGCTGTTTGTAATCGTTGGTCTGCAGGCTGATTCGGGTGGATTGCAGCTGCCGATGGGCGCTCCACTGGGTGATGGCGTCTTCGGGTTCGGTGACGGACGCGCGGTGGTAGCGGATGCGCGGCTGCTCCGGCAATTCGGCCAATTCCTGTGAGCGGTCGGTGATCACCAGACTGTGGCCGTCGGCGTTGTGCTCGAAGTAGAAAAATAACCCTTCGTGTTCGAGCAAGCGCAGCACGAAATCGAGATCGCTTTCGAAATACTGAGTGATATAGCTGTGCGGCTTCAGCTGATCGAACAGCCGAAGTTCGAAGCTTGCCACCGAGCCGTAAGCGGCGAACACAGCGCGGAGAATGCCCTCAACGGTTTTCTCCTGAAAGATCCGCGAATCCTGACGTTGGCTCAGCAGCCATAGCCATGGACTTAACGTCGCCGAGTAGCGACACAGCCCGCCGTCACTGCTGACCATGCTGAAGCGGCTGATACAGCCGTCTATGAAGCGCACACCGCCGTCCGCCAGCTCGATCTGCAATTGCGCAGGCGTGCCGATCAGTGACTTCAGCTCAATGTGGGCATCCTGGGCGAGCAGTTCCAGCTCGTGGGTAAACAACTCCGACAGTGCTTCGCGGCCGGTGAATGAATCGAGCAACAACTCCTGCTCGCCGTGAAGAACGGTTTTGAGGGTGATCAGGCGGCGGTTCTGAGGTGAAAAGATATCGGCCAGTTTGTTGAGCATGCGGTCTCCTGCGCCCGGCCCCTGATCGTCGGATCGTCAGGCGAGCGATATCGGGTTCATTGCATCCATGCAGGGCGTTGAGGGATGAAAGGTGGCGGGCGGCAGTCAATCATCTCGTTTGGTGCGGGGATGTAGGCCGATTCTGGGCGCGGCGTAGGGGTGATCGGGTTTGTTACGGGGACATGCCTTACAAACTGCTCTTGATCAAAGGCGTTGTAGAACGTGTCACCTCCTTCGCTGCCAGGGCATTCAAATGAGCACAGGCAATGCGCTTTTCCCGATGAACTTCAGCAGAACCCCATGAGTCAGCATTAAAACGCTCACCATGAGGCTCCACATTCCATGCAGATTTCCTTGAAAGGCCAGGTCGCCCTTGTCACTGGCGCCAGTTCAGGACTGGGTGCTGGCGCGGCCAGAGGGCTCGCAGCGTCAGGCGCGGCAGTGGTCGTCAACTACCACTCGCAGCCCGAACCCGCGCAGAAGCTTGCGCAAGAAATCATCGACGCCGGCGGCCAGGCCATCGCCATAGGCGCCGACGTGTCCAACGAGCAGGACGTGGAGAAATTGTTCGCCGAGACCCTCAAGGCGTTCGGCCGCCTGGACATCCTCGTCGCCAATTCCGGGCTGCAGAAGGATGCCGCCTTCGCCGACCTGACCCTCGAAGACTGGAACACTGTCATCAACGTTAACCTCACCGGCCAGTTCCTCTGCGCCCGCGCTGCGGTGCGGCAATTCGCCAAACAGGACATCCGCCCCGAGGTGTCCCGCGCCCGGGGCAAGATCATCCACATGAGCTCGGTGCATCAGGTCATTCCCTGGGCCGGCCACGTCAATTACGCCGCTTCAAAGGGCGGCGTCGATCTGTTGATGCGCAGCATTGCGCAAGAGGTCGGCGAGCAGCGCATCCGCGTCAACAGCGTTGCGCCCGGGGCGATTCGCACGGCCATCAACACCAAGGCCACCAGCGGCGACGCCGAGAAGAAACTGCTGGAGCTGATTCCCTACGGTCGCGTGGGCGAGGCCGATGATGTCGCCAATGCCGTTGTCTGGCTGGCGTCGGATGCGTCCGACTATGTGCATGGCACGACGCTGTTCATCGACGGTGGCATGAGCCTCTATCCGGAGTTCCGCAACAATGGCTGAACACTCTCCGATCCCCGATGAACAAGAGCCCCAGAACGCCATCGAAGACCACGGCATCATCGGCGACATGCGCAGCGCCGCGCTGGTGGCCGACACCGGCAGCATCGACTTCTGCTGCTGGCCCGATTTCGACAGCCCGAGTATTTTCACCGCGCTGCTGGACACCCCTGACGCAGGGATTTTCCAGCTGGCGCCGATCTTGCCGGATGCCCGTCGCCAGCAGCTGTATCTGCCGCAAACCAACGTGCTGATGACACGCTGGATCGCCAAGGACGCGGTCGTCGAGGTCACTGACCTGATGCCCATTGCGTCCGAAGTAGACAGCCTGCCGCGCCTGATCCGCCGCATTCATGTTCGTCATGGCCAGGCCGCGGTGCGCATGCTCTGCCGGGTGCGCCATGACTACAGCCGGGCTGACACCACCGCGCAGATGGACGGTGAGGACATTCGTTTTGAGGCCCAAGGCCAGCCTGCCATGCGTCTGGCGGCGACCACCGGATTGATGCTCGAAGGCCAGGCCGCAGTGGCAGAGTTCGAGATGAAGCAGGGCGATGTGGTCGAGTTCATGCTCGGCGGTGCCGACGATCCGCTGGTCAAAGCGACCAATTGCGATTGCGATCTGAAAAACACCGTCAACTACTGGCAGCACTGGAGCCGGCACTCCAACTACCGCGGTCGCTGGCGTGAAATGGTCAACCGCTCGGCCCTGGCGCTCAAGCTGCTGACCTCGCGCAAGCATGGCGGTATCGTCGCTGCGGCGACCTTCGGCCTGCCGGAAGAAGAGGGCGGCGAGCGCAACTGGGACTACCGCTACACCTGGATCCGCGACGCCTCATTCACCGTCTACGCCTTCATGCGCCTGGGGTATACCGAGGAGGCCAACGCTTTCATGCACTGGGTCCGCGACCGCATGGGCGATTGCTGCGAGGACGCCAACAAGCTCGGCATTCTCTACGCCCTGGACGGCCGCGAAGAATTGCCCGAAGAAGAGCTGGATCACCTCAGCGGCTACGGCGGTGCGTCGCCGGTGCGCATCGGCAACGAGGCCTACAAGCAGACGCAACTGGACATCTATGGCGAGCTGCTTGACGCGGTGTACCTGGCCAACAAATACGGTGAGGCCATTTCCCACGAGGGCTGGAAGCACGTTACCCGGCTGGTGAACGAGTTGTGCGAAACCTGGAACAGCAAGGACGTCGGGATCTGGGAGATGCGTGGCGACGACCAGCATTTCCTGCATTCGCGGCTGATGTGCTGGGTCGCCCTGGACCGCGCGCTTCGCCTGTCGCTGAAACGTTCCCTGCCGGCACCCTTCGATCGCTGGGACAAGGCGCGCCAGGCCATCCATGACGACATCTGGGACAACTTCTGGGACGCCGACCTGGGCCATTTCGTCCAGCACAAGGGCAGCAAAAACCTCGACGCGTCGATGCTGCTGATGCCGCTGGTGCGCTTCGTCGGTGCCAGCGATCCCAAGTGGCTGAAAACCCTGGAGGCTATCGAACGGACGCTGGTGCGCGACGGCATGGTGTTCCGCTATCGCAATGACGATGACCACCAGGATGGCCTTGAAGGTGAGGAAGGCGCGTTCGTGGCCTGTTCGTTCTGGTACGTCGAGTGCCTGGCCCGCGCCGGGCGGGTGGAGCAGGCGCATCTTGAGTTTGAACAACTGCTGCGCTACGCCAACCCGCTGGGTCTGTACGCCGAGGAGTTCGACGCCCACGGCCACCATCTGGGCAACACGCCGCAAGCCCTCAGCCACCTCGCGCTGATCAGTGCGGCGAGTTTTCTGGACCGCAAACTCGAAGGCAGCCAGACCCTCTGGCAGCCCTGACTTCCGGCATTAAAGGAGAAAATCGATGGCTCATGCATTCAAGGTCGGTGACCACGTGCGCTGGAATTCCGAGGCCGGGCACGTCGTCGGCAAAGTGACCAAGGTGCACACCAAGGAGGTGGAGTTCATGGGCCGTCATCGCCATGCCTCACCCGATGCGCCGCAGTACGAGGTCAGGAGTGACAAGACCGGCCACCTGGCGATGCACAAGGAGGACGCGCTGGAAAAGGCGTGAGCTTCGCTTCTTCGCTGTCGAGGGGATCCGGATACGAAAACGCAGCGATGATGGTCATCATCGCTGCGTTTTTTTGTGGCGGTGATCGGTGCCGTTACGGAATCAGGCGCTGTGCCCGCAACGTATCGAACACGTCAAAGAACGCCTGGTCGCTGGCTTGAAACGCGTTAAAGCCCAGGGCTCGGCTTTTCGACATGTCGGTCACCACTTCGATCGGGCGGCCGAGGTCGGCATCGGTGTGCCATGGCGAAATGAGGCGCGTGATGTCGGCTTCTTTCAGACCGTGAGTGCGGACCAGTTCGTCCCATGCGGCCTGATCGTTTGCCATCTGCTCTTCCAGTGGGGAAACCTTCTCCGGGAATTCGGCAGGGTGCACACCGAAGTATTCGGCGATCTGCCCCCACATCCACTTCCAGCGAAACACGTCGCCGTTGGTGATGTTAAACGCCTGGTCCGCCGCAGCGGGCGTGGTCGCCGCCCACAGCTGCTGCTTGGCCAGTTGCCGGGCGTCGGTCATGTCGGTGAGGCTGTCCCACTGCATGCGAGAGCCGGGGAACACGAACGGGCGGCCGGTCGCTTTGCAGATCGACGCATACACCGCGAGGGTGGTCGCCATGTTCATCGCATTGCCCACCGCGACGCCGGTGACGGTGTGCGGACGGTGCACGCTCCAGGTAAAGCCATCGCGTTTGGCGGCGGCAAAGACTTCATCTTCCTGGGCGTAGTAAAAGTTTTCGATGTCCAGCCGACCCTGGGACTCGCGGAACGGGGTCTGCGGCAGGGTGCCTTTGCCGTAGGCTTCGAACGGGCCAAGGTAATGCTTCAGTCCGGTGACCAGCGCGACATGTTTGACGCTCTTCGCCGGGCTCAGGGCGTCCAGCACGTTGCGCACCATGGCCGCGTTGACGCGAATGTTTTCGGCTTCGGTCGCCTGACGCGACCAGGTGGTAAGGAAGACGTGGCTCGGTTTGAGGTCCGCGAGGGCCTGCTTGACCGATGCCGGGTCTTGCAGATCCGCTGCGACGGGGATCACGCCCGGCGTTTGCGAGGGACGGCGGGAAAGGGCGGCCACCTGCCAACCGTTATCGAGCAACAGGTGAGTGGTTGCGCTGCCGACGATGCCGCTGGCGCCGACGACCAAGGCCGTTTGAGTCATGGGGGTCTCCTGATTGATCGAGTGGAACGGGCTTCATAATCATGCAGCCCTCAGGTTTCAGAACGGCAGCGGCGTCGATAGGTTCACCGCGATTGGCCGGGTGCGACCTCACACCGCGCTTGATCACCCGACCAGTCGCGCCGCGCCATACATGCCGATGGCAAAGATTATGTGCCCGACCACGTTTTGCAGCCGCGCCACGGTCGGCTGCGGTGCCTTGTTGCAGGCGACCCCGACACCCATGCCGGGCTGCAGGATGAACCAGCCGGCGCCGACGGTGACCAACCCGACGATCAGGGCCGGCAGGAAGGTCGGCCCATGCGCCCATTGCACGCCCCAGATGAATAACAGCGCGGCGGCGAACAGCACGCCGACGGTGTAATGCATAAACCAGCCAATCGCCAGTTCATTGGGGACGGGAGGGGAAGTACCGATGCCATTGCGGTGCACGAACTGTCCCTTGGGCATCCCGGCAAACCAGCGCCCGACGAGGTGCCAGGGCGGGGTCGGCAAACCCAGCATAGCTTTCAGCAACAACGCCCAGAGATCCAGCAGCGCGGTGCCGCTCATGCCGATGAGAATTGCCAGGTAAATGAATTCGAACATGTCCGTCCCTGCGTCGATGGGCGAGTGATGGGCGGACACGTTAGCAGTTTTGTCAGAGAAAGCGCGCCGGTTGACTGAACGCGACGCCTTGGTGGGACCGGCTTCAGCCGGGAAGAGGCCCGCATTAACACCGTGAGATTTGCAGTGTGACATCTGACGCCTTCCCGGCTAAAGCCGGTCCCACATTAACGGCCGCTCAAGCGCTTACCAGCGGTCATTGCCCGGACCGTGGTCAAAACCTCGGCGGTATCCTCCGTCGTAGTAGCCACGGGGCGGCGGTGGCGCGAAGCGACGATATTCGACTCGCTCACGCACTGGCACATAGACAACCTGCTGGTACTGCGGCTGATAACGCGGCGCGTAGCGCGGTTGCGGGCGATAATCCTGATAGCGATCGTGTCGGTCGTGGCTGGACTGACTGATCACCGCGGCCAGTACGGCACCCACGGCGGCTCCGGCGATGACGGGCACAATCACGTTGCGTTCGCTGGCGGACGCCGCACCGGCGCTGGCGAGCAGACCGGACAGGATCAGGGCTTGGGTCATCTTGGACATCATGGTGTCTCCTTTGGCGAAAGAGTGGGTTCGCCATGGACGTATGAAACACCGGATCCGTGTAAACCCACGTCTAGGATCGGTAAAGGTTGCGTAAACCCGGGTCGAGCTCGAAACGACCCGTGGCGCAGGCCTGGGCCTCTGGTTTTGCCTCCCGACGCATACCATCCCTGCGCGGAACCCGCAAAAACAACGACCGCCGATCAGCCAGCGGCCTTGCGGGCGAAACCTCCGGCGACAAGTTGAATCAACTGGTTACGTATGTGAGGGTGAGGGGAAGTAAGATGGTGACCGACGATCTCGTCCGGTGGAACAGCCACTGGCGGCTAAATGACCACACTGTGTTGTGCAGGACCTGCAAGGCCCGGCAGAGCGAAGCAGAACGGGAAGCGACGTTTGTGCATTTGCCGACGTGCGGCTATGCCCGCGAATCCGCGCACCCCTGGGATGAGCTCGACGCCAGTTGCGGACTGCAGACCTCTCACTGAACCTCGCCGCCCCTCACCGCGCCGCAACGGCTCTGAAAATCAGGCTTGGGGCCTGGCCGGGCACGTCATCGAGCTCGCCGCAGCGTTGCATGCCGATTTTCTCCAGCACGCGGATCGATGCAGCGTGGGTCGGCCGCACGTAACCCAGCACCTCATCCAGCCTCAGCGTCGAGAATCCGTGTTCCAGCGCGGCTAGGCCCATCTCCGTGGCAAACCCCCGTCCCCATGCCTCAACGGCAAACCGATAGCCCAGATTGACTCGCTGCTCGCCCATAAAATCATGAAGCCCGATGCCGCCGAAGCCGATGATGTGTTCGGGCGCATCCTTGCGCGCAATCGCCCACCAGCCGTAGCCGTGGGCCTGCCAGTGCTCGATCCACCCCTCCAGCATGGCCTGCGCCTGGGCCTCATCAGTCATGGGCCCCGAAGGGTTGAACAGTTGAGTCTGCGGGTCGCTGTAGATGGCGAACAGGCGGGCAAGATCTTCAGGGTCAGGGGCGCGGTAGATCAGATGAGGGCTGCTCATGGGCATGGCCGGTGTTCCTTCGGTGAGCCTTCACTGTGTGGGCAGCGGATCGCTGCCGTTGACACTCTGATCTACCAGCTGAATGCGGTTGCGTCCACCCCGTTTCGATTCATACAAGGCCGCATCGCTGCGCTCGATCAACGCCGCCAGGTTGGGCGGCGGTTGGCTGAACAGGCTGGCGCCGATGCTCAACGTCACGGGCTGGGGCGTGGAAAAGGTTGCCGAGGCCGTCGCGTGAAAGGCCTCACGCAGCGTGCTCCCTACGGCCAGCAAGTGCTCGCTGGACGTGTCACTGAGCAACACCACGAATTCGTCACCGCCCAGGCGCGCTGCCAGCGACCCCTGGGGCAAGGCCGCACGGATGATGTCGCTGAGCGCGACCAGCAGCCGGTCGCCGGCGCTGTGGCCATAGAGGTCGTTGACCAGTTTGAAATTGTCGATGTCCATCAGCAGCAACGCTGCCGGCCGAGCCTGCGAGACACTTTCCAGCAGACGCTGCCCGCGCATTTCCAGCGCGCGGCGGTTGTACAGCGCCGTCAGCGGATCCCGAGCCGCCAGCCGGGCCATGCGTTTTTCCCGGCGATGACGCTCCGAGCCGGTCATCGACAGGGCGATCAGCATCACCGCCATCGTCCCTTCGACCAGCGAAATCTGGAAGATCTCGCCACGAAAGGCCGCCAGATCGATCAGCGTGCCAGGCACCACCGCTGTGACCGCCTTCGAAAAATAGAACAGGCCGTGGACCAGCAGCACATAGCGCAACTGCACCGCGCCGACGCTCAGGGACTTGCCGTGGGGGCGCAGCAGCCCGCTGGCCTTGACCATGAGCAGCGAGATCAACAGCGAGTTGGCGGCCAGCATCACCTTTGACCACCACGGCTGGTCCGGCAGCAGCAACAGCCCGAGCCACACGACGAAGATCAGGTACCAGGCCTTGGACAGCCGGGCTTCGGTAAACCGCGCAACGCCCAGCAGGAAGAGCCAGTGTGCGGTGACCAGCAAGCCGTTGGCGAACCAGATGCCAATCACCAGAATGCCGCTGCTGCGCAGCAATGCCAGGGTGGAGCCCACCGAAATGGTGGCGAATCCTGCGCTCCAGAACAGCAACGAAGGCCCCCGCACCGTCTGCCATTCCACGGCCAGGTACAGCGCGGCCGCCGCAGCGAGGGCGATGGTGATCGTCAGCAGGGTGGTCGGGTCGAGCGCCATAAGCAGCCTGGTGGGTAAGGAGGGTGGTGGTTGGGCGAATGTCAGCCCTGGCAGGCTTTTTTTCGCAGGCCGATGTGTATCGGCCACCTCGACAAAACTTTAACGCCGGCGCCGTTCCGCTAGAATGGCGCAGACCCGGCCGTCGTTGATCAAGGAAGTCTCCTTGGGGAGCGAACGGGTGCAACCATCGGCACCCCGGGCAGGACGCAAAAGCGAGGCGGCAGTGATCGAGCGGCGAGAATTCAGCGGGGGCATGAAGGGCAAGAATCTTCGCTACGTGGATGAGAACAAGCCTGCCCCCTCGGCCCAGACCCGAACCGGCTTCCTGCTGCTCGAACACTTCTCGTTGCCGGCTTTCACCCAGGCTCTGGACACATTCGTCACGGCCAACCTTCTGCGCCCCGAGCTGTTCACCTCGCAGACATTCGGCTTGCACGAGGGCGAAGTGATCAGTGATCTGGGGCTCGTCATTCGGCCCGACGCGCGGCTCGACGTCTCGGCGCTGAAGGACCTCGACCTGCTGGTGGTCTGTGGCGGTTATCGCGCCGGGCTAAAGGCCGATGAGCGAATGTCCCACCTGCTGACCACGGCTGCCGAGCATGGCATTACCCTCGCCGGGCTGTGGAATGGCGCCTGGTTCCTCGGCGCAGCCGGCCTGCTCGACGGCTACCGGTGCGCGATTCACCCCGAGCACCGCGCCGCCCTGGCGGAGATCTGCAAAGTCAGTGAGGTGACCAGCGAAGCCTTCGTCATCGACCGCGATCGCCTCACCGCCGCCAGCCCGGCGGGGGCGTTTCACATGGCGCTGGAATGGATCAAGACCCTGCACGACAAGGCCCTGATCGAAGGCATCGAGGACATTCTGTCTTTCGAGGAGTCGCGCTATCGGCGGATCAAGCCAAGCCGGCACATGACAGTCAGCGCACCGCTCAAGGAAGTGGTCAAGTTGATGGACGCCAACCTGGAAGAACCCTTGGAGCTTGAGCAACTGGCGGTGTACGCCGGGCGTTCGCGGCGACAGATCGAGCGGCTCTTTCAGGAGCAGTTGGGCACCACCCCGCAACGCTATTACCTGGAATTGCGCATCACCGAGGCCCGGCGCCTGCTGCAGCACACCGAGTTGACCCAGGTGGAAGTGCTGGTGGCCTGCGGGTTTGTCTCGCCGAGCCATTTCAGCAAATGCTACAGCGCCTACTTCGGCTATCGGCCCTCCAAAGAAAAGCGTCTGGTCAAATGAGCGCCGCCTTGATTTACCCGCCCGCCAGCCCAACCCTGTAGGCTTCGTTCTGACAAGGACAGGCAGGCACAGACCAGCACTGCCGGACCCAGGCCTGGCCGCACAGAGACAGCGTCAATGAGTGAAATCAGCACCAAAATAATCACCGTCGAGGGCCATGCCGCTCTCAAGAAAGAGCTCGACTACCTCTGGCGCGAGCACCGCCCTGACATCACGCAAAAAGTGGCGTGGGCCGCTTCCCTGGGTGATCGCAGCGAGAACGCCGATTATCAGTACAACAAGAAGCTGCTGCGCGAGATCGACCGGCGGGTGCGCTACCTGCGCAAACGTCTGGAAGACATGCGCGTGGTTGCCTATTCGCCGGAGCAGGAAGGCCGGGTGTTCTTCGGCGCGTGGGTCGAGGTCGAGGACGAGGAGGGCGAGAGCAAGCGTTTCCGCATCGTCGGTTATGACGAAATCTACGGCCGTATGGACTACATCTCCATCGATTCGCCCATGGCCCGGGCGCTGCTGAAGAAACAAGTCGACGATGAAGTCTCGGTGCCGGTTCCGTCCGGCAGCAAGCAATGGTGGATCACTAAAATCGAATACCTGAACTAGCCGCAGCGTTGCGCTGGCCGGTCTGGCTTCTTGAGCAGACGGTGGCGGGGCATTGCCGACCACCGTCAGATCCTGCTCCTAACCCTCGCGCAGCACTTGCAGCGGACTGGCGTTCAGCGCGCGCCGCGTGCCGAACACGCCTGCGCCGCCGACCAGCAAGGCGCCGATCAGTGGCAGCACCAGCAGCCAGGCGTGGGGGTGCCACTGCAGGTTGAAGGCATAGCGGTAGAGGGCAAAACTCACCAGTTCACAGCCAATCGCCGCCAGCACACCGCTGACCGCCCCGAGCAGACCGAACTCGATGCGCCGGGCCTTGATCAGCAACGCGCGGTTGGCGCCCAGCGCCCGCAGCAGAGCGCCCTGTCGAATCCGCTCATCGAGCGTCGCCTGCAAGCCGGAGAACAGCACCGCCATCCCCGCCGCCAGCACGAACAGCAGCACGTACTGCACCGCCATCGTCACCTGATCGAGAATGCTGCGCAGCTGCTCCAGCAACGCTTCCACCTGCAGGATCGTCACGGCCGGGAAGGCCCGGGACAGCTCGACGATCTGCTGATCATTGCCCGGCGCCAGATAGAAACTGGTCAGGTACGTGGCCGCCACGTCCTTGAGGGTGCCGGGCTGGAAGATCATGAAGAAGTTGGGCTGAAAGGTGTCCCAGTTGATGTCGCGCAGGCTGGTGACCTTGACCTCGCGGGTCAGACCGCCGATCACGAAACCGAGGGTGTCGCCCAGTTTCATGTTCAGGCTGTTGGCCAGTTTGGTTTCCACCGACACGCCGGGGACCACGCCCTCCGCAGGCGGCTGATCGCTCGCCCACCACTGGCCGGCGGTGATGCTGTTGCCTTCCGGCATCGTGGCCGCCCACGTCAGGTTGAGGTCGCGCTGGGTGGCGTTTTCGCCACGGGAGTCCTTGGTGACGAACTTGCTCACCGGCTCGCCATTGATGGTCATCAAGCGCCCTGGAATCATCGGGTACAGCGGCGCGCTGTGGGTCGACAGACGCCCCATGCGTTCAGCGAAATTATCCTTGTCGTTGGGCAGGATATTCAGCGCGAAGTAGTTTGGCGCATCCTTGGGCAGCTGGTTCTGCCAGGTGTCGAGCAGCTCGCCGCGCAGCAGCGCAATCAGTCCCATCGACAGCAGAATCAGCCCGAACGCCAGGGACTGGCCGGCGGCGGCCATGGGATGGCGCAACAGCTGACCCAAGCCCAGACGCCACGGCAGCGAGGCCCCGGCCAGCAAGCGGCGCAGGCTTTTCAGGGCCAGCAGCAATACACCGCCGAGCACCAGCGCCGCGATCAGACCGCCGCCGAGCAGGGCGAACGTCAGCACCAGGTCCAGACTCAAGCGCCACATGATCAGGCCCAGCGCGAACAGCGCCGCGCCATAGACCAGCCACGTGCTGGCCGGGATCGGCAGCATGTCCCGACGCAATACCCGCAGCGGTGGCACGCGACCCAACGCTGCGAGCGGCGGCAGTGCAAAGCCGGCCAGGGCGACGAGCCCGGTGCCGATACCGGCGACTGCCGGCAGCCAGCCACCCGGCGGCACGGCGGCGGGCAGCAGGCTCTCCAGCAGATGAAACAGGCCCAGTTGGGCAAACCAGCCGAGCAGGGCGCCTGCCGCACTGGCCGCAACGCCGAGCATCGCCAGCTGCAAACCGAACAGCACCAGTGCTTCATTGCGCGACAGGCCCAGGCAACGCAGCAGCGCACTGGCATCGAAACGCCGCGCCGCGAAACGCGCCGCCGACAAGGCAACCGCCACGCCGGCCAGCAGCACCGCGACCAGACTGGCCATGTTCAGGTAACGCTCGGCCTTGCCCAGCGCGCCGCCGATCTGTTGATTGCCATCACGGGCGTCGTCGATTTTCTGATTCGGCGCCAACCCGGGTTCGACGGCCTTGCGGTAAGCCGCGAGTTCCTGGGGCGTGCCGCGCCACAGATCTCGATAACTGACGCGGCTGCCGGGCTGCACGACCTTGGTGGCCTCAAGGTCGGCCATGTTGATCATCACCCGGGGCGTCAGGCTGTAGAAGTTGCCGGCGCGGTCGGGCTCGTAGGTCAGCACCCGGGTCAGCTTCAAGGTCTTGGAACCGACGTCGATGCTGTCGCCCACTTTCAAGTTGAGCGCCACCAGGATCCGCGCTTCCGCCCAGGCTTCGCCGGCTTGGGGCTCACCACCAACGGTTTCCGCTTCGTAGGGGGCAGGCGCGCTTTTCAGCTCGCCGCGCAATGGGTACGCCCCATCGACGGCCTTGACGCTGGCCAGCTGGATGCCGTTATCGGTGGCCACCACGCTGGAGAAAATCACGATCTGCGAGTGATCCAGCTTCAGCGCGTTGCCGGCATCGATCTGCGCAGGTGTCGCCGGCGTGGAGCCGCCGAGGATCAGGTCAGCACCGAGAAACTCCGTCGCTCGCAGCAGCATGGCGCTGTTGAGGCGTGCGCCGAAATAGCCGATGGCGGTGCTGGCGGCAACCGCCACCACCAGTGCGAAGAACAGCACGCGCAGCTCGCCGGCGCGGGCATCGCGCATGAGCTGGCGCGCCGCGAGGCTGAGCAGGCGTGAGAAAGGCAGGCGTGCCATCAAGGCTCCATTGGGGCGACCAGTCGGCCACCCTCCAGACGGATCAGGCTCCGGCAACAGTGGGCCAGGCGCTCATCGTGGGTGACCAGCACCAGCGTCGTGTTGCGCTCCTGGTTCAGCTCGAACAGCAGATCGCTGATGCGCTCGCCGGTGTAGCTGTCCAGGTTGCCGGTGGGCTCATCGGCGAACAGCACGTCCGGGTCGGCGGCAAATGCACGGGCGATGGCGACCCGTTGCTGCTCGCCGCCCGACAGCTGCCGTGGTGTGTGGGTCAGGCGCTGACCCAGGCCGACCCGCTCCAGCAGATGCCGGGCCTGATCGCGGGCGTCTTTGCGGCCCTCAAGCTCCATGGGCAGCATGACGTTTTCCAGCGCGTTCAGGCTGTCGAGCAACTGGAAGGACTGGAAGACAAAGCCCACGTATTCGGCGCGAACCCGGGCGCGCTGATCTTCATCCAGCTCGCTGAGGTTGCGCCCCGACAGGACTACGGAACCGGCGCTGGGCAGGTCGAGACCGGCCAGCAGGCTGAGGAGGGTGGATTTGCCCGAGCCCGACGCGCCGACGATGGCCAGCGTGTCGCCCTTGTTTAGTTCCAGGGAGAGTTCGTGCAGGATGGTCAAGTCACCTTCGGTGCTTGGGACCACTTTGCTGAGGTTCCGAGCACTGAGAATACTTTCGCTCATGGAGAATCCGATGCGTGCGTGGTTTTTAAGTGCTGGCCTGGGTTTGCTGCTGGTATCACAAGGCGCGATGGCAGGCACGGTGCTGATCGTTGGCGATAGTATCAGCGCGGCTTTCGGCCTGGATACCCGGTTGGGTTGGGTCAGTCTGCTGGAACAGCGTCTGGCGAAGGAAGGCTTCAAGGAAAAAGTGGTCAATGCGTCGGTCAGCGGCGACACCAGCGCAGGAGGCCAGGCGCGGCTGCCGTCGCTGCTTGCCGAGCACAAACCGGATCTGGTGATCCTCGAACTGGGCGGTAATGACGGCCTGCGCGGGCAACCGCCGGCGCAATTGCAACAAAACCTTACCGACATGGTTGAGCAGTCCAAGGCGGCGGGGGCCAAGGTGCTGCTGCTGGGCATGAAAATCCCGCCTAACTACGGTGAGCGCTACACCACGGCCTTCGCGGCGGTGTACCCGAAAGTCGCTGAGGAGACCAATGTGCCTCTGGTGCCGTTCATGCTGGAAGGGGTTGGCGGCCGGCCTGACATGACCCAGCAAGACGGCATTCACCCCAATGTTCCGGCTCAGCCGTACTTGCTGGATAACGTCTGGCCGGTCCTTAAACCCTTGCTTTAGTCGCGGCTGCAGACATCAGGCGTTCGGCGATGGGGTCAAACATCGGGTGCGAGGGACCGCTCATTGCCAGCACGAAGGTTTGCGCCTATGGTGGCCCAAACCTATACAGGACCCAAAAGATGTACAAGAAAGAGCAGTGGCTACTCACGCTGTACTACGACGGTGACTGCCCGCTTTGCGCGCGGGAGATCAAACTCCTGCGTTCCCACGCTTGCGCGAACGCAGAGGCAGGCGCAGACACAACAACCGCGCGACTGCTGTTCGTCGACATGAGCGAAGAGGGCTTTGATGCACCGGCTCTTGGATTCACCCATGAGCAGATGCAGTCTGTTTTGCATGCCCGTTTCGACGATGGCACCTGGGTCACGGGCCTGGATGCGACGCTCTGGAGCTGGCGTGCAGCCGGGCTTGGCGCCTGGGCTGCGCCACTGTCATGGCGGCCGTTGAGACCCCTGTTGAACCTCGGTTATCGGCTGTTCTGCCGCTTTCGTCCCCAGCTGGCGTGGTTACCTCATCCGGATGGCAGCCGCCGATGCCGCGACGGCAGTTGTACGGTTTCCAGGCCCTCAGACCAAAACCGCTGATTTAAAGGCCTGCAGGCCTTTTCCGGACGGGGGCTTTCGGCTAATGTGGCGCCCCCGCTCTGGAGCCCCCAATGCCGCGCCGTCCTGCCTGGTCCCTTTATGCCTATCAACTGATCGAGCCTGACGAACAGCTCGACCTGTTCGCGTGCCAGGAAATCCTTGTGCATCTGGTCGCTCGCCAGCTCGAACTGGCAGGCTCCGCCGACCGCACGTTGTGCGGCACCTTGTTGCCGGCGCAGCCGCGCTGGTCGGAAGTGCAGCAGACGGTTTATCAGGACGAGCGCCTGTGCCCGCTGTGCCGGGCGATCATCGACGCGCAACGGCGCGGCTGGCACCCGATCTGGCCGGAACTGGAAGCCGGCGTTTAAGGCCACGCGAACACTCCCGGACGCGCAGGGGTGCGTGTACAATCGCGCACAATCAAGCCTTCCGTTTACCAAGGATTCTCCGGATGTTGTCGCGCATTCCAGCTTTCGCCCGCTGTCTGTCGCTCGCTGCGCTGTGCGCGGCCGGCCCCGTCTCCGCCCTGGAGTTTCCGTTGCCGCCGCCCGGTGAGGACATCATCGGCCAGGTGCAGACCGTGACCGCCAAGTACGAAGACACTTTCGCTGACCTGGCCACGCGCTACGACCTGGGTTACCTGGAAATGATCGCCGCCAACCCGGGCGTCGATGCCTGGCTGCCGGGCGCAGGCACCCAGGTGGTGCTGCCGACGCGTTTCATCCTGCCGCCGGGTCCGCGGGAAGGCATCGTCATCAACCTCGCCGAGTACCGTTTGTACTACTACCCGAAAGGCCGGAACGTGGTGTACACCTTCCCGCTGGGTATCGGTCGCGAAGGCTGGGGTTCGCCGGTCTTCACCACCAAGGTCACCGCCAAAACACCGAATCCGACCTGGACGCCGCCTGCGTCGGTCAAGGCCGAGCACGCCGCCGACGGCGATATCCTGCCCAACGTGGTCCCGGCCGGGCCGGACAACCCCCTGGGCCCGTTCAAATTCGGCCTCGGGCTGCCGGGCTACCTGATCCATGGCTCGAACAAGAAGTTCGGCATCGGCATGCGCACCAGTCACGGCTGCTTCCGCATGTACAACAACAACGTGCTGGAAATGGCGGACATGGTCCCGGTGGGCACCACCGTGCGCATCATGAGCGAGCCGTACAAGTTCGGCGTCAGCGGCGGCAAGGTTTACCTCGAAGCGCACACGCCGCTGGACGAAAGCGGCAAGCCGTCGGTGGTCGACAAGCACACCGCCGTGATCAACGCACTGCTCAAGCGCGAAGACCTGGCCAACAGCCTGCGGATCAATTGGGATGAAGTGCGGGACGTGGTGGCTGCCGAAGACGGAATGCCGGTCGAAATTGCCGTGCCGACCACGCCGGCCCCCGCGGTGGGCGAAGCGCCAATGACGCTGCAGTAACGCTGCGACGCCATACGCCGGGCAATAAAAAAGCCGACCCGTTAACGGGTCGGCTTATCAATAATCCCGAGGGATTATTACTTGCGGCTAGCCTTGTCCAACATACGCAGAGCGCGCTCGTTGGCTTCGTCAGCAGTTTGCTGAGCTTTTTGAGCAGCAGCCATAGCTTCATCAGCCTTGCGGTAGGCTTCATCGGCACGGGCTTGCGAACGAGCGGCTGCGTCTTCAGTTGCAGTCAGACGAGCTTCGGTTTCTTTGGATGCGCTGCTGCAACCGGTAGCCAGAACTGCGGCCAGGGCCAGAGCAGAGAATTTCAGAACGTTGTTCATCGTGTTCCCCTTAAAGGACTTCTATCAAATTAGTCATCTCTCGAGAGTGAGAAAACGACCGGCGTACATCTTACTCATTGTTTGTAGTAAGTAAACGGACCGCGCGCAACATCTGCAGAAAATTCTTGGGTTTGAACGGGTTCCGTCGAACTCCTCACGCTTTTTCTTCGCACGCAGAAGCCCCAGGGCGCAGGTGTCTGTGAGATGACTCCGGCCCAGGCGATTTCCCCCTACCATCCACGTATCATCGACCATTTTTATATAGTCGATTATCGGGACAGGCGCACCCTTGAGAGCCGTTTAAATGGCCCTCAAGTGGCTTGAGTCCGGGCATGGCGTCTCAATGGACATTCGTCGGCGATAACAGGTTCCATGGGGCGTGCAGTCGGATGCGCGGCAACGCAATTAACAGTTGATTCACTTGAGCGCATTCGCTCGGGGCGCCTATATTCGCCTGTGCTCAAATTGTTTGAGAACAGCGATGCTCTTCGCGGTGTCCAAACGGCACAGGGTGGCGCAGTCAGCTCTATTGCAGAAGGCCCTATTGCAGAAGCCAATAGTAGTCGTACTGCCTGTAGAGGTTCCTTCGCCGGGAAAATGTCGATAAGGTAAGGGTCCAATTCCAAGACCCGCGAGGAGTAGTGATGAGCGAGGCGTTGTCCATCCACCATGACGAGACCGGTCACCAGTTCGAAGTCAATATCGACGGCTACCGTGCCTATCTGACGTACATGGACCTGGGTAAAGAGACCCTGGATATCTACCGTACGTTCGTTCCCAACGAATTGCGCGGACGTGGCATAGCGGCAGCCTTGACCAAGGTGGCCCTCGACTATGCCGACCGGATCGGCTACACCGTGATTCCTTCGTGCTCCTATGTGGAGCGTTACATGGAGCGCAACCAGCGGCAGGCTGCCAAGATCTGACCGAACCGCGCTTCACACAGTAAAACGCCGAGCATGTGCTCGGCGTTGTCGTTTCTGCAGTACGGTCAGTCGCGTTTGCGCGTTGGCAGTACGTCCTTGAGCTTGGCGTGCATGCTGCGCAGGGTTTTCTCGGTGCTGTCCCAATCGATGCAGGCATCGGTGATGGACACGCCGTATTGCAGGTCGGCGAGGTCTTTGGGAATGGCCTGGCAGCCCCAGTTCAGGTGGCTCTCGACCATAAGGCCGATGATCGACTGGTTGCCTTCGAGAATCTGGTTGGCAACGTTTTCCATCACCAGCGGTTGCAACGCCGGGTCCTTGTTGGAGTTGGCGTGGCTGCAATCAACCATGATGTTCGGCTTGATCTTCGCCTTGTTCAGCGCCTGTTCGCACAGGGCAACGCTGACCGAATCGTAGTTGGGCTTGCCGTTGCCGCCGCGCAATACCACGTGACCGTAGGCGTTGCCTTTGGTGGTGACGATGGACACGCCGCCTTCCTGGTTGATACCGAGGAAGCGATGGGGGCTGGACACCGATTGCAGGGCGTTGATGGCCACGGTCAGACCGCCGTCGGTGCCGTTCTTGAAGCCAACTGCCGAGGACAGGCCCGAGGCCATTTCCCGGTGAGTCTGGGACTCGGTGGTGCGCGCGCCGATGGCCGACCAACTGATCAGGTCCTGCAGGTACTGAGGCGAAATCGGGTCGAGGGCTTCGGTCGCGGTCGGCAGCCCTTTTTCGGCCAGGTCGCGCAGCAGTTGACGGCCGATGTGCAAGCCATCCTGAATCTTGAAGGAGTCGTCCAGATACGGGTCGTTGATCAGGCCTTTCCAGCCGACAGTGGTGCGTGGCTTCTCGAAATAGACGCGCATGACCAGATACAGAGTGTCGGACACCTCGGCCGCCAGCGCTTTCAGGCGATCGGCGTATTCGTGGGCGGCCTTGAGGTCGTGGATCGAGCAGGGCCCGATCACGATGAACAGGCGGTGATCCTTGCCATCGAGGATGTTGCGGATGACTTCGCGGCCCTGGCTGACAGTGGCCTGGGCGGCGGCGGTCAGCGGGATTTCGCGTTTCAGCTGATCCGGGGTGATCAGTGTCTCGTTGGAGGCAACGTTGAGGTCGTCAATCGGTAAATCAGCCATCGTGTTACTCATCAGGTCACGGATGCTGGCCGCCAGCGTCCCCGTGCGGCGGAGCCGAGCATGATTGAGCGCAACGGGGGAGCCGAACCTTAGCGCGTTAGCCGGTGGTTCGACAATGGGTAAACGTGGCTTTCGTCCAACGGTTGCGGCATTGTCTGACCTGTTTCGGACTGAGGAATGGCACGATGGATATTCCCGACGAAAGCCGACTCGACTGATACCCCGCTATTCCCGGCTAAAGCCCGTCCTGCGAAAGGCGGCGAAGGCCTTCAGTCACCCGAACATCATTCAGAGGAGAAGCGCGTGGATCAACTGCAACTGACGGACTTCGACCTCGACCAGCAACTTCTCAATCTGCCCGGCGTCTCACTGCTGATTTTCACCAGCCTGGGCTGCTCCAGTTGCCGCTGGGCCCGGCATCATTTGCCCGAGCAATCGTTGCCGCTGGATCGGCTGTGCTGGATCGATGCCGAAGAAAACGGCGGCGCGGTGGAGCGCTACGGCGTGTTTCATCTGCCGACGATGTTTGTGATACGCGACGGCGCCTTCTTCGGGGCCCTTCGCACGCAGATGTCAGCCGACGCTATTGTCACGGGCCTGGCACACGCGCTGGCGACGCCGCCAGACGAATTACCCTGAAGCGGAGTTTCCATGAGCGAAAGTGCAGCGAGCGAAAGCGCAGTCAAACCCCGGATCGGCATCATCGGCACCGGTGCGATCGGCGGCTTCTATGGCGTGATGCTGGCCCGGGCCGGCTTCGATGTACATTTTCTGCTGCGCAGCGAATTCGAGGCCGTCGCCCGCAATGGCCTGCACGTGGACAGCCAGGTGCACGGCCCGTTGGTGCTGGAGAATGTCCAGGTCTACGCCTCAGCGGCTGATATGCCGCCCTGTGACTGGCTGCTGGTCGGCGCCAAGACCACCGGCAACGGCGGGGTGGCCAACGCTATCGTCCACGCCTCGGCGCCAGACGCCAAGGTGTTGCTGCTGCAAAACGGGTTGGGCGTTGAGGAAGAGCTGCGCGCCGAACTACCGGATTCCCTTCATCTATTGGGCGGCCTGTGTTTTGTCTGCGTGCATCGCACAGGGCCAGGGCAAATCACCCACCAAGCCTTTGGTGCCGTGAACATCGGCTACCACAGCGGGCCGGCCAATTTGGCAACGCGCGGGCACTGGGTCGAGCAGGGCGCTTCGCTGTTTCACCAGGCGGGCATTGACTCCGTGGCGATGGACAACCTCGACAAAGCACGCTGGCAGAAACTGGTGTGGAACGTGCCCTACAACGGGCTATCGGTGCTGCTCAACGCGAGCACCACGCCGCTGATGGCTGACGCCGACAGTCGCGCCCTGATCCAGGGCTTGATGGCGGAAGTGGTGCAGGGCGCCGAAGCGTGCGGGCACGTACTGCCGGAGGCCTACGCCGAGCAATTGCTCAAGGTCACTGGCCAGATGCCGGATTATCGGCCGAGCATGTACCACGACTTCACCGGAAAACGCCCGCTGGAACTTGACGCCATCTACGCCCTGCCCCTTGCGGCTGCGCTGGCCGCCGGCTGCGACATGCCCAAGGTGCGCGCCCTGTATCACGCGCTGGCGTTTATTGATCGCGGCAATCGTTGACGGCCAATGCCGTGCGCTTGCCCACCTCCCGCTTTAAGGAAGACTGATGAGCACTCAGCTGAACGTAAAAACCCCGGGGAGCAAGCTGGTGCTGGCGATTTCCTCGCGGGCGCTGTTTGATTTGCGGGAAAGCCATGACGTTTATATGGCCAGCGGCGTCGCTGCCTATCGCCAGTACCAGATCGACCACGAGGACGAAATTCTTGAGCCCGGTGATGCGTTCCGGCTGGTGGAAAAACTGCTCAGCCTGAACGCCAGCCTGAACCAGTCCCGGGTGGAAGTGGTGCTGGTCTCGCGCAACAGTGCCGACACCGGGTTGCGCGTATTCAATTCGATTCAGCATTACGGCCTCGACATTTCCCGCGCGGCGTTCGTCGGCGGCCGCAGTCCGTTTCCGTATCTGGCCGCTTTCGGCAGTCATCTGTTCCTGTCCACCCACGCCGAAGACGTGCGCAGCGCGCTGGACGCCGGGTTCGCCGCCGCGACCATTCTCTCTGGTGGCGCCCGTCGCGCGGCCAGTGCCGAGCTGCGCATCGCCTTCGACGGTGACGCTGTGCTGTTCTCCGATGAGTCCGAGCGCGTGTATCAGTCCGGAGGGCTTGAGGCGTTTCAGGCCAATGAGCGCGAAGCGGCGCGACGGCCCTTGCCCGGCGGGCCGTTCAAACCCTTTCTCGCGGCATTGAACGCCCTGCAGCGCGAATTCCCCGAAGAGTCCTGCCCGATTCGCACGGCGCTGGTCACCGCGCGCTCGGCGCCGGCTCACGAGCGGGTCATCCGCACACTGCGCGAGTGGGACATTCGTCTGGATGAGTCGCTGTTCCTCGGCGGCCTGGACAAATCGGCGTTTCTGGAAGCCTTCGCGGCGGACGTGTTCTTCGACGATCAGCCGGGCCACTGTGAGCGCGCGCGGGAAGTGGTGGCGACCGGGCATGTGCCCCACGGCATCAGCAACGAGCTAAAACCTTGAGGCGTTAGACCGAAAAGCAGCAGTCGGGCCGCCTGAGTGCGCGGCGCGCTGCTACGCTGAGTAAGTCTTCACTTCAAAGGCTGTCCGGGGGTCCCATGATCCGCTCGATGCTCTACGCCACGGACCTCGGTGCTTATGCGCCTTATACCCTGCAGCACGCGCTGGTGCTGGCACGGACCTTCGATGCCGAGCTGCATGTCGTGCATGTGGTGGAGCCAATGGGCCTGTTTGCCGAGTCCGTGTTGCAGAGTTATCTGGCCGCCGACGTGCTCAAAGAGCTGCACAGTGAGGGCGTCAACACGGTGATTGATGGCATTGAGGCGCGGGTCATGGACAGCTTTCGTGAAGAACTGGGGGAGGGGCATGAGGACCTTGCCCTGATTCGCAGCGTTCGCGTGGTCCAGGGCGATCCATCCAATGTGATACTCGATCAGGCGCGCCTGCTCAGCGTCGACCTGCTGGTGGTGGGCAGTCGCAGCCACGGCGGGGAGGGGGATACGCCGATTGGCCGGACGGCGGCGCGAGTCCTGCAACTGTCCGACGTGCCGGTGTACATGGTGCCGATGCTGCACAGGCGCACACCGAGGTGATCGCATTCCGGGAATGTGCCAAGGGCGTTAAAAGCTGCGTGCCATTACCGGATAAAAGTGATAAAAAGTTCTAGCTTTGCCTTCCTGACCAATAATCCAGTTATATACCGTCGCTGATGCCCGTGGCGTCTTCCGGCTTTGAGGGATACATATGAAGCTTCAACAACTGCGCTACATCTGGGAAGTGGCGCACCACGACCTCAACGTTTCAGCGACCGCGCAAAGCCTCTACACCTCGCAGCCAGGCATCAGCAAGCAGATCCGCCTGCTGGAGGACGAGTTGGGCGTCGAGGTCTTCGCCCGCAGCGGCAAGCACCTGACCCGCGTCACCCCGGCAGGCGAGCGCATTATCACCACCGCCGGCGAGATCCTGCGCAAAGTCGAAAGCATCAAGCAGATTGCCCAGGAATTCTCCAACGAGAAAAAGGGCACGCTGTCCATCGCCACCACCCACACCCAGGCGCGTTACGCGTTGCCGCCGGTGATCAGCAATTTCATCAAGCAGTACCCGGACGTCGCGCTGCACATGCATCAGGGCTCACCGATGCAGATCGCCGAAATGGCCGCCGACGGTACCGTCGATTTCGCTATCGCCACGGAGGCGCTGGAGTTGTTCGGCGATCTGGTGATGATGCCGTGCTACACCTGGAACCGCTGCGTGGTCGTCCCCCAGGGCCATCCGCTGACCAAGGTGCCGAAGCTGACCCTGGAGATTCTCGCCGAATACCCCATCGTGACGTACGTGTTCGGGTTCACCGGCCGCTCCAAGCTGGACGAAGCATTCAGCCACCGTGGGCTGACGCCGAAAGTGGTATTCACCGCCGCCGACGCTGACGTGATCAAGACGTACGTAAGATTGGGATTAGGCGTCGGCATCGTCGCGAAAATGGCCGTCGATCCGAAGCTGGACAGCGATCTGGTGGTGCTCGACGCCAGCGAATTGTTCGAAGCCAGCGTGACCAAGATCGGGTTCCGCCGCGGCACCTTTCTGCGCGGTTTCATGTGCGATTTCATCGAGAAGTTCGCCCCGCACCTGACCCGCGAGGTCATGGCCAAAGCCATTCAGTGCCACAACAAACAGGAACTGGAAGAGCTGTTTGCCGGGGTTCAACTGCCGGAGCATTGAGAGGCGAGCCTCAGCTTCAAGCGGCAAGTCTCAAGCGGCTAGAAGGAGCAGACCTCACGCGGACTGCTGTTCTCTTGCAGCTTGAAGCTTGCCGCTTAGCGCTGCTCCTCTATCCCTTCGCGATCATATTCCCGGCATGCAGCCCGCATTCCTTCTGCGTCGCTTCTTCCCACCACCAGCGGCCTTCGCGTTCGTGCTGATTCGGCAGGACCGGACGCGTGCAGGGTTCGCAGCCGATGCTGATGAAGCCGCGCTCGTGCAGGCTGTTGAACGGCAGTTCGAGCATGCGGATGTAGTTCCACACGTCGGCGCTGCTCATCTGGGCGAGCGGGTTGAATTTGTACAGCGTGAGTTCCGGGGTCGAGAAGGCGCTGTCGATTTCCACTACGGCGACGTTGTTGCGCGTGCTCGGGCTCTGATCCCGACGCTGACCGGTGGCCCAAGCGCTCACGCCGGACAGCTTGCGGCGCAACGGCTCGATCTTGCGGATCCCGCAGCACTCGCCATGGCCGTCGCGGTAGAAGCTGAACAAGCCCTTTTCCTTGACCATCGGCTCCAGCTTTTCGCGGTCCGGGCTGACGATGTCGATGTCGATTTTGTACTGCTCGCGGACCTGATCGATGAAGCGATAGGTCTCCGGGTGCAGCCGGCCGGTGTCCAGGCTGAATACTTTGACGTTCTTGTTGATTTTCCAGGCCATGTCCACCAGCACCACGTCTTCCGCCCCACTGAAGGAAATCCACAAGTCGTCGCCGAAGTGCTGAAAGGCGAATTTGAGGATGTCGGACGGGGATTTGTTGGCAAAAGTGGCGGCGATGTCGTCAACGTCAAAAGGGTGGTTCATCTGGGCGGGTTCCTGATCAGGGCTGGCGCTTAAGCGCTCGTAATGGCGCAGATGGTAACAAAAAACGTCGGGGCGTTTGGCTGAAAGCGAGGAGAGCACGGGTGCTTTGGCGGGCGGCAAACCTGTCGGGTTGCCACCCCGGTCACTCCCACAGGGTTGCATTCCCCGCCATACATCACCTAAAGGCTGCCACCCGAAACGGACAGGTTCACCGTCCCGATCACATCCCCTCAAGCGTTTGCATCAACACCCGCACTTTGGTGAAGGTCTCCTGATATTCCGCCTCCCACTGCGAATCAGCGACGATCCCACCGCCGCCCCAACACGCAACCTGGCCGTCTTTTGCCAGCAGACTGCGGATGGCGATGGAGCTGTCCATGCTGCCGCGCACGTCCAGGTACATCAACGAGCCGCAATACAAGGCCCGACGGTTGGGCTCCAGTTCGTCGATGATCTGCATCGCGCGGATCTTCGGCGCGCCGGTGATCGAGCCGCCGGGAAAGCTGCCGCCAATCAGGTCCAGCGCGTCTTTGTCATCGGCCAGTTCGCCGGTGACGGCGCTGACCAGGTGATGCACGTTGGGATAGCTCTCGAGACTGAACAGCTCCGGCACCTTCACTGAACCGATCCGGCAGGTTCGCCCCAGATCGTTGCGCAGCAGGTCGACGATCATCAGGTTCTCGGCGCGGTCTTTCGCACTCGCAAGCAGCGCTTGAGCGAATGCGGCGTCCTCAACGGCATCTCGCCCTCTCGGCCGCGTGCCTTTGATCGGCCGGGTCTCGACCTGACGCTGACTGACTTTGACGAACCGCTCCGGCGACAGGCTCAACACCGCATCCCCCTCTGGCAGGGCCAGATACCCGGCGAACGGCGTGGGGCAGGCCACCCGCAGTGCTTGATACGCTGCCCACGGATCACCGAGGTACTGCGCACGAAAGCGCTGGGCGAAATTGACCTGATAGCAGTCGCCGGCCTGAATGTAGGCGTGAATCCGCTCGACGGCCTGCCGGTACTGCTCGGCATCGATGTCCGGCGCGAAGGGCGCTGTCAGCGTGAACGATGGTGCCGGTTGCGCCACGGGTTGCTCGAACAGCGCGATCAGACGCTGGCGTTCGGCGTGATCAAGGGCGGGGTGAAACACCAACTGGCTGGTGTGGTCGTGGTGATCGCTGATCAGCGCCCAGGCGTAGAGGCCCAACCGCGCGGCGGGCAGGTGCAGGTCATCGGTAGCCTGATCGGGCAGGGGCTCGAACAGACGGCCGAAGTCATACGCCAGGTAACCGATCAACCCACCGGCGAATGGCAGCGCGCAGTGCTCGGGCAGATCAGCTTCACCGAGCCGGGCCAGTGATTCACGCAGGCGCTGGAGAAAGCCCGGACCGGATTCGTCCGCCACCGGCTGCAGGGTTTCCAGCGGCCAGGCGCTGATCAGATCGAAGCGGCCACGGTCCGCAGTCGGGCGACCGCTGTCCAGCAGCACGGCGCCCGGGGCACCGCGCACGTGGGCGAAGTAACCGCTGGGGTCGGCGTAATAGGGCAGTGGGTGTACAGAGCAAGTTGGCATGCGAGGCGTGGATCAGTCAGTGCGCGAGGACGGCGATTGTAGTCTTCCCCAAGGGCGAGTCCTAGGGGGAAGGCGCAGTCGCTGGCGGCTCACCGTGCAAAATTCGTTGGGCCTCCTCCGGCGTCAGCGGGTAATCGAAAAAGCGCCGGTAGAAGTCCATCGTCTGTGCCGCCATGTCCACGTCCGGGAACAAAGCGGGATGCAGCTGCTGCGCCGCCCAGGCGACCTGGAGCGCGACTTCGGTGCCGTACCGATCCCACGGGAAAACTCCGGCCGGATTGCGCAGGACGCGCCCGTTGCGCACGGCCTCAAGCTGGTTCAGCAGTTGCGGTTGCGCTGCTTGGTCCAGCCGGCCTGCGTTGGCAGCGAGAATGACGACATCCGGCTGCCAGGCCAGCAACTGCTCTGCCGACACGATTTGCAGGTTGCCCTTGAGTCCCGTCGCGGCATTGCGGCCTCCGGCGAGCTTGATCCAGTCGTCGATCAGCGTGTCGGCGCCGTCCACTTTCAGCGGATTGACCGAGGCGATGTGCAGCACTTTGGGCCGTTGCTCCGCCGGGATACCCGCGACCACGCGATTGACTGCTGCCAATTGCTGATCCAGAAACCCGTTGTAGGCACGGGCCCGCACGCCGGGCTCTGTGCCGCCCAGGGCTTGAGCGGTGTTGAGCACCGAGCGTTTCAGCCCCGCCAGGTCGGTGTAACCCATCTGCATGACCGGCAGGCCCAGCTGTCGATAGGCGATGGCCTGACGGTCGCCGAGGGCGGTGAACACCAGATCGACGTGCTCGGCGAGCAAAGTTTCGGCATTGAACGCCGTGCCTTCGATGGCCGTGGCCTGGTTCAGCGTCGGCAGGACCTTGAACATCCACGGTTGGCTTTCAGGGTGGTTGACCGTCGCAACGATGCGCGAGCCGGCCCCGAGCGTCATCAGCAGCACGTGATGGGCGTACCAGGCGTCAGCGATACGCGCGGGTTCGCAGGGAAGGCTGACACGTTGGCCGCTATCGTCCTGCACCTGTCCGGGTTTCAGCAGACTGGCCTGAATGTTCTGCCCAGCGTCACCCGGATCAGCGAAGGCGCAGGCACTCAGGCCGGCGAGCAGCACACCGCTCAGCAAGCCTTTTAGCAAATGGCGCATGCCGCCCTGCCGCCGCCTCACAGGTCTACCTGAATCGACGCCTGCAGCATGCGCGGCGCGGCCGGTGTGGCGCTGGCTTGGCCGGCACCGGTGTAGCCGTTCAGCCCGCCGGGGACGATGTTGGTCCAGTAGCGTTCGTTGGCCAGGTTGGTGACTTCGAGGCGGTAGACCGTGTCGCGTTTCATCAACCGGGTGCTGTAGCTGGCGCCGGCGTCGAAGGTCTTGTAGCTGCCCACCCAGTGATCGTTGCTGTCATCGGTGGGGCGCGCGCTGGCATAACGGGCGTTGAGGTTGACGGTGAGGCCCGGCACCTGATCGATGCGGTATTCGGTCAGCAGACTGGCCGTCATCCGCGACAGCCCGACGATGCGCGTGTCTTCCGTGCTGTCGTTGCCGGTGGACAGCAGCTTCGGGTCCAGCCAGGTGATGCCGCCGAACAGCTTGAGATTCTGGCTCAGGTCGCCGTCGGCCAAGAATTCCACCCCGCGATTGCGCTGATCACCCGCCACGGCGTACAGGTTATCGGGCTGGGTGTAGGCGAAGGGGCGTTTGATCTGAAATGCTGCCAGCGACAGGTTGACCCCGCGCGCGACCCATTTGCCACCCAGCTCCCACATGCGGCTGCGGTACGGCGACAGGATCGCCCCGGCGTTGCTGCTGCCGGCCGCCGCACTGTCACCCTGTTGCAGGCTGTCGGCGTAAGTCAGGTACAGCGTCAGGTCGTCCACCGGCTTGTACATCACGCTGCTCGCCGTGCTGATGCCCGAGTCTTGGGATGACGTGTGGACGCCCGCTTGAGAATAATTGTCGGCGGTCAAGCGGCTCTGGCTGCCGCTGAGCATCAGGCTCCATTTCGGCGTGAAGGTCAGGGTGTCGCCCAGCACGAAGGAACGCTGGCGGGCGTTGGCCGAGTGATAGCGATCGGTAAAGTCGGGGAAGTCAGGCTCGTCGAAGCCGACCGGATTGCTTAATGAGGCGCTACCCAAGGTCTTCGTGCCGCCGTTCACGGGGTTGTAGTTGTCCCAGTCGAAACCGGTGACACCGACGGTCAGGTCGTGGCGAATGCCGGCGGTGTAGACGCTGCCGTTGAGGTTGGCCAGATAGCTGTTGATGGTGAAGCGGCTGGCGGTCGCGCTCGCCACCGAGCTGCGATAGGTGCCGGCGTTGTTGATCAGCGTGTTGGTGACCGCGGTGGACTCGCGGTCGGCGATCTGCCGCAGCGCGCCGATGTCGAGTTTCCAGTTGCCGTCGAAGTCATGCTTGAAATGCGCGCTGGCGGTGTCCGTGGTGTTGTTGTCGCCGGAGTAATTTTGCCCGAGGTTGCTGCGGGTCGGGTCCGGCGCGTGGGGCAGCGTCACGCCCGAGGCGACGGCGAACTTGCCGGGCAGGCCCTTGGATAGGTAGTTGTAGTGGCTGACGTTGGTTTCGATGACGCTGTCGTCACTGATCTGAAAGTCCGTGGCGAGGCTCACCAGTTGCCTGCGCAACGTGCTGCCGGGGGCATAGCTGTGGCCTTGCTCGTCGGCCACGTTCAGGCGGTATTTGATCTTGCCGTCCGGGTCGAACGGGCCGCTCAGGTCGGCGGCCTTGAGCCAGGTCAGACCGGTGCCCACGCCGACGGTCACCCGATTGCGGGTGAAATCGGTCGGGCGTTTCGACAGCAGGTTGAAGGTGCCGGCCGGATTCGCCGGGCCATAAAGCGACCCCGACAGCCCGCTCAGCACCTCGACGCCGCCCAGTTGCTCGGCCGGGTAATCGGTGGTCGACACCACATTGAGGCCGTCCAGCCGGCTGTTCTGCACCACGCTGCCCTGTAGACCCCGGGTCTGCGGCCGGGCGCCGTCGGCCTGCACGGAGGGCATGTAGCGGATGATGTCCTTGAAGCTTTTGAGCTGCTGGCTGTCGATCAGGTCCGAGGACAGCACGCTGAGGGAATAAGGCGTGTCCAGCAGCCTGCGCTCACCCATCGGGCCGAGGGTCGCCGACTTCTCCCGCGCCTGATCGGCAATCGACTGTTCGGCACTGATGTCCAGCGGCGCCAGGGTCATTTCTTGGGCCAGGCTGACCTGGGCGAAGCCGCCGAACAAGAGTGGCGCGAAGGCCAGGCGCGTGGAAAGGGATCGGGTCATGCAAACACTCAGCAAGGAATGAAAAAGCGGTGGCCGCTGCTGTCGATCTGCTCGACGGCGACCTGGTAAAGACGCGCCATGAGGGCGCTGTCGACGACGTCGTGGGGGGCGCCGTCGGCGATGAGTCGGCCGTCGTGCAGGACCAGGACGCGATTGGCCGAGGCAAGAGCGTGTTCAGGGCGATGGGTGCTGGACAAAATGCTGATGCCTTGGGCGGCGAGGCGCTTGAGCAAGGCCAGCAGGCGCAGCTGATGGCCGTAGTCGAGGCCGGTGACCGGCTCATCAAGAATGATGGTATTGGCGCGCTGGACCATGGCCCGGGCGATCAGCACCAACTGACGCTCGCCGCCGGACAGCTCGGTGTACGGCCGTTCACTTAACTGAAGGATGCCCAGGTCGGTCAGGGCCTGCTGCACAGAGGTCTTGTCGTCGCGGCTCGGTGCATGGCCCAGGCCCACGCTGGGCAATCGCCCCTGCCCAACGATGTGGGCGACGCTGAACGGAAAGCTCGGCACATGGCTCTGGGGCACGTAGGCAATCTGCCGGGCAATGGCACGGCGCTTCATCGAGCGCATCGGTTGGCCGTCGAGCAGCACCTCGCCGGCGTGGGGTGTCAGCAACCCCAGCAGCAGTTTCATCAACGTGCTTTTTCCGGCGCCGTTGGCCCCCAGGAGGGCGATGTTGTCGCCGGCGGCGATGTCCAGCGAGACGTTATCGAGGATCACGCGGTCGCCGATTCGATAGCTCAGTTGACGGGCCTGCAAGCGCTTCATAGCCAACCCTTGCGCACGCGATGCAGCACCAGCACAAAGGCGATCGCGCCGAACAGCTCGGTGATGATGCCGAGGGGAATTTCGCCCGCCGACACGCTGCGAGCGACGCCGTCGGCCGCCAGCAGGAAGATCCCGCCCAGGCAGGCGCTGAGGGGCAGCAAGCGCGAATTGCCGGGGCCGACCAGCAGCCGCGCCAGATGCGGAATCAACAAGCCGATCCAGCCGACCATCCCTGCCAGACTCACAGTGAGTGCGCAGATCAGCGTGGTCAGCACGATCAGGCCGCCACGGATGTGCTCGACCGGCACGCCCAGGCTCAGGGCCTCGTCATCACTCAGGGACAGCGCATCGATGGCGCGGCCCGTCAGGCACAACAGCACAATCGCCACGGCCAGAATCGGGCCGATGATCCACAGTGCTTGAGCATCCACGGCGCTGAGGCTGCCGAGCAGCCAATAGACGATGCTCGGCAATTGATCCACCGGATCGGCCATGTATTGGGCGATGGACAGCAGCGAGGTGAAGAGGGCGTTCGCGACAATGCCGCCGAGCACCAGCAGCAAGATCGACGGGGTGTGGAACATGTGCGCGATGCCCAGACCGACCGCCACGGCGATCAGCCCGGTCATGCAGGCGACCAGCGCAATGGCCAAAGGCGGCAGGTGCCAGATGATCCCCAGCGCAGCGCCGAACGCACAACCGCTCAACACCCCCAGCAAACCCGGCGACACCAGCGGATTGCGGAACACGCCCTGATACGCCGCGCCCGAAACAGAAAGCCCGGCGCCCACTAGAACCGCTGCAATAACCCGAGGCAGGCGCGCCTCGATGATCAGGCTGTGGAGCAGGTCGTAGCGTTGCGCAGGCATGTCGCTGAGGCCGAGCATCGTTGCGATGAACGTGCTGAATTCGTGGATTGAGATGTGATAGCGACCCAATAACAGCGCGCAGGCGGCCGTCACGGTCAATGCCGACAGGCTGAGCAACAGAGGGGAATACAGCCTGGCAGAAGACATCTGTTACTCATTGTTTCGGTATGTAAAAAACTATACAGCGATGGGAGAGGGTTCTCTAGGGACGGAATGCCGCATGGGGTGAATCTTCATTTGGCAGGAGGTTGTGGGCGGGAATATTGGGCTGAATTTTGCGGTGTGCCGCCTGACGCCTTCCCGGCTAAAGCCGGTCCTACGAATGTGTGCGGTGCCTGGTAGGACCGGCTTTAGCCGGGAAGGGGCCGGTGTGATCGCCATCAGTTTGTCGGCGAACACCGATCACCCTGATCAATCGACACAACTCAAACGTGCCCAAACAACCCCTGAGCAAACTTGACCCGCTCTTCCGGGCTCTCCTGAACACCGTCCGCCGCCAGCTCTTCGAGCCGCTTTTCCACCGCCACGGTCCGGTGAGTCAGCCCGCAGTCATTGGCGATCTGGATGTTCAGCCCCGGCCGCGCATTCAGCTCCAGAATCAGCGGCCCGCGGTCCTGGTCCAGCACCATGTCGACGCCGATATAACCCAGTCCGCACAGCTCGTAGCACTCTGCCGCGAGCTTCATGAAACCGTCCCAGTTCGGCAGTTGCACGCCATCCACCGCATTGGTGGTGTCGGGGTGCTTGCTGATGATGTTGTTCAGCCAAGTGCCGCGCAGCGTCAGGCCGGTCGCCAGATCGACGCCGACACCGATGGCGCCCTGGTGCAGGTTGGCCTTGCCGCCGGACTGCCGGGTGGGCAGGCGCAGCATCGCCATCACCGGGTAACCCATCAGCACGATCACGCGGATGTCCGGGACGCCCTCGTAACTGATGCTCTTGAAAATCTGGTCTGGCGTAACCCGGTATTCGATCAGCGCGCGATCGCGATGGCCGCCCAGGGAATACAGCCCGGTGAGAATGCTGGAAATCTGATGCTCGATTTCGTCGTGGCTGATGATGCGCCCGGAAATCGTGCGGAAACGCTCTTCGAATCGGTCGGCGATGACCAGAATGCCGTCGCCGCCTGCACCCATGGCCGGCTTGATGACGAAATCGCTGCGCCCGCCGATGATCGTGTCGAGCTTGTCGATTTCCTTCTCGGTGGAAATGATCCCGTACATCTCGGGCACGTGAATGCCCGCCGCGATCGCCCGCTCCTTGGTGATGATCTTGTCATCGACGATGGGGTAGAGGCTGCGCTTGTTGTACTTGAGCACGTAGTCGGCGTTACGCCGGTTGATGCCCATGATCCCCTTGGCTTCCAGCGCCTTCCAGGTTTTCCACCAGCCGATCATTTATGGGTTTCCCGCTCGGCGTCTTCCTTGAGGAAGGCCTTGAAGCGGACCAGTTCGGTCAGCCGATAACCGCGATAACGCCCCATCGCCAGCATGAAACCCACCAGGATCAGCAGGATGGCCGGGAAGGTGAACACGAAGTAGATGAACTCCGGGATGCTCATGATGATGTGCGCCAGGGACGCCGCGAACAGCGTGCCAATGGCGACCTTCATCGCATGGCCGCCGCCGCGTTCTTCCCAGGTGATCGACAGGCGTTCGATGGTCATGGTCAGAATCACCATCGGGAACAGCGCGACCGACAACCCGCGCTCAAGGCCCAGCTTGTGACTGAACAGGCTGATGGCGGCAATCAGCACCACGACGAAGGTCAGCACCACCGACAGCCTCGGCAGCATTTGCAGCTTCAGGTGTTCGAGGTACGAGCGCAGGGAAAGGCCCAGCGCCGTGATGATGGTGAACAGCACGATGCCAAAGCCCAGCTGGGTCTCGCGGAACGCCAGCGCGATCAGCACCGGGGTGAAGGTCCCGAGCGTCTGCAGGCCCACCAGGTTGCGCAGGATCAGGATCACCAGCACGCCGATCGGGATCATCACCATGATCATGAAGGTCTGCTGGGTTTGCAGCGGCAGGCTGTACAGCGAGTATTCGAGGAAGTCGGCGTCGGTGCTTTCATCGGTCAGCTTGGCCAGACGAATCGCGTTCATCTCGCTGTTGTTCAGGCTGAAACTCACGGTGGCCTTTTTGCCACCCTCCACGGAGATCAGGTTGTCGTTGCCGATCCACCACAGCAGGCGGTCCTGGGGCAGGCCCGCTTCGCCGGTTTCCGGATTGAAATACAGCCAGTCCTTGCCATTGAAGCTGCGCAGCCACAGTTCGGGTGACTGCGGCTGATCGGCGACCAGGCGAATGGTATGGGCTTTCTCCACCGGCACGTGGGCGATGGACAGCAGGGTTTCAGTGATCCGCGCCTTGTTCTGCACCGACGTGTCGCCGGCCAGCAGCAGCTTGACGTTGTCGTCGCTCAGATTGTTGACACGCTTGATGGCTTCGCTGACGAAGGTCTCGACGTCGGCGGAATGTTGCCGGATCGGCGCAAGCAGCGCGTCGGCGGCGATTTTTTCCGGGCCTTCCACAACGATGCTGTCGCGGAAGATCGGCCCTTTGATCTTGGCTTTCTCGCCGCTGTAGCGCTTGGTCAACACCAGCCGGTAGTACAACGTCTGATTGCCGTTGGCCCGGCGCGCGGACCAGGTGACCTTGCGGTTGCCGTCGGCGCGATTGACGTTCACGCCGTAGTTGTTGGAGATAAAGCTTTCATTGAGGCTGATGTAATCCCGGGACAGTGGTGGCACGTACATCTGCACCTTGACCGTGTCCTTGGGGTTGGCGACGAACTCGACCTTGGCGTCGATGTTCCACAGGTCGTCGGTTTCGTCTTCGGTCACCGGAATGCCGAGCACCAATATCTGGTAAGCCGTGATCGCGATGCCCAGCGTGACGAGGGTCGCGATCAGGATTTTCAGATGGAGGGTAAGAGAGCGCATGTCGTTACTCTGCGGTTTGAGCATCGGTGACGCAGGCAGGCTTGCCGGCTGCGTATTTCAGGCTTGGATCAACCAGCGCATCGAAGTGCTTGAGGGCTTCGGAGCCAATCAAAAGCGGGTATTGGAATGCGCTGCGGTCGGTCAAGTTCACTTCTATGGTGCGCAGCGCCCCGCCCATGCAGACATCCAGGCTGATGACCGGGCGGGCGGTGTACTTCTTGTCGTCATCGGCGTCGATGTCGCCGGCGCGGCGCTTGATCTTGCTGACCCGGGCCAGGGGACGTTCGATGGGGTGTTCGTGGGCATCGTCGATGGCCAGGTAAAAACGCACCCAGGATTCGCCATTGCGCTTGAAGCGTTTGATGTCTCGAGCGCTCAGGGAGGCGGTTTTGGCGCCGGTGTCCAGTTTGGCGGCAACCTGCAGGTCGATGTCGGCAAGCTCCGCGTATTCGTTCAGGCCATAGACGGTCTTTTCAGCGGCTAAGGCCAGACTGGGGAGAAAAAACCCGGGCAGAAATAGACCCGGCAGGTACAGGGATAAGAGGAAGAGAAGAGGGTGGCGGCTCATAAGTCCAGGCGCGATGAAAAGTGAAAGAGCTGCTTTGACGCCGAAATCGGCTTTTGGTTTGACCAACGGTGCCGATCCTGCGAAAGCCGCTTGCTGCCCCTTGGGTGCTGGAGCGGCCGGCATTCTAGCATGAAGCTTTTGTGGCGCGACCGAGGGGCGGCGCGGACAGGTGCCGTCAGACACTTCGCCAGAACCTGTCGCCATTAGACGATTGTCGACAATCAACCATTTAGCTTTGACGTAATAGCCGTGTTTCGCTAGATTTACTGGCATTCACTCTTCAGGTGTCAACAATGTTGAATGCCGCAGACATTCTCCCTGCTTCGCCGGTCGATGCCGAGACGCTGTCCGAGAACGTGTTTCGTCGCATACAGGCGGCCATCGTCAAGGGCGACATCGCCCCCGGCAGCAAGATCTCCGAGCCCGAGTTGGCGCGCACCTACGGTATCAGCCGTGGGCCATTGCGCGAGGCCATCCACCGGCTTGAAGGCCAGCGCCTGTTGGTCCGCGTGCCCCACGTCGGCGCTCGCGTGGTTTCCCTGAGCCATGCCGAGCTGGTCGAGCTGTACGAAATCCGCGAATCCCTTGAAGGCATGGCCTGTCGCCTCGCCGCCGAGCGCATGACCGTTGAAGAGGTCGACGAACTGCGCCGCGTGCTGGAAACCCATGAGCGTGACAGCGCCTTTCAGGCCGGCGTCGGCTATTACCAGCAGGAAGGCGACTTCGACTTTCATTACCGGATCATTCAGGGCGCGCGTAACAGCACGCTGACCCAGATGCTCTGCGATGACCTCTACCAACTGGTGCGCATGTACCGCATCCAGTTCTCGACGACGCCCAATCGTCCGCGCCAGGCGTTCGCCGAGCACCACCGTATTCTCGATGCCATCGCCGAACGTGACGGTGAGCTGGCCGAGCTGTTGATGCGCCGACACATTGCCGCGTCCAAACGCAATATTGAGCAGCGCTTTCACGCTGCCACTGCCCGAGGTGAACAATGACCACAAGCACCACTCCTGGCCAACGCTTCCGTGACGCTGTCGCCAGTGAACATCCGCTGCAAGTGGTCGGCACGATCAACGCCAACCACGCGCTGCTGGCGCAACGGGCCGGCTTCAAGGCGATTTACCTGTCCGGCGGCGGTGTGGCGGCGGGTTCGCTGGGGGTGCCGGACCTCGGCATTACCGGCCTGGACGACGTGCTCACCGACGTGCGCCGCATCACCGACGTCTGCGACCTGCCGCTGCTGGTGGACGTCGACACCGGTTTCGGTGCTTCGGCGTTCAACGTGGCGCGCACGGTCAAGTCGATGATCAAGTTCGGCGCGGCGGCGATGCACATCGAAGACCAGGTCGGCGCCAAGCGCTGCGGTCACCGGCCCGGCAAGGAAATCGTCTCGCAGCAGGAGATGGTTGATCGCATCAAGGCAGCGGTGGATGCGCGAACCGACGACAGTTTCGTGATCATGGCGCGCACCGATGCGCTGGCGGTGGAAGGGCTGGAGTCCGCACTGGACCGCGCCGCAGCGTGCATCGAGGCGGGCGCGGACATGGTCTTCCCGGAAGCGATCACCGAGCTTGAGATGTACAAGCTGTTTGCCGCGCGGGTGAAGGCGCCCATCCTCGCCAACATCACCGAGTTCGGCTCGACGCCGCTGTTCACCACCGACGAGCTGAAGTCCGCTGAAGTGGCGTTGGTGCTGTATCCACTGTCGGCGTTCCGGGCGATGAACAAAGCCGCGGAAAACGTCTACACGGCGATTCGTCGCGACGGCACCCAGAAGAACGTGATCGACACCATGCAAACGCGGATGGAGTTGTACGAGCGCATCGACTACCACGCGTTCGAGCAGAAGCTTGATGCGCTGTTTGCGCAGAAGAAATCGTAGAAAAGCCGCAAATGAATTGCCGATTCCCTCACAACTACAAGACTGGAGACAGCAATGGCTGAAGCAAAAGTATTGAGCGGCGCAGGCCTGCGAGGCCAGGTGGCCGGGCAGACCGCGTTGTCCACCGTCGGCCAGGCCGGCGCCGGGCTGACCTACCGCGGCTACGACGTGCGTGAACTCGCCGCCGACGCCCGATTCGAAGAAGTCGCGTACCTGCTGCTATACGGCGAACTGCCGACCCAGGCGCAACTCGACGGCTACCTGAAGAAACTCCAGGGCCTGCGTGAGCTGCCCCAGGCGTTGAAAGAAGTGCTGGAGCGCATTCCCGCCGACACCCACCCCATGGACGTGATGCGCACCGGCTGCTCGATGCTCGGCAATCTCGAGCCCGAAACCAGCTTCACCCAGCAGCTCGATTCCACCGACCGGCTGCTGGCCGCGTTCCCGGCGATCATGTGCTACTGGTACCGCTTCAGCCACGAAGGCAAGCGCATCGACTGCGTCACTGACGAGGTGTCGATCGCCGGGCACTTCCTGAAGCTGCTGCTGGACAAGGCGCCCAGCGAACTGCACCGCAAGGTCATGGACGTGTCGCTGATTCTCTACGCCGAGCACGAATTCAACGCCTCGACCTTTACCGCGCGCGTTTGCGCATCGACCCTGTCCGACCTGTTTTCCTGCATCACAGCGGCCATCGGCACGCTGCGCGGTCCTTTGCACGGCGGCGCCAATGAAGCGGCGATGGAGATGATCCAGAAATTCGCCTCCGCCGAAGAGGCGACGAAGGGCACTTTGGCGATGCTCGAACGCAAGGACAAGATCATGGGCTTCGGCCACGCGATCTATAAGGACAACGACCCGCGTAACGAGGTGATCAAGGGTTGGTCGAAAAAGCTCGCGGAGGAGGTGGGCGACACGGTGCTCTTTCCGGTCTCCGAAGCCATCGACAAGACCATGTGGGAGCAGAAGAAACTCTTCCCCAACGCCGACTTCTACCACGCCTCGGCGTACCACTTCATGGGCATCCCGACTCAGCTGTTCACCCCGATCTTCGTCTGCTCGCGCCTGACCGGCTGGGCCTCCCACGTGTTCGAACAGCGCGCCAACAACCGCATCATACGACCGAGCGCCGAATACATCGGCGTCGAACAGCGCAAATTCGTGCCCATCGAACAGCGCTGATGGGGAAAGGAGAGTTCCACGGGGCTCTCCACCCGTAACTTTTCCGTGATCGAGTCCTGACGATGAACACTGAATACCGCAAATCGCTGCCCGGCACGGCGCTGGATTACTTCGACGCCCGCGCGGCGGTCGATGGGATCAAGCCTGGCGCCTACGCCACGCTGCCGTACACCTCCCGCGTGCTCGCCGAAAACCTGGTGCGCCGTTGCCATCCGACGACGCTGACGGCCTCGCTCACACAACTGATCGAACGCAAGCGCGACCTCGATTTCCCATGGTTTCCCGCGCGTGTGGTCTGCCACGACATCCTCGGCCAGACTGCGCTGGTTGATCTGGCCGGCTTGCGCGACGCCATCGCCGACATGGGCGGCGACCCCGCGCAGGTCAATCCGGTGGTGCCCGTGCAGTTGATCGTCGACCACTCGCTGGCAGTCGAATGCGGGGGCTACGACCCGGATGCCTTCAGCAAGAACCGGGCGATTGAAGACCGTCGCAACGAAGACCGTTTCCACTTCATCAACTGGACCAAGCAGGCCTTCAAGAATGTCGAAGTGATCCCGCCGGGCAACGGCATCATGCATCAGATCAATCTGGAGCGGATGTCACCGGTGATCCAGACGCTGAACGGCGTTGCCTTCCCCGATACCCTGGTCGGCACCGACAGCCACACCCCTCACGTTGATGCGCTGGGCGTCATCGCCATCGGCGTCGGCGGCCTCGAAGCCGAGAACGTCATGCTCGGCCGCGCCTCGTGGATGCGCCTGCCGGACATCATCGGCGTCGAACTGTCGGGCCGTCCGCAGCCAGGCATTACCGCCACCGACGTGGTGCTGGCGCTCACCGAATACCTGCGTCAGCAAAAGGTCGTCGGCGCGTACCTGGAGTTCTACGGCGAGGGCGCCCGCGCGCTGACCCTCGGCGACCGCGCGACCATCTCGAACATGGCCCCCGAATACGGCGCCACCGCCGCCATGTTCAGCATCGATCAACAGACCATCGACTACCTCAGGCTGACCGGTCGCGAAGACCAGCAAGTGCAGCTGGTCGAGACCTTCGCCCGCCACACCGGGCTCTGGGCCGACAGCCTGGTCAGCGCCGAATATGAGCGGGTGCTGCGTTTCGACCTGTCCAGCGTGGTGCGCAACATGGCCGGGCCGTCCAACCCCCATGCACGTGTAGCCACGGCCGATCTGGCCGCCAAAGGCATCGCGGCGCCGTGGCAGGAGACCCCGGGCGAAATGCCGGATGGCGCGGTGATCATCGCCGCCATCACCAGCTGCACCAACACCAGCAACCCGCGCAACGTCATCGCCGCAGGTTTGCTGGCGCGCAACGCTAATCGTTTGGGGCTGACGCGCAAACCCTGGGTGAAGTCGTCCCTGGCGCCGGGCTCGAAAACCGTCGCGCTGTACCTGGATGAAGCAGGGCTGACCGGCGAGCTGGAGCAACTGGGTTTCGGCATCGTCGCGTTCGCCTGCACCACCTGCAACGGCATGTCCGGCGCGCTGGATCCCGTGATCCAGCAGGAAATCATCGACCGCGACCTGTACGCCACGGCGGTGTTGTCGGGCAACCGCAACTTCGACGGGCGCATTCACCCTTACGCCAAGCAGGCGTTTCTCGCCTCGCCGCCGCTGGTGGTGGCCTACGCCATCGCCGGAACAATCCGCTTCGATATCGAGAAAGACGTGCTGGGCCTCGGCCCCAACGGCGAAGAAATCCGCCTGAAAGACCTCTGGCCGAGCGACGCCGAGATCGACCAGGTGGTGAAGGCCTCGGTCAAGCCGGAGCAGTTCCGTCAGGTGTACATCCCGATGTTCGCCATCCACGAAGACACCGGCCCGAAAGTCGCGCCGCTGTACGACTGGCGCCCGATGAGCACCTACATTCGTCGCCCGCCGTACTGGGAAGGCGCGCTCGCCGGCGAACGAACCCTCAGGGGCATGCGTCCGCTGGCGGTGTTGCCGGACAACATCACCACCGATCACCTGTCGCCGTCCAACGCGATCATGCTCGACAGCGCCGCCGGCGAGTACCTGGAGAAAATGGGCCTGCCTGAAGAGGACTTCAACTCCTACGCCACCCATCGCGGCGATCACCTGACGGCCCAGCGCGCCACGTTCGCCAACCCCAAGCTGTTCAATGAAATGGTGGTGGAAAACGGCAAGGTCAAGCAGGGTTCCTACGCGCGGATCGAGCCGGAAGGCCAGGTCACGCGGATGTGGGAGGCCATCGAAACTTACATGGCGCGCAAGCAGCCGCTGATCATCATTGCCGGCGCCGATTACGGTCAGGGTTCGTCCCGGGACTGGGCCGCCAAGGGCGTGCGCCTGGCGGGTGTCGAAGTCATCGTCGCCGAAGGCTTCGAGCGTATCCACCGCACCAATCTGGTGGGCATGGGCGTGCTGCCGCTGGAATTCAAGCCGGGCACCAATCGCCTGACCCTGGGTATCGACGGTACTGAAACCTTCGACGTGATCGGCGCGCGCACGCCGGGCGCAACGCTGACGCTGATCATCCAGCGCAAGAACGGCGAGCGCGTGGAGGTGCCGGTGACCTGCCGTCTCGACACGGGGGAAGAGGTGTTGATCTACGAGGCCGGCGGCGTGCTGCAACGCTTCGCCCAGGACTTCCTCGAATCCGCCGCCGTCGCCTGAGCCGACGCGCGCTCTTTATGACGCGCGCTCTATATAAAGAAGGAGCAGTTGATGGCTTCCACCGCACAGATCAAGATTCCCGCGACCTATATGCGCGGCGGCACCAGCAAGGGCGTGTTTTTCCTCCGGGACGACCTGCCTGAAGCCGCGCAAACCCCCGGTGCGGCCCGTGATGCCTTGCTGTTGCGGGTGATCGGCAGCCCCGACCCCTACGCCAAGCAGATCGATGGCATGGGCGGCGCGACGTCAAGCACCAGCAAAACGGTGATCCTGTCAAAGAGCGAGAAAGCCGATCACGACGTCGATTACCTGTTTGGTCAAGTGGCCATCGATAAGCCCTTCGTCGACTGGAGCGGCAATTGCGGCAATCTGTCAGCGGCAGTCGGCCCGTTCGCGATCAGCAACGGTCTGGTTGACCCGGCGCGCATTCCCCGGAACGGCGTGGCGGTGGTGCGCATCTGGCAGGCCAACATCGGCAAAACCATCATCGCCCACGTGCCGATGACCGACGGCGCGGTGCAGGAAACCGGCGATTTCGAGCTCGACGGCGTGACCTTTCCGGCGGCGGAAGTGCAGCTGGAATTCATGGACCCTGCCGCAGACGAGGAGGGCGCAGGCGGCTCGATGTTCCCCACCGGCCATCTGGTGGACGAGCTTGAAGTGCCGGGCGTGGGGACGTTCAAGGCGACGATGATCAATGCCGGCATCCCGACGATTTTCGTCAACGCCCGGGACATCGGCTACACCGGCAGCGAATTGCAAGACGCAATAAACAGCGATCCGAAGGCCCTGAGCATGTTCGAAACGATCCGGGCCTATGGCGCCTTGCGCATGGGGCTGATCGGCACGGTCGAGGAGGCAGCGACGCGTCAGCACACGCCCAAAGTAGCGTTCGTGGCCGCGCCTGCGGACTACCTGTCTTCCAGCGGCAAACGGGTCACCACCGCAGACACCGATCTGTTGGTGCGCGCCATGTCCATGGGCAAGCTGCACCACGCGATGATGGGCACCGCAGCAGTGGCCATCGGCACGGCAGCCGCGATTCCCGGAACGCTGGTCAATCTGGCAGCGGGCGGCGGCGAGCGCAGTGCCGTGCGCTTCGGCCATCCTTCCGGAACCCTGCGTGTCGGCGCTGAAGCCGTGTTGGTCGACGGCGAATGGCAGGTCAAAAAAGCCATCATGAGCCGCAGCGCGCGGGTATTGATGGAGGGATGGGTGCGAGTGCCGGGCAACAGCTTCTGACCGGAGCGCATGGCCTGCTCCGGCCAACTTGCAGCTTGCAGCTTCAAACTTGCCGCTGCGCAGCTACTTAAACCGCCGCTCGACGCCTTTCTCCACCAGCACCTTGGCCGAGATTTCCTCCACCGAAAAATGCGTGGAATTGATGTGCGGGATGTTTTCGCGGCGGAACAGGCCCTCGACTTCGCGCACCTCGAACTCGCACTGGGCGTAGCTGGCGTAGCGGCTGTTGGGTTTGCGTTCGTGGCGGATCGCGGTGAGGCGGTCGGGATCGATGGTCAGGCCGAACAGCTTGTCCCGGTGCAGCTTCAGCGCGGCAGGCAACTGCAGGCGCTCCATGTCATCTTCGGTCAGCGGGTAATTGGCCGCGCGGATGCCGAACTGCATGGCCATGTACAGGCAGGTCGGGGTTTTGCCGCAGCGCGACACCCCCACCAGGATGATGTCGGCCTTGTCGTAGTAATGGGTTCTGGCGCCGTCGTCGTTGTCCAGCGCAAAGTTCACCGCCTCGATCCGCTCCATGTAGTTGGAGTTGTGCCCGATCGAGTGGGATTTCCCCACCGAGTACGAAGAGTGTGAACTAAGCTCCAGCTCCAGCGGGGCGAGGAAGGTCGAGAAGATGTCGATCATGAAGCCGTCTGAGGTCGCGAGAATCTCGCGGATGTCCTGGTTGACGATGGTGTCGAAAATGATCGGACGGGCCTCGTCCTTCTCGGCGGCCTTGTTGATTTGCTGCACCATGGCCCGCGCCTTTTCGACGCTGTCGATATAGGGCCGCGTGAACTTGTTGAATGTAATGTTTTCAAATTGCGCTAGCAGACTCTGGCCAAGGGTTTCGGCGGTGATGCCGGTGCCATCGGAGATGAAAAAAGCGGATCGTTTCATTTGCGCCCCGGGGCCTTAAGCTGAAGACAATTTGTGGATATGATAGGCCGGCTTGCGGGCCATGACTGGCCGCATTCTACCTGTTTTCAATCGCCGCGATTCCCGCACCAAAAGCGTTCCCAACAATAACCGGTTAGTGGAGAAATCACCTTGGTAGAGTACGTAGTTTCCCTCGATAAGCTCGGCAAACATGATGTTGAGCACGTGGGGGGCAAGAACGCATCCCTCGGCGAGATGATCAGCAACCTGGCGGGCGCAGGCGTGTCCGTTCCCGGTGGCTTTGCCACTACCGCTCAGGCCTACCGTGATTTTCTTGAGCAGAGTGGCCTGAACGCTCAGATCCATAAGGCCCTCGACGCTCTGGACGTTGACGACGTCAACGAGCTGGCCAGAACCGGCGCGAAAATCCGTCAGTGGATCATGGAGGCTGAATTCCCCGAGCAGCTCAACGCCGAAATCCGTACCGCTTTCGCCGCGCTGTCGGCGGGCAACCCGGATATCGCGGTTGCCGTGCGCTCCTCCGCCACCGCAGAAGATTTGCCGGATGCCTCGTTCGCCGGTCAGCAGGAAACCTTCCTGAACATCCGTGGCGTGGAAAACGTGATCCGCGCGGCGAAAGAAGTCTTCGCGTCGCTGTTCAACGACCGCGCCATTTCCTACCGCGTGCATCAGGGTTTCGACCACAAGCTGGTGGCGTTATCCGCTGGCGTGCAGCGCATGGTGCGTTCTGAAACCGGCACCGCAGGCGTCATGTTCACCCTGGACACCGAGTCCGGTTTCCGCGATGTCGTCTTCATCACCGGTGCCTACGGCCTGGGCGAGACCGTCGTTCAGGGCGCGGTCAACCCGGACGAATTCTACGTTCACAAAAACACCCTTGAAGCCGGTCGCCCGGCGATCCTGCGCCGCAACCTGGGTAGCAAGGCGATCAAGATGATCTACGGCGAAGAAGCCAAGGCCGGCAAATCGGTCAAGACCATCGACGTCGACCTGGCCGATCGCGCGCGTTTCTGCCTCAGCGACGAGGAAGTCAGCAACCTGGCACGCCAGGCGATGATCATCGAAAAACACTATCAGTGCCCGATGGACATTGAGTGGGCCAAAGACGGCGACGACGGCAAGCTGTACATCGTGCAGGCTCGTCCCGAGACCGTGAAAAGCCGCAGCTCGTCCAATGTCATGGAACGCTATCTGCTGAAAGAGAAGGGCACCGTTCTGGTGGAAGGCCGCGCCATCGGCCAGCGCATCGGCGCCGGCAAGGTGCGGATCATCAAGGACGTGTCCGAGATGGACAAGGTCCAGCCCGGCGACGTACTGGTCTCCGACATGACCGACCCGGACTGGGAACCGGTGATGAAGCGCGCCAGCGCCATCGTCACCAATCGCGGCGGGCGCACCTGCCACGCCGCGATCATCGCCCGCGAGCTGGGCATTCCGGCAGTAGTGGGTTGCGGCAACGCCACCGAGCTGTTGCAGGAAGGTCAGGGCGTCACCGTGTCCTGCGCCGAGGGCGACACCGGTTACATCTTCGAAGGCGAGCTGGGCTTCGACATCAAGCAGAACTCCGTCGACGCCATGCCTGACCTGCCGTTCAAAATCATGATGAACGTCGGCAACCCCGATCGCGCCTTTGATTTCGCCCAGTTGCCCAACGCCGGCATCGGCCTGGCGCGTCTGGAATTCATCATCAATCGCATGATCGGCGTGCACCCCAAGGCGCTGCTGAACTACGCCAACCTGCCTCAGGACATCAAGGAAAGCGTCGACAAGCGCATCGCCGGCTACGACGATCCGGTCGGTTTCTACGTCGAGAAGCTGGTGGAAGGCATCAGCACCCTGGCGGCGGCGTTCTCGCCGAAGAAAGTCATCGTGCGCCTCTCGGACTTCAAGTCCAACGAATACGCGAACCTCATCGGCGGCAAGCTTTACGAGCCGGAAGAAGAAAACCCGATGCTGGGCTTCCGTGGCGCGTCCCGTTACATCAGCGAAAACTTCCGCGACTGTTTCGAGCTGGAGTGCCGTGCCCTCAAGCGTGTGCGCAACGAGATGGGCCTGACCAACGTCGAAATCATGGTGCCGTTCGTGCGCACCCTGGGCGAAGCGAGTCAGGTCATCGATCTGCTCGCCGAAAACGGGCTGGCCCGTGGCGAGAACGGTCTGCGCGTGATCATGATGTGCGAGCTGCCGTCCAACGCCCTGATGGCCGATGAATTCCTCGAATTCTTCGACGGGTTCTCCATCGGCTCCAACGACCTGACCCAGCTGACCCTGGGGCTGGACCGTGACTCCGGGATCATCGCCCACCTGTTTGACGAGCGTAATCCTGCGGTCAAGAAGCTGTTGTCCTACGCCATTCAGGCTTGTAACAAGGCCGGCAAGTACATCGGCATTTGCGGTCAGGGCCCGTCCGATCATCCGGATCTCGCGCGCTGGTTGATGGAGCAGGGCATCGAAAGCGTGTCCCTCAATCCTGATTCGGTACTGGAGACCTGGTTCTTCCTGTCCGAAGAGGACGCTCCAACCTGATGCAGATCGAGTAAGATGCCGGCCCGTTTCCATGGGCCGGTTTCCCGAGAGGGCGGTTCTCTAACGAATCCGCCCTTTTTTGTGGGTGATTTTCAGCGCGCTGGCAGCGTCAACCTGCTGTCTAGCCCAACCGCCGTTCCCCCTCCACCAAGAGCATCCAGCAAAAGCACCATGCAAAGCAGCAGTCATCTCTTTCCCGTGGCCTTGATCAGTGCCGAGCGTCGTGGCGACCTGACCGAGGACGTCTACCGTTTGAAGCCCGGCAACAGCCCGGATTTCACCGTCGAAATCGCCGTCACCCGGCTGGGTCTTGTGTCCGCCCCGGATGCCCGAGGCGTGCCGGTGGTCCTGCTGCACGGCAGCTTTTCCAATCGACGCTTCTGGTACTCCCCCAAAGGCATCGGACTGGGCGCTTATCTGGCCCGTGCCGGGTTCGATGTGTGGATTCCGGAAATGCGCGGGCACGGCCTGTCGGCGCGTAACAGTGCGTACAAAGACAACGGCGTGGCTGACTATGCGCGCTTTGATCTGCCGGCCATCGCCGGGTTCGTGCGCGAGCAGACTGGCGAGGCCCCCCACTGGATCGGCCATTCCCTGGGCGGCACGACCCTCGCTGCGGCTTTGGGCGGGCACTACCTGACGACGGACGACGCCGCGTCGGTGGCGTTGTTCGGCAGTCAGGTCACCCGCAGCCACTGGCCGCTCAAAGTGCCGCCGCTGCAATGGGTCGCACGGCTGCTGCTCAAGCGCTTCGAGCACGTTTCGGGCCCGCGTTTCAAGCGTGGCCCGGAAGACGAACCCATGGGCGTCCTTCTGGAGAACATGCGCTGGCGCGGCCTGTTCGGCAGCTTCGGCCACAAGAAGGATGACTGGTGGGCCGGGCTGCAACAGGTCACGGTCCCGCTGCTGTGCGTGGCTGGCGCTGGCGATCATCAGGACCCGGAATGGGCCTGCCGCGAGCTCTTCGAGCGCTTCGGCAGCGACGATAAGACGTTTCTCGTCCTGGGCCGCGAACAGGGCTTCAGCGAAGACTTCGGCCACGTGCCGATGCTGGTCAGCAAAGCCGCGCAAACCCAGGTGTGGCCGCGCGTGGCGGACTGGCTGAATCGCCATGTTCCGGTGGCAAAGGCTGAATCAACGCTGAACATGATGGCAACTCCGTCATAGTCGCGGTTTCAGCCATTCCTTGGGCGCTGACTTGGCGCTAAGCTGCACCCATTCTCGACACCGGGGCCGAACGGCAGGTGGCGACTCGTTGGTCAGATTTTTCTGTGCGCCATGAGGTGCTATATAAGGATGCAACGCGCGGGGAGCGTCGGTCGTTCAACAGACCGTCTATTCTCGTAGCCGTCTATCCTAGTGGCTGTCTACCCTCATCACAGAGCTTTCCTGACAGGAGTTACCCATGCACTACATCACCCCGGACTTGTGCGACGCCTACCCTGAGCTGATTCAGGTGGTAGAGCCGATGTTCAGCAATTTTGGTGGCCGTGATTCATTTGGTGGCGAGATCGTCACGCTCAAGTGCTTCGAAGACAATTCGAAGGTGCGTGAGCAGGCTGACCAGCCTGGGCACGGCAAAGTCCTGGTCGTGGACGGTGGTGGCTCTCTGCGCTGCGCACTGCTCGGCGACATGATCGCGGAGAAGGCGGCGAAAAACGGCTGGGAGGGCATGGTGATTTTCGGCTGCGTGCGTGACGTCGACGTCCTCGCGCAGACCGATCTGGGTGTGCAGGCATTGGCCAGTCACCCGCTCAAGACTGAAAAGCGCGGCCTGGGTGATCTGAACACGGTGGTGAGCTTCGGCGGTGTGACCTTCAAGCCGGGCGAATTCATCTATGCCGACAACAACGGCATCATCGTCTCGCCCAGCGCACTGAAAATGCCGGACTGATTATTCTTTACGCGGTTAGCGATTCACTCAGCAAGGACACGAATGTTTGACGAAACAAACGCGCAGTGGGGGCTGGTTCATGCCCTCGTGTTGGACGGAAAGGGCGGGGCGCGTTCAATCCCCCGCACTGCACTGGATGGCCTTCAATTGGAGCCCCACGAAAGTGTGTGGCTCCACTGGGACCGCAGCCATCCGCAGACCCAGACGTGGTTGCGCAAGACCAGCGGTCTCAGCGAGTTTGTCTGTGACCTGATGCTGGAAGAGAACACCCGGCCACGGCTGCTGGCCTTGCCGGACGACGAATTGCTGTTGTTTCTGCGCGGGATCAACCTGAACCCTGGCGCCGAGCCCGAAGACATGGTGTCGGTGCGTATTTTTGCCGCCGCCCAGCGCGTTATCTCGTTGCGCCTTCGTTCGCTGCGGGCAACCGACGAACTGATCGCGTCATTGGATGAAGGCAAGGGCCCGAAAACAGCCTCGGAATTGCTGTTGTATCTGGCTCAGTTCCTCACCGACAAGGTTCAAGCGGTGGTGGGCGAGCTCACAGAACTGGTCGATGACATGGAAGAGCGCATAGATGCCGACGAACGGTATCTGCCCGAGCACGGCAACATGGTGCACATCCGTCGGCGAGCGGCGGGGCTGCGAAGGTTCCTGGCGCCGCAGCGGGAGATCTACGCCCAGATGACGCGCAGCAAGATGCCGTGGTTTGTGGAGGATGACGCCGATTACTGGAACGAGTTGAACAACAGCCTGACACGCTATCTCGAAGAGCTGGAACTGACCAAAGAGCGCGTGGGGCTTGTGCTTGAGGCCGAAGACAGACGCCGCAACGAGCGCATGAACAGGACCGTCTATCGGTTTGGAGTCATCACCGGCATCTTCCTGCCGATGAGCTTCCTGACCGGTTTGTTGGGTATCAACGTGGGAGGCATCCCGGGATCGGAAAACCCCTACGGATTTATGTACGCCTGCCTGTTGATGCTGGCCGTCGCGGTGGGGCAAATGTGGTTGTTCAAGCGATTGCGGTGGGTGTGAGTGTAAAAAAACGGAAGGCGCACACGAGTGTCGTGTGACTCCAGCAGAATTGGCTGCGTCTTTCAGTGATATTGCGTGAGGTGCCTATGCACGACCCGTTTGAAGAATCACTGCGCGACATGCTCAACGCTTCGTCCAGCAGCCGGGACGATGATGCCGTTCTGGGCCGAGTGTTGAAGACCGCCAACCGTCAGGTCGGCGCCGGTGATCTGTTCAGTCTTCTGGGTCGTTGCACGCAGGCTTTGATGATTGCCGTGAATAACGGCTCCGCCCACGTTTCACCCGTTTCCGGCCGCAAGGCGAAAGGTACCGGTACTGCGTTTGCCGGGACCCGTGTACAAGACAAGGCTGATTGAATATGGAATTGGATCTCTGGACGCAGAGCCTGGTTACTGCAATGACTGCGTTGTGGACCAAAGTCGCGAACTTCATCCCGAATCTGTTCGGCGCGCTGGTCGTGGTGCTTCTGGGTTTCGTGGTGGCAAAGCTGCTCGATACCCTGCTTTCCAAGTTGTTGGCCAAGCTCGGTCTGGATCGCCTGATGGGCGGCACCGGGTTGACAAAGCTGATCAGCCGCGCGGGTATTCAGGTCCCGATATCGACGCTGATCGGCAAGATCGTTTACTGGTTCGTGCTCTTGATTTTCCTGGTGTCGGCGGCAGAATCGCTGGGGCTGGAGCGGGTTTCCGCGACGCTGGACATGCTGGCGCTGTACTTGCCGAAGGTGTTCGGCGCTGCGCTGGTGCTGCTGGTCGGGGTCTTGCTCGCGCAGTTAGTCAACGGTATTGTTCGCGGCGCTGCGGAAGGCGTAGGCCTGGATTACTCGGCTGGCCTGGGGCGAATCGCCCAGTGGCTGGTGATCATCATCAGTATTTCGGTGGCGATCAGTCAGCTGGAGGTCAAGACCGACCTGCTGAACCATGTGATCGTTATCGGATTGATTACCGTTGGTCTGGCCGTTGCGCTGGCCATGGGGCTGGGAAGTCGCGAGATCGCGAGCCAGATCCTGGCAGGAATTTATGTACGTGAGTTGTACCAGGTGGGGCAACAGGTGCGCGTTGGAGAGGTCGAAGGGCAGATCGAAGAAATTGGCACGGTGAAGACCACCCTGCTGACCGAGGAAGGCGAGTTGGTATCGATGTCCAACCGGGTCCTCCTCGAGCAGCGAGTGAGCAGCCGTTGAGCCGGCGAATCTGCTAATGTATGCCGCCGCAAAACCCGGGCGATTCCCGGGCGCGGCGGACATCTACCCGACTGTCGGCACGACTTGTTTTGAATAACGTTCAAACGCCCTCTCTGCGCTACGACCCACGCGAGCTCTCCGATGAGGAGCTGGTTGCGCGTTCGCACGCCGAGCTGTTTCATGTGACGCGTGCCTACGAAGAGCTGATGCGTCGTTACCAGCGGACACTTTTTAACGTCTGCGCACGGTATCTGGGGAACGATCGTGATGCTGATGATGTCTGTCAGGAAGTGATGCTTAAGGTGTTGTATGGCTTGAAAAACTTCGAGGGTAAATCGAAGTTCAAAACCTGGCTCTACAGCATCACGTACAACGAATGCATCACGCAGTACAGGAAGGAGCGGCGAAAGCGTCGGTTACTGGACGCTTTGAGTCTTGACCCCCTCGAGGAAGCGTCGGAAGAAAAGACGCCGAAACCAGAAGAAAAGGGCGGGCTTGATCGTTGGCTTGTGCATGTGAACCCGATCGACAGGGAAATTCTGGTGCTACGATTTGTCGCAGAGCTGGAATTTCAGGAGATCGCAGACATCATGCACATGGGCCTGAGTGCCACGAAAATGCGTTACAAACGGGCACTTGATAAATTACGTGAGAAATTTGCAGGCGTTACCGAAACTTAACTCGGTGCAAATATCTCTAACGAGCAGGCAAGTTCTGATAGACTTGCCGACGAGTTGTCTCTCGCTAAGGGGGACTGCTTTACAATCACCAGATGGGGATTTAACGGATGAAACTGAAAAACACCTTGGGCTTGGCCATTGGTACTATTGTTGCCGCAACTTCGTTCGGCGCTCTGGCTCAAGGCCAAGGCGCAGTCGAAATCGAAGGCTTCGCCAAGAAAGAACAGTTCGACAGCGCTCGTAACTTCAAAAACGACGGCAACCTGTTCGGCGGTTCTGTTGGCTACTTCCTGACCGACGACGTTGAATTGCGTCTGGGCTATGACGAAGTGCACAACGTCCGTAGCGACAATGGCCAGAACATCAAGGGCGCGAACACCGCTCTGGACGCTCTGTACCACTTCAACAACCCGGGCGACATGCTGCGTCCATACGTTTCGGCTGGTTTCTCCGATCAGAGCATCGATCAGAACGGCAGCAACGGTCGTAACCGCTCCACCTTCGCCAACATCGGCGGCGGTGCCAAGCTGTACTTCACTGACAACTTCTATGCCCGTGCTGGCGTTGAAGCTCAGTACAACATCGACCAAGGCGACACCGAGTGGGCGCCAAGCGTCGGTATCGGTGTGAACTTCGGCGGCGGTTCGAAGAAAGTTGAAGCAGCACCAGCTCCAGTAGCTGAAGTGTGCTCCGACAGCGACAACGACGGCGTCTGCGACAACGTTGACAAGTGCCCAGACACCCCGGCAAACGTGACTGTTGACGCTAACGGCTGCCCAGCTGTTGCTGAAGTCGTACGTGTTGAGCTGGACGTTAAATTCGACTTCAACAAGTCGGTTGTGAAGCCAAACAGCTACGGCGACATCAAGAACCTGGCTGACTTCATGAAGCAGTACCCACAGACCACCACCACTGTTGAAGGTCACACTGACTCCGTCGGTCCTGACGCTTACAACCAGAAGCTGTCCGAGCGTCGTGCAAACGCCGTTAAGCAAGTTCTGGTTAACCAGTACGGTGTTGGCGCTAACCGCGTAAACTCGGTTGGCTACGGCGAATCCCGCCCAGTTGCTGACAACGCAACTGACGCTGGCCGCGCTGTAAACCGTCGCGTAGAAGCACAAGTAGAAGCCCAAGCTAAGTAATTAGCCTCGCTTCACGAAAAACCCGGCTCAGGCCGGGTTTTTCTTTGCCTGCGATTTAACCCCGCAGTCCCCCCTGATTCGCTGTCCGGCCGTCTAAGCAAAGAGACCGGGGTCACACTGGATCCCTCTAAGCGGATCCACTTAAACGACTAAGTCCGCACTATCGTTTGACCAGCAACACCCACAAAACCAGATTGATCAGCAGCGACAACAAGGCCACTGCGCGCCAGACCTTAAGGGGCTCACGCTCCAGCAGGGGTGTCGTACGTGTATTCAGCGGCGAAAGCTCTCCCTGTTGAAAGTGCACGAGCCAGTGCTCTGCGGTCTCGAAGCGCTTCAGCGGATCAGCCTGCAGGGCGCGCTGCAGATGCTGATCCAGCCACTCCGGGACATCCGGTCGGTAACGGCTGACGGGCAGCGGATTACCGAAGCGGCGGCGCTGAAAAGGCTCGATCTCGCCGTAGGGGTAGTGGCCGGTCAGCAGGAAGTACAGCGTGACGCCGGCGGCATACAGATCAAAGTCTGGGCTTGGCTCTGCGCCGTCGAAGGCTTCAGGGGCCATAAAGCTGGGGGTGCCGGGTACATCGCCGCTTTGATCCACTGACAGGCCCGGGCTGTAGGCAAGCCCGAAATCCAGAATGCGTAAACCTCCCGCCTGCTCGTGCAGCAGATTCTCAGGCTTGATGTCTCGATGAATGATGTTGCGCCGGTGCAGCAGACCCACGGCAGCGATCAGTTCCAGGGCCAGACTCAGCCATGGCGACAGCGCCATTGGCCCTTCCTGATCGAAGATTTCAGCCAGGGTCTGGCCGGAGTACTCACGCATCACGTAGTACAGATGCTGGCGCTGGCCGAGGGGGTGCAGGGCTGGAAAGAAGCGACCCGCGACGCGACGCAAGAACCACTCCTCCAGCAGCAAAGCCTCCGCCGCGCCGGCCTCGTCAAAGCGAGAAGGCGGCAGCGTCTTCAATAACCAATGTTGCTGCTGGCTGTCGCGTACGCGATACACAAGGGACTGTCGCGAGTCGCTCAAACGTGTCTCGACTTGCCAACCTTCAAACGTCTGGCCTGCCTTGAGAAGGGGCGGGACAGGCCATTGCTGAAGTTGCAGCAGCGTTTCGCCCAGGCTGTCGGAGCCCAACTGATCGACCTGAATCAGCAACGCGCTCGCGTTATCGGCACTGCCAGACAGATGAGCGGCGTTGATCAGCGTTCGGACTATCGTATCCAGATCGGCCTGTTCGTTGAGAATCGAGGCGATTCGTTCATCGCCCAACGTTGCCCACACGCCGTCGCTCACCAGCAGCAAGCGCTCGCCCTGGCGCAGTTCGCCGTCGAGGTAATCCATGACCACGTATTGATCCAGACCCAGCGCGCGTTTCAGCACGTGTTGCATGTCCGGCTGTTCCCAGACGTGCTCCTGACTGATGCGCTGAAGATGGCCTGTGTGCCAGCGGTACACGCGACAGTCGCCGACGTGGGCGAGGGTGAAGCGACGCCCGCGCAGGACCAGCGCACTCAGCGTGGTCAATAAGCCGTTGGCCAGCAGCCAGCGATTGTGCGCCAGCAGCAGGCGGTCAAGGGCTTGGGCGACGCTCCAGGTTTCCGGGGTTGCGTAGTAATCCATGGCCAGCGCCTGCAGCGTGGCCCGGGACGCCAGTCCGCCGTCGGCACATTGACTGACGCCGTCGGCGAGGGCGAACAGGTAACCCTTGCTGGCCGCCAGCGTCGGAGCAGGAGTCACCACGCGAATGGCGTCCTGATTCTCCGCCCGCGGCCCGGTCGCGCTGAATTCGGCAACGCGCAGCTGCAAGCCGCTCGTGGTGGGCGCGACCGGCGTCAGCGGCTGATTGACGCTCACGGTCTAAACGCGGGCAGCGGTGACAGCGGCCGAACCCCAGGTGGTTCTCCAGCGACGCTTGACGTTCATCAGGCCGAACCAGGCGAGCACACCCAGGAATGCAAACAGCCACAGGCCCAGTTGGTACTCGCCGGTGTTCTGCTTGATGGCGCCGAGCCCGGCGGCGAGCAGGAAGCCACCGATGCCGCCGGCCATGCCGATCAGGCCGGTCATGACGCCGATCTCTTTGCGAAAGCGTTGCGGCACGAGCTGGAACACCGCGCCGTTGCCGGCACCAAGGCCGAGCATGGCCGCGACGAAGAGTGCCAGCGCTGCCCACGAGCTGGGCAGGTTGAAACCGACGGCGGCGATGCAGATCGCCGCGACGGCGTACATGCCGGACAGCGTTCGAATGCCGCCAAAGCGATCGGCGAGTGCGCCGCCCAGTGGGCGCATCATGCTGCCGCCGAAGACGCAGGCGGCGGTGTAGTAACCCGCGGTCACCGGGCTCAGGCCGTATTGATCGTTGAAATAGCCGGGCAGGGCACTGGCCAGGCCGATGAAGCCGCCAAAAGTCACGCTGTAGAAGAACATGAACCACCAGCTGTCGCGGTCGCCCAGGGCTTTGAAATAGTCAGCCATGGATTTGGCTTTCGGACGTTCCGGAGCGTTTTTTGCCATCAGCGAGAACGCGATGAGGGTCAGCAGCAGCGGCGCCACGGCAAAGCCGAACACATTGTTCCAGCCGAAGCTGGCGGCGAGCACAGGTGCGATCAGTGCCGCGAACACGGTACCGGAGTTGCCGGCGCCGGCGATGCCCATCGCTTTGCCCTGATGCTGCGGCGGGTACCACTGCGAAGCCAGCGGCAGCGCCACGGCGAACGACGCGCCCGCCATCCCGAGGAACACACCGAGCAGCAGCGCCTGCTCATAGCTGTGAATGCCCAGTTGCCAGGCGCAGAGCAGCGCGGCGATGACGATCACCTGGCCGATGACTCCGGCGGTTTTCGGCGACAACTGATCGGCCAGCATGCCCATGATGAAGCGCAGCACGGCACCCGCGAGAATCGGCGTGGCAACCATCAGGCCGCGTTGCTGGGTAGTCAGGTGCAGATCGGCGGCAATCTGCACGGCCATCGGGCCAAGCAGGTACCAGACCATGAAGCTCAGGTCGAAATACAGAAACGCTGCGAACAATGTCGGTTTGTGGCCGGCTTTCCAGAAACTCGTGTTCATCTAACACCTCATCTGCAGGGATTCGTGTTCGGTGGAGGTGTTGCTCGCACCGCTACGGGTCAGGTCATGCAGGCGAAGCACCAGACCGGCACTCCACCCGCCTCGACGTGTTCAAGGCAAAAACGAAAAAACGCCGCAGCCCTGTGCGCTTGCGCGAAGGGGTGCGACGTCTTTGTCGTGAGTGGGCAACCGCCGTTGGCTACCTGTGAGGTGTGACTAGCAATACATGGGCCAAAGGTGCGCCGGTATGCAGGCCGAATGAAATCAGCGCGCGCGGTTCGGACGTGGAGGGGCTCAGCCCAACAGTTCGCTCATGGCAATGATCTGCTCCGCCACCTGAATCAGTTTCTGCTGCCGGCTCATGGCCTGGCGTCGCATCAGGGTGTAGGCCTCTTCTTCGTTGCACTGCTTCATCTTCATCAACAGGCCTTTCGCCGTCTCGATACGTTTGCGTTCGGCCAATTGCTGATCGCGGGCGTGCAGTTGCGCGCGCAGGTCCTGGTCGCTTTCGAAGCGGGCCATGGCGACGTCCAGAATCGGCTGCAGGCGTTGCGCGTGAATGCCTTCGACGATGTAGGCGCTGACCCCGGACTTGATCGCCTGGCGCATCACGCCGGGGTCGTGCTCGTCGGTGAACATCACGATCGGGCGCGGCAGATCCCGGGTCACCAGCACCACTTGCTCCAGCACATCACGCCCCGGTGATTCGGTGTCGATGAGGATCACGTCCGGTCGCACGGCCTGAACCCGTGCGGGGAGGTCGATGATCAGCCCGGATTCATCGATGACCTCGAAACCGGCTTCAGTCAGCGCCGCTTTCAGGCGACCGACTTTTTTGGGGGTGTCATTGATCAGCAGGATTCGCAGCATGGTGGCGTCTCCTCAGCGATCGGCATGAGCGAGGGCGGCATCGGCCAGCGCGTGCAGCTTGAAGCTGCGGGCATAACACGCCGGGTCGCTGCCGTCCCACATCTTGCCGTCGATCAACTGGCTGCTGCGCATGGGCGAGGGCGGCACGGCGATGCCCAGTGCCTCGGCGGCCTCGCGGTACAGGCCAAGCTGTTGGACGGTGCGGGCGACGCCGAGGTAATCCGGGTCTTCGCGCAGCAAGCCCCAGCGGCGAAACTGGGTCATGAACCACATGCCGTCAGACAGCCACGGCATGTTGACCCGGCCTTCATCATGGAAGCGGATGGCATGGTGGTCGTGCCACCGGTTGCCGAGCCCGTCGTCGTACTCGCCCAGTAGCCGCGATTCGATAGCGCCGACGGGTGCATTGACGTACTCGGGGGCGCCGAGCAACTGCGCGGTGCTTCGGCGGTTGTCAGCGCTTTCTTCGATGAAGCGACTGGCTTCAAGCACGGCCATCACCAGCGTGCGCGCCGTGTTCGGGTATTGCTCGACAAATTCCAGGCTGCACCCCAGCACCTTTTCCGGGTGATCCGGCCAGATGGCCTGGGACGTCGCCAGGGTGAAGCCCAGGTTCTGCTGAACCGCGCTGGCACCCCACGGCTCGCCGACACAAAAGCCGTCGATGCGACCGGCCTGCAGGTGCTCGACCATCTGCGGCGGCGGCACCACCACGCTGTCGACGTCGCGCAGTGGGTGAATGCCCTGGCTCGCGAGCCAGTAATACAGCCACAGGGCGTGGTTGCCGGTGGGGAAGGTTTGGGCGAACGTGAGTTTTGGTTCGCTTTGGTGCGTGCGTCGATCGAGTGCATCAGGAGTGGTCACACCTGCGTCCTGCAGCGCCCTCGACAGGTTGATGCTCTGACCGTTCTGGTTCAGCCCCATCAGCACCGCCATGTTCTTCGCCGGCCCGGCCAGTCCGAGTTGCACGGCGTAGACCAGGCCGTAAAGGCTGTGGGCCGCGTGCAGTTCGCCGCTGACCAGTTTGTCGCGCAGGTTGGCCCACGATGACTGCCGGTGCAAATTGATGTGCAGGCCATAGGGCTGGGCGAAGCCCTGGGTCGCGGCGACGATGAGCGAGGCGCTGTCGGTGAGCGCCATGAAGCCGAGGTCGACGCTGGCCAGCTCCGGTGCATCGCTGCCGTTTACCCAGGCCAGCGAGGGGGTGAGCGTGTCATTCATGAGTGCCATTCCGCGTGGAGGCCGACGCGCCTTTCAACGCTGCCGGTCGTCCAAAAAAAACGCCGCCTCGCCCCCTTGAAACCGGGGCGACAGCGACGTCATTGTCCTGTGTCTCGCTCCGCCATTGGATCGAGTCGATGCAGGACTTAAAGCAAGCGATATGCCAGCGGCGAACAGGTCAGTCAGCAAAGTTCGCGACATGCCTCGCGCTTCGCCTGCACCGGCGTTTATAATCCGCCGCTGATCCCAGCCGCAATCGAGCCGCCCCCGCCCATGTATAACCTGGCCCGCCAGTTACTGTTCAAACTCTCCCCCGAAGCTTCCCACGATCTGTCCATCGACCTGATCGGAGCGGGCGGGCGTCTGGGGCTCAACGGCCTGTTCAACAAGGCGCCGATGCAGCTGCCGGTGACCGTCATGGGCCTGCGCTTCCCCAACCCGGTCGGATTGGCGGCGGGGCTGGACAAGAACGGCGCGGCCATCGACGGCTTCTCGCAGCTGGGCTTCGGTTTCGTCGAGGTCGGCACTGTCACGCCGCGCCCGCAACCGGGCAACCCGAAACCGCGCATTTTCCGTCTGCCCCACGCCGAAGCCATCATTAACCGCATGGGCTTCAATAACCTGGGCGTCGACAATCTGGTCAGCCGGGTGCAGGCCGCGCAGTACAAAGGCGTACTGGGCATCAACATCGGCAAGAACGCCGATACGCCGGTGGAGCGCGCCGTGGATGATTACCTCATCTGCCTGGACAAAGTGTACGCCCACGCCAGTTACGTCACCGTCAACGTCAGCTCGCCCAATACGCCGGGCCTGCGCAGCCTGCAGTTCGGCGATTCGCTCAAGCAACTGCTCGAAGCCCTGCGGGTGCGTCAGGAAGCGCTGACGCTGATCCACGGCAAACGCGTGCCGCTCGCCATCAAGATTGCCCCGGACATGAGCGACGAAGAGACCGTGCTGGTTGCCGGCGCGCTGCTGGAGTCGGGCATGGACGCGGTGATCGCCACCAACACCACCCTCAGCCGTCAGGGCGTCGACGGGTTGCCCCATGGCGACGAGGCAGGCGGCCTGTCAGGCGCGCCGGTGCGCGAGCAGAGCACGCACATCGTCAAGGTGTTGGCCGGTGAGTTGGGCGGGCGCTTGCCGATCATAGCCGCTGGCGGCATTACCGAAGGCAGGCACGCGGCCGATAAGATCGCGGCAGGGGCGAGTCTGGTGCAGATTTATTCAGGCTTTATCTACAAGGGGCCGGCGTTGATTCGCCAGTCGGTGGACGCGATCGCGTCGATGTCCCGCTGATCATCCAGACGAAAAGAGGGGTTCCGACTGGAACCCCTCTTGGGCCTTGGCCCGCCGCCCGGGTGGGGCGTGCGTGGTAATGGTGAAGCGATCAAGAATGTCGAAAAAGCTTTAGGTCAGGCTGTAACGTGAGGGTTGCGTCAGCCGACCGCGTGAAGTTCGTTGAGTCTGTGAATGCCCGCAGTGCCGGTCATACCGTCCCAGTTGTCGCCGCGTCCTTCTCGCCAGCCGTTGATCCAGGCTTGACGCACTGACGGTAGAGTAAATGGGCAAAGCTCACGGGATTTACCGGATACGCCATATTGGTATCCGCGCGAAAATGCTCTTTCCATCGGATCACGCTTAAGTCTTCTCATAGGGTATTGCCCTCGTTTGTTGACTGTAATGTCCCTGGAGACCTCAGGTTGAGGTCCGGCAGAAAATCTTCTGCCGTTAGCGGCCCGCTGCCGGCGTCGCGGGCTTGATGCCACCGCCGTTGCGGCGATGACCTTGGGTGATTTCTAACCAATGAAAGATGCGCTGTGAATGATCGTTTTGTCATAAGAACGTAACCATTCAGGCATTACGACCATAAGCAATCACTCGTTTGACCAGTGTTTTTTGCGGGGGGCCCTTTTAAACGGGGCTTTCAGGTCGCAGTGCAATTATTTCGCAATTGAGAGTACTGGCCGTTTACGGTCAGTGGAAAACGACGAAGGGTCAGCGATGTGACTTTTTATTGCAGCCGCCGTCGTGCTGAATAGTGTTTTTTTAGCATCAAAACGTCGGCGCTCAAGTGCTGGCGGACCGTCGCACTCGAAATGTATCGGTGCGAGGGACAGGCACAAACTGTGTGCCGCGCAGGCGTCCTCCTTGAAAGGCGTTTGTTGGAATCGGGTCGGACAATGCGTTGTCCGGCCGCTATAGCCTTAGGCTCTGGAATACTCATGTCGGACCGTTACGAACTTTTCCTCACCTGCCCAAAAGGCCTCGAAGGCTTGCTGGCCGAGGAAGCCACCGCCCTCGGTCTCGAGGAAACCCGCGAACACACTTCCGCCATCCGCGGCACCGCCGACATGGAAACTGCCTACCGGCTGTGCCTGTGGTCGCGGCTTGCCAACCGGGTGCTGCTGGTGCTCAAGCGTTTCCCGATGAAGGACGCCGAGGACCTCTACCACGGCGTGCACGACATCGAGTGGGCTGACCATCTGGAAGCGGAAGGCACGCTGGCCGTGGAGTTCAGCGGTCATGGTTCGGGCATCGACAACACCCATTTTGGTGCTTTGAAGGTCAAGGACGGCATCGTAGACCGCCTGCGCACGGCAGACGGCGTACGCCCGTCGGTCGACAAGCTCAACCCGGATCTGCGCGTGCACCTGCGTCTGGACCGGGGCGAAGCGATTCTGTCCCTGGATCTGTCCGGCCACAGCCTGCACCAGCGCGGCTATCGTCTGCAGCAGGGCGCCGCGCCGCTCAAGGAAAACCTCGCCGCCGCGATCCTGATCCGTTCGGGCTGGCCGCGCATTGCCGCTGAAGGCGGCGCACTGGCTGACCCGATGTGCGGCGTGGGTACGTTCCTGGTCGAAGCGGCGATGATTGCCGCCGACATCGCGCCCAACCTCAAGCGCGAGCGCTGGGGTTTCTCGGCGTGGCTGGGTCACGTGCCGGCGATCTGGCGCAAGCTGCATGACGAAGCGCAGGCACGTGCGCAAGCGGGCCTGGCCAAGCCGCCGCTGTGGATCCGTGGTTACGAAGCCGATCCGCGCCTGATTCAGCCAGGCCGCAACAACGTCGAGCGCGCCGGCCTGAGCGAGTGGATCAAGATCTACCAAGGCGAAGTGGCGACGTTCGAGCCGCGTCCCGACCAGAACCAGACCGGTCTGGTGATCTGCAACCCGCCGTACGGCGAGCGTCTTGGCGACGAGGCGAGCCTGTTGTACCTCTATCAGAACCTCGGCGAGCGTCTGCGTCAGGCCTGCCTGAACTGGGAAGCGGCGGTGTTCACCGGCGCGCCCGATCTGGGCAAGCGCATGGGCATTCGCAGCCACAAGCAATACGCGTTCTGGAACGGCGCACTGCCGTGCAAGCTGTTGTTGATCAAAGTGCTGCCGGATCAGTTCGTCACCGGCGAGCGTCGCACCCCGGAGCAGCGTCAGGCCGAGCGTGAGCAAGCCGCTTACGATCAGGCGCCGGACGAGCCCCAAGAGCGCCAGTACAACAAGAATGGCAACCCGATCAAGCCGACGCCGGCCCCTGCGCCGGTCATCGAGCAACCGCGCCTGAGCGAGGGCGGGCAGATGTTCGCCAATCGCTTGCAGAAGAACGTCAAGGCGCTGGGCAAGTGGGTCAAGCGCGAAGGCATCGATTGCTACCGCGTCTACGATGCGGACATGCCCGAGTACGCCATGGCCATCGACCTGTACCACGACTGGGTCCACGTTCAGGAATACGTCGCGCCGAAGTCCATCGACCCGGAAAAGGCTTCGATCCGCATGTTCGACGCCCTGGCGGCCATTCCCCAGGCGCTCGGCATCGACAAGAGCCGCGTGGTAGTCAAGCGCCGCGAACGGCAGAGCGGCACCAAGCAGTACGAACGCCAGAGCGCCCAGGGCAAATTCAATGAGGTCAACGAAGGCGGCGTGAAGCTCCTGGTCAACCTCACCGATTACCTGGACACCGGCCTGTTCCTCGATCACCGGCCGATGCGCATGCGCATTCAGCGCGAAGCGGCGGGCAAGCGTTTCCTCAACCTGTACTGCTACACCGCGACCGCCAGCGTGCACGCGGCCAAGGGCGGGGCGCGCAGCACCACCAGCGTCGACCTGTCGAAAACCTATCTGGACTGGGCGCGTCGCAACCTGTCGCTGAACGGTTTCTCGGACAAGAACCGTCTGGAGCAAGGCGACGTGATGGTGTGGCTGGAGGCCAGTCGCGAAGAGTACGACCTGATCTTCATCGACCCGCCGACCTTCTCCAACTCCAAGCGCATGGAAGGCGTGTTCGACGTGCAGCGCGATCAGGTTCAACTGATCGACCTGGCGATGGCGCGCCTGGCGCCGGGCGGCGTGCTGTATTTCTCCAATAACTTCCGCAAATTCCAGCTCGAAGAGACGCTGGTCGAGCGTTATGCGGTGGAAGAAATCACCCAGCACACGGTCGACCCGGACTTTGCACGCAACGGCAAAATTCACCGCGCCTGGAAGATCACCGCGCGTTGAGGCAAATCGCCAGGCTGACGTGTCGGAATACCCGGCGGGTCAGCCTGCGTTATCCGAGCCCTTTCGCCTTGCGTGTCCCGCGCATGGCACCCCCTTCATGATCAGCGCTGCACCGCGACGCATTTGATTTCCACCAGCAGGCCAGGCTTTGCGAGGTCGCTGACGCCCAGGCATGTCCATGCACAGGTGCCACGAGGGAAGACGCTGTCCTTGACCGCCCTGAATACGGGCATATGGCTGTGCAGATCGATGTGGTAGGTGGTCAGATCGACGACGTCCTCGAAGGTGCATCCTCCAGCGGCCAATACACGCCGCAGGTTTTCCCACGCTGCCAGGAATTGTTGCTCCGGGTCTTCGATCACGGCCAGCTCATGGGTTCGACCGACCTGGCCGGCACAGTAGAGGGTTTTGCCGACCTTGACGGCAGGGGCATAGCCTGCGCGTTCGGCGAGCAGGCGCATTTCATCCGGGACGATGAGTTGACGGTCGGTCATGGGAGGCTGCCTGGAAGTCGGTCGGAGCCGCACGCTATCTCAGGTGCCGGACGTCCGTCCAGTGAGTGGCCTTTGGGTTTTCGAGCGGCGATGGGGTGTACAGAATGTCTTAGGGGTGAAAACGTTCCGCGCCTTCTTGCTCGGTCGTTCCGGATAAATCACACTCTGAACGAGAGGTAATGAGCATCAGTACAGGATGAGTCCATTTTTTGAGGCAAGGGAATGCGTAAATCCAGAGTCATCATCATAGCCACCCTGTCAGGGCTGATAGGGGCAGTTCTTCCTATGATCACGATGGCTCACATTTCCTGGGAAAGGGCGCTGGCCAAAGAAAGGACTCATTTGGCGACTTACTCCGAGCGAGCGCTCAAAAACATTAGCTTGTCATTGCAACAAGGGCTCAATGTTATAGCGCAGATGGAGAACTGGGCTGGGGTGCCGTGTTCTCCAGAGCATATTTCGTTAATGCGAAAAGCGACCGTGAACACCCGTGCGGTCGAAGAAATTGATTATCTCGAGCGAGGGTCGCTTGCCTGCACATCATGGGGGGGCACGTCGATACTGTCTGGATCGACGACGTCGACTTATACCGATGCGAGAGGCTATAAAATCAATGTTCGCCTGATCCCGAGTGACCAGGGGATCCAGCCGATCACGATCATGCATCGTGGCGCCTACCGCGTCCTTATAAATGCGGGAAGGCTCAGCGACATCATTCTGGATGATCGAATGCAACTCGGTGTTTTCTACCAAGGCCAATTGGTGAATATTTCCCAGGGAGCGGATGAGAAGACGATTTCCCAACTCGTATCAAACCGAGATCGCAAGAGTAAAGACTATCTCTATGCTGTTTCCACTCAAGACGACTGGTCCGCCCTCGTGGCTGAGCCGATAAAAAGCGTCGACACCAGCTTTTACAGCGAGTTGGCCTGGATGCTGCCCATAGGACTTGGGATAGGTTTCATTGTCGTATTGTCGGTCATCCGGATCATGCGAATCAGACTCTCGCCGATGGCCGAGATGCAGATCGCAATCGCCCAGCGGGAGTTCACTGTTCACTATCAACCGATCATTGATCTTGAAACAGAAGAATGTACTGGGGCCGAGGCGTTGGTTCGGTGGCTGAGACCAGACGGCACGGTTGTGGCCCCTGATCAGTTCATTCCGCTGGCTGAAGAAACAGGGCTGATTTTGCCCATCACTGACCAGGTCATCCAGGGCGTCGTCAGAGACATGGCGCAACTTCTACGAGATAACCGGCGTCTTCATGTGGCCATCAACATCTGTGCAGATGATCTTAAATCCGGGCGTTTTCTTGACACGCTTGATCAAGCGTTGAAAGGCTCGATGATTAACAACAGTCAAATATGGATAGAGGCCACTGAGCGAGGCTTCATCGATGTCGAATCGGCCGTTACGACACTAAAAAAAGCGCGGGCGCTGGGCTTCAAGATTGCAATCGATGACTTTGGTACGGGCTACTCCAGTTTGCAATATCTTGAGCGCCTTCCTGTCAATGTGCTCAAGATTGATAAATCCTTCGTGGACGCCATCGATAAATCTTCAGCGTCCAGTTCGGTGGTGACGCATATTATTGCAATGGCTAAAACGCTGGGTCTGGAAATTGTTGCCGAGGGCATCGAGAGCCCCCATCAGGCAGATTACCTGCGGCTGTATAAGGTGGATTACGCCCAAGGCTGGTTATATTCGAAAGCATTGCCCTCTCAGGATTTTCTAAACTTTGTTAATACCCAGAAAAACCGCTAGGGAGTCTCCGCGATGTCAGACGGGTCGAGGAGCTGTGCAGCGTGAAGAATACACGGCGCGTGCCTGACCGCTTGCCGCCGCAACGTCAGTTGATCGAAGCATTCGTCACTCCCTCGCTGTCTGAAAAAAACGAGTTCCTATGACAAACCTCGTGATATGTGCTGCTCAATACTGCTCGGTCGCCGGTGACATCAACGTCAACATCGACCGGCATCTTCACACCATGCGCCGCGCGGTCGAGCATGGCGTTCAGTTTCTGCTGTTCCCCGAGTTGTCCTTGACCGGCTACGAGCCGTTCCTCGCGCGCGAACTCGCTCAGACACCTGACGCCGAGTGTTTGCAACCGCTGCGTGAGCTCGCGGCGCAGTCAGGGGTGATCACCGTGGTGGGGCTGCCACTGCGTCAACCCGGCAGCGAAATCATACTGATTGGCGCACTGGTGATGGCCGCCGATGGATCGCAGTCGGTCTACACCAAGCAGCATCTTCATCCGGGCGAAGAGGCGGTTTTCAGTGGCGGGGAGGGCGGTGCGCTGGTGGATATCGGCGCCGAGCGCATTGCGCTCTCGGTCTGTGCGGATTTTACCCACGCCACCCACGCCCAGGCAGCGGCGCAAGTTGGCGCCAGTCTGTACGCCAGCAGCGTCTTGATCAGCGAAGAAGGCTATGCGCGAGACGCTGAATTGCTGCAGAGCTATGCCTGTGCGCATTCGATGGGCGTGTTGATGGCCAACCATGGCGGACCGTCGGGAGGCTGGGCCTGCGCGGGACGCAGCGCATTTTGGTCACCCGGAGGTGAGCGGGTGGTAAGCGCGACGGGTACGGGCGACTGCCTGGTGATTGCCCGTCGGCATGAAGGCGTGTGGGAGGGCGAGGTTGTCGAGCGACCGACTCTGTCTTGAATCAGTTCTGCTGACAAGCCAGCGTCGGGCAATTACAAGTAGCAGGGCACCTCGGCGGTGCCCGCTGCGCTGAGTTTTTGCTCAACAGAGATCAATGCACCGCCCACGAACGGGGCGCCGGGGTGTGGCTGAATTTCGAGATGCCTTTGACCCAGAATCGTCGATGGGCCGTCTGGTCCGGCGGCAGCAACGGCTGGCTCGACCATTGATGATGACGTTTGGCTTCATCGCGATATGCTTTCCACTCCATGGCTTCGGCGGTGTCCTGCGCGGCGCGTTCGTCATCGAACCAGCCCAAAACAGATACTTCACCTTGATCGCGGCCATGCTCTACCAGCAGAAAAATGTTTGTGTACATGCTTTTGCCTTTCACTGATCGGGTCCAACCCGCTATTGGGGCTCTACAAATAGCGTATCGACAGCGACGGCGGAAAATTTAGGCCCGTGTTTCTCCTCGGGTTTTGCAATGAAAAGTCATACGCTTTCCCGGCTAAAGCAGTCCTGCGGAATGCCGCAATTCCATCGGATGACCGGCTTCAGCCGGGAAGAGGCCGGGTGGTCCACCCTTGATGACCTTTGGGCAGTGGCGTGAGGCGGTCGGCCTTTCCCGGGAATGAAACCAGAAACGAAAAAAGGGCCGAATCATATTCGGCCCTTCATCGTATTCAGTGCTGCCTCGGCGCTACGTTCGCTCAGAGGCACACGGTCAGCACAGCGATTTACTTGCTGCCGCTGGAACCGCTCGCGCCACCACCGGTACCGCCGCCGCTGCCGCCCATGCCGCTGCCATTGGTCATGCCGCCGCCGTCAGCGTCACCACGGTTGGTGCCGTTGGTGCTGCCCATGCCTTTGGTCCCTGGGGTCGACGTGCCCGGGGAGCTGCCGTCGTTGTTTTGACCGCTGGTAGAGGTGCTTGGCTTCGGACCGTTCTTGTCGATCGGATCGGTTGGGCCGGTGGAACCAGCGAACGCGGAGCCAGTAGCAACAGCCATCAGGCCAGCGAGTGTCAGGGCAGTCAATTTAGTCTTGATCATGATGTGAATCCCTTTGTTGTCATGGATACCTATTGGTCAACCCGCCAACGCAAGAGGTGCATTCGATCCGACGGACGGTCATCCGCCTCTCAGTGGATTCACGAGCACGTTTGGGCTGCTTTGCCCGTCCGCTTTTTTCGCGCGCAATTCGTACCCCACCGCCAACGTCTGCAGATCAAAGCGATCAGAGATGCTTGAGCAGTAACTGGTCCGCGCCAGGAAGGCACCCGGGCCATTCAAGTACGACTCGATGTTTTGTGCGCCCTCGCACAGCGCCACGGTTCGTCCTTTGAGCAGGCCGCTGGCTTGCGCCGAACGCAATGCGCCGTTGGGCGTCCAGTCCGCAACAATCAGCGCGCCTAGGGGAGCTGATTGTTCGTAACTGTGCACGAACGCCTCCGCCGAACGATCGCGCAAGTACGGCGCCATGAAGTAATGGATATCGTCACGGAAAGGCAGCGCTTCCTTGTGGGTGGGCAGCGCAACGACACCGCTGGCGTAAATCGCGTACACCGTCAGAAGGGTCACCGGGCCGCTGAGGGGCAGGGCATAGGCGACAACGGCGGCATTGTGCCGCGCCAGCCACGCCTGCACATGGATCACGCCGATGATGCTCAACAGCACCGCGCCCGGCAGAAAAAACGTGAAGCGGTCGGTGACGTTGTATGAGACGGCGAAGAGGAAGTTCAGCACCGCCGCGCACCACAGCAGCCGCAGCCGCCGGCTTTTCGGGAACAGCACCAGCGCCACCAGTTGCGGGCCGAGCAGGGAAAGCATCAGCAGCACCACCGAGTTCTTCTCGTGCCACATGTCGTCGAAGCGAAACAGCGAACCCTGCCAGCTCTGTTCCGTGGTTTTGTCGGGGATGCCAATCAGGTAACGGTGGCCGATGTCGATCAGGCTCAAGCCGTTTTGCAGCTCCTGCAAAATACCGGGGATCGCCACCGCAAAGCCCAGCACAAACCCCGGGATCGTCAACAGCACCCGCGCCCTGTGCTGCCAGACCAGCTGCACGTAGAGCGGGAACAGCACGATGAACGTCAGTTGGTGAATGGCGGCGGCGAGGCCGGTGAGGATGCCGATGACGAACAGCGCGGTGAGCAGGCCCAAGCGCGATTTATCGCGAAAATGCACCATGTAGGCCAGGGTTACCAGCAGCGTGTGCAGCAGATACACCTCGGCTTTGGTCGAGACCCAGAACACGCAATGGCACAACACCGCCGCGGCAATCGCCAGCAAGGCCTGCTGCGACGTCGCGCCGACGCCTTTGGCCAGACGAAAGATCGCCCAGCCCAGTGGGATCAGCAGCATCGAGTTCATGAAACTCAGCACCAGCGGGCCGAAGTGAGCGAACAGCGCCGTGGTCACGAACAGGTACAACGGGTGATCCAGCGGGCCGAGGGTGTCGCTGAAATAGCGACCCTCCGAGGCGTCGGCGATGAAGATGCCGTTGTCCATCCATTGAATCGGGCCGCTGGAGGCCAGAAAGCTCCAGACCACGGCGGCCACCGCCAGCAACAGGGGAATGCCGAATAACGCTCGATAACGTACTGCTGCCACCATGACTTGCACTCCTGTCCCTTTAATCCCGTCGAAAAGCGTTATTGAACCGGTTGAGCCTGAGGCGTTGCAGCCTCGCTTTTGAGCCTGATCAGCATCACCGCGCCGATGGCCACGGCGAACCACAGCGTGGCCAGACGAATCAGCACGGTGGCGGCCACGGCGTCGGCGCTGTCCATGCCTTTCCAGACCAGCAGGCCGACCATCACCGCCTCCGCGCCGCCCAGTCCACCAGGCATGAAACTCACTGCGCCGGCCAGCATTGCCAGGGCGTAGACAAACACCGCGAACGTCAGCGGGATATCCGCGCCCATCCATTTCAGAATCCAGTCGAACGCCAGGGCTTCGGCGCTCCAGGCGACCACGCTCAATGCGGTCAGCCCGAGCATCAGACGCAGGCGATGGCATTGCTGCGCATGCACCAGCACTTGCAGCAGATGGCGCAGCAGCCCGAGCACCTTGCCGCCACCTACAGGCACCTTGTCGGTGATCCGCTCAAGCAGGCGACGTTGCGACAGCACCACCAGCCCGACCGCCACCAGCGCCACGCCGACCACGATCATCGGCCATGCCTGGGGGTACAGCGACAGGCCGAACAGGGTCAGCAAGACCACCGCGAACAGGTCCGACAGCCGCTCGCTGAAAAACGCCGCGAAACTCTGCGGGTAGGGCACGCCCCAGCGTTTCAGCAGCACGCCGCGCAACGCTTCTCCGGCCTTGCCCGGCGTGGTGGTCAGGGCAAAGCCGGCCAGATAAATGTTCAGGCTCGGCCGCCACGGCATGGGATGGCCGAGCACTTTCAGGTAGGTCTGCCAACGCACAAAGCGCAGGCCGTAGTTGACCGATGACATGAGCAGCGCGATGACAATGCCCACCAGCCCGACCTCGCTCACCGCAGCGCCCACTGCCTGCCAGCCGCCCCACAGCGAAAAACCGAGATAGCCCAACGCCGAGCCGACCACCGACAGCACCACCGCGCGGTAGCGCCAGCCGGACAGGTGCGAAGTCTCGGGCACCGCTTCGCTCACAGGTTCAGCCTCTTGAACACCGGCTGCGGGATCGAACGAATGACCAGCATGATCAGCGCCCAGAAACCCGGTGCGTAGAGCGTCGGCACCTTGTTGGCGATGCCTTTGACGATGCGCTGGGCGACCTGGGCCGGCTGTGCCAGCAGGGCCGCCGGCAACGACAGCCCCTGGGTCATCGGCGTGTCGACAAAGCCCGGTTTGATGGTGGTGACGTGCACGCCGACTTTGAACAGCCGCGCCTGCAAGCCTTCGCAGTAGGTCGACACCGCCGCCTTGGCGCTGCCGTAGAGGTAATTGGAAGGGCGACCCCGGTCAGCCGCTACCGAAGAAATGATCGCCAGACTGCCGCAGCGCTGGGTTTCGAACTGCATCGCCAGCACCGTGAGCAGGGCAATCACCGAGGTGCAGTTGTTGGCGAATTCCTTCAGCGCCAGGTGGACGTCGCGCTCACAGGCCTTCTGATCGGGCAGCGTGCCGTGGGCGATCAGGGCGATGTCGATCTGTCCCAGCGCAGTCAGGCAGCGGCCCATCATCAGCGGATGCGCCTCGATGTCGTTGGCGTCCATCTCGTGCAGCGTGACGTGGGTCGCTCCGCGCGCCTTGAGGTCGGCGGCGGTCTGCTGCAGCTTCTCGACGTTGCGCGCCACCAGGAAAAAATCGCTGCCTTCCGTGGCCCACAACCGTGCGCACGCGCTGGCGATGGCGGAGGTGGCGCCGATGATCAGGACTTTCTTCACTGCAGTTTTCATAGGATCACACGGCTCCAGAAACGGGACATCAAAGAGGGATCGCGCAGCGCTTCCAACTGCTCCCAGGCGGGGTAGGCCCGCCGGAAATCGGCACCGCTCATGTGGGCGTCCTTGGCCGGGTACAAGCGCCCGCCAGCGGCGCGAACAATGTCGTCCAGACGCGGGAACAACACGTTCTCCAGCGCCTCGCTCTGGGCAAAATCCAGCGCCAGGGAGGTGCCTTCCAGGGGGAACGACAGCAGCCCCGGCGAGGCTATATCGCCACAGCGCTTGAGCACGGCAAGGAACGACCCCTGGCCGGCGTCGGCAATGGTGCGCAGCAGTTCGCCCATGGCCGCTTCGGCATTCGCCGCAGGCACGACGCACTGGTATTGCTGAAACCCCCGGCGGCCATAAATCCGGTTCCAGTGCAGGATCCGGTCGAGGGGGTAGAAGAACGGTTCGTAGGCGCTGCGGCCCTGCTTGCGCTGGCTGGGGTGCAGACGCCAGTAGAGGTTGTTGAAGGCGCTGAGGGACACTTTGTTGATCAGCGATACCGGCGGCGTCAGCGGCACGCTGAGCTTTTTGCGCTGACCGACGTCGAGGGAGCCGTACTGCGCGTGATCGCCGACGATGAACACCCCGCGTCCGGTCTCGGCGCCCTTGGCCAGGCAGTCGACCCAGGCAACGCTGTACTCATGACGCGCGTCCAGCTCGGCCGACAGCGCAAAAAACTCGGCCAGATTGGCGAAGCGCACCGTGGTGGTGTCGATCTGGCTGGCGCGGATCGGCATCAACTGGATCTGCGCCCAGTGAATGACCCCGGTCAGGCCGAGCCCGCCGATGCTCGCGGCGAACAGGGCTGGTTGATCTTCAGGCGAGCAGATCACCTCCGGCTCGCCGTGGCGCAACAGGCCGAAGCTCAGCAGGTAGCGGCCAAAGGTGCCGCGCACATGATGGTTTTTGCCGTGAACGTCATTGGCGATGGCGCCGCCGAGGGTGGCGAACTGGGTCCCGGGCGTCACCGGCAAAAACCAGCCTTGGGGGATGGCCACGGCCAGCACTTCCGCCAGGGTGATGCCGGCCTCGGCCTTGATCACGCCGGTGCTCCAGTCGGCTTCGATCAGCCGGTCCAGCGAGCGCATGTGCAGCACCTCATCGCTGGCCGCCAGGCAACTGTCGCCGTAACTGCGGCCGTTGCCGTAGGGCAGGCTGCTGCGGTGGGCGCCGATCACGCGGTCCATCTGCGCAGGCAATTCGTCGAGCCACACACAGCCATGACCCCGTTGTGGACGAAGGGGGAAACGTCCCCAGGAATACAACGGCGTGCTCATGCGGCGATCCAGAACATCATCAGAAACGCCGCGCCGATCAGCTGACTGGTGCGGTCGCGGATGGCGAACACCACCGGGTCTTCGTTCATCTGCCCGCGATGGGTCAGCATCCACACCCGCGTCACCCAGAACAGCAGCAGCGGGCAGGCCAGCCAGATGATGTGCGGGGTGACGTACAGCTCAGTGGTTTTCGCGTCCTGGATGTACAGCGCCAGGACCATCACCGCGAGGTAACCCGACGACGCTCCCAGTGAGGCAATCATGTCGAGATCGCCCGGGTGATAGCCGCGGCCCCTCGCCAACGTATTGATCTCCCGGGCGCGGGCATCGCGCAACTCGGCGTAACGCTTGACCATGGCCAGGCTGAGGAAAATGAACATCGAGAAGGCGAGGATCCAGAACGTCAGAGTGAGGCTGAACGCCGCGACGCCGGCAATGATTCGCGCGGTGTAGAGCATCGCCAGGGCGATCACGTCCCAGGCCATCAGGCGTTTGAGTCTCAGCGAGTAGGTCAGGGTCAGGCCGTAGTAGGCGGCCATCACCGCTGAAAACTGCCACGGCAACAGCAGCATCGCGGCGCCGAAGGCCATCGCCAGCAGCGCCGGCACCATCACTAGCCCGGTCTTGATCGACAGGCGGCCACTGGCGAACGGTCGGTTGCATTTGCTTTTGTGATGGCGGTCGTCGCACAGGTCCAGCAGGTCATTGAGGATGTAGACGCTGGAGGCGCACATGCCGAAACAAAGGAACGCGATGACGCCGTCGCGCATCAACTCGAACTGCGCCAGGCGATGGGACGCCAATAGCGGCACGAAGATCAGCGCGTTTTTCAACCACTGGTGCAAGCGCAGGGCCTTGCGCCAGTCCCGCAGGCCCGGCGAGTTGCTGCGGATAGTCGGCTCGACGCTGACTTGTGCTTTTACTTGGGCTTCCACCCCTCTGTCGGGATTGACCACATAGGCCTGGCGGGACACATTCCATATGGGCAAGTCATCTTTCGAGTTGCCGATGTAATCGAATCCGCCCTCGCCGAAGTGGGCAACTAACAGGTCACGTTTGTTGTGGCCGGACAAGTTGCGGTGGGTATTGGACGCCAGCACCAGATCGAATAATTGCAAGTGTTCGGCGATTCGCTCGGCGAGGCTTACATGACTCGCCGTCGCCAGTACCACCATGCGGCCGGTGTCTCGTTCGCGCTGGATCATTTCGATGATCTGCGGATCGTAAGGCAGCACGGAGACGTCTATTTCGGTGCTCAGCGCCAGGCCTTCTTTCAGCGCGGCTTTGCCTTTGAACAGCCAGCCCAGCATTTTCAGGGTTTTCAGCGGCTGGCCACGAATGAACGCCATGGCCGTCTCCATGAGCAAATCCGAGCGCAATAACGTGCCGTCGAGATCAACTACCAAGGGAGGGTAAGTTTCAAGAACTCGTCCCTGAATTCTGGCCATAGTGAGTGCTCCTGTGGGGTCGGCTGACTATAAACAAAATCGGATGTTCACAACTTCATTTAAATTAAAGGGCCCCGGGCGTGACGTCGGCGAGGTGGCGTCAGAATTAAGTAGCGAGTTTTTGAGAAAAGTGAGCGCGGCAGTTTTTCATTTATTACACAAGCGCTGCCGGAGAATTGGCGACCAACTAATGACTTCTCGGCAATGACGGTTTAGTGCCGTGTTTAATACGGCGATTCACGGCTATGTGTGTGTAGCGTGCTTCCTGCAGACCGGCGGGAGCTGCGTTGGCGACGGCGCTGTCGTTTCGACTGGCATCGCAGTCATAATGACTCGCCACTGCCCCCTTCCCATGCCGTTGCCGGGAGTTCTCATGACCCATCCTTTGCTGCTGGCGCTCACTCCGCTGGTCGCCGACCTGTCCCGGGACCTGCCGGACGATGAGCGCTACCGACGCCTGCTGCGGTCACTGCGCCAGCTATTCCCGTGTGACGCCGTGGCGTTGCTCAAGCTGGAGGATGAGGCGCTGGTGCCTTTGTCGGTCGAGGGACTGAGTCCGGATACCCTGGGGCGACGGTTCCGGCTGGGGGAGCACCCGCGGCTGGACATCATTCTGCAAAACCGCGAACCGACCCGCTTCTCCACCGACTGCGATCTGCCGGACCCTTACGACGGGTTGGTTGAAGGCGTGCACGGCGACCTGGAAGTGCACGATTGCCTCGGTTGCCCACTGTATTTGCAGAACATGCTGTGGGGGGTGATGACCCTGGATTCCCTGGATCCTGCACGCTTTGGCCAGGCCGATCTGGGCAATCTCCAGGCGTTTGCCAGCCTGGCGGCGGCAACGGTGATGGCCAGCGAACGGATCAGCCAACTGGCCCGTGGCTTTGAGGATCAGCGCCAGTTGGCCGAGGTGTACAAACGCGCCGCAGGCGGACGCGGGCCTCGGGAGCTGATCGGGCAAAGCCCGGTGCACAAGCGTTTGCAGCAGGAAATCCAGCTGGTGGGCAACAGCCCGCTGACGGTGTTGATCACGGGCGAAACCGGCGTCGGCAAGGAGTTGGTCGCGGAGGCCATTCACCTTCAGTCGCCGCGGGCGGCGAAGCCACTGATCAGCCTTAACTGCGCCGCGCTGCCCGAACTGTTGGTGGAGAGCGAGCTGTTCGGCCATGTGAAAGGCGCGTTCTCCGGAGCGGTCAGCGGACGCAGCGGCAAGTTCGAGCTGGCCCATGGCGGTTCGTTGTTCCTCGACGAGGTCGGCGAGCTGCCGCTGCCAGTGCAGTCGAAGTTGCTGCGGGTGTTGCAGAGCGGCCAGTTGCAGCGCGTCGGGTCCGATCAAGAGCATCGCGTGGACGTGCGCATCATCGCCGCGACCAACCGTGATCTGGCAGAAGAAGTGCGCGCCGGGCGCTTCCGCGCGGATCTCTATCACCGCCTGAGCGTTTACCCGTTGGTGGTGCCGCCGTTGCGCGAACGGGGGCGCGATGTGTTGTTGCTGGCGGGGTATTTCCTCGAGGAGAACCGGGCGCGGATGGGGCTGCGCAGTTTGCGCTTGAGTCCGGAGGCGCAGGCGGTGCTGTTGGCGTATGCATGGCCGGGAAACGTGCGGGAGCTGGAGCATCTGATCAGCCGCGCGGTGCTCAAGGCGCTGTCGGTGCAGGGTGAGCGGCCGCGGATTTTGACGATCGAGGCGGATGTTTTGGGGCTTGATGAGTCAGGGGGGCCTGCTCCTGTTGTGTTGCATTCGAATGGCGTCATGCCGGTGATTCAGCCGGGCGAGGGGTTGAAGCGGGCGGTGGACGGGTTTCAGAAGCGGTTGATCGGCGAGGCGCTGGAGCGGCATCAGGGCAAATGGGCGGATGTGGCGCGGGAGCTGGACGTTGATCGGGCTAACCTCAGTCGCCTGGCCCGGCGACTCGGGATTCGGTAGGTTTTTTAAATCAAGGCCAAAGGGGACTCAAGGCCAAAGGGGACTGATTTATTTACAGCGCTTCACCGTCAGGCCAAAGGGGACTGATTTATTTACAGCGCTTCACCGTAAATTAATCTGTCCCCGGGGTATGCGGTGCGGCTTCCTACGTCAAGATCAAGGGCGTCTGCCTAGGGGCAGACTGTTTCGCCTTCGGCGAGTTACTTGGAAAAGCACCCCAAGTAACCAAAGGTGCTTGCTCTCGGTTTGGTTCCTCCTTCGTCGGAATACCCTCACTCCGGTCCCGCTCCGTGGGCCCGCGCCGAACGGACATCCATGTCCTGACGGCGCTCTCGCCGCATCCCTGCGGCTCGGCCCACTGCGCGAGACCTGCGTTCAGCCTGCACCCAAGTCGCGATTTGTGTTGTCAGGACTTTTTGTGGAGAAAGATCAAAAGCAACGGCAACGGCAACGGCAACGGCAGCGGCAACGGCAACGGCAACGGCTTCCCGGCTGAAGCCGGTCCTACAGTCGGAGCCAATCCCACTGGATGCATGCGCTGCTCTTAGTGGGACCGGCTTTAGCCGGGAAGAGGCCAGCCCAGGCACCAACAATTTTGCTGATCGCACACCCATACTGTGCGAGCTTGCTCGCGAATGCTTTATCTCTAACACCAAAGATCCGGTGGATGTACCGATCCCTTCGTGAGCAAGCTCACTCCCACAAGTCCCCTAGGCCTGATCTGCTCCTGATCTGCTCCTGATCTGCTTTTGATCTTCATACACAGAAATTCCAGACACCACCAAACGCGACTTTGGTGCAGGCTGAACGCAGGTCTCGTGGAGTGGGCCGAGCCGCATGGATGCGGCGAGAGCTGCCCCCCGCCATGGATGGCGGATGGCAGCGGGCCCACGGAGCGAGACCGGAGTGAAGGAACCCTGACGAAGGAAGGGCCCAGCCAGGAGCAGGCACTTTTGCTTACTTTTAGGCTTTTCAAAAGTAAGTCGCCGAAGGCGAAACAGCCTGCCCCTAGGCAGGCGCTCTTGATCTAAAGGATCTTGATCTTCTACCAGCCGCACCGCGCAACCGGGGACAGATTAATTTACGGTGAAGCGCTGTAAATAAATCAGTCCCCTAGCGATGGTCCCCTAGCGATGAGCAATATCTTCGAGCGCCAGATTCCGCGTCTTCGGCCCAAACCCCCCAATCGTAATGATCACAATCAACATACTCATCACAATGAACGTCAGCACCCCCGGCGTGCCGAAGTGATCCAGAAACAACCCGATCAACAAACTGCTGAACACCGTCGACAGACGACTGAACGAATAACAAAACCCCACCGCCCGGGCGCGGATATTGGTCGGGAACAACTCGCTCTGATACGAGTGATAACTGAAACTCAGCCACGCATTGCAAAACGTAATCATCACCCCGCAAAAAATCAGCCCGACGGCCGTCGTCTGCTGCGCGAACAGCGTGCCGAAAATCATCGAGCCCAGCGCCGAGCCGACAATTTGCCACTTATTCTCGAACCGATTGGCGAACTTCACAAACAACAACGGCCCAAGGGGATAGGCGAGGGTGATCACGAAGGCATACGCCAGACTGTGGGTCACGCTCACGCCTTGCCCCGACAGCAACGCAGGCAGCCAGTTACCGAAACCGAAAAAGCCGATCGCCTGGAACACATGAAAGACAATCAGCATCAGCGCGCGGCGGCGATACGGCGGTTGCCAGATGTCAGCGAAACGGCCTTTGCCTTCGACCGCCACGTTGTGGGTTTCCGGCTCGTCCAGTGCCTGGCCGTGGTCCTTCACGCAGCGGGCTTCGAGGTCGTCCATGATCTTTTCGGCCTCGCTGAAGCGGCCGTGTTGCGCCAGCCAGCGCGGTGATTCCGGCAGGCGCGAGCGCAGCCGCCAGATGAACAGCGCAAACACTGCACTGGCCAACACCACCCAGCGCCAGCCAGCGATGCCGAACGGGTCTTGCGGCACCAGCCACCAGGACATCAATGCCACCGACGGCACCGACAGGAACTGCACGAAAAACGCGAAGGCGAACGCCGAGCTGCGCATGCGCTTGGGCACCAGTTCCGAGAGGTACGCGTCGATGGTCACCAGCTCGATGCCCAGGCCGATGCCCACCAGAAAGCGCATGCAGATGATGCCCAGTGCCGAGGTCTGAATGCCCATCAGCACCGTGGCGACGGTGTACCAGATCAACGCGAAGGTGAAGATCGCGCGGCGGCCGTAGCGGTCGGCGATCGGGCTCAGCAGGCTGGCACCGAGGAACAGTCCCAGAAAGGTGGCCGAGGCAAACGCCGCCTGATCGGAAAAGCCGAACACGCCCTGGGCCCCGGTGGCGAACAGCCCGTCGCGAATCAGACCGGGGCTGATATAGGCGGTCTGAAACAAATCGTAGAGCTCGAAGAAACCGCCAATGGACAACAGCGCCACCAGCTTCCAGATCGTGGCGACGGCGGGCAGTCGGTCGATGCGCGCGGAAATCCGCGCAGCACGTATCGGGTCGACGCCGTCACGGGTCGAATGGGCGTTGTCAGGGCTATCGGGCACGGCATGCATTATTGTTTTTTCCGGATCGGTGAGACGCAGCATGTTAGTGCCCCAGAGATTCAAGACAAAACATTTCTGCACGTTTAAGCTCCGGGACTGACTGCCACCACGTTTCGGATTCCCGTGAAGTACAAACTCCCGACCACTGCCACCGCGCCATTCTGCCCGTCGGCGACCACCGACAGCGTCGCCATTCCCGCCAATGCGTCGTTCCTGCGCAAGCTGATGCTGTTCGTCGGCCCCGGCCTGTTGATTTCCATCGGCTACATGGACCCCGGCAACTGGGCCACCGCCATCGAGGCCGGCTCGCGCTTCGGTTATTCGCTGTTGTTCGTGGTGGTGCTGGCCAGTCTGTCGGGCATGGTGCTGCAGAACCTGTGTTCGCGACTGGGCATCGCCACCGGCCGCGATCTGGCGCAGCTGTCGTCCGAGCACTACAGCCGCCGGGTCGGCATGGGCCAGTGGGTTCTCGCCGAGCTGTCGATCCTTGCGACCGATCTGGCAGAAGTGCTGGGTGCTGCGCTGGCGTTTCACTTGCTGCTGGGGGTGTCGATCACCACGGGCGTGGCGCTGACGGCGTTTGACACGGTCATCGTGCTGGCCTTGCAGGGCGCCAATTTCCGGCGTCTCGAAGCCATCGTGCTGGGGCTGATCGCGACCATCGCAACGTGTTTCTTTATCGAGCTGGTGCTGATCAAACCGTTCTGGCCGGACGTCGTCGCAGGGCTCAAGCCGTCGTGGGAGATGCTGAGTAATCAGGAACCGCTGTACATCGCCATCGGCATTCTCGGTGCAACCGTGATGCCCCATAACCTGTACCTGCATTCATCGGTGGTGCAGACCCGGGTCAACGGCACGTCGGTGGAAAGCAAGGCCAGCGCCATTCGTTACGCCCGGGTCGACACCATCGCCTCTCTGAGTCTGGCGCTGGTGATCAACGCGGCCATTCTGATTCTGGCGGCTGCCGCGTTCCACGGCACCGGCCACACCGACATCGTGGAAATCCAGGACGCCTACCATCTGCTGGATCCGCTGGTGGGCGGCGCGGTCGCCAGCGTGCTGTTCGGCGTCGCGCTGCTGGCGGCAGGGCAGAGCTCAACGTTCACCGGGACCATCGCCGGCCAAGTGGTGCTGGAAGGTTTTCTCAAGGCGAAGATCCCGTGCTGGCAACGCCGTCTGGCCACCCGCGGCCTGGCGCTGATTCCGGCGTTCATTGGGGTGATCTGGTTCGGCGACGGCGCGGTGGGCAAGATGCTGGTGCTCAGCCAGGTCGTCCTCAGCCTGCAATTGCCCTTCGCGCTGTGGCCGCTGATCCGCTTCACCAGCGACAAACAATTGATGGGCTCGTTCGCCAACAGTCGCCTGACCAAAACCCTGGCCTGGGGCCTGTTCGGATTGATCTCGGGCGCGAACCTGACCCTCATGTATTTCTGGGTGGTCTGACAGACAGAGGTCAGGGCATCGCCCCGGCCTCAACTCAGCAATATCCCCCGCGCCATGCCCGTGGCGGCGATGACGATGATGACCATCAGCAACGCCTCCATGTGGCTGATCCGGGCGAAACGGCGCGACAGGGACGTATCAATGGGCTGGTTCTTTTTGAATGCGATGCGCCATTTGATCAACGCGAACATCGGCACCACTTCCAGCGCGAGAATGGCCACGAACGCCGCCATTTTCAGGTGAAACAGTGGCTGATGCAGGTAATAGTACGAGCCTTTTTCCAGCCCGCCGAACGCCCGAAATGCCCCGGTCACCAGCAGAACCCCTGCTGAGACGCCCCAGATATTGTCGACCACGAACACATCCCTGAACGATCTCGGATCGTCCGTGCGCAGCCGCCGCAACGCCCGTCCCCTCGCCAGCACCGCCGCTATCGCAAAACCGAACGCCAGCAGGTGCACCGCAGCCAGTACCCATTTGATGAGCATGTTTGAACTCCCCCGAGCGATGTGCGAAGCAAGCGTCACCTGCACAAGCGTAGCGGGTCGTTGGCGTTACGCCTTGACCGATCAAGTGGGGCAAGAAAAATAATCCGTCGGGGGCGCCGTCGCTCATTTCTGCAGGTGGCGTCGTTTTTCCAGGCGTGGCTTGCGACGCGGATGAACGAAATCAAAGTAAAACGCCGAAAGTCCAAATACCGCTATCACCGAAACAATCACCAGACCGATCACCGAGTTATCCATCACACTTATTCCACCCATCGCCTAAAGGCCGAGCGCCTATTCATTCCGTTTGCAGGTGCAACTGCAATCAATACGACGGGATCTTTACGCGAACGACGTCTTGACTGACGCCGTTTATATAGGCGCGTGCCCCTGCGGCTGCCCCTCTGCATATAGAACAACCGCTGCGCGAAGTTTGTCGGCACCAAAACAACTCATGCCGGCGAACTCTTTATGACTGACCGGCATGTATTGGCAGTCCATGGCCTGACGCTGTTGGCTGTGATCAATGTCGGGGTCGTGCAAGTAAACGAAATCGTCATCGCACCCCGTGACCAGCACCCAATGCGGCGCCTTGGAGCGGGTCAGCCGATAGCTGCTGATCAGCACCAGCGCCAGACCGTTGTCCTGTTGCAGTTGCCAGAGATTGAGCGGCGCACTGCCCAGTTGACGGACCGCGCTGCCAGCCAGTTCGCGGCTGAACTCCTCGTGCACCAGGCGCATGACTTCGCGCTTCTCTTCGCTGCGCACACCGGCAAGAAACAACGGTCCGCGCACCGACACCTGCAGGCCGACCTCGAACCCACGTCGCAACGCTGCCAGCGCCAGGCCCTGGGGGCTGCAACCGCCATGGCCCGAGGTCATGAACACCGTGGTCGCCTCGCGCCAGATCTGCAACTCCTCGTGGCGCTGCATGGCGCGCGGCGGTTGCAGGGCTTTCATGGCCATCAGCAGGCAAGCCGGACCGCAGCTGAAGTCCAGCGTTTGCGGGTAGTAGGGCACGTGGCGAGTGAAGCCGGTGGCGTGTTCGCGGATGCGTTTTTCGTAGCGCAATGCCGGGGCGTGGTCTTCGTAGTAGTCGTCGATGCGGTCGAACAGCCGATAGCCGTTGCGCTCGTAAAGACGAATCGCCGGGGCGTTGTCCGGCCGGACTTCGAGCCGCAAATAGGCACACTCACGCTCAAGGGCATGCTGTTCAGCCTGGGCCAACAGGTGCTGCCCGAGGCCCTGACCCCGGGCATCGTCGCTGATCGCCAGGGAATAAAGCCGGCCCAGAGAAGTGCCGCGATGAAACAGCACCAGCGCGTAACCGGCCAGGCGTTGTTCGGGCTGATCACTCAGCGCGACGATCAATCGCGCGTTGGCCCGCGTGACCATCCAGTGAAAGCTGCGCGCATTCAGGCGGTCGGATTCAAAGCACTGGTTTTCCAGCACCAGCAGCTCGTCCACATCGGCCGGCCGGGCGAGGCGATATATAAAGTTCATGTCAGGCACCGTAAAGAGTGAGTAACGAAACGGGACATTTCTACAAAGCCATGTTTTATAGAAAGGACTGTTTCCCGAAGGATCAACTCATGAATGCGGTGCCGGTGAAGACCGACGAAGTATCAGCACAACCTCAGCGTTCGGCAACTTTAAATGTCAATCCGCTGAAACCTGTTTCAACCCGAAGCCAACTGTTGATTGTGGTGGAGCGGCTCGAAGACTGGTCGTCTTACTTGCCCAGCGAACACTTGATCAGCGCCCAGGACTATCTTGAAAACCCGCCTCAGAACAATGCCAGTCAGCGGGTGCAGGTGATTAACCTGTGCCGCAGTTATCGCTACCTCGGCCACGGTTATTACTGCTCGCTGCTGGCCGAAGCCCGGGGTCACCACGTGATTCCATCGGTGAAAACCATCAGCGAGCTGACCCGCAAATCCCTCTACGGCCTGGCGCTGGATGACCTCGACAAGCGCCTCGAACACGCGCTGCGTGACCATCCGTACGACGAAACCGAAGGCTTCACCCTGAGCCTGTATTTCGGTCAGACCGATCTCGCGCCGTTGCAGGATATGGCCCGTCAGCTGTTCGAGGCGTTTCCGGCGCCGATCCTGCTGGTGGAGTTTCGCAAGCGCGACAACTGGCACATCGTCGGCATCAAGACCGGCGCCTTGACCCGCCTGCGCGATCATCAGCAGGACCAGTTCGCCCAGTCCCTGGACAGTTTCAGCCGCAAGATCTGGCGCCAGCCCCGGTCACGTCGCACCTATCGCTACGACCTGGCGATTCTGCACGACCCGCAGGAAGCGCTGCCGCCGTCCAACCCCAAGGCGCTGGACAACTTCATCCGCGTCGGCCAGCAACTGGGCGTGGACGTCGAGCTGATCGAGAAGAAGGACTACTCACGGCTGGCTGAATACGACGCGCTGCTGATCCGCGAGACCACCAGCGTCGACAACCACACCTACCGCTTCGCCAAGAAGGCCGAGAGCGAAGGGCTGGTGGTGATGGATGACCCGGCGTCAATCCTGCGCTGCACCAACAAGGTCTACCTGACCGACCTGCTCAAGAGCCACAAGCTGGGCATGCCGGCCACGGAAATCCTCTACAAGGAGCGACCGGATGATTTGGAGCACGTCGCGGCACGACTGGGCTTTCCCTTGGTGCTGAAAATACCCGACGGCTGCTTTTCCAAGGGCGTGATCAAAGTGCAGGACGCGAAGCAGTTGCAGGATGCGGCGCGGGAGCTGTTCGAGCACTCGGTGCTGCTGCTGGCCCAGGAATACCTCTACACCGAATATGACTGGCGCATTGGCGTGCTCAATCGCAAGCCAGTGTTCGCCTGTCAGTACTTCATGTCCAAGGGGCACTGGCAGATTTACAACCACAAGGCCATCGACGCGGAGATCAACGGCGAGTGCCGCACCCTGGCCGTTCATGATGCGCCGCGCGCCGTGGTGGACCTGGCGGTGAAGACGGCCAACCTGATTGGCGACGGGCTGTATGGCGTCGACTTGAAGCAATCCGGCGACCGCGTGGTGGTGATCGAAGTCAACGACAACCCCAACCTCGACGCCGGCATCGAAGACGCCTGGCTGCAGGACGACTTGTACGCGCTGGTGCTGGAGGAGTTCATTCGCCGGCTCGACATCAAACGTCGCGGTCTGGCGGGTTAGGGCGGTGGTCAAGGGTCACCGCCTTGAGGCGGGCCGGTTACGGGAATGCGCCGAAGCCGATGCGAGTGTGCTGTGGTTCAGCGATCCGGACGCAGCGGAAAAGACCCTGCTGCTGGAGCGCTTCAATCTGGACGACCACGCCCTGGCCTCGGCGCTCGACCCCGACGAGGTGTCGCGCATCGAATTTCACCCGGACGCGCTGTTCATGATCTGGAAGCGCCCGGAAAACTATTCGGGCAAGGACACCTTTTCCTTCGACGTGTCATCGTTCGGGGTGCTGCTCAGCCCCCATCACATGGTGCTGATCTGCGCGGACGAGCGACAGTTCGGCGACCTGGGACAGCACCGGCCGATGCACACGCTGCTGGACGTGTTGCTGGAGGTGTTGTTCCACAACATCCATCATTATCTGGGTCACCTCAAGGTGATCAAGATGATCGCACGGGAACTGCAACAGCAGTTCAATGCCTCGATGGACAGCCGCCATCTGGTGCAGATGTTCAACCTGAGCGAAAGCCTGGTCTATTACATCAACGCCATCGACAGCAACGGCTCGGTGCTGACGCGCCTGCGCAATCATGCGCACAAACATCAGTTTTCCGGCGACAGCCTGGCGCTGATCGAAGACATGATCATCGAGAACGAGCAGTGCCATAAACAGGCGAACATCTATTCCACGGTGTTCGCCAGCCTGATGGACGCGCGGGGCAATCTGGTCAACAACAACACCAACAATCTGTTTCGCAAGCTGACGTTGATCAATGTGGTGTTCTTGCCATTGAATCTGGTGGCGGGGATTGGCGGGATGTCGGAATTCAGCATGATGACCACGCCCGTCCCGTGGTGGGTCAGTTATCCGGCGTTGCTGGTCGGCATGGCCGGGCTGGGCGTGGGGATGGTGGTGATACTCAAGCGCATGGCGCGGGCGAGTCAGTGATCAGTGGGAGCCCGGCGGGTTCCCACTGAACGTGGCGGGAGGTGTTATTCCGACGCCTGCAAACCTTTCTGCCTCAGCACCTGATTCTTTTCTTTCTTGTACTGCAGGGCGACTTCCGGCGCCGGACCGCTTTTGCCGGTCTCCATCCACAAGCGCATGCGGCTGGCATCGGCGAAGTGGGTGTATTTGCCGAAGGCATCGAGAATCACCACCGACACAGGACGATTGGCCATGCTGGTCAACAGCACCAGGCAGTGGCCGGCCTGGTTGGTGAAGCCTGTCTTGGTCAGCTTGATGTCCCAGTTGGATTTACGCACCAGGTGGTCGGTGTTGCTGAAGCCGAGGATGTAATTCGGCTTGCGGAAGGTCACTGTTTTTTCAGGCGTGGTGCTCAGCTCGCGCAGCATCGGGTAATTACGTGCGGCGAGGGCCAGCTTGGTCAGATCCCGCGCGGTGGAAACGTTGTAGACCGACAGGCCGGTGGGCTCCATGTACACGGTGTGGTTCATGCCGAGCGCCTTGGCCTTGGCATTCATCGCCCGGATGAAGGCCGGGTAGCCGCCCGGGTAGCTGTGGGCCAGGCTCGCCGCGGCGCGGTTTTCCGACGACATCAGGGTGATCAGCATCATGTCGTGGCGGTTCAGCTCACTGCCCAGCTTGACCCGGGAGAACACGCCTTTCATTTCGGCGGTCTGGGAGATGTCGACCTTGATCATCTCGTCCATGGGCAGCTTGGCGTCGAGGGTGACCATCGCGGTCATCAGCTTGGTCACCGAGGCGATCGGCACGACGATGTCGGGGTTGCTCGCATATAGCACCTGACCCGTTTGCAGGTCGGTAATCATGGCGCTGCCGGAAGCCAGATGCAGATTGGCCGGATCGCGATTGAAGGTCGGTGATTCTTTGGCCAGTGTGACGGTGGAAAGTGCGCAGCCTGTAAGTGCAAATAATAGGCCGATGACGGTTGGGCGGATTTTCAAGAGCAACGCTCACTTAATGATGGAAATAGCGTGGAACGTCGGACTTTCTTCAAGGACGACAACACGTTCGGCGCATTTTAGGAGCAAGTTTCTGAAGTTGTCGATGGGCTGGCGCGGGGTTTCGTTAATAAACCGCTGTTGTATAGCTCAGGTTCAGTTGGCGGATCCAAAAAGCCTGTATTTAAAAGGGTCGAATTGCTGTTTATGGCGCGCCTGACGGTCATGGCCGCGCATCAAAACCGGATCGGCGCGCAAAAAAAAGCCCGCGTCATTAAAGAGGCAGGCTAAAGGGGTGTGCGGAGCAACGCACGATTCGCAGGGATAAGGGAACAGGGTTTCAGCTGTTGAGCGGGGGGTGTTCAAGCTGCTGCGACAGCGCTTGCGCGGCCGGCAGTGAAGGCAAAGGGCCGCTGACGGGTTCGCCATCGTGCATCAAGTACCAGCACGCCAGCAGACCGCGCTCACGAAGCTGGGCGGGTACTGCGCTGCCGACAACCGACATGATTTGTACCTTGGTCATAGGGGCCTCCATCAATCTATGGCGCCACTGTACGGCGCGACCGGTTGATCCAGAAATCAACGCGCTCGATAGTCGTCATTGATGAGCGGGTAGGGGCACTGATGGGCGCACGTGCGCAAAACCGGGCTGCGGTCCGGCATAAATGCTGCGCAAACAAAAACCCCGCCGAGGAGGCGGGGTCAGTATGGGGTGAGGGCTGCGACCCTGAATCGGCAGCCTTCCGGCCGGGAAAGCCGCTGTTACCAGCGACCGCCACCGTGGTAGTAGCCCGGTGGTGGGCCGTAATAACGTGGCGGGCCGTAGTAACGCGGGGCGTAGACGACCGGGCGTTCAACGACATAAGCCGGCTGGTAGTAAACCGGCGGCGGTGGCGGTGGCGCGTAATAAACCGGCGCCGGGGCCGAGTAGTACACAGGAGCGGGCGACGCATAGACCGGACCGGACGCCACTGCCGCGCCGACGACACCGCCGACGACCGCGCCGATCACGGCTGCTCCACCCCAGCCCGGGCCGCCGCCATGGGCTTCAGCCTGGCCTGCCAGGGCGAGGGCGCCTAACAACAGGGCAACTTTGGGGATCTGACGAATCATGACTGTTCCTCGGTGTTCAGTCCCGTTGTCGCGAGCCTGCGTTACGCTCAGGCACTGCCACGGGATAACTTCTCAGACAACGGTTCAGGAAATATCTGCGAGGCCGTTGCGTAAATTTTGTGTAAGGTATTCGACAACTTTAATAACAACAGCTGTGCCCATTCCGGCGAAGCGTTGCGATTCTACGCCTTTCCCCAGGCGTCTTCTAATACCACTCGGGAGATTTCATGTTGGTCACTGCCAGTAAGGAAACGCGGTTGTGCATGTCACTGGCCGGACGTCCGGGCAACTTCGGCGTGCGCTTCCATAACCACCTCTATCAAGAGTTGGGCTTGAACTTCTATTACAAGGCTTTCTCGCCGACCGACCTGTCCGCCGCCATCGCCGGCATGCGTTCATTGGGCATTCGCGGGTGCGGCGTGTCGATGCCTTTCAAAGAAGCGTCTCTTGAGCTGGTCGATGAACTGGACGCGTCCGCCGCCGCCATTCAATCCATCAACACCATCGTTAATACCGATGGCCACTTGAAAGCGTACAACACCGATTACATTGCCATCGCTCAACTGGTGGACACCCATGAAGTGCCGCGCACGCGATTTGCGCTGCGTGGCAGTGGCGGCATGGCCAAGGCCGTCGCCTGCGCCCTGCGCGACGCCGGTTTCACCGACGGGCTGATCGTGGCGCGCAACGAGCAGGCGGGCAGGGCGCTCGCGCAGACGTGCGGCTTTGCGTGGCAAGCCGAACTGGGCAGTGAACGCCCGCCTCTGTTGGTGAACGTCACCCCGCTGGGTATGGCCGGTGATCAGGCCGAGGCGCTGGCTTTTGAGGTATCCGCCCTCGAACACGCCGACACAGCGTTTGACGTCGTCGCCACGCCGGCGCGCACGCCGTTCATCATCGAGGCCGAGCGGCTCGACAAACGCCTGATCACCGGGGACCAGGTTGCGGCAATCCAGGCCCTGGAGCAGTTCATTCTTTACACCGGTGTGACGCCAACCGAGGAGCAGTATCAGGCAGCCGCCGCGTTCGCGCGGGGCTAGCGCGCTTACCCCTCCAGCAACGCCAGCCGTTCTTCCAGCGCAGCGATACGGGCTTCGAGGGTTTCGACGCGCTCGGCCAGCGCCGAACTGCCCGGGCTGCCTGAACTGCTGCGCTCGGTCGGGTGTGCCCGGGCGGCGAGGATTGTCTCCCTGTCAGCCGGATCGCCCAGTGCGTGCAGGTAGCGGTCTTCGCGCTGGCCTGCCTGTTTCGGGATCAATACCGCCAGCCCACGGCCTATGAGCCGGTCAAGCTGATGCACCACCGCGTCGGCGTCTTCGAAGTCGTGCATGCGGTTGCTGCGGGTCAGCAGCTCGTTGACGGTTTGCGGGCCACGCAGCAACAGCAGGCCGGTGAGGATGAGTTGCGCCGGCACCAGCTCCAGCGTTTTGTCGACGCGCTGTTCCCAGCGGTCCGCCCGGCTGCCCATGACCAGGCGCGTCAGTTGCAGGCTTTCCAGCGCGCGCAGGCTTTGGCCGACCTGGCCGGGCGTCAGGTTCATCACCGGCTCGCGACTGGTCTTCTGGTTACAGGCCAGCACCAAGGCGTTGAGGGTCAAGGGGTAAGTCTCGGGATGGCTGGCCTGCTTCTCGATCAGACAGCCCAGAATGCGCACTTCGGTGCTGCTCAGCTGCAGCGCATCCGAGGCTTCAACGGTGTTTTCGGAATCCAGCTCGTCAGACATGACCCATTCCCCAAGCGTTGAAAAGGCTATGAGGGTAGGGGCTGGATGAGGTAAAAGACAAGCCGCGTTCGCGTCCTCCTCCGTGCGACTCATTTCCCAGGAACTGCCATGACCCTTTCTCTTTATGCCGCTTCGATTCCTGTCTTCAAGCAAATGCTCACCGCCCTCGGCGCCGTGCTGGCCAAAGGCGAAGCCCACGCCACTGCAAAAAACATTCAGCCGGATGCCCTGCTGCAGGCGCGTCTGTTCCCTGACATGTTCCCGCTGGTGCGTCAGGTGCAAATCGCCGTTGACTTCGCCAAGGGCGCCGGCGCACGACTGGCAGGTCTTGAGCCGCCGAAGTACGAAGACACCGAAACCACCTTTGCCGACCTGCAAGCGCTACTGACCAAAGTGCTGGCGTTTCTCGACACGATCAAGGCCGAACAGGTCGATGGCAACGAAGCGCGCGAAATCGTGCTGCGCCCTGGCACCGAAAAAGAAAAGCGTCTGGACACCCAGACCTACCTGCTGCATTACTCGCTGCCGCAGTTCTTCTTCCACGTCACCACCGCTTATGACCTGCTGCGCCACAACGGCGTGGAAGTCGGCAAGCGCGACTACATGGGCGCTTACTGATCGGCCAGACTGCCTGACGCGATCACGGCCTGATTGCATCGCTGCCCGGCGCTAACCGGGCAGCGACACGTGTTTCGTCCGGCGTCTGCGAGCCAGACCCACGGCTCTGATACCCTCCGCATCCTGATTCACGCCACATCCGATCGACCGCTCCGCAAGGACTGGTCGTTTTGTCGTTCTGGAGATTTCATGTTCTTCCCCATCTACCTGCTGTCGGCCGCCGGCTTTACCGTGCTGACCACAGAGTTCGTCATCGTCGGTCTGCTGCCCGCGATCGCCCGCGACCTGGCCGTCACCATCCCCCAGGCCGGCTTGCTGGTCACGCTGTTCGCCTTTACGGTGGCCTGCTTCGGGCCGTTCCTGACCGCGTATTTCTCGCGCTTCGAGCGCAAGCGCCTGTTCATTTCGGTGCTGATCATGTTTGGCGTCTCAAACGTTGTTGCAGCGCTGGCCCCCAACATCTGGGTGATGGCCGCCGCGCGGCTGATCCCGGCCCTCGGGCTGCCGGTGTTCTGGGCCCTGGCCAGCGAAACCGCCGTGGACATCGTCGGACCAAAGCATGCCGGGCGCGCGATTGCCAAGATCGGCTTCGGCATCGTCTGCGCCACGGTGTTCGGCATCCCCGTCGGCACCTTGATCTCGGACGCCATCGGCTGGCGCAGCGCCTTCACCGTCCTCGCGGTGATGGCGTTCGCCAAGGCGTTGCTGCTGTTCATTTACCTGCCCCGCAGCGTGCACAAGGATCAGGCCTCCTTCCGCAGCCAGTTCCGGATTCTGCGCAGTCCTTTGATGCAAGGCCACGTGCTGCTGTCGGTGCTGGTTTTCAGCGGCATGTTCACCGCGTACACCTACCTCGCGGACATGCTCGAGCGACTCGCCGGGTTCAACGGCACCGTGGTCGGCTGGTGCCTGATGGGCTTCGGCGCGGTGGGCTTGCTGGGTAATTCCCTGGGCGGGCGCCTGGTGGACCGCCATCCGCTGATCGCCAGCCTGACCTTCTGCACCTTCATGATCGGCGGCATGGTCATGGTGGTGCCGAGCATGCATTCGCTGCCTGCGCTGGCCCTGGCGCTGGCCGTGTGGGGCGCGACCCAGGCGGCGCTGTTTCTGGTCAGCCATGTGCGGCTGATGAAAGCCGCCCCACAGGCCCCGGCCTTCGCCGCCTCGTTGAACATCGCGGGGGCCAACCTGGGCATCGGCATTGGCGCGATCATCGGCGGACGGGTGATCGATCACCTGGGCCTCGGCAGCCTGGGCTTCGCGGCGGCCGGCATCATCCTGCTGTCGATTCTGCTGGCCTTGCTGCTGATGACAGTCCGCCCAAACCCGGCGACCTGCGACGCCTAGTCCGGGAACAACTGGCGGCGTGCGCCTTCAGTGATCGCCACAATGCCGGGATGCTTGACCTTGCGCTCCACCGAGATCGCGTAGAACGACTCGGTCACGGCGTCGGTGTGACCGATCAGCTCGACGTCATATTGCTCGATCACCTCATCGGCGATCACGCTCGGCGCAATGAAAATCCCGCTGCCGGACTTGCCGAAGGCCTTCATCAGGGCGCTGTCGTCGAACTCGCCGACGATCTTCGGCTGGATATTCTGCTCGGCGAACCAGCGCATCAGCCGGCTGCGCACCACCGTTTGCTGGCCCGGAACCAGCAGCGGCGCGCCTTGCATGCCGTGGGGGAAGTGCTTGCCGTACAGGGCGGCGAGGGCGCGGGTAGCGAAAAAACTCACGCCGCATTCGCCGAGCTTCTGGCTATAGCCTTTAATGTCCAGATGAGAAGGCATGGGGCTGTCGGAAATGACCAGGTCCAGGCGCTGAATCGCGAGGTCCGCCAGCAAGCGTTCGAGCTGGTCTTCCCGGCAACTGATGCGCACGAGTTCGTTGAGCGCCATGCTCGGCGCGATGAGGCGATAGACGATGGACTTGGGCACGACATCGGCGACGCCGACGCGAAAGAGGATTTGCTGCTCGTCGGGCTGGGCGCTCAGAACGGCTTCGAGTTCCCCACCCAGCTGGAACATCTGTTCGGCATAGGGCAGGGCAACGCGACCGGTTTCGGTCAGCTCCAGTTGACGGCCCACGCGCTTGAACAGCTCGACGCCGTAGGTCTGCTCCAGCAGGCTGATCTGCCCGCTGATGGTCTGGGGCGTGAGGTTCAATTGCTCGCAGGCGCGGACAATACTGCCGGTCTTGGCCACGACCCAGAAATAGTGCAGCTGTCGGTAATTGAGCATGGGCGCTGTCACTTCGGAAAAACCGAAGTATACGCCTGAAAAATACGAATTTTGCTGAAGTGTTTCCGTCCCTAGAATGCTGCCCTATCCCCTGAACTGATCCTGGACACTCGCTATATGGAATATCTTCTGGAACTGGCTGCAAGCCCAACGGCATGGATCGCTCTGGCGACACTGGTCGTCATGGAAATCGTGCTCGGTATCGACAACCTCATTTTTATCTCGATTCTCACCAACAAGCTGCCGGTTCATCAGCGTACCAAGGCGCGCCGGATCGGTATCAGCATGGCGTTGATCCTGCGCCTGGGCCTGCTGACCACCGTGGCCTGGATTGTCCAGCTGACCGCGCCTGTGGTCGAAGTGTTCGGGCAGACCTTCTCCTGGAAGGACATGATCCTGATCGCCGGTGGCCTCTTCCTGGTCTGGAAGGCAACCACCGAGATCCACCACAGCGTCGACATAAAGAGCGAAGCCGAAAAAGCCGCTTCCAGCGCCGTCACGCTGGGCATGGCTGCCGCGATCGGTCAGATCCTGATGCTTGACCTGGTGTTTTCCATCGACAGTATCGTCACCGCCGTTGGCATGACCGAGCACTTGCCGATCATGGTGATCGCCGTGATCGCCGCCGTGGTTGTGATGCTGGTGGCGTCGGAGCCCCTCGCCAAGTTCATCAACGACAACCCGACCGTGGTCATGCTGGCGCTGGGCTTCCTGATCATGATCGGCATGACGCTGATCGCCGAAGGCTTTGGCGCCCACGTTCCGAAAGGCTACGTGTACACCGCGATGGCGTTCTCGGCCCTGATTGAAGTGCTGAACATGCTGGTTCGTCGATCCCGCCAGCGCCGCCTGGACGCCGAAGCCCAAGCTCAGAAGGTCTGACGCCTGGACGGCTTTGCCTGGCTATCGAGGGCGGGGCCGTAATAAGCAGGGCAATAAAAAACGGTCGGGAATGGGATGCCATTACCGACCGTTTTCGTTTGTCCTTTCCGCATTCACGTCGTCACATCCTCAGTGCGCCGTGACAGGACGGATTTTGCGTTGTGCACGCTCTACGGATTTCGCGGCTTCGGTTTCCCGATAGTGCGGATGATGGCGACGCGAGATGCGCATCACCCCCCACAACATGGCAGCCGCAACGGCCAGCCAGGCAGCGATCAACATCACAATGGTCATTCCGAGGCCCATGGCTTCCTCCGGCTCTTCTCTTCGTCTCTTAGTTACCGACAGTCTAGTCTCGCTGTTGTTGCCAAAAATTGACCGGTGGTAGGAATTGCATGACCGATTCGTTCTATCCACTCGCGTTGACAGCGCTTCGGGCTATACCACAATCGGTGGCGGCTCTATCATCCGCGTTCCGGCCGGATCTCGGGATCCGTTGCCATCAGTCAAGTGAGTGAAGAACGTGCGGGCATTGACGCGATTGGATAGCGTTGCAAGTCGACGCAAATGGCTGGCGCTTGCCGCCGTGCTGGTCTTGGCAGGCTGCTCGAACGCCCACAACTGGAAGCCCGGCTACCCGCCGATGTACAAGGCACTGCCCGACCGAGTGGAAATCAACGCGGTGCCGTCGTTCCGGGGCAAGGATTACCAGAGCGGACCGTTCGCGCTGGCCAGCATGCTAACCGTGCATGGCGTCCAGACCACGCCGGGCCTGCTGGAAAAGCCGCTGAAACTGCCGGGCGCCGAAGACAAGCTCGACCGCAGCATGCTGAATCTGGCCCGCGAATACGGCTTTGTGGTGTATCCCGTCGACCATGGTCTCCCGGACCTGCTGGCCCAGGTGTCGGCGGGGTATCCAGTCATGGTGCGGTTTTCGGACGGCTCCCTGTTGTGGAAAGAGCAGCGCTACGGGGTGCTGGTCGGGTTCGATCAGAACAAGCGCACGGTGCTGATCTATACCGGGCCAGGGCGGGTGACGACGAGCTTCGATTCGTTTACCTCGGACTGGAACGACGCCGGCAACTGGGCCGTGCTGATCCAGAGCCCGCGTCAGGTGCCAGTGCCGGTCGACCGTGAACGCTGGCTGAAAGCCGCCAATGATCTGGCCCAGGCCGGGCAAGAACAGGCGGCGGGTGAGGCGGTCAAGGCACTGAACAATCCGGCCGCCCGTTAACGGTTGGCCGTTCATCACCTCTGATTCAGAACCCCAGCTTGTCCCGAAGGCTGTAATACCAGGCACCCAATGCCGTCAGCGGCGTGCGCAAGAGTTGCCCGCCCGGGAACGGGTAGTGGGGCAGGCCGGCGAAGGCGTCGAATCGTTCCGCCTGTCCGCGCAGGGCTTCGGCCAGCACTTTGCCGGCCAGATGGGTGTAGGTCACGCCGTGGCCGCTGCATCCCTGGGAGTAATAGATGTTGTCCCCCAGCCGGCCCACCTGCGGCAACCGCGATAAGGTCAGCAGGAAGTTTCCGGTCCAGGCGTAATCGATCTTCACGTCCTTCAGTTGCGGAAAGGCTTTGAGCATCTTCGGCCGGATGATGGCTTCGATGTTCGCCGGATCGCGCGCGCCGTACACCACGCCGCCGCCGAAGATCAGACGCTTGTCGCCAGACAGCCGGTAGTAATCGAGCAGGTAGTTGCAGTCCTCGACGCAGTAATCCTGAGGCAGCAAAGTGCTTGCCAGTTGCTCGCTCAGCGGCTCGGTGGTGATGACCTGTGTGCCGCAGGGCATCGACTTGGCCGCCAGTTCCGGGACCAGATTGCCCAGATAGGCATTGCCCGCGACGATGACGAACTTCGCCCGAACCTTGCCCTCGGCGGTGTGCACCACCGGGCTGGCGCCGCGATCGATGCGCGTTGCCGCCGACTGTTCGTAAATGACCCCGCCCAGTGACTCGACCGCCGCCGCTTCGCCCAGCGCCAGGTTCAGCGGGTGGATGTGACCGCCGCTCATGTCGAGCATGCCGCCGATGTACTGGTCGCACGCCACCACTTCACGGATGCGGCGCTGGTCCATCAGCTCCAGCTGCGTATGGCCGTAGCGTTCCCAGAGGCGTTTTTGTGATTCCAGATGGCCCATCTGCTTGGGCGTGATCGCCGCGAAGACACCGCCGTCTTTGAGGTCGCACTGGATCTGGTATTTGGCGATGCGGTCGCGGATGATCTGCGCGCCCTCGAAGGCCATATGGCCGAGCAGTTGCGCTTCCTTCGGTCCGACAGACTTTTCGATGGTGTCGATATCGCGGCTGTAACTGTTGACGATTTGCCCGCCATTACGCCCCGAGGCGCCGAAGCCGACCTTGGCGGCTTCCAGCACAGTGACGTTGAAGCCGTGTTCCAGGAGAAATAGCGCGCTCGAAAGGCCGGTGTAGCCTGCGCCGATGATGACCACGTCGGTTTCGACGTCCCCTTGCAGCCGTGGCCGCACCGGAACGGGGTTGGCGGAAGCAGCGTAGTAGGAATGTGGGTATGGCGTGTTCGTCATCCTGTAACCCCTGTTTTATATTTTTTACGAATGGGCGGATCGTACCTGAGATGAAATTGGGCGGCCAGCCACCGCCGCAGCTTTGCGGTGTCGACGAGACGCTGGCAAGGCAGCGGCCATCGAGGCACAGGCGCATCTACTCAGACCGATTCGAGAGTGCCGGCGCAAATAGCTTGGACATTCATGGGCTTAGGGCTGAATCGAAGTTGACAGCGATGCGGATCTCGGTAGAATGCCGCCCCACAGCAGGCACGTAGCTCAGTTGGTTAGAGCACCACCTTGACATGGTGGGGGTCGTTGGTTCGAGTCCAATCGCGCCTACCAAACAAATCCGCTCTGCTGGGCGGTGACAAAAAAGGGTGGCCCGAGAGGGTCACCCTTTTTTTGTGCTCGAATCCGAATGACGTCAGGCGTGCGGTCCTTTATGGCTGACCGGTCACTCGCCCTTGGCGCGGGTAATGCGGCCCGCCCTGATCTCGTCCACATAGGCGCGCAGCCGGTCAGCATCCTTGTACTGCTGATTCATCAAGTGCAGCACGGCGACTACGTCCACATCGTTGACACGTTCGGCCAACCGGCTGATTTCGCCAGCGGTGCTTTCCAGATTGGCCGCGATGCCGCTCAGGTCACGCTTGAGTTCCAGCGCTGATTTTTTCATGCCCACGGTGCCGCTCTCCACTGTTGATTACCGCCGGGCCCGCGCCTCTGATTCAGGCGCGGCGGCGACGCACTATATCAAAGCACGATGGCCTTCCACGACCACCAGGCACGAAAAGGGCGCTGTTCAAGCGCCCTTGGATGCCTCGTGTCACGGCTCATGCGTGGGTGATGCTTCAGCCGCCCGCGCCGCCCGCGCTCGACGAACCCGAGCCCTTGCTGCCGCCGCCCGTCGTGGTATCGCCACCGGGCAAATCCGCATCGTCTTTGTTGCCGGTGCCATTGCTCATTGACGTGCCGCCACCAATGCTGATGCCCTTCTTGTTTTGCGCGTCCACATCAGCACCTTGGCGAGCCGGGTCGCTGCCTTGTACGCGCGGATCGATGCCCGTCTGCGAAGGCGGCGGACCCATGTCCGGCGATGTCGCGCCAGCCAGCGCAGCAAGGGAGGTGCAGGACAGCGCGCAGCCCAGCGTGAATGCAGCAAGTGATCTGTTCATCAGGTGATCTCCGTGTCTTGGTTCCTTGTCCCCATTCGGCATCTGAACCTTGTCCGAAGTGCCATCACGGCGACAAGCGGCATGTTGGTGGGGGCGTCATTGGCGGGATACCGCTCATTCGATCTAGCCGGGTGGCGAAGATCAGCCTGTGTGTCAGGGGATTGACCGCCGGGTCTGGCTGATCGACAGGGGCCGTGTCAGGTCAAGCCGTCCGTGTCGATGTGCCGGGGAAATAATTTGCATATTCATAGGCTTACTGGGCGAAAAAGACGTTGACAGCTATTTGAATATCCGTAGAATGCCGACCCACAGCAGGCACGTAGCTCAGTTGGTTAGAGCACCACCTTGACATGGTGGGGGTCGTTGGTTCGAGTCCAATCGCGCCTACCAAACAAATCCGCTCTGCTGGGCGGTAACAAAAAAAGGGCGAATCGAAAGATTCGCCCTTTTTTATTGCCTGAAACTTTTAAGTCATGCCAGCCTTGCCTGAATCAGCCATAGCCCCTATGGCCGGACGCTTCAGCCCGATTTGACGCTTACGTACCATGCCGAGCCGCGAAAAAATCCGTTTTTTTTCCCGCTACCGTCTGGACCTTTTCCCATGATGCGCGATCATCAGTGCATGGAAATCCAGAGGAGGTGTGTATGTTTAGCCGGTCGTTGACCCTTGCCGTTTTGTTCGCCCTGTCGAGCCCCTTGCTGGCTGCCGACGGTGATGGCCCACTGTCTCAGGAGCGCGGCAAGAACCGTCCATTGATCGTCATCGCATCGAGTTCGGTTGATCCGACGCTGGTGAGTCTGAAGAAAAGTCTGGACGAGAGCGCCAACAAGGAGGGTTTCGCCAAGCGTGACATGGTCCTTTACACCATCATTAACATGGTCGGTCAGCGTGGCGGCAAGGACCTCGATGCCCAGACCACCATGGCGCTGGTTCGCGAGCTTAAGCTTGGCGCGCAGACAGACAAGCAGGCTCAGGTGATCCTGGTGGGTAAGGACGGTGAGAAGAAAATGATCCACAACGGCCCCATCGATCCCAAGGAGATTTTCAGCACCATCGACCAGATGCCGATGGCTGAGAAAGAGGCGGCCGCCGCTGCGGCTCCTGCACCCGTCGCCGAGCCGAAGGCCGCAACGCCGTCGGGCAAGCCGGCCAAGCCTGGCAAGGTCGCGCCCGCTGCGCCGCCTGCCGGGCTGGATGATTAACCGCTCAGACGCGATACCCATGGGGCTCGCTTGGCGTTGCTGGTAACATCGCTCCTTTTTCACCGAAAGGGACGTTTGATGAGTGGGACTGGCATGAAACATTGGGCGGGCGCTGTGGCACTGATCATGCTGTCTGGCTGCATGAGCTTGAATCAGACGCGCTCGGCAGGGCCGGCGCAGGTTTACACCAGTCAGAAGCCTGCGGTTGCCGTTGCCGAGTGCATCAAGGTCACTTGGGCCAACGTCCAGCTGTTCGGCGATGTAGCGGACGTGTTCATGGCCAAAGGGGATCCTGGCGCGTTCACGGTCTACACCACCGAAGGCGAGTATTTCGCTGATGTGGCGGGCAAGGCGGGCATGACCAACGTCAAGTTCTACGCCAAGCCGGGCGCCAAAGTGGTTGAGCAGCGTGGCGCGGTGCTCGCAACCTGCCTCTGAATCGAGCCTGCATTCACTGACCTGCGCGTGCTGACCGGTTCTATCATGTCCCGGCGTCGCGCAGGCTTTGAGCAACACAGACGATTCACCCTGGCCGCTTTACCTCGGCTTTTGACATCGCCTGCTTCACATCGGCGGAGTCACGCCATTTTCCCCGGCAGAAATCGACAGCGCGGTCAGCGTGTTGCCCGCGCCTTTCTGCGCTTGCAGCACCACCTTCACGCCGGGCTTGAGCAAGCTGCGATCGCCGGGCACCAGGTTGACGATCGGCACGTCGTCAGGGATGACGATCTTCTTTTGCCCGCCCTTGTAATTCACCGTGATGGTGCGTCCGTTGCTGGCGACCAGATCACCAACCGATCCGTTGGTCATGGTGCTGTCCGGCGTCAGGTCAAAAGCCCGATGGCCATCTCCCGTGCCTGCCATGGCCGGCGGAAACACATGCACCTCGAGCGCCTTTAGCGAACCGTCCGGCAACGGCACCGCCGCGGAGCCGATGTAGCTGCCCGGTTTGATTTCCGACACTTGCGCCAGGGTCACGCCACGAATCTGTGTATCAGGGGTCAACGCAACCTGCAGGTCCTCTCCGCGATTGCTGTGGATTTTCAGCGAATCGCCTTCGACCGCAGTGATGGCGCCGCGCACGCGGGTGGGTTTGCCGTCTTCGGCGTGGGCGGGCAGCGCTGCCGACAGCAGTGCGCCGAGCAATCCGGACAGGAGAAGGGCGTGGCGGAGGGGCTGGGTTCTGGACGTCTTCATTGGCAGCGCGAATCCTGTGATGGGCTGAGCACTGAGCATAGCGGTAGTGCCCGTCCAGGTGCATGACATTGGCGTCAGCAAGCGGAGCCTGGCAGCGGCGCATCCGGCGGGCCTGCGCAAGCAGATGCTCGGTTTGCCGGAGTTGGGGCAGGGCGGGCGGGCAGGAAGGTTGCGGCCGGGCTGTGCGTCGGTCGTCGAACGACTTCGCACAGCCCGGCGCGGGAGATTACTGCTGAAGGGAAATCGACGTGCTCGCGAGTTTCGGCTGGTTGTACAGGCTGACCAGCACTTCATCCAGTACGGAAGACGCACCCCACGGACGGGGGTCGTTCAGGATTGCCACGACGACCCAGGTGTTGCCGTTGCTGTCGCGGCTGAACCCGGAGATCGCCCGAACGGTGTTCAATGTGCCGGTCTTGATGTGGGCTTCACCGCGCAGGGCCGTGCGTTTCAGGCGTTTGCGCATGGTGCCGTCCATCCCTGCCAGCGGCAGCGAACTCATGAATTCGGCTTGAAACGGGCTGTTCCACGCTGCCTGGAGCATCTGCGCCATCTCCCGCGCGCTGACCCGTTCGGCGCGGGACAGGCCTGAACCGTTCTCCATCACCAGGTGCGTTGCGATGATGCCTTTCTTGGCCAGCCACTGGCGCACCACACGCTGCGCGGCCTTGGCATCGTCACCGTCGGCTTCATTGCGGAACTCAGCGCCCAGACTGAGGAACAGCTGCTGGGCCATGGTGTTGTTACTGAATTTATTGATATCGCGGATGATCTCCGCCAGATCAGGCGAGAACGCCCTGGCCAGCAGCTTGGCGCTGCCGGGCGTCACGTCCAGACGGTCCTTGCCGAGAATGGTCCCGCCCAGTTCCTGCCAGATGGCACGCACGGCGCCCGCGGTATAGGTCGGGTGGTCGAGCAGCGACAGATACGTCTGGGAATTGCAGCCGTCGCCCAATTGGCCGGATACGGTTACGGTGATCCCGCCATCGGCTTCCGGCACCGGGTTGTACAGCACGTCGCCGGTGCATTTGCTGGAGGACAGCGCCTTGACCTGATTGTTGATGTGGATGGCGGCGATGGGCGGCTCCACCGAGACCAGAATCTTGCCCCCGTCGTTGCGGGTGACGAAACGCAGGGCCTTGAGGTTGACCATCAAGGAGTCGGGACGCACCAGGAACGGCTTGTTCTTGTCGTTGCCATCGTCGTCGAACACTGGCAGCTGCGGTTGCACGAAATGGCTGCGATCCAGGACCAGATCACCGGTCACTTGCTGCACGCCGTTGGCCCGCAAATCGCGCATCAGCAGCCACAGGCGTTCCATGTTCAGCTTGGGATCTCCGCCGCCCTTGAGGTACAGGTTGCCGCGCAGAACGCCATTGCTGAGGGTGCCGTCGGTGTAGAACTCGGTTTTCCACTGATGGGTCGGGCCGAGCATTTCCAGCGCGGCGTAAGTCGTCACCAGCTTCATGGTCGAGGCCGGATTGACCGACACATCGGCGTTGAAAACAGTCGGGGTGCCGGGTCCGCTGACCGGTAGCATCACCAGCGACAGCGCATCGTTCTGCAGCTTGCTGGCTTTGAGTGCTTCTTGGACCTTGGGAGGCAGGGCGGTGTTGATGGGGGCGGCGGCGATGGAGAATGAGAGGGGCAAGAGCAGGGTGGCGATAAACAGCGGACGCAAAGACTTGATCATTCAATAAACCCTACTGCAGCAAACACGGAGATGAAGAGGGGGTGAATTCCCTCGCACTGTGAACGAACCGCCAGAAAATGCCCGATAGCAGGGCGTGACACTGGCGTTTCGGTAAAGCGGCATTATGCCCCAAGCTTTCGTGACTTGCGCCGGGGTACAGCCGTCAAACCGCGCTATTTTTTGCGCTTGCCCATTTAAAGTCACGTTAAACCGTGAATTTCTCTGCCTGTGTCTGGCTGGGCTTTGCACCTGGCAGTGCGATGAGTGATAGCTGGACACGTTTTCTGGCGAGTGAATGCTTGAATCCCGGACACAAAAAAGCCATCCCGGGGGATGGCTTTTTCCGTATCAGCTCGGCGGGAAGGCCCGCCCGCTAATCAGACAGCCGCGTTGATCGGCTTTTCCGGGTACCAGGCGTCCTGCAGAGGGCTGACTTCAACTTCAGTCAGCTCGCTGCGGCCTTTGAGCCAGGCTTCGACAGCGGCGCGCTGTTCTTCGCTGACCGAACCACGGTTGGCCAGGCAGACCAGGCCAAAGTCGTCGCCGCCGACATAGTCCAGACCGTTAGCGTCCATGGCTTCTGTCAGGAAAGCGTCGAGGAAAGCATCAATGGCCTCGTCATCCAGGTCCTCTTTGAAGCCCAGCTTCAGTTCGAAGCCCAATTCCTGGAACTCGTCGACACAGAGTTTTTTGCGCAGACGACGGGAGCGGTTAGTGGCCATGAAGCGTTCCTCTTAAGTAATTTCGGGGCGCAGTCTATCAGCTTCGTCCTGATGGCGCCTGCTTGATGCTGATCAGGGATTTTCGGACTCCTGACCGTGCCAGGGGTTGGGGAGGGGCTCGCGCCGAGAGCTTTGGGATGACTCTTAGCCATAATGCGCAAAAAGTTGCGCACTCGTTTGTTGGAAGTGGGGTGATTGATGGGTTGGAGGCCACGTCGTTCGTGGTGTGCAGACGAGTGCGCAAGAAGTTGCACAGGGGTGCGCAACTTCTTGCGCACTTGTTCTTTGTTTTCGGGTTGAGCGTTCGCTTAAACCTGCCGTTGTTTCTCTTAAGCTGTTGATTTTGTTTGGCTAATTGATAGCTGGCATAGCCCTTGATATCTCCGTCGCCCCCGGATTGGCATTCACGCTTTTTCGGATGGTTTTTGAGCACGGAGAGCATCCTTGGCGACCCCCTTAAATCTGCCTGTTGGTGGTGAGAAACGCGAACCTGAAGTGGCGGTTGTGCCGCTTGATCAGATCCAGCTTGAGGACGTCGGGGCCGGCGCGGCCAATGTCGATGCCTGGCTGCAGGACATCAGCGGCGGGGTTGTTTCGCTTGGGCGGATCAAGAGCGCTGCCGGTTTTCTACCGGTGGTGGGCAACATCATGGCGCTGGTTGATGCGCTGAATGACATCGTTCGGCTGGCGACGAGTGAGACGCGCGATCCGCTGGATTGGGTGAGTCTGGGCATCAATCTGATTGGCGTCTTGCCGACGCCGCCGACCATGGCGGCAGCGCGAATGAGCCTGCGGCCGACGCTGTTTCTGGTGCGTCAGGAGATGCGTCAGGCGGGCAAGTTGGTGCTTGGGGAATCGCTGATTGAGGTGCTGATTGGGCATCTCAATGCGGACATCGTTGGCACGCTTGATGACTTCGTGACCCAGGCGCAGGGCAAGCTTCCAGGGATTCTCGACGCTGCGGGGAAACTGGGCGAAGGCGTGTTGAACGAGATCGCCAAGGGCCTGGAGAGCGTGATCAACGGCGATCTCGATGCCGAGGGCAATCTGCTTGAGGCGGTGGAGCTGATCAGCGAGGGGCGCCAGCAGTGGGACTACGATCCCAAAGGCGCGATTTCCAATATCTTCATCGCGGTTGCCGACGTTTACATCGCTGCCGGCCAACACATCGTCAACGGCACCGTCGAGCATCTTGTGCCTGAGGTGCTGAAAGACCCGGTACGCAGGCAGGCCAAAGCGCTGCGTGCCATGGGCTCGGAGCTTCGGACCCAGATTAATGGTCTGGCGGATCCTGGGGTCCAGAACTCGATTGGGGCGTTGCTGCAGACTTTGGCGGGTGCAGTGGTCTCCTGGCGGGCGCGCAACGGGCATGGGCAGTCTTTCAACATCAAGCCGGGGATGGTTAATCAGGCCAAGCGCCGGGCCGGCGAAGGCAAGCTCGAAGTTGTTCAGCACGAGAGGCCTGCCAAGGGTCGGCCCAACGAACAGAAGAATTGCGCCTGCGCGTCGACGATCAAGAGCATCAGCTTTGCGATGGGCTCGGAGTCGGTTAGTCATACGGACTTCAGCTTGCCGGGGCCGTTTCCGATTGAGTGGACGCGGACCTATTGCTCCAGTCTGGATGCCTACGATGAGGGCGTTATCGGCGCACGCTGGATCACGCCGTTTACCACGCGGTTTGATTGTGTGGGTGATGGTTTGGTTTTCCATGACTTCGACGGTCGCAGCCATGAATTTCCTCTTCCCAAGGTCAAGCTGTTTCACTTCAACGCCATTGAAAACCTGACCGTCGTTCGCCTCAGCAAGGACCGGTTGGTGCTGATGCGTGGCCTGGAACACAGGGAAACCTATGTTCGACGGGGTGGTCGTTTTGTTCTGATCAACAAGGTTTTGCCCAACGACGCTGGGGTGATGCTGCATTACGAGCATCGGCACGGTGGGGGATTGGTGCTTTCCGAGTTGGTGACTTACTCGGAGAAAGATGTAAACAAAGTCCATCTTCGCCTTGGCACTTTGATTGATGATCAAGGGCGTCTGACGGGCCTTTGGGAAATACGTGATGGCGAAGTCAAACGTCAACTGTGCGCGTATCAATACGACGTTTCTGGCGATCTCACTTTAGCGCAGGACGAAAACGGTTCGGCCTGGCACTACCAGTATCAAAACCACCTGATTACTCGTTATACCGACCGCACCAATCGCGGTTTGAACCTGCAATGGCAGGGAACAGGTTCCGACGCCAAGGCTATTCGCGAATGGGCCGACGACGGCAGTTTTGACACGCGGCTGGCGTGGGACGAAAACATCCGTCTGACCTACGTCACGGATGCTTTGGGCCACGAAACCCGGCACTACTACGACAGCCTTGGCTACACCTATCGCATTTGCCATGCGGACGGGCGTTCGGAATGGTTCTTCCGTGATGCTGCAAAAAACATCATTCGCCACGTCCATACCGATGGCAGTACAGACCGCTATCGCTACGACAAGCTGAGTAATCTGACCGAGCACACCCGCGCTGATCACAGCGTCATGAATTACGCGTACGACGATAAAAGCCACCTGATCAAGATCAGCGATGGCGAGGGCGGTTTGTGGACACGGGAGTACGACTTTCGCGGCAATCTGGTTGAGGCGACTGATCCGCTAGAGAACACCACCGAATACGCCTACAACTCGTTCGGCCTTCCTACAGCGATCAAGGATGCCAACGGGAATACCAAGGCGCTGGCCTACAACGACGCCGGACAACTGGTTAACTACACCGACTGCTCGGGCAAGGTCAGTGTTTGGGAGTACGACGAACGCGGCCAAATGGTTCGCTTCACTGACCCGGCCGGGCACAGGACCACGTACGAATACAAAGCGGGTCAGCTTGTCCTGATCAAGCACCCGGACAAAACCGAAGAACGCTTTAGCCGCGACGCCGAAGGTCGGCTGCTCGCCCACTCCGACGGCCTGGAACGCTGCACCACCTGGCGTTACACCGCTGCAGGATTTATCGCCGAACGCGTCGACGCAGCCGAGCAAACCTTGCGTTACCGCTGGGACAAACTGGGGCGCCTCGTGGCGCTGGAAAACGAAAACGAACGCCGCGCTCACTTTCACTACGACCCGGTGGGTAGGCTGCTGGAAGAGCGCGGCTTTGATGGGCGCTCGACTCGCTATCAGTACGATCCCGAAACCGGGCGTCTTGCCGAGGTCATCAACGGCCAACGCACCATTGCGCTGTCCTTCGACCCGATGGGCCGCCTGACCGAACGCCGCGCCACGCTTGGAGAGAAATCCCAGAGCGAAACCTTTGCCTACGACGGCAATGGCCATCTGATCATGGCTACCAACGCCATCAGCAAGTTGCAATGGTTTCACGATCCGGCCGGCAACCTGCTGCGAGAGCATCAGCATTACTCGAATCTGGATAAACCACTGGTTGCCGTCTGGCAGCACGAGTACGACGAGCTCAATAACCGCGTTGCGACTATCCGTCCTGACGGCCATCGCGTCAGTTGGCTGACCTATGGCAGCGGTCATCTGCTGGGGCTGAAACTGGACGAGCACGAACTCCTCAGTTACGAGCGCGATGATCTGCATCGCGAAGTCGCCCGCCACCAAGGCAACCAACTCCTGCAAACCCAAAGCTGGGACCCGGCGGGACGCCTGCAAGAGCAACTGCTAGGACGTCCCGACGACAAAGCCACACTCATCAAACGCGCGTACACCTACGACGCTGCCGGGCAGCTCACCGACATCAACGACAGCCGTCGCGGTTCTCTTGCTTATAAATACGATCCCGTCAGCCGCCTGCTCGCCGCCACGAGTCGCCTCGGCACGGAGCACTTCGCCTTCGATCCCGCGAGTAACCTGCTCGACGACAGCGCAGCACCCGTCCGCCGTCCACTCGACCCCGAACCTGTCCGCCACAAACTCGTCGACAACCTGCTACGCGACTACGCCGGCAACCACTACGAATACGACGAACGCGGCAACCAGACAGAGCGCTGGACCAATGGATTGCGAAGCGAGCTGCACTGGGACCTCTTCGATCGTCTGGTGCACTTCCGAGATCCGCGCCTCACCGTCGACTTCGGCTACGACCCATTGGGACGTCGCCTCTACAAACTCTCAAAAGCCCACTACCGACCTCGTCCCGAAGCCGGCACCGGCTGGAACGAAAACGAACACGCGCGAAAAGAGCGCGAACTCGGCTGCGGCTTCACCCTGTACGGCTGGGACGGCGACAACCTTGCGTGGGAAAGCAGCCCGCCGCCGTACGCAGGTGCCCTCGGCCGCACCGTCCACTACATCCACGAACCCGGCACTTTCGTGCCAGTGGCCCAGGCCATCCGCCACGAAACCATCCGCCTCGTCAGCCAGCCGACCTACGAAGGCCGCTACAACTTCAAAGAAGACCCGCTCTGGAACTACAAACCTGTCGCACTGCCAATCGACGTCCTGGCCTGGTACCAATGCGACCACTTGGGCACCCCGCAGGAAATCACTGACCAGAACGGCCACACCGCATGGAGCGCGCAATACAAAGCCTGGGGCGAAGCACAGGAAAACCGTTCGGAGTTCGCCCAACAAGTCGGCCTGACCAACCCGATCCGCTTCCAAGGCCAATACCACGACCACGAAACCGGCCTGCACTACAACCGGCATCGATACTATGATCCAAGGGTCGGGCGATTTATCAGCAAGGACCCGATTGGCTACAGTGGTGGGCTAAACCTCTATTACTACGTGCCGAACCCGACGGGTTGGATCGACCCACTCGGTTTGCAAAAAGTTGTCGCAACGAATAGCCGTAGGGCTGCGATGAAAAAGGCTCAGCAACATGCTCAGGTACCGCGGTTAGGTAGAGGTGGGCAGGCGATCCCAATGAAAGATCTCAACCTAAGTAGCCATGGAGTGAATTGCAACTGTATGAAAAGTCGCGGGATCACTACGCTAGGGCGCAGGGGTGAAGGTGGGGTACCAGAAGTGTTCGATCATCCAGATGGGCATCCTGACTTGGTCGGAGATGATCAACCAGCTCACCATGAAATGCCACATGTTCACGCCACAAATACAAAGGGTGCGGTAATAGTGTTCACCTACCCGGCAGGACGTACAGGAATCTGATATGAAATACTACAAGATCTTATGCTTTAAAGCCGAATTTGCTGAGTTTAAGAATCATGCTAACGATTTTATAAGCGAAATGTCCGCGGATGATACTGACGAGTTCGCATTGGTGATGGCTACGAATCTGCAAGGAGGGGTTGGCTTCGGAGCCACGGCCCAAGGTAAATCAGCTATAAAAGCGCTTGTATCCAAATGCTATTCAGTCGATATAAATCATTTGAGTATAAAAATACCATTGGCGGAAGACGTCGAAGGAATGCCTCGGCTCCTGTTCCGAGATAAGGGCGGCAAATTTGAAAGGCTGGTTCAAGAACATCTGCAGTATGACAAAGATCTGAGGAAATACAACGTGATCTCGAGGCATAGGCCCACAACAATGCCTAAAAGTTCGATGCTTGCTAGTATTATTGAGGAGCAATATTTATCAATAATCGGAAAAGAGCTGTATGAAGCTCTACATGAAAGTTGCCACTATATACTACGAGCGTTGGTGTCTGGAGAGCATGGTCGCGATGCATTCTTTGCATTCTCAAAGGACTTGGACTTCTTTTTTAGAGAGTTTGAGGGAATAGTCGGCGACGATGCCGAGATTCGTTTCGTGAACAATGTACGCGAGCTGATCTATTACTGATGTATAAGATTAAAGAGGTTAAAGGGGACGGATCCCTTTAACTCAGGTTTTCAAGAGGGACTATCGACTGGCTGAACGGTCATGGATGGAGTATTCCGAAAAAATGAATTTGACGAAGCTATTCCGTAAAATAATCAGCAAAGAACCCTATAACGATTTAAGCGTTTTTTTCTCCGAATTCGAAAGTTTCGAAGAAATACCATTGGTCTCTAGGGATCACCGGCTAAAGATCTTAAAGAAAAGTGTAGGGAGCGACAAGAGTTCGGAATTTTTGATCAGCCTGGCATTTTTTCTTATTGGCTCGATTAGAGCGCTTTCAGCAACTGAAGATAGAGAGGATATATTTTTTGCAGTAAGTTTTCCTGACTTTGATCTGTTCGCAGAGCAGGGCGTACTGATGCCGCACATCTTCGTATATCCGGAGGCAGGTTCAACTGGGGTTAAAGGGGACGGATACCTTTTGAAACTTTAACCCCTTCCGCCATCGGGGACAGATTGATTTACGGTGAAGCGCTGTAAATAAATCAGTCCCCTTACGATCGTCTTTTGAACCTTTAACCCCTTCCGCTATCGGGGACAGATTAATTTACGGTGAAGCGCTGTAAATAAATCAGTCCCCTTATAATCGTCCCCTTACGATCAACCCACTTTCCTCACCAAAACGTCGTAGCCGGCGCAGTCAACTTCCCGGCAATCACTGCGATCGCCTTCTCCACATCACCCACCTCGGTATACCGCCCCAGGCTTAACCGCAAGCTGCTCCCGGCCTGGGCTTTACTCAGCCCCAACGCCAGCAACACGTGAGAAACGCTGCTGTTCGCGGAGTTACACGCCGAGGTCGAAGAAACCGCCAGTTCGCTCGCCAGGCTGGCAACGTTAAACCCCGGGCTGTCGATGCAGACGTTGAGCGTATGGGGAACGCGTTGTTGGGGATCGCCGTTCAGGCTCACGCCGTCCAAGCCGAGCAGGCCTTCGCGCAACTGCGCGGACAACGCACCGATGCGCGCGACTTCTTCGTCCATTTCGGCGCTGGCCAGTGCGTACGCCGCGCCCATGCCGACGATCTGGTGGGTGGCGAGGGTGCCGGAGCGGTAACCCTGTTCGTGGCCGCCGCCGTGCATCTGTGCTTCAAGCAGCGGCCTTGCCCGTTCGCCGATGTACAGAGCGCCAATGCCTTTCGGGCCGTAGGTTTTGTGCGCGGAGAAGGACATCAGGTCCACCGGCAATGCGCTCAGGTCGATCGCCAGTTTGCCAGCGCCCTGGGCGGCGTCGACGTGGAAGAGGGCCCCGTGCTCACGCACGATTTGGCCGATGGCCGAGATATCGGTGACGGTGCCCAGTTCGTTGTTGACCAGCATCAGCGACACCAACAGCGTGTCATCTCGCAGTGCGTGGCGCACGGCGTCGGGGTGAATCAGGCCGCGGCTGTCGGGTTCGAGCCAGGTCACCGGGCAACCGGCTTGCTCAAGCTGGCGAACGGTGTCGATGACGGCTTTGTGTTCGAGGGTGCTGGTGATGAGGTGGCGGCGGGCGCCATTGTTGGGGTTGAGCGCGATGCCCTTGATCGCCAGATTGTTGGACTCTGTCGCGCCTGAGGTCCAGACCAGGTCATCGGCACTGCAACCCACCAGTTCTGCAACCTGACGGCGCGCCAACTCCACGGACTGCCGGGCCTGATTGCCGTAGGCGTGGGAGCTGGATGCCGGGTTGCCGAATGTACCTTCGCGGCCGAGGCAGGTGACCATGGCCTGGATGACGCGGTCATCAACCGGGGTGGTGGCGGCGTAATCGAAATAACAAGGGAGTGTTTTCATGGGGAGTTCTGCGCTGTCCGTCGTGCCGAAAATACTACTAGCGTCAGGGTGAAAAAAAATTGATTCCTCAACGGAGATTTGCCCTCGGATTAGAATGAATTTCCATCAAAGGCTCATTGAAGGGAATATCATTTTATGAACTGGCCTTTCTGGCCTATCCTTATCGCTTCCCGGCATATGAATTTACCGAGGCCACCGCGCGTTCCATGGACAAATTCGACCAGGCCATCCTGAGCATTCTGCAGAACGACTGCACCCGCCCGATTGCAGAAATCGCCGACAGCGTCGGCCTCGGCAGCACCGCATGCTGGCGTCGCGTACAAAAGCTCGAAGAGCAGGGCATGATTCGCGGGCGGGTTGCGCTGCTTGACCCGGCGCAGTTGAACGTCGCGGTAACGGTGTTCGCCGCCATTCGAACCAATCAGCACAACGCCCAGTGGCTGGGTCGTTTCCATGATCTGATCGCCACGCTGCCCGAAGTGGTGGAATGCTATCGCATGGCCGGCGACACCGACTACATGCTGCGGATCGTAGTGCCGGACATCGCTGGCTACGATGCCGTTTACAAAAAGCTGATCCAGTTGTCGGGCATCACTGACATGAGTTCCAGCTTCGCCATGGAGCAGATCAAGTCCACGACCCAGCTGCCGTTGAGCTACACCCTGTAAACCCGCATCAGCACGCTTCATCCAAATTCTGCGCAAAAAAAACAGCCCTCCGAAGAGGGCTGCTTTTTTATGCGTCGAGGAAAGTCGTCTGTTGAATCAGACGCGGGCTTTGTCGATCCATTCCATGGACGTGCGCCAGATGCAGATCCCCAGGAAGTACGCTGACATGGCCAGCCACACGAACAGGGCCACCGATCCGTTGTACGGATGATTCATCACCAGCAGGAAGCTGCAGAAGAACCACACGGCAGTGACTGCGATGTTCAGGGGCATGAAGCGGCGGACGCGGAACGGGTGCAGGAACTTCATGCGCGTCACCGTCAGCAGCGCCAGGCAGATCACCGTGATGAAAGTCAGCCACGGCGCCGGAGAAAGGATGTAGACGCACAGGGCGACGACGTTCCAGGCGGCGGGGAAGCCCTGAAAGTAGTTGTCCTTGCTTTTCATTTCGACGTTGCAGAAACAGAACAGCGACGACACCAGGATGATCGAGGTGGTCAGCAGCAGGGTGTATTCAGGCAGCGGGATGTAGCGGTAGATGAACAGGGCGGGAATGAACACGTAGGTCAGGTAATCGATCACCAGGTCGAGCACCGAGCCGTCGAAGTGCGGCAGGACCGACTGCACGTTCAGCTTGCGCGCCAGGGAGCCGTCTACGCCATCGACGATCAGGGCGAAGCCCAGCCAGAGCAGGCACGCCTTGGGTTGGTTGTCGAACAGAGCAATGGTCGCGAGAAAGGCGAGCACCACGCCCGTGGCGGTAAAACCATGGGCGCCCCAGGCCTTGAGCCAGGCGATGCGTTGAATCGGAATCATGGACGGTCCTTCTGGAAATAAGCGGGTTCGGTCGGGTACAACAACGGTCGACGGAACCAGAGGTGCATCTATCGACCGGGGATCGGTCGATAAGGTTCATACGTAACCCCTACACGGTAGCAGGCGGCGCAGGCTTTCGTTACTCAAATGTGACGCCGTGCCGTGGAGCGCAGGGGTGCAGGTGTCATTGGTCGGCTGACAAACAAAAAAGGCAATATGCTGGCCCCGGTGGGCGCCGTACCTCGTCAGAATCCACGCCTGATCAGTCACTTAGGCAAGGAATCGCATGTCATTTCTCAAGACTCTACTGACCTTCTGCGTGCTCATAACGGTGACTTCCCAGGCCTTGGCGCGCAGTCCAAACAAGAACGAACGCGACCTCTGCACCTGGGGCGCGGGGATGGCCGGTACTGCTCAACAATACAAACTGTCCGGCCTGACGCTGTACGGCGCCCGCAAGAAGATGCAGGCCCAGCATTTCGCCCAGCAATGGATGCGCATGAGTGCCCTGGGCATTACCGAGCAGACTTACGACAGCCCTTCGAGGCTGCGGCCGGAAAGCGTCAAACAGGTGTATTACGAAGGCTGCATCAAGCACGAAGTCGCACGGCGCTGACTGACCGCGCTGCAGCCCTGGAGGTGCAGCGCGAGCAATCAACGCGATAGCAGGATCAGTGCGCCCCGCGCGGGATGGTCTTCAGCAGATCAGCAGGGCTGATATGCCCCACCACCTGAACGCCGCTGCCCGGCTGGGGCAGGCCCAGAATATGGCCTTTGATCTTTCCGATCACGTGCATTTCGCACGGCTTGCAATCGAACTTCAACGTCAGCACCTCATCGCCATGCACCAGTTGCATCGGCGCGACCTTGGTGCGCACGCCGGTCACGCCCTTGGCCTGCTTGGGGCACAGGTTGAAGGAGAAGCGCAGGCAGTGTTTGGTAATCATCACCGGCACTTCGCCTTTCTCTTCATGGGCCTCGTACGCGGCGTCGATCAACTGCACGCCGTGACGGTGATAGAAGTGCCGCGCCTTCTCGTTGTAAACGTTGGCCAGGAACGACAGGTGCGCCTCGGGGTAAACCGGCGGCGGCGACGTTTCCGGCTTGCGGGCACCGCGCGGGTGCGCCTGGATGCGAGCGGCGGTCAAGGTCTCGATGACTTCACGGCGCAACGCTTTGAGTTGCGAGTTCGGGATGAAGAACGCTTGCGGCGCGTCCAGCTCGATGGCAGTTGCGTGGTATTCGGTGGTGCCGAGCTGGCCGAGCAGATCGTGGAGCTGCTCCAGCGCCTGCTCCGGTTTATTGGCGACGCCAAACGGGCCGTTCAGCTCGACGCGAGCGCTGATGCCTTCCTCGCTGGTGGCGACCAGTTCCAGACGCTCTTCACGCAGGCGCGCCACCCATGACAGGCCGATGCGGCGTTCGGCCGAGGTCTTCTGCAAAGCCTGCTGCCAGTTGTGATCGAGGTTGCGACTGAGCGGATGGTTGGGCCGCAGTTGCAGGCCTTTTGGCATCTCGTTCGGCTCGACGCGGTAGCGGTAGCGCTTCTCGCCGTCTTCTTCGAACTCGCCTTTTGGCTCGGCGATGTTGGCGCGGAACCCCACCACTTCGCGCTTGACCAGCACATTGAGGCCGTCACCGTTGGACAGCGGCTCATGGGTCACCACCTGCAAGTCACGCTTGCCGACTTTCTCGACCACGCCGACCAGCAGGCCGGTGAAGGTCGGCGAATCGAACGCGCCGATGTCGACCTTGCGGTCGGTGACGAAATAGTCGGTGCTGCCCCGGTGGAAAGTCTTGTCCGGGTCCGGCAGGAAGAAGTGCGCGGTGCGGCCGCTGGAGGCGCGGGCCAGGTCCGGACGGTCTTCGAGGATCTCGTCCAGACGCTGACGGTAGTAGGCCGTGATGTTCTTCACATAGCCCATGTCCTTGTAGCGGCCTTCGATCTTGAACGAACGCACGCCGGCATCCACCAGTGCGCGCAGGTTGGCGCTCTGGTTGTTGTCTTTCATCGACAGCAGGTGCTTCTCGTAGGCAACCACGCGGCCCTGATCGTCTTTCAGCGTGTAGGGCAGACGGCAGGCCTGGGAGCAGTTGCCACGGTTGGCACTGCGCCCGGTGTGGGCGTGGGAAATATTGCACTGACCGGAGAAAGCTACGCACAGCGCGCCGTGAATGAAGAATTCGATGGCGGCATCGGTTTCGTCGGCGATGGCGCGGATTTCCTGGAGGTTCAGCTCACGGGCCAGCACCAGCTGCGAGAAGCCGGCCTGATCGAGAAAGCGTGCCCGCTCCATGGTGCGGATGTCGGTCTGGGTGCTGGCGTGCAGCTCGATGGGCGGAATGTCCAGCTCCATCACGCCGAGGTCCTGCACGATCAGCGCGTCGACGCCAGCGTCGTAGAGCTGATGGATCAGCTTGCGCGCCGGTTCAAGTTCGTTGTCATGAAGAATGGTGTTGATGGTGGTGAAGACGCGGGCGTGGTAACGGCGGGCGAACTCGACCAGTTGGGCGATCTCGCTGACGTCGTTGGCCGCGTTGTGGCGCGCGCCGAAGCTCGGGCCGCCAATGTAGATCGCGTCAGCGCCATGCAGAATGGCCTCGCGGGCAATGGCCACGTCGCGGGCAGGGCTGAGCAATTCCAGATGATGTTTGGGCAGAGACATATTTTTTAGTCGGCACGGTCACGGTCAAGGCGCGCATTGTAGCGGCGAAACGCCTGACCGGCACCCGTCTGCTGCCCGATGGCGCCCGCCTGTGGGGTGGGGGCGCCGGAAACCCGCGTGATCAGGCCTTGGCGGCCATCGCCGTGACTTCCACGCGCATGCCTTCGACGGCCAACGCGGCGACGCCCACTGCGGCGCGCACAGGCCAGGGTTTGGCGAAAAAGCGTGTGTAGACTTCGTTGAATGCGGCGCGATCGGCCATGTCGGTGAGGTAGATGGTCAGGTGCAGCACGCGGTCCATGGAACTGCCGGCCCGCTCCAGTGCCCCTTTCAACGCCTGCAACGTGCATTCGCTCTGCTCGACGATACCGCCCAGTTCCAGGCTGCCGTCGGCCCGGGTGGGGATCTGCGTGGAAACCAGCAGACCGCCGAAACCGGCGACGTCCGAGGAGATGGAATCCGCGTCAGGATCCGGCGTGAAGGTGATGTCGTGGTTGGCCATGGGCGTTCTCTTCTACGAGTGTGTGGATGACCGGCCAGGAACGGCCGACGGCCATGATGTCCGACTCGGAAGGGAAAAGGGAGGCTTGACAGCGTTGTGGCCGGCCGAGTGAGCAGGGGTCCGATCAGAAAATTCGTGCCAATGCGCCTGGGGCTGTCCACAAAAAGCGAGCCGCCGTCACGTTATCTCTGACGTGAAGGCGGCTCCGGGGGGGTTGTCAAATCGGCGGATTCAACGTCATTGAAACTAGCAGTGAGGTTAACCGTTAGCTAGCTATCATTTCGCAATACAGTGTTTCCGTTGCGGGAACAATCAACCCCGGCGCTGGAACATCTGGCAAATCGTCGAGCAGGGCCGCTGCAAAAAAACTCCGAACTCGTCCCCGGTCGTTCAGTCCACTTTTAACGCTGACCGTTTGGGTTGGAACATTTCAAGGAGAGCCCCATGACTGACTACCCGAAACCGCCGTTCAAGCCTCAACAGCAGCCTGTTCCTGGCGATCAGAGCCGAATGGACCCCTACCCGGACTGCGGCGAGACCCGCTACAAGGGCTCGGGCCGCATGAGCAACAAGATTGCGCTGATCACCGGCGGCGACAGCGGCATTGGCCGTGCAGTCGCTATCGCCTACGCCCGTGAAGGCGCTGACGTGGCGATTTCGTACCTCGATGAACATGAAGATGCCAAGGAAACCGCACGCTGGGTGGAGGAGGCGGGCCGTCAGTGCCTGCTGCTGCCGGGCGATCTGGCCGAGAAGGCGCAGTGCCTGGCCATCGTCGATGAAACGGTGAGGAAGTTCGGCCGCATCGACGTGCTGGTCAATAACGCCGCGTTCCAGATGTCCCACGCATCTCTTGAGGAAATCTCCGACGAGGAATGGGTGAAAACCTTCGATATCAACGTCACCGCGATGTTTCGCATCTGCAAGGCGGCGGTGCCCCACATGGCTGCGGGCAGTTCGATCATCAACACCAGTTCGGTCAATTCCGATTCGCCTAAGCCAACGCTGCTGCCGTACGCGGCCACCAAGGGCGCCATCGCCAACTTCACCGCTGGCCTGGCGCAGTTGCTCGGTGAGCGCGGCATTCGCGTGAACAGCGTCGCGCCCGGCCCGATCTGGACGCCGCTGATTGTGTCGACCATGACCGACGAAGACGTGAAAAGCTTCGGCGAGGAGACGCCACTTGGCCGTCCGGGTCAGCCGGTGGAGGTCGCACCGATCTACGTACTGCTGGGCTCCGACGAAGGCAGTTACATTTCGGGCACACGTTATGGGGTGACCGGCGGCAAGCCGATCCTGTAACTGATCATGGATGGACTGCTGCGTCGCGCCCAGGACTCGCGCCTGCTCGCCGCGCAGCAGAGGAGGCAGCCCTCGCAGCGCTTCAGCCCTTGCGGCGTACCCTGGACGTGGGGGCTCTGGCGATGCCCCGTGGCCCGGCGATGCCCCAGATGGCAACGCCGATCACTGGGAAAATGAAGATCAGCACCACCCAGCCGATTTTGGTCCAGGGCGATTCGGGGCCGCGCCAGACATTGGCGATGGCCCACACGTCGATCAGAAGGATGATGACCACCAGGGCGGCCGAGAACAGCGTGTCCATTTCATTGTCCTCGGTCCGCGCGGGATCACATGGCGGGGATGCCGGTAACCGTTGCAGTACCCGTTTCAGTTTCGGTCACGGATGCAGTCAAAGGGATGTCCGGGCTGCCTGGGGTCAGGATGACCTTGCGGCAGTCTTCCTGTTTCTTGTCGAAAATCTTGTAGCCCTCAGCGGCCTGCTCCAGAGACATGCGGTGGCTGATGATCGCTTCGGGCGCGAGACGGCCGGCTTCAATGTGTTCCAGCAATTCCGGCAGGTAGCGCTGCACGTGAGTCTGGCCCATTTTGAAGGTGAGGCCCTTGTCGAACGCATCGCCGAACAGGAAGCCGTGGATGAAACCGGCGTACACACCCGGCACGCTGACCACGCCGCCACGGCGCACGGCGGCGATGCACTGGCGCAAGGCCTTACCGCTGCTGCCTTCGATTTTCAGGTTGGTCAGAATGGTTTCGGTGGTGCTGCCTTTGGCTTCGAAACCCACCGCATCGACCACGCCGTCCACACCGCGCATGCCCTTGGTCTGACGAATGATGGTATCGGCCGGGTCGTCGTCTTCATCGAAGTTGATCGGGATCACGCCGTAGGTGGCCTGGGCGTACGCCAGCCGGTAAGCGTGATGGTCCACCATGAAGATCTGATCGGCGCCGAGCATCCGGGCCACGGCCGCAGCCATCAACCCCACAGGACCCGCGCCGTAGATGGCGATACTCGAACCCTGGCCGATGCCGGTGTTCAGGACCGCCTGGTAACCGGTGGGCAGGATGTCGGAGAGGAACAGCACCTTTTCGTCCGACAGCGTGCCAGGGACCTTGAACGGTCCGGTGTTGGCTTTCGGCACGCGCACGTATTCGGCCTGGCCGCCAGGGATGCCGCCGTACAAGTGGCTGAAGCCGAACAGCGCAGCCCCCGGTGGAATGGCCTTCTTGTTGATGATCGCGCCGCGACCGGTGTTGGTGGTTTCGCAGGCGGCGTACAGGTCCATGTTGCAGAAGAAGCATTCGCCGCAGGCAATGACGAAGGGAATGACAACCCGGTCGCCGCGCTGCACGGCGGTCACGGCTGAACCGGTGTCTTCGACGATGCCCATGAATTCGTGGCCGAAGATATCGCCGTGTTCGACGGTGGGGATTTTGCCGCGGTAGAGGTGCAGGTCGGAGCCGCAGATTGCGGTGGCGGTCACGCGCAGGATGATGTCGTCAGCCTGTTCGATGACCGGATCGGGGACGGTGTCAACTTTCACGTCATGGGCGCCGTGGTAGGTGAGTGCTCTCATTGTGGTTTTTCTCCGCGATTAATTAGGGGCAACTAAGTAGCGGAGCAGGCGGCGAGGGGTTTAGTTCAGGACTTTGCAGCGGTGGGGGATTAGCGGTGCGTTTGGTGCTGGTAGGACCGGCTTCAGCCGGGAAGAGGGCTGTGTAGACACCATCATCTTTGCAGTGTGGCTGCCGACCCTTTCCCGGCTGAAGCCGGTCCTGCTACTTCATCGCGGTGCTACAGGAAACCCGCGTCGGGGATGGGTTATTTAAGCCCGACCCGTTTGCGCATGTCGGGGGTGATGGTCTGGCGTGTTTTGCCCAGGTCCGCCCACGGGTCGCTGTCCAGTTCGGCGAGACGTTCGTGGACGGTGTTGATGTCCCAGGCGTTGGCGCCTTTGATCTCCAGCAGTTCTTCGCGATAGATCGGTACCGACACCGGCAGGCCCTCCCGGGTGCGCACCGAGTACGCGCAAATCGTGGTGGCGCCGAGCCCGTTGCGCAGGTAGTCGATGAAGATCTTGCCAATGCGGTTCTTCGGCCCGGCCACCGCCGAAAACCGCTCCGGCAGCAGCCTGGCGATGTGCTTGACGATGGCATGACTGAAATCCTTCACGGCGTCCCAGTCCGCTTTCGGCGTCAGCGGCACGACCACATGAATCCCCTTTCCGCCGCTGGTTTTCAAGAACGATTTGAGCCCCAGTTCATCCAGCACAGCGAGGGTCAGTTGCGTGGCTTCCACCATGGTTTTCCAGGGCAGCGCCGGATCGGGGTCGAGGTCAAGTATGAAGCGGTCCGGCCGCTCAAGGTTCGTGGCGACGGCGTTCCACGTGTGCAGCTCCATGGCACTCATCTGCACCGCACCGACCAGCGCTTCGATGTTGTTGATCAGCATCACAGGATGGCCGGTGTATTCCTTGCCCATGGTCTCGATGCCGGGGATGGCGAGGCGGTCGGCGTTTTTCTGAAAGAACAGCTCGCCGCCGATGCCCTCCGGTGCCCGCACCAGCGCCACCGGGCGTTGAGACAGTTGCGGCAGCAGCCATTCGGAAATGCGGATGTAGTAATCGGCGAGGTCGCGCTTGGTCGCGCCGCTGGTGGGATCGATCACTCGTTCGGGGTGGGTCAGGCGAATCTTGCCTGTTTGGGTGTCGGCGGCGTCGGACTCACGCGGACCTTCTTCGGCGTTGACAGGTTTGGATGCCTTCGCACGCTTACGCGGGGTCGCAGGTTTTGGCGTGTCTTCTGACCGCGCTTCTGGCACGTCTGACGCCTGCCCGGGCTTCGACGTTTGATCGGTTGAAGGCGCTGGCGCCGGTAGCTCCTCGGTGATCGACTCCGCAGGCTTGTCGGTGCGCAGGCCATGGAAAACAGCGTGCCGGACCGATCCGTCTTTGGTGATCTCGGCAAACGCCACTTCGGCCAGCAGCACTGGTTTGAGCCAGTGCACGCCCTTGGCTTCAATGCCGGTGGGCGGATTGACCACCGCAGCCTTCTTGCCGTGGAGCGGCGTGAGTTGGTCGTAGATCGTGCCCAATGTCGCTTCATTGAAACCGGTCCCGACCTTTCCGGCGTACCTCAGTTCGCCACTGTCGGCATCGTGCAAACCCAAGAGCAATGCGCCGAATTTGCTGCGCGCGCCCTTGGGATCGGTGTAGCCCACGACGACGAATTCCTGGCGGCGCTTGCACTTGAGCTTGATCCAGTCACCGCTGCGGCGCGACAGGTAAGGGCTGCCGGCGCGCTTGCCGATCAGGCCTTCCATTTTCATCTGGCAGGCGCTGTTGAGCAGGACTTCCGGCACTTCGGCGAAGTCTTCGGAATACCTGAGCACCTCGTCGTCGGTCCGTTCGAGCACCTTGGACAGCGCGGCGCGACGCTGTTCCAGCGGCACTTCGCGCAGGTCCATGCCGTTGAGAAAGGGCATGTCGAACAGGTAATAAATAATCTTGCCGCTGCGACCGGCCTCGAAGGCGTTCTGCAAGGCCTGGAAGTCGGGCACGCCTTCGTCGTTGGCGACGACCATCTCGCCGTCGAGCCAGGCCGATTCAAGGCCCAGCCCGGCGATGGCGTCGGCCTGGTGCGGCAGTTTGTGCGTCCAGTCATGGCCATTGCGGGTGAAGAGCTGCACGTTGCCCTCGGCGACTCGCGCCATGACCCGGTAGCCATCGAACTTGATCTCGTAGCGCCAGTCGCCCTCAGGCGCGGACTCCACCAGCGTGGCCAGTTCGGGCTTGATGAGATCCGGGATATCACCAGGTTCGGCGCCCACCAGTTGCGCCTTGGCGGATTTCTTCCGGGGGGCGGGGACTTTCTCTACCGCTTTGGGCTTGTCAGGCTTGGACGTTGCCGCCGTTTTGCTCCCGCGTTTTTTAGGAATCAGGGTGCGCTCGCTGAGCACGCTGTCGGGCAGTTCCCTGACCACGTCGTAATCGCTCTCCGGGCGGGCAAATTCGTCCTGGTGCTTGATCAGGAACCACTGCTCCTGCTTGCCGGGAATGTGCGTCTTGACCAGATTCCACACGCCGCCGAGCTTCTCGCCCTGCAGTTCAAATTTGAGTTTGCCCTTGGCGTAGGCCTCGGCAGGGTCGGTGAGGGGTGTCCACACGCCGCGGTCCCAGACGATGACGTCGCCGGCACCGTAATGCCCTTCGGGGATGCTGCCCTCGAAGGTGGCGTATTCGACCGGGTGATCTTCAACGTGCACCGCCAGGCGCTTGGCTGCCGGGTCCAGCGAGGGGCCCTTTGGCACGGCCCAGCTTTTCAGCGTGCCATCGATTTCGAGGCGGAAGTCGTAATGCAGGCGAGAGGCGTCATGCTTCTGGATGCAGAACTGCAGGGCATGGGCTGCTTTGTTGCTCGAAGCGCGTTTTTTCTTGGCGCTGCCTGACGGCTCGGGCGTCGCGTCGAAATCGCGCTTGCGGTTGTATTCGTCCAGTCCGGCACTCATGGAAATCCCTCAGCCTGCAGCCTGTGTCTGTTAAACGCAGAGTTCGCGGCGCGGGCGGAGTTCCGGTATCGGTTCGATCCTCGCCTGACACCCGCAACAATAACGGCGCCTGAACGGGCCAGTTCCCGGCTGAAGCCGGTCCCACAGGTGCAGCGCGGCTCAACAGCCGGACTGGCTTTAGCCGGGAAGGCGTCAAGTGGCACACCGTACAATATCCGCGCCCGAACGGGCCAGTTCCCGGCTGAAGCCGGTCCTACGTGTGCAGCGCGGTCTGTTAGTAGGACCCGCTTTAGCCGGGAAGGCGTCGGCCAAGACACTGCAAAATCGACGGCCTGGCATAGAGCGTAGACGCGCTATACAGCCCCACGCTGCTCCGTCGCTTCCGCCAGCATCGCCAGGGTCTGTTCCATGTCCACGATAGACGCTTCCAGCGTAGCAAAGCATTGAGCGATGCTCTGTTTATCGTCCACCGTCTGGTGGCCGGTCAGCTCGGTGACTTCGGCCAGTTCAAGCCGGAACAGTTCGTTAACGCTGCCGCGAAGTTCGTCCAGTTGATTGAGGACAACAGCCATTTGATTGCGGGTCGCATTGCTCATGTCGGGCCTCACGTTATAGGGGGGCAGGCGCGGATTGCTTGATCACACACTGACAGACATGAAAAAGGCAGGGTGTCTAAACCCTGCCTCCTTCAACTAAAGATTCGAATCAGCCCGTGACAGGCGTCCTCCGAACTATTTAGCAGCGTCACCGCCATGTGCTTTGGCCAAGGCCTTGGCGTGGGTCAGGTGCTCTTCCAGCTTCGGCAACGTAGCGGTCGCGAACGCTTTCAGATCAGCGTCTTTGCCTTCGGCGGCTTCTTTCTTGAACAGCTCGATGGTTTGTTCATGGGCGACAACCTGGTTGTTCGCATACGCCTGATCAAACGACTTCGAACTGCGCAGCTCAAGAATCATCGCTTTGGCTTTGTCCATGAGCATGGCGTTATCAGACACTTCCAGCTTCTTGGTGTCCGCAATGCCTTTCAGTTTGGTGTTGGCGGCCGTGTGATCTTTGACCATCATTTCCGCGAAGGCTTTCACATCAGCGGAAGTGCCTTTCTCCAGCGCGAGTTTACCGGCTTCAACTTCTGCCACACCTTTGGCGGATGCATCTTCCACGAAGTCGTCGTTGTCTTGGGCTGCAAAAGCGCCTTGGCTACCGATAGCCATCAACAATGCGAGTGCGGAAGTCTGAATAAGATTTGCCATAGTGAAGTTCCTCTTCTGTCCTTGACGTGGCTTGAGTGCCAGCAACTAATCCGACGCACTGATCACATTAATCGTTCAGAGAATTTCATAACCAGCTGCTGTCAGGTCGCCTGTGGAACGCCTCAAACCGTCCGCAACTCTGTGTCAGAACGATTCAAACCATTCCCGATAAGGCGTATTCACAGCCTTGAAGCGATTGAAGTCCGCCGCACCGTCCGACCACCAGACCGGACCGCGCTCGCCCAGTGCAATCTTCGCCGCATTGACCGAAGCGCGAGCCCCCTGGAGCGCGGCAGCGTCATCGGCGCGTTTGGCAGCTTTGACGGCCTGCCGCGCCTTCATCAGCGCATTGACCCACTGCTGGCGCTCTTCTTCGCCGAGGGCCGGGTTGCTGCAGCGCCACAGTTGGCCCTTGACGACGAAATAGCGACCGTCCGGCGTCGTTGGGTATTTCACTGAATCCGCGTCACCGTCAGCACCACGGCAGCGATGCGGTCAGCTTCCTGGTACGTGTCGGTTTCCAGCTCTTCACCGAACACGTCAGGGTCCATCTCGCGATAGGACCAGGCGAGATCAGGACGATCAACGAGTGCGCGCGCCTGCTCGAGGAACAGATCAACGCCGTCGACCGAGGGCGCGCCGGTGTACAGCAATACGCTGCCGCCCGGCGCCAGTCGCTCAATGGCTTGCGCCAGGATACGCACGGACAGCTCGGAGCCCAGTTGTTCGCCACCGTGGCGGTAAGCGCGTTCCTGGGTGTCCTTCATGTACGGCGGGTTGGCGACGATCAAGTCGAACTCCCCGGTGGTGCCCGCCAGGATGTCGCTGTGGTAAGCGACCACGTTGTCGGCCTGGGCCAGCGACGCGTTGACGGCAGTGAACCGCAGGGCAGTGGGGTTAATGTCAACCGCCAGCACACTCGCATCCCGTCGGGCACGGCCGATGAGGATCGCGCCGACGCCACTGCCACAGCCGATGTCGACGGCGGTACGAATCGGATGGGTCGAGGTGCGCAGGTGTTCTCCAATGGCCTGGGCAAAGCGATAGGTGTCGGGGCCGAAGAACACCGAATCGTGAGCCACGGTGGGGAAGGCGGAGTGGACGAACAGCAGGTCATCAAGGCTCGACCAACGCACTTCACTGACCCACATGCCGGCATGGGCCCGCAGCACACCCGCGGCAAGCAGTGCTTCGAGTTCGGCTTCGTCCAGCAATCCGCTTTCGAACGGGCGGCTCCAGCCGAAGACGTCGCGCAGGCTGCGGGCCTCGCGGTTCTGTTCACGGGCGTTGACCCGTTGATGGGTTAACGGCGTGACCGTGGTGAAACGATAGCCGCCGTCCTGCAGACGCTGTCCCAGTTGGAGCAGCGCGAGGTCGTGGCTTGCGTCGGTCATTTCCGGCATGTCCGGCACGGGCTGATCAAGGTTCGTTTCAAGCAGTGTCTGCTGGTTCATTGCGTCAGGCTTCCTTGCGCCAACTGGAGAGCATAGATTCGAGTGGCCGCCAGACCTTCAGGCGTTGAATGGGAATCGGGGGCGATCAGCTGGACCAGTCGCTCGAGCGGCAGAGACGGGGTATTGCGCGGCTGGCTGATGTCGGCCGCGGCCACCGGGCGACGGCGAAAGCGCGCGCGAAACGGATTGCTCTGCTCGGAGGCCTGCCAGTCACCGGCGATCCAGTCTTTCAGTAGCTGCATCTCATAGCCGCTGAACACACCGAACATCACGGCGCCGGGACCGTCGATCAGTTGCCAGAAGCGGCTGTCCTGCGGGTCTTGATTGCGCTTGATCCAGCCACGGTCCTCCAGCGCACCCAACAGCTGGCGACTCTGGCCAGGGGTGGCGAGCCAGTCGTTGATGGTCCGGCCTTCAAGGCGGCAGTAATCGGAATGCATGTGCTGGCCGAAGGTGCTTTTGGTCTCCAGCATCGAGACCACTTCTTCTTCCAGATCGAAGGCGCGGACGATGTCGGTCGAACCAATGCCCAGATCGTTGAGCAGGTAGCCTGCGCGCAGACGCTGGAGGAACTCATCCTTGCTGTCGTCGTTCGGCAACAGATCCAGCACGGCCTGCACCGCCTTATGGGCGTGGCCGGAGCTGGCGTTGTCGATGGTCACGTGCAAGGTGAAGTAATACGGGTCGATGCCCAGCTCACTCAGCTCGAAGGCAGTAATCAGCAGGTGCAGCGGCAGTTGTTCGTAGCCCAGGTTATAGCCCAACACTTCCGGCAGGAATTCGTCGCTCAAATGGCCGAGCCCCAGTTGAATGGCGCCTTGCAGATAGAGCGCATCGTCCAGTGGCGCGATGGGCGCGCAATCGTGTTCGGTGAGCAAATTGCGGTACAGCACGACGTGATTCAGCGCAGGCTCGCCGTCGCCCAGCTCTTCAAGGTAGGTACGGATCAAGCCGTGATAGCGCCAGTCGTTGGCATGCTTCACCGTGCCGTACAGCCAGGCGCCATCTACCAGCTTGCTCGGCGCAACACTTTGCAGAAAGAACAGCGCGTGAGCTTTGTTGGTGAAGAACTTCCTGGGCCCGCCGGCGCGGCGTTCCTCGAGATAGACGCCATACTGCTCGGCCACGGAATGGCTGTTACTGGCCACCCATGCCGACAGATCGTTGAGGTCAGCAGGCAGGTTTGACGGCAGCGTATTCGCTTTCTCCAGGTGCTCCTGGAGGAAGTCGCGAACGTTGTCCCGCTCGCTGTCCACCTGTCCGCGCAGCAGACGGGCGTATAGCGAATGGTGGGCGCCGTTGGATAGGTGCGCCGTGGCAGAACGCTCGGACAGTAGCTGTAAAGAGGTCATGGGTAGCCTGCTGACTTTTCTTGATATGTAGGTCAGAGGGAGGCAGTTCGCGAAAATTCCATCGAGTTGCAGGGCAGTCGATGATCGACAGCTGTCGGAGATGAATGGCGCATATTTCGATTCAATCGACGCCGCGTGGCCTGAAAATCGTACAGCGTGACCCGACCGCCGGGAGGGCAGCGACCGCAACAAGCCGGCTCCAACGGGGTTTGCGTCTGCCGCTGATGTCTACAATGGATCGTTGTAATCGTCTGCTTTTGGTGGGAGCGGCTTCAGCCGGGAAGAGGCCATTGAGTACGCACCGGATCTTGCGGTGAGGCATCTGACGTCTTCCCGGCTAAAGCCGGTCCTAAGAGGGATATGCGGTCGCGCCGTCCGGGTTTCAGTCGGTCACATTGGAGGTACGCGATGCTTTTAGTGAGACCGGCTTCAGCCGGGAATAGGCCATTGAGTACGCAGCGGATCCTGCGTTGAGGCATCTGACGTCTTCCCGGCTAAAGCCGGTCCTACGAGGGATATGCGGTCGCGCTGTCCGGGACTCAGTCAGCCACATTGGAGGCACGCGATGCTTTTAGTGGGACCGGCTTCAGCCGGGAAGGAGCCGGTAGGTGAGCGATCCATAAAAAAACGGCCTCCATTGCGGAGGCCGTTTTTGTGTTACGCGATCAATCAGGCAACGAGGTCAGTGACGTGCAGCTCCTTGACGCCGACCAACTGGATTTCGAAATCCGGGGTCGCGTCGGCGTTGATGCTGCCGTAGAGAATCCCGTCAGCAAAGCGGATTTGCCCGGTCGCGTCGTTGCTGTCAAAGGCGTTGCTGCCGATGAAAGTAAACGCGTCGATCCCCGGGGTCTGTGGGTTGGCGTCCAGGGCGCTGAAATCGAGCAGGTCGCCTTCGGCGCTCTTGAAGCCGTTGATCACGTCGCGCAACGCCCCGACGCCCATGTCGGCGATGGAGTCGAACACGTAGGTGTCCGACCCGGTGCCGCCGGTGAGCGTGTCAGTGCCAGCGCCGCCGATCAAACGGTCATTGCCCGAGCCGCCGATCAGCGTGTCGTTGCCGGCACCGCCGTTGAGCACGTTGGCGCCGCTGTTGCCGGTCAGGTTGTCGTCGAAGGCGCTGCCGATCAGGTTTTCGACGCTCTTCAGCGTGTCGAGGCCTGAGCCGCCGGTGTTCTGTTGGGCCGAGGTCGACAGGGTGGCGGTGATGCCGGCCTGCGCGCCGTAGTAGGACACCGTGTCGTTGCCGCCGCGCCCGTCCAGCACGTTATCGCCGCTGCCGGCGAACAGCACGTTGTCCAGGGCGTTACCGATGCCGTTCGCCGCGTCAATGCTGTCGATGTACAGGTTTTCGACGTTATTGCCCAAGGTGAACGTCGCCAGGGTGCTGTGCACACTGTCGACGCCGCCGGAGACGCGATCGGCGTTGCTTTCGATCACGCTGTCGCCGCTGTCGTCGACGTAGTACGTGTCGTTGCCGTTGCCGCCGCTCATGCTGTCGGCACCGCCTGCGCCGTCGATCACGTTGGCTGCCGCGTTGCCGGTGATGAAGTTGCGCAGCTCGTTGCCGTTGCCGTCGATGGCCGAAACGCCGGTGAGCACCAGGTTTTCCAGATTCGCGCCGAGGGTCCAGCTGACCGACGCCTGCACGGTGTCGATCTGCGACGGCGAGTCGCTGCTTTCGGTGATGCTGTCGAAGGCGTTGTCGACGATGTAAATGTCATTGCCGTCGCCGCCCGTCATGCTGTCGGCGCCAAGGTCGCCGTCCAGCGTGTCATTGCCGGCCGAGCCCACCAGGGTGTCGTCCTGGTCGGTGCCGAAGATCAGGCCGCCTTCGTTCTGCGCGCCGTCGAAGATGGCCTGCACGCTGTTGTTGTCGCTCGGGTCGCCTTTGAAGCCCAGGTCGTCGGCGATGTAGTCGGCCAGACGCTGACCGACGATCTCGGCAGACTCTTCGTGCAAGTGCCAGACGTCATCGGGATAGACCAGCGGGTCGACCTCGTGGCGCAGGGGCAGATCGGTGTAGTCCACCGCAATCTTCACGTCGTCACGCTGGGCGGCAATCGCTTCCTGGGTGGCACGGACATAGCCGACGCCCTCGACGATGCCGGCGATCTTCTCTTCCGAGAAACCGCGGGCGCGGGCCGCGTCCTGGTCGTAGTGGCCGGTTTCCATCATGTAGACGTTGAAGTTGCCGAACTGCGCGTGCAGGTAATCGAACACCGACAAAGTCGCGGCCTTGTATGCCGCGGCGGCGGCCTCTTTGTCCGAGGCGCGGGCGATTTCCTGCGCTGCTTCTTCGCCCTGGCCCCAGATGATGCCCATGGTCACGTTGTCGACCGCTTTCAGCTCGGTGAGCTGGTCGTTCAACAGGGCCACGGCGCGCAACAAGGCAGGGCCCGGCTGGTCGGTGTCGGTCAGCCACCAGCACAGTTTCAGTTCGTCGGCGCTGAGGGTCGACATGCCGTTGACGGTGCTGCCGCCCACCGCGATGTCGATGCCATTGCCGTCGGCGTCGTTGAACTGGCTGCGCACGTCGTAGGTGGTGTACTTGCTCAGGCCGTCGACCAGCATGGTGGTGCCGGACTGGCTGTCGTCTTCGGTCATGCGCAGCAGACGTGCGTTGGACTGGCCCAGGGTCGGCAGGAACAGGATGTCCTGGTCGGCCCGGGAGCCGAACACGAAATCGTCCGCCGTGAGGGTGTTCACGTAGTTGCCGCTCAAGGCGATCTCGAAGCGGTGACCGTCGGCGTCAGGGACGCTGGATTTGATGTAGGTCTTGTCGCCGGCTGCGTTCAGGCTCAGGTACAGCGTGCCGTTGCTGCCGTCGCCCAGGCCGAGGAAGCCCAGGGCGGAGACGTCGATCTTGTCCACGCCGTGGGTGAAATCGTAAACCGTGTCGGTGGCGGTGACGCCGCCGGTATTGTAGTCGCGGTAGCTGTCCTGGACGCTGGTGTAGCGGAAGGTGTCGGCACCGTCGCCGCCGTACAGCGAGTCGCGACCTGCACCGCCGTCGATGATGTCCGGGCCTGCGCCGGCGCGAATGGTGTCGTTGCCGCCCAGCCCGAGGATCAGGTCGGCGCCTGCGGTGCCGGCGATCGCTTCGCCATTGTCGGTGCCGGTGATGGTGCTGGCCGGCGCATCGGCCACGGCGAGGGCAAAGCTGTCACTGACGGACGCGCCCGACGGATCAGTCGCCTTGATCAGCAGAGTGTAGTTGCCCGAGGCAGTGCTGGTGGGCGTGCCGCTGAAGGTCAGGCGGGTGCTGTCGAAGCTGAGCCAGTCCGGGAGGGCGCTGCCATCGGCCAGGGTCGCGGTGTAGGTCAGCGTGTCGTTGTTGCCGTCGGAGAAGCTGTTGCTGGTGACCGCGTAGGTGAACGGCGAGTTCTCCGTCGCGTTCTGGTCCAGCAGCGGAATCACCACCACCGGCGCCACGTTGACGGGCACGTTCTGGCTGGCGAAGACAAAGTGACTGGCGTTAAGGCTGCCGGCCAGATTACCCGCCAGGGACAGTTCGAAACGGTTGCCGCTGGCGTCCGCGACGTTGTCTTTCACGTAGGTGCGGTTGGTGCTGGCGTTGTAGGACACCTGCAGCGTGCCGTTGAGGCCGTTGCCCAGGCCGCTGTAGCCCAGTGCCGAGACGTCGATTCTATCGGCGGCGGCATCGAAATCGAGGATCTGGTCGCTGGCGCTGGTGGTCGCCGTGCGGTAACTGTCCTGGGTCGAGGTGAAGCGGAACACGTCCGCGCCCGCGCCGCCGGTGAGTTTGTCGGCACCGGCGCCACCGATGAGGACGTCGTTGCCGTCGCCACCATTCAGGGTGTCGTTGCCCGCGCCGCCGAAGAGCTGATCGTTGCCGGTGGTGCCGGTCAGCGTGTCGTTGCCCGGCGTGCCGTTGATCTCGCCCGGCGTGACTGGCACGTCCTGCACGGCGAGGGTGAAGCTGTCGCTGACCGTGGCGTTGCTGGCGTCGCTCGCGGTGATCTTGATCGCGTAGGTGCCCGACGCGGTGTTGCCCGGCGTGCCGCTGAAGGTGCGGGTCACGGCGTCGAAGGTCAGCCAGGCGGGCAGGGCGGTGCCGTCGGCCAGGGTGGCGGTGTAGCTGAGGTTGTCGTTGTCCGGATCGGTGAAGCTGGTGCCCGGCACGACGTAGCTGAACGGCGTGTTCTCGGTGGCGTTCTGATCCAGCAGCGGGTTGGCCACCACGGGGGCCTGATTCACCGTCGGTGCGGTGGCGAACACGAAGTTGGCGCTGGTCAGTTTGTCGAGGTAGTTGCCCACCAGCGCGACTTCGAAGCGGTTGCCTTCGGCGTCGGCGTTCAGCGATTTGATGTAGGTCTTGTCGCCGGCGTCGTTGAGCACCGCGTAGACGGTGTTGTTCATGCCGTCGGCAAGGCCCGTGAAGCCCAGCTTGGAGAGGTCGATCTTGTCGGCGGTAACGTCGAAATCAGTGATTACGTCGCCCAGATTCGCGCCGCCGGCGTTGTAGTTGCGGTAGCTGTCGGTGCGGCTGGAGAACACGAAGGTGTCAGCACCGGCGCCACCACTGAGGGTGTCTTGCCCGGCGCCGCCGTCGAGACGATCGTCACCGCCGCCGCCCGCCAGGCTGTCATTGCCGGCGAGGCCCAACAGTGTGTCGGCCCCGTCAGTGCCCTGCAGCGAATCGTTGGCCTCGGTGCCGGTGAGGGTGCGATTGAAGATGAAGTTGTCGGCGGTCAGCGCGCTGACCAGGTTGCCGGCCAGGATCAGTTCGAAGCGATTGCCACTGGCGTCGGCGTCGTAGTCCTTGATGTAGGTGCGGTCGTTGCTGGCGCTGTAACTCACCTGCAAGGTGCCGCCACGGCCGTTGCCCAGCCCGGTGAAGCCAAGGCCCGCGAGGTCGATCTTGTCCTGGGTCGGGTCGAAGTCGGTGATGGTGTCGTCGAAGCTGGTGGTCGCGGTGCGGTAGCTGTCGGATTCGCTGGTGAAGCGGAAGATGTCCGCGCCTGTGCCGCCGGTGAGCTTGTCGACCCCGGCACCGCCGATGAGGATGTCGCTGCCGCCACCGGCGTTGACGGTGTCATTGCCTGCGCCGGCGTAGAAGATCTCGTTGGCGTCGCTGCCCAGCAGGGTGTCGTTGCCGTCGGTGCCTTGCACGGCCACAACGGGCACGGTCGCGCTGACGTAGCTGCCATCGCCGTACAGCAGGGTGTCGCCCTTGGTGGTGTGGCTGATGGTGTTGCCGATGATAGCGTTGCGGTCGGTGCCGTCTTCGTTGCGCTCGGCCACGCCATAGGTGGACAGCGCGCTGCCGGTGATGGTGTTGCCCTGAACGGTGTTGTCGCTGCCGTTGAAATACTTGCCGGAAACGCCGTTGCTGTCGTCGTAGGACTGAATGATGATTTCCGGTACGCCGCCGCCCAGCGAGTTGTTGCTCAAGGTGTTGTTGATCACGTCGACGTTGCTGCTGCCGTAGATGCGCACGCCGGCGCTGGCGTTGTCGTGGATGTCGACACCGGTCATGGTGACTTCGCTGGAGAGCTTGATCAGCACGCCTTCGGCACCGTTGTTATAGACCTCACCGCCGGTGATGGTGATGTTGTTCGGCGAAGGGATGTTCTCGCTGCCGCGCTGCACGACGATGCCGCCACCACCGTTGCCATAGGCGACGTTGTTGCTGAGGGTGAAGTCGTGGCTGCTGGTAACCACGTTGAAGCCGTGACGATCGTTGTCGTAGGCGATGTTGTTTTCGAAGGTGCTGTCGCTCAGAAAGTCAGCGACGAAGCCGTCCAGACCGTTGCCATGGGACACGCTGTTCTTGATGACCATGTTAACGGTCTGTTCGTGGGGGTCGAAGCCGTAACCGGAACAGTCCTTGATCTCCACGCCGTCGAGGGTGACGTTGGAGTCGTAGCCTTCCTTGCCGGGAATGAAACCGTTGAACCAGCCATCGATCTTGCCGGTGGTGTTGTCGCGGTTGCCGTCGATGGTGAGGTTGCTCAGCCCGAAGTCGTGGGTTTCTTCGCCGTAGGCAGAGCGGATAACGCCGGTGATTTTCGTGTCGGAGCCGTCCGCGACCTTGATGTTCGAGACGCCCATGCCGTCGCCGTACATGTAGACGTTGCTCTTGAGCATGAGGCAGCCGTCCGACGGTTCCTCACCGCCCGACACGATGTAGGTCCCGGGGGGTACATAGACTTGTCCTCCGCCAGCCGCCGCAGCTGCATCAATCGCTTGTTGGATGGCCGCGGTGTCGTCAGAGACGCCATCTCCTTTGGCGCCAAAATTTTGGACGTTATAAATCATGTACTTATCTCCGGTCACAGGCTGAGGTCACGCTGCGTGCCAATTTCCAATCGGCACTGCAGCAGGTATGACCTAACTGAACGGAAAAGTTGTCGCCGTATGTCGGGAAACCGTCGTTTTGTGACGGCCGGCACATTTGGGTGGTTTTATGCGTCACCTAATTGACGTTTTGTGGGCTGTGCTTTTTTGGCACTTGAGGGGCGGGGGGTTGCTGCGAACGATGGGTATCGTTGGGTAGGAATGCAGGTCAATTGGTAGGACCGGCTTTAGCCGGGAAGAGGGCTGTGTGTACATCCTTAATCTTCCGGTGTGGCATCTGACGCTTTCCCGGCTAAAGCCGGTCCTACACGGGGCTCGCGGTCATTCAGGGGGTTGGCGGTCATTCAGGGGGATCGCGGTCGATTGAAGGGAACGCGGTCGATTGGTAGAGCTCGTTAGGCCACTTCCGCCGGGGCGCAACGCAGGCAGTCGCGGCCTTCACCCTTGGCGACATAGAGGGCCTTGTCGGCCATGGCGATGAGCACTTCGGCGCTGGTCTGCGGTGCGCTGGCGATCGCGACGCCGAGGCTGATGGTGACTCTGGCGCCATCGCCCAGCACCGGGTGTGGCACATTCAGCGCGGCGACCGCCGAGCGCAGGTTTTCCGCCAGCGCCCTGGCCTGGGCCGGGTGGGCGTGGGTCATGAGCACGAGGATTTCCTCGCCGCCGAAGCGGAAGGTCAGGGCGTTGGCTTTCTGCGCAGTGCGCTGAATCACGCCACTGAGCAGCCGCAGGCAGGTGTCTCCCTGCATATGCCCATAATTATCGTTGTAGGATTTGAAGTGATCGATGTCCAGCAGGATCACCGCGACGTTCATGGGCGTCTGCGCCGCACGGCTCCACAACGAGGCCAGCACCTCGCCCTGAAAGCGCCGGTTGAACAATTGCGTCAGTGAATCGATGCGTGCCAGTTCCACCAGCTGCGCTCGCAGCAACTGCCCGCGCAACGCAAACAGATAACTCAACCGGCTGCCGTGTTCCAGAAACCACGACGCCATCATCAGCAACGCCGCAGTCGAGAAGAACAACAGCGCATTGGCCTGCCAGATCTGGAAGTCAGCGAAGTCAGCCAGGTAGGTTGTGACCAGCTGGATGACCAGCATGCACGCCATGGCCACCGCTGCGCAGCGCACCGGCACCTGCTGGATCACCGTGCAATACACCATGATCAGCAGCATCCCCAGTTGATAGTGCAGGCGGAACGGACTTTCGCTGTAGATCATCGCAATCAGCGGCATCACCGAACACGTCACGGTGCCGATGGCTGCCGTCGCTTCCACGATGCGCCGGGTGCTGGCACGCCGCGCGATGACCAGCAGAATCATAAAGATCGGTGTCATCAGGCAGACACGGCCCAGCGCCACGTAGGTAAACATATCGTTCAGGCTCAGCCAGTCGCTGACCATGAACAGGTTGTAGATGAGGATGCCGCCAATGCCCACGGCGGACAGAAACTGGCGGCGTTGCTCAAGCGTTTCGGCCTCGTAACGACGCTCCAGCTCGGTGCTGAAACGCAGGCTGCGAAAGCGCGACGCGATGGTGCGATCGACCTCGGCAAGAAGTTGCGCGTCATGGGGGCCAGGTCGATCGAGGACAAAGGAAAGCATGTTGCACCAAAGGGCTGGGTTACCGGACTAAGACATCACCAGTGATGTCCTAGTGCCATCATTTCGTCGGAGCGCTGATTTCGCAAGGGCTGACCGATCAAGTGTCAGGTTTGCGACGAACAGCGCTGCGCCTTGCCTCAGATACGGAAACTGCCCACCAGCTGCGTCAAGCGCGCCGACTGACGTTCCAGGTCGGAACAGGCGCGTAGTGTGGCTTGCAGGTTTTCCACGCCTTCCTGGTTCAGCGTGTTGATCTCGGTGATGTCGACGTTGATCGCTTCGACCACCGAGGTCTGTTCCTCGGTGGCGGTGGCGACCGACTGGTTCATCGCGTCGATCTCGCCGATCCGCACCGTCACGCTTTCCAGGCTGGTGCCGGCCTGGTTGGCGATGCTCACGCTTTCGTGGCTCTCGCGCTGGCTGTCATTCATGATTGCCACCGCTTCACGGGCGCCGTGTTGCAGCTCCTCGATCATTTTCTGCACCTGACTGGCCGACTCCTGGGTGCGATGCGCCAGGCTGCGGACCTCGTCAGCCACCACGGCAAACCCGCGCCCGGCTTCCCCGGCGCGCGCGGCTTCGATGGCAGCGTTGAGCGCCAGCAGGTTGGTTTGCTGGGAGATGCCGGTGATGACTTCGAGGATCTGCCCGATGTTGGCGGTCTTGGTGTTGAGCTGTTCGATCTGCTCGCTGGCGCCGCTGATACGCGTCGACAACCGGTTCATCGCCTCAATGTTCTGACCGACCACGGCCTGACCGTTGGACGCCATGTTGCGGGCGTCGCTGGAATGGCCCGAGGCCATGGCGGCGTTCTGCGCGATTTCCTGCGCGGCAGCGCCCAGTTCGTTGATGGCCGCCGCGACACTGCTGGTGCGGTTGGCCTGCTGGTCGGAGTTGAGCATCGAGGAGTTCGACGCGCTCACCACCCGCAACGCGACTTCGTTGAGCTGCACGGTGGAGGAGGCCACTTCGCGCATCGAGTCATGGATCCGCTCCACGAACAGGTTGAAGCCGTTGCCCAGGTAGCCGAATTCGTCCTGGCTGAGGACCTCCAGACGTTTGGTCAGATCGCCTTCGCCTGCCGCGATGTCGTGCATGGCGCGGCCCATGGTATTCAATGGACGCATCAGCACGCTGAGCAGCACGCCCAGCAGCAGAATGATCAGCACCACGGCGATGATCGTGGCGATGATCGCCGAGTTACGGAAATCGCCCAGTGCGGCGTAGGCCTGAGCCTTGTCCACCGAGATGCCGACGTACCAGTTGACCGACGGCAGACCATTGACGTGGACGAAGGTGAGGATTTCCGTCTTGCCGTCGTGCTCACTTTCGCTGATGTCCTGGGACAGGCGCGGTGTGCCGTTCGGGTACACCTCGGCCAGGGTCTTCATGACCAGCGAGGTGTCCGGATGCACGAGGATGCGGCCGTTGGCGTCGACCAGAAAGGCATGGCCCTCGTTCTGCAGGCGCAGCGCGCTGATCATCTTCACCAGCACTTCCAGGCTCAGGTCGCCGCCCGCGACGCCGGCCACGCCGGAGGGGCCTTTGACCGGCGTTGCGATCGTCACGATCAGGCCTTTGGTGACCGCGTCCAGGTACGGCTCGGTCAGGGTGGTTTTGCCGGCCTTCAGCGCGTCGGTGTACCAGGGGCGGGTGCGCGGATCGTAATCGCCGGGCATGTCGTCGGGCGGTTGCGTCACGAACGAGCCATCGGCCCTGCCCAGATAGATGCTCATGAACGTCGAGATCAGCGTCGGCTGGCCCAGCAGTCGGTTGAACACCTCAGGGGACGGCGACACGGCGGCGCCCTCGGCGACGTTTTCCACCAGCAGGATGCGTCCCGACATCCAGTTCTGGATATTACCGGCCGTACTCTCGCCCGTCTGATTCAGACTTTCCCTTAACTGATCCCGAATGGCCGTCCGTTGCAGATAATCGTTGTAGAGGGTGAACAAGGTAAATGCGGCGATCACCACCAGCGAGGCCGCCAGTAGAATCTTGTGACTGAATTTCAGGGATTTTGTCATGCCGTAGAGCCTTCAAGCGATTGCAGGGAAAGGATTGCAGTCTGTCTGCCGGTCTATCGGCGAGCGGCGCCATAGATGAATGGCTTGCGGGTTAAAACAGGCCTCTGCCTCGCTGGAATCTGACAATCGGTCGTGTGATACCGATGGCGTGTCATTAAAGGGTGGTAGGCGAAAGGTGTGTAAAGCGAGGAGGCAGGCAAGGGGAGCTGGGCAGATACCCAAAATAGAGGGCTGCAAAAGCAGCCCTCTGGCGTCCGCCCGGCGTTGGCTCAAGGGTCAGGCACGCCCCTTGCCGCTTGCCGCTGGAACCTCAGCCCCATGGAGCTTCAGCCCTCAAAGCGCCTGACAGTAAACCAGCGCGTAGGACTCGATCCCGTCATTGGGCTCTTTGATCCCCGCGTTCGAATAGTGTGTCACGCGTACACCCACGCGCTGGGCGTCGCCGAACTTGAGGCCGGCGCCGAGGCGGTCTTCAAAGTTGAACGCCGAGCCAAACGTCTGATCGCCCGCGGACGCGCCGGTAAACAGCGAAACGCCCACGCCCGCTTCGATAAACGGTTTGACCGGGCCGCCGCCGAACTCATAAACGAACACCGGGGCAAACGACGCCGAATGGCGAGCGCCGGCCTGTTTGCCCGCTTCCCAGTAGGTGTAGCCCAGATCCCAATAGCCGGTCAGTTTGCCGGTGGAGCTTTCCAGCCATGCCTTGTCCCAGTCGAAACCCAGGGCAACGCGGCCGGTCAAGCCACCCTGGCTGGTGGCACCCAGTGCCCCGGAGATTTGCGTGGCATCAGCATGGGTGGCGAAAGTGGACAGACAAAGGGCTGCGAGCAGTAGCTTTTTCATGGTGGAGGTAGCCAAGAAGGTCAGTGGAACCGGGGGGGGTAAATCACCCGAACGGATGTAGGGCATAATGCCACTACTAAAGTTCCATTGGCACTGCGAAAAATTGCTTTGCCGTGTGGCGTTTTTGCACGCCCAGCTGCCTTACCCCGCTGCCGAGCCTTTGGACATTTCAACGCTGCCGTTGAATAGAAGGCGTGATTGATCGAAATAGTTGAGGCTCAGCAGAAGAGATATCTGCTTTCGCAGCGGTCGATCACGGTCAACAATCCGTTCCTATCATTCCCGTCCCAAGGATCGACCATGAGCCTCTCGCCATTTCACCTTGCTATTCCTGTTTACGACCTCGCCGCCGCGCGGCACTTCTACGGTGACGTTTTCGGTCTTTCCGAAGGCCGCTCCAGCGAGCAGTGGGTGGATTTCGATTTCTACGGCCATCAACTGGTCATCCATGAGCACCCGAAAACCGCTTCCCAGGAATCCGTGCATTCCAACGCCGTGGACGGTCACGACGTGCCGGTTCCGCATTTCGGCATCATCCTGCACTGGGCGGAATGGGAAGCACTGGCGGAGCGGCTGCGCGCCCGCGAAACCCGGTTTGTGATCGAACCCTATATCCGTTTTCAGGGCCAGGTCGGCGAGCAGGCGACCATGTTTCTGTTCGACCCGTGCGGCAATGCCCTGGAATTCAAGGCCTTCAAAGACATGAGTCAACTCTTCGCCAAATAGCCGTCCGCAGATGGCCCTCAGCGCGCCGGCTGATTCAGCGTGTCGATGACGCAACGGCGAAACAGGTCCAGCAGTGGCGTGTGCCGCTGCAGGTATTTGCTCACCAGTACGATCTCGCGGAAGAAGGTCATCTCGCCCAGATCAATGATCCGCACGTCCTGCGCATGCTCCAGCCACAACCCGGCCATGGGCACCAGCGCTACGCCGAGCCCGGCGCGGACCATTTTGACGATGGCGTCCAGCTCGTCGAGCTCCAGGGTTTGCCGCACCTCGAGCTTGCGCTCGCGCAGAAACTGCGTCACCCGGCGCCCGCCGAACGAGCGTTGATCGTAGCGAATGAAGGGGTGGTCGCTGAGAATCTGCCGTGGGTCGTCGCCTTGCATGTTCGCCGGCGTGATCAGCACGAACGGCTCCTTGGCGATGACTTCCGCGTGCAGCTCCTTGGGCAGCGCGAACGGCGGTTTGATCATGATCGCCAGGTCGAGCTCGCAGGCGTCCACCTGGCTGAGCAGGTTCAGTGACACCCCCGGCACCAGACTGGCTTCGATAAAAGGCGCCTTGCTGCGCAGTGCCACCAGGGCTTGGGGCAAGATGCCGGTCTGTGCGGTGCTGATGGCGCCGATGCGCAGCGCGCCACGAAAATCGTTGGCGCTGTCGGGGCTGCCCATGCGCCCGAACAACTGCAGCATTTCTTCAGCCAGTGCGACGGCGCGCTGCCCGGCAGCGTTGAGGGTGGCGGCGCGGCCGGTGCGGTCGAACAGGGTCACGCCGAGGGTGTCTTCGAGGTTTTTGATCTGCGCACTCACCGCCGATTGCGTCAGCCCGACCTCACGTCCGGCCGCCGCAAAGGTGCCTCGCCGCGCGACGCAGACAAAGGTTTTCAACTCTCTGATCATCGTCAGGTCCTGGGATGGGGATTCAAATCGGGCAGGGCGCATGGGCAGCCGGCCGGCAGCGGATAGTAACCAGTGCCGTCGGCAAATAAAAATGCCGCCTCATGGGGCGGCATTCTGTATCGCGTGACGCTTAGCGGTAGCGTTCAAGCCAGTGCGCGTAAGGCGCAGGCAGGGTCCACGACGCTTTGTCGACGCCCAGCTCTTTGGCGGCGAAATACGCCCAATGCGGGTCCGCCAGGTGCGCACGGCCGATCGAGACCAGGTCCAACTGACCATTCTGCACGGCGGCCTGGGCCAGTTTTGGATCGCCAAAACCCCATGCCGACGTCACCGGGATATCGGCTTCGCGGCGCACACGTTCGGCGATCGGGCCCATAAAGGCCGGGCCCCACGGGATGTTGGTTTCCGGGATGGTGAAACCGACACTGACGCTCAGCAGGTCGAGACCGCCGGCCTTGAAGCGGCGCGCCAGTTCGATGGATTCGCTGAGGGTCTGCTCGTCACGGCCGTCGTACTCGATCACACCGAAGCGCGCGGTCAGGGGCAGGTTTTCCGGCCAGACTTCACGGACGGCAGCGAGGGTTTCCAGCAGGAAGCGGCTGCGGTTGTCGAAGCTGCCACCGTAGGCGTCAGTGCGCTGGTTGGAGTGTTCGGAGAAGAAGCTCTGGCCCAGATAACCGTGGGCGAAGTGCAGTTCGATCCACTCGAAGCCTGCTTCACGGGCGCGGCGCGCGGCGTCGACGAAGTCCTGCTTGACCCGGGCGATGTCGTCGAGGGTCATTTCCTGCGGGACTTTCGGCAGGTTGGCGCCGAAAGCGATAGCCGAGGGCGCGATGGTCTGCCAGCCACGGGTGTCATCGGCGGCCATGTGGTCGTCGCCCTCCCATGGACGGTTGGCACTGGCCTTGCGACCGGCGTGGGCGATCTGGATGCCGGGGATGGAACCGGCGGCCTTGATCGCCTGCACGGCAGGGATGAATGCCTGGGCGTGCTCGTCGCTCCAGATACCGGCGCAGCCCGGGGTGATGCGGCCTTCAGGGGAGACGGCTGTGGCTTCGACGACGACCAGACCGGCACCGCCGCGGGCCATGCTCGCGAGGTGAACGTGATGCCAGTCGTTGATGACGCCGTTGTCTGCCACGTACTGGCACATTGGAGGAATGGCGATGCGGTTACGCAGGGTTACGTCCTTCAGCGTGAAGGGTTCGAACAATGCCGACATGGAAATACTCCTGATGATTGAATTCGCTTGTTCGATAGTATTCGAAATATGGCGGAGGATGAAACCCCCCGCTATGATGGGCGGCATGCGCGCCTTCAAACATCCGTTACCGACCGAACTCACACTTGAGCGTTTGCTTTACGCATTAAGTGACCCCGTGCGCCTCGAAATCGTTCGCTGTCTTTCCTCGGTGTCCGAGGCCACCTGTGGCGAACTTGACGGCGGGCGGCCCAAGTCCAGCATGTCCCATCACTTCCGCGTGCTGCGGGATGCAGGCCTGGTGCACACCCGCAATATCGGCACCACCCACATGAATTCCCTGCGCACTGACGAGCTGGATGCACGGTTTCCGGGATTGTTGCGAAGCATACTGGCTCAGGATTGAGCGCGGTGGTTTTCAGATGTACGGCGGGGAGGTTGACCTGAAACAAAAATGGCCCGATCACAGGATCGGGCCATTTTTTTTTGCGCCATCCGCGACGCTTAGACAGCGCCGACGATCTTCGCAGCCGGTTGGGTACGACGACCCATTGCACCAGCGCCTGCCGCGACAAGGGCCGACACCACGAGGGTGATCAGCAGGATCCAGGCGGCGCGGGAAATGTTTTTCGCCGCCACGTCAGCCGCTTCACGGGCTTTCTGTTCTGCCTGAGCTTTCAGCTCCTGGTACTTGGCGTACGCCTGACGGTAGCTGGCCTGGGCCTGATCAACGATCTGGTTGGCTTCGGCGTCGGTCTTGTTGCCGCGGGCCTTGATCAGGTTGACGAACGCCTGGCGGTCAGCCGCATCCCACGCCTGGTCGCCCTTGGCTTTCAGGCGGTCCAGCAAACCGCTCAGTTGCTGGTCGGCCTGTTGTGGGGCTTCAGCACTGCGCTGGGCGGTGTTTTTAGCGTCTTCCTGGGTCGTGGCGACGTCTTGCTTGACCTTGTTCGGGTCCAGTTCAGGCTTGCCGGTCTGGCGCATGGCCTGTTCGATTTCACCCTGGATATCGTCCAGATTGAAGTCGATGCCCTGGGCCCGCAGTTGCTCCTGAATCTTGCCACCCACGGCCGGGGCCACTTGTGCGATGCCGCTGCCCACTGCCGACAGGCCGCTGCCTGCCAGGTTCAGACCGCCCCGCACGACGCCGGTCACGGCGCTGGACACCAGGTAAACGCTGATCAGCGAAACACTGGCCCAGACCAGAATGCCGTGGAAGGCGCCTTCGCGATGGGCCAACCGGCCGGCGGCCCAGCCACCGATGAACAGGGAAATGACCATACTGACACCCAGCCAGATGCCAGTGCCTTTGCCCATGCCCGCCAGCGGGTCGGCTTCCTGCAGCGGATCAATGCTGGCGCTGCCGATGGCGGTGCCCAGCAGACTGAGCATCAGCGAGACCACCAGTGCGAGTACCACACCGGCCAGAATTGCGCCCCAGGAAATACGTTTGAGCAAGGGAGCAACAGCGGTGCCCCGGTAGACAGGATCATCGTAGCCAGCGGGCGTTACTCGGTCATCGCGAATCATAGTGGCAGTTCCTTTGGTCATTGGCAGAACGCAAGAGTCCTTGCGCGTAATTCAATGACACTCGGGCTTTTTAATTAGTTTTATGCAGGCGAAAAATAAAATGCTGGCAAAATGCCTAAACTTTAAAAATGCCGGAAATTCAAAGGCCTGCAAGCAGACTAAATTGGAATTAGTGCTATTCAGAATCGCGATATCGCGTCACCCCGCACACTGTCCTTAGCAACCGCCCATGCCACCGCACTTATTTTTTCCGAGACATCCTGATGAATACCCTCACCGCCGATGACCGCACGCAGGTCACTCGGGAAGCCACCGTTGAATACTGGAAACACATCATCCCGATCGTGCAGATCGCTTTCGCGCTCCACGTGCTCCTGCTCGGTCTGTTCCTGATTGTGGATCTGCCCGTGATGTGGGTCACCAATGCAGTGAGCGTCGCGGCGTACATCGCCTGTCTGCTGGCGATCAAACGTCGCCTGTATCGATGCGCCGGCATGCTGATCTGCCTCGAAATCATCGCCCATGCGGCCATCGCCACCTGGGTTCTGGGCTGGGACAGCAACTTCCATCTGTACGTCTTCTGCATCGTGCCGATCATCGCCTTCGGCTTTCATTCCTCGCCGGCACGCCGCGGCTGTCTGAGCGCTGCCGTGCTAATTGTCACGGTGGGCGGGTACCTCATGCGCAACAAAGTGCCGGTGATCAGCGTCAGCGAACACGCCCAGGACCTGTTCGGCGCCGCCAACGCATTGACCGCTACAGCGTTGTTGCTTCACGCCACGGCGCTGTCGGTACGCTTCAACCTGTCCATGCACATGAATCTCTATCACTCCGCCCACCGCGACAGCCTGACCAACCTTTACACCCGGCGGCGCGTGCTGCAGCGCTTGCGTCAGTTGGGCGGGGGCCGCCGCGAGATACCCACGGCGCTGGTGCTGATCGACATCGATCATTTCAAGCAGATCAACGACCAGCACGGTCACGACCTGGGCGATGTGGTGCTGCAACAGGTGGCCGACGTCATCGCCCGATGCGTGCGCACCACCGACATCGCCGCGCGCTGGGGCGGCGAGGAGTTTCTGGTGTTGATGCCCAACACCCCCTTCGAGGATGCACGGCTGATCGCCGAGCGGATACTGACGCACATTCGCGAGGAGGCCGGGGAGATCAGACAGATGAGCCTGACCCTCAGCGCGACCCTTGCGGTGGCCATCTTGAAAGACGGCGAGACGTTCCGGGATGCGCTGAACCGGGCGGATCAGCGTTTGTATGAGGGCAAGGAGGAGGGGCGCAATCGGGTGATGCGGGCGGAGTGAGTGCGGTGTTGCCTCTGACGCCTTCCCGGCTAAAGCCGGTCCTACGAATGCGCGCGGTGTGGCGGCTGCTTTCGATTTCAGTGGGACCGGCTTCAGCCGGGAAGAGGCCGCGTACGCTAACAATTCCGCGGTGTCGCACATGACGCTTTCCCGGCTAAAGCCGGTCCTACGAATGCGCGGGGTGTGGCGGCTGCTTTTGATTTCAGTGGGACTGGCTTCAGCCGGGAAGGGGCCGGTTCGTGCGCTAACAATTCTGCGGTGTTGCACCTGACGCTTTCCCGGCTGAAGCCGGTCCTACGAATGCGCGGGGTGTGGCGGCTGCTTTTGATTTCAGTGGGACCGGCTTCAGCCGGGAAGGGGCCGGTTCGTGCGCTAACAATTCTGCGGTGTTGCACCTGACGCCTTCCCGGCTAAAGCCGGTCCTACGAATGCGCGCGGTGTGGCGGCTGCTTTTGATTTCAGTGGGACTGGCTTCAGCCGGGAAGGGGCCGGTTCGTGCGCTAACAATTCTGCGGTGTTGCCTCTGACGCCTTCCCGGCTAAAGCCGGTCCTACTCCGCGCATGCCCGCTCTTCTTCAACTGAGTCGGGTCAGATACGCCGGCACGGGCTGCTCAGGCAGCACGGACAGGACTTTCAGCCGCTGCAGCATCCGTTGGCTGGCGCGGTTGAGGTGCTCTTTGAGGTTGAGCGCGGCGGCATCGAAGGCGCCGTGCAGCAGCAATTCCAGGATCAGACGGTGTTCGGCCAGCATCGCGTCGTCAGGGCCGATACCCAATTGGCTATAGAAAATCCGGCTGATGATCATCGGGCTCTGGCCCTGGCGGATCAACGTCGCGATCTTGCGGTTGGTGATGCCGGCCAGGCAGTGGTGATGCAGGTCCTCCTCCAATCGCTCGATGTCCGCCAGGCTGCACTGCGGGTTATTCTGCGCCGCTTCGACCCGCGCAAGCATGGCGACCAGGTCGTCGCGGCTCAGTCCCGGTGCGGTCTGGCGCAACGCTTCAGGCTCCAGGCAGGCGCGCAGCTCGTAGTCTTCGGTCACCTCCCGAGCCGTAAGCGGCCCGGCCAGCCATTGGGAGTAGGGTTCTTTCTCTACCAGCCCCCGATCACGCAGACGCATCAGCGCCTCGCGCACCACGGCCCGGCTCACGCCATAGTGTTCGGCGGCAATCTGCTCGTCGAGCCGGTAATGACCGAACGCGATACAGGTCGACAGCGCCGCGCCGATTTCCTCGTAAATCCGTTCCCCCAGCGGGCGGGTGTCGACCAGTTCTTCACTGCTGTCCAGACCCAATTGGTGGTGGGTCAGGGCCAGTCGTAGCGGCTCCACGTGGGTGCCGTCGGGATTGACCAGATAACCGCGTCCGTTGAATCGGCTGATCAGGCCTTCTTCATGGAGCAGGTCCAGCGCCCGGCGCACCGGCACCCGGCTGGTGCCGAACAGCTCTGCCAGCGGCGCTTCGAGCAGCACCAAGCCTTCAGCCACGTCACCGTTGACGATGGCATCGCGCAGGACCTGCCGGATCGTGGCGTAGCGGGACGGGGTGCGGGAATCCTCGACGGACATCGATTTCATACACTTCTCGAGAGGCGGGCGGCGATTCTCGCACAAGACAGGTTGTCACTGCGGGTCACGTCAGAACGCACAGTATTGGAGCCGTTGTTACTTTTCTGCACTAAAACGTACCTTTCCGTAAATATCCATTATTTAGGCCGCTCATCACCTTACCCTCGTAAACCCGCACCTTCGGTCAGCTTCAAAAGCCTGGCAACGTATCTAGCGCGGCCGTTCTGGCCCGAAGACTTGTCCATCGGGTCTTTCCAGATATCAGCGTACGCCTACTCTGGCACGCTTTCTGCCTTTGCTAAATGTACATTTCCCGAATATGTACATTAAAGGTAGATGAAATGTCCGACGCTCGCCTCCCGGATCCGTTACTCGCCGACGCACTGGCCATGGCACAAGATTTCGCCAGTGGCCGAAGCGACCCGGTGCAGGCCCTGGACGCGGTACTGAACCAGGCCGCCGCAGTCGATGACGTGTTTATTTCCTTCTCCACCCACCGGGCGCGTCGCGAAGCTCAAGCCTCGGCGGCGCGCTGGAAGGCCGGGCAACCCGCCAGCGTGCTGGACGGTGTGCCCATCGCCTGGAAAGACCTGTTTGACGTGGCCGGCAGCCCGACCACTGCAGGCGCGGCGGTGCGCCGTGATGTCGCGCCGGCGCTGCTGGACGCGCAGACCGTCGGCCTGCTGTCACGGGCCGGGATGGTCAGCGTCGGGAAGACCAACCTCAGTGAATTCGCCTACTCGGGCCTGGGTCTGAACCCCCATTTCGGCACGCCGAGCAATCCCCTCGGGCATGACCAGCCGCGTATTCCGGGCGGCTCCTCGTCCGGCTCGGCGGTGGCGGTGGCGGCGGGCATCGTCCCCATCGCCATGGGCACCGACACCGCCGGCTCGATCCGCATCCCTGCCGCCTTCAACGGCCTGGTTGGCTTTCGCAGCAGTTGCCGGCGCTACAGCCGCGACGGCGTCTTTCCCCTCGCGCACAGCCTCGACAGCCTTGGCCCGCTGACACGCAGCGTGCGCGATGCGATCGCCATTGACGACATCCTGCGGGGTCGCACGAAACCGACCTCTTTGCTGCCACGCCCGCTGGCCGGCCAGCGGTTTTGGGTCGATCAGGCTGTCCTTGAGGATGATCGCGTCGAGCCCGCGGTGCGTGACAATTTGCTGCGCGGTGTGAGTGCGGTGCAGGCCCAGGGCGCACTGATCGAAGTGCGTCCGTCGCCTGCCTTTCAGGCCACGCTTGATCTGATCCAGCAGCAAGGCTGGCTCGGTGCGGCGGAAGCGTTCGCCCTGCATCAGGCCTTGCTCGACAGCGACGCGGCCGCGCAACTCGACCCTCGCGTACGACGCCGTCTTGAAGCGGCGCGGGCGTTCCCGGCCAGCCACTTGATCAACCTCTACAACGCCCGCGAGCGCCTTCAGCAACAGATGAGCGACGAACTCGATGGCGCCTTTCTGATCACCCCGAGCGTGGCCCATGTGGCGCCGCCGCTTGCACCATTGCTCAGCGACGATGACCTGTTCATCCGCACCAATCTGGCCACGTTGCGCCTGACCATGCCGGGCAGTTTGCTGGACATGCCGGGCGTGTCGCTGCCCAGCGGCCGCGACGCGCTCGGCCTGCCTACGGGCCTGTTGATCAGCGCGCCGTGTGGCGAAGACTCACGTTTATTACGCGCAGCGCTGGCCGTTGAGGCCGCGTTGCGCACGTCCCGAAACGAAGGATCCGATAACTCCGCTGGAGAACGATGATGGCTAAAGAAATTCTGTGCGCCTTCGGTGTCGACGTCGACGCCGTGGCAGGCTGGTTAGGTTCCTACGGTGGCGAAGATTCGCCTGACGATATTTCCCGGGGCCTGTTCGCGGGTGAGGTGGGTGCGCCGCGGCTGCTCAAACTGTTCGAGCGCTACGGCCTGCGCACCACCTGGTTTGTGCCCGGTCACTCGATGGAGACGTTTCCCGAGCAGATGAAGGCCGTGTTCGACGCCGGTCACGAGATCGGGGTGCACGGCTACAGCCACGAAAACCCCATCGCCATGACCCCCGAGCAGGAAGAAATCGTCCTCGACAAGTCCATCGAGCTGATCACCCAAATGACCGGCAAACGCCCGACCGGCTACGTCGCACCCTGGTGGGAGTTCAGCAAGGTCACCAACGAGTTGCTGCTCAAGAAGGGCATCAAGTACGACCACAGTCTGATGCACAACGACTTCCATCCGTACTACGTCCGCGTGGGCGACAGCTGGACCAAGATCGATTACACCCAGCACCCCGACACCTGGATGAAACCGCTGGTGCGCGGTCAGGAAACCGACCTGGTGGAGATTCCGGCCAACTGGTACCTCGATGACCTGCCGCCGATGATGTTCATCAAAAAGGCGCCCAACAGCCACGGCTTCGTCAACCCGCGCCATCTGGAAGAGATGTGGCGCGATCAGTTCGACTGGGTCTACCGCGAGCACGAGCACGCCGTGTTCACCATGACCATCCACCCGGACGTCTCCGGTCGTCCGCAAGTGCTGCTCATGCTGGAGCGTCTGATCGAGCACATCCAGAGCCATGCCGGCGTCAAGTTTGTCACGTTCGACGAAATCGCCGATGACTTCGTCCGCCGTAACCCTCGCCACAGCTGATTGGCCCTTCATTCCGAGGCGTGACCCATGTCCATTTACAACAAGCTTGATCTGACCGGCTGGAAACCCCAGCAACTGACTTCCGAGCAAGTGCGCTACGCCACCTGGATCGCTTTTTTCGCGTGGGTCTTTGCGGTGTACGACTTCATCCTGTTCGGCACCTTGCTGCCGGAAATCGGTCGGCACTTTCAGTGGGGCGAAGCGGAACAGGCGGAAATCGCCACCTGGGCTGCGGTCGGCACAGCGGTCATCGCCTTGGCCATCGGGCCGTTGGTGGACCGTCTCGGTCGACGCATGGGCATCATTTTCACGGTCACCGGTTCCGCGATCTGCTCGGCGCTGACGGCGCTGGGCGGGTCATGGGGCAAGTCGCCGCTGATCCTGATCCGCTCCCTGAGCGGGCTGGGGTACGCCGAAGAAACCGTTAACGCCACGTACCTCAGCGAAATCTATGCGGCCTCCGAGGACCCGCGCCTGGCCAAACGCCGTGGCTTCATCTACAGCCTGGTGCAGGGCGGCTGGCCGGTCGGCGCATTGATTGCCGCAGGCCTGACCGCGGTGCTGCTGCCGATCATCGGCTGGCAGGGCTGCTTCGTCTTCGCCGCGATCCCGGCGCTGGTCATCGCGTTCATGGCACGCAAGCTCAAGGAAAGCCCGCAGTTCCAGATTCACCAGCGCATCACCCAACTGCGCAAGGCCGGCGACGCTGAGCAGGCCAGGCAAGTGGCGATGACCTACGGCGTGGACTACGAAGAGCATCGCACGGCTGGCATCGGTGCAGCGTTCCGGGGCACCTCGCGGCGCGCCACGCTGGTGATCGGCGCAGCGATCCTGCTCAACTGGGCGGCCATTCAAGTGTTCAGCGTGCTGGGCACCTCCGTCATCGTCAGCGTGCACCACATCTCCTTCGAGAACTCGCTGATCATCCTGGTGCTGTCGAACCTGGTGGGTTACTGCGGTTACCTGAGCCACGGTTGGATGGGCGACAAGATCGGCCGGCGCAACGTCATCGGCCTGGGCTGGATGCTCGGTGGTCTGTCGTTCACCGGCATGCTCTTCGGCCCCAGCAACATGCCCACGGTGGTCGGCCTGTACAGCCTCGGGCTGTTCTTCCTGATCGGTCCGTATTCTGCGGCCCTGTTTTTCATCAGCGAAAGCTTCCCGACCAGCATCCGCGCCACCGGTGGCGCGATCATCCACGCCATGGGCCCGATTGGCGCGGTGGTCGCGGGTTTTGGCGCGACTTCGGTACTGAGCGCTGGCGGCGACTGGCAGACGTCGGCGCTGTATTTCGGCGCCGTGCCGTGCTTTCTGTCCGGTGTACTGATGTTCGCCGCCCGCCATGTGCGCCCCGAATCCGTCCAATAGCAACCGTCCAATAAGGAGCTGAACATGACTCGCACCGTAGCGTTGATTACCGGGGCCGCCAGCGGGATCGGCCAGGCCCTGGCGGTGGCGTTCGCGCACAAGGGCGTTGCCGTGGTGGGCGGCTATTACCCGGCCGACCCCCATGACCCCGAGATCACGGCGCGGCTGGTCGCCGACGCCGGCGGCGAATGCCTGATGGCGGAGCTGGACGTGACCCGGACGGCCTCGGTTGACGCCCTGGCCGAGCAGGCGATCAGCCGCTTCGGCCGGATTGATTACGCGGTCGCCAATGCCGGCCTGCTGCGCCGCGCACCGTTGCTGGAGATGACCGACGAGCGCTGGAACGAGATGCTCGATGTCGACCTCACCGGTGTGATGCGCACTTTCCGCGCGGCGGCCCGGCACATGGGCGAGGGCGGCTCCATGGTGGCGATTTCGTCGATTGCCGGGGGCGTCTATGGCTGGCAGGACCACTCGCACTACGCCGCGGCCAAAGCCGGGGTGCCCGGGTTGTGTCGCTCACTGGCGGTGGAGCTGGCGCCCCGGGGGATTCGCTGCAACGCCGTGATCCCCGGGTTGATCGAGACACCGCAATCGCTGGACAGCAAAAACTCACTCGGACCGGAAGGCCTCGCCAAGGCGGCCCGTGCCATCCCGCTGGGCCGTGTCGGCCGGGTCGATGAAGTCGCCTCGCTGGTGCGCTTCCTGTGCAGCGACGAGTCCAGCTATCTCACCGGACAAAGCATCGTCATCGATGGCGGCCTGACCGTGCGTTGGCCGGAGTAGGGCGTAGCGCCGATCCGCTATTGATTGCGCCACAAGCCGCAGACTGAAAGAGGAAACACCATGCAACTGGTCAATAAACGCGCGGTGATTACCGGCGCAGGCAGCGGCATCGGCGCCGCCATCGCCCGGGCGTATGCCGAGCAGGGCGCGCGGCTGGTCCTGGCCGACCGCGACGCCGTCACCCTGGCGAACACCGCCCAGCACTGCCGCGAGTTGGGCGTCGAGGTGGTCGAAAGCGTCGCCGATGTCGGCACCGTCGAGGGCGCGCAGGCCGGCGTCGACGCCTGCGTTCAGCACTTTGGCGGCATCGATATTCTGGTCAACAACGCCGGCATGCTCACCCAGGCCCGCTGTGTCGACCTGACCCTGGACATGTGGAATGACATGCTGCGGGTCGACCTGACCAGCGTGTTCATTGCCAGTCAGCGTGCCTTGCCGCATATGCTGGCGCAGCGCTGGGGGCGCATCATCAACGTCGCGTCGCAGTTGGGCATCAAGGGCGGCGCCGAGCTGACCCATTACGCGGCGGCCAAGGCCGGGGTGATCGGCTTCAGCAAATCCCTCGCCCTGGAAGTGGCCAAGGACAACGTGCTGGTCAACGCCATCGCGCCGGGCCCGATCGAAACGCCGCTGGTGGCCGGGATCAGCAGTGCCTGGAAAACCGCCAAGGCGGCGGAGCTGCCCCTGGGGCGTTTTGGTCTGGCGGAAGAAGTGGCGCCCGTCGCCGTGCTGCTGGCCAGCGAGCCGGGAGGCAACCTGTTCGTCGGCCAGACCCTGGGGCCGAATTCCGGCGATGTGATGCCTTGATGCCCAAGCACAAAGAACATAGCCGCGAATAGCTCATCACCAAATAAAGCAGGAGCAACTAACCATGTGTGGACTCTGCGGCTTGCTGGGCGAAGACGTGCACTGGAGCGACCCCCTGGGCGACGAATTGCCCCGTCGCCGCGAACGCCTGCGCCGGATCGCCGCGATCAACAAGGTGGTGGCGCCGTTTCGTCTGAAGGTCGAGGACTTTCAGGGCGTCTCCTACCTGCTGCTCGGCGCCACCGGCAAGCAGGAACTGGCCAGCGGTCTCGACCAACTGTGGCAACGGGCCGAGCAGTTGATCGGCCGCCCGCTGGACCCCCTCGATGAGCGACTGCTGGACCACCTGGAGCAGCACCCATGAGTATCGCGCTGAACGTCATCACCGGTTTTCTCGGCAGCGGCAAGACTACCTTGCTCAAGCGCCTGCTGCAGGGCGAAACCCTCGGCGACACGGCGCTGCTGATCAATGAATTCGGCGATGTCGGCATCGATCACCTGCTGGTGGAAGAGGTCGCGCCGGACACGGTCCTGCTGCCCAGCGGCTGCGTCTGTTGCTCCATTCGCGGCGAATTGCGCGATGCCCTGACCGGCTTGCTCCAGCGCCGGGCAAAAGGTGAAGTGCCCGCGTTCCGACGCATCCTGCTTGAAACCACGGGCCTGGCCGATCCCGCGCCCATTCTCGCCACCATCAACAATGACCCGCACCTGCGCGGGCGGGTGCACATCGGTCTGGTGGTGACCGTAGTCGATGCCAGCCATGCCGCGCTGCAGGAGCGCCTGCACCCGGAATGGATGGCCCAAATCGCCGCCGCCGACCGACTGCTGATCAGCAAGACCGACCTCGCCGATGACGATGCGCTGCGATCGCTGCAGCGGCGTTTGCAGTCGATCAACCCCGCGCCGGTGCTGACCACGGATGCCATTCAGAGCGGCGATCAGCTGCTGCTCGGTGACGGGCTGCACAGCAGTGATCCCGCGCAGGAAGTCGCGCGCTGGCACCTGAAGGCCTTGCGCTCGACGCCCGCCCGCCACGGCGAAGCGCAGGTCTGCTGCCTGACTTTCGAACGTCCGTTGGACTGGGTCGCTTTCGGGGTCTGGCTGTCCATGCTGCTAAGATGCCACGGCGAACGAATCCTGCGCGTCAAAGGACTGCTTAACGTGAAAAACAGCCATGCCCCCGTCGTCATTCATGGTGTGCAGCATTGCCTGCATGCGCCGGTGCATCTCCCTGCATGGCCTGGCGATGACCATCGTTCGCGACTGGTGTTTATCGTGCGCGGGCTGGACACCGCGTTGCTGCGCCGCTCGTTCGAGGTGTTCACCGAACGCCTGGCGCCGGCGCCCCGGGAAGCGCTGGCATGACGGTGACGCTGCGGGTCCTGGGCACTTCGGTGACGCTGCTTGAATCCCTGCGGGTTCGCGCCGAAGAGGACCTGGGCATCAAGCTGGTGTATCAGGTGCATGACGTGCAGACCGCCCAGCGCATCGCGGTCATGCAGCCCGACAGCTACGACCTCTATGACCAGTGGTTCCACAACGTGGATTTCGTCTGGCCCGCCCGCGCCATCCAGCCCATCGATACGCGCCGTGTCGCTTTGTGGCACGAGATCAATGACTTGCCCAAGCGCGGCAGGCTGTCGGCCAGTGACCGGCTCGGCAGCGGCAGCGTGCCCAGCGAGCGCCTGTTCGTGCAGCACGACGGCAGCCTCGGCAGCGCGGTAAGTGAGCGGATCAGCATGTTGCCACTGACCCACAACGCCGACAGTTTCGCCTATCGCCCCGAGCGCCTTCCCGCCGGTTTCAGTTCGGCGGACGAGAGCTGGGGCTGGCTGGTTGATCCGGCGTGGTGCGGGCGGGTGGCGCTGCAAAGCGACGCGGCCATTGGCGCGCTGGACGCTGCACTGGCGGTGCAAGGCGCCGGGCTGGCGCAGTTCAGTGACATCGGCAACCTGAGCATCGAAGAGATCGACGTGCTGGCCGACATCCTCGTGCGCAAGCAGGGGCAGGGCATGTTCGGCGCGTTCTGGTCTGACGATGAAGAAGCGGCGGAGCTGATGTTGCACCCGACCATCGATATCCAGAGCCTGTGGTCGCCGACCCTGGTGCGCTTGCATCGCGCCGGCGTGAAATACCGGGTCGCCGTCCCGCGTGAGGGCTATCGCGGCTGGTTCGGCGGGTTGTCCCTGTCGCGCCATGCCAAGGGCGCGGTACTCGACGCGGCCTATGCGTATCTGAACTGGTGGCTGTCCGGCTGGCCCGGCGCGGTCATGGCCCGCCAGGGTTATTACATCGGCAATCCGGCCCGCAGCCGCGAACACATGAGCGCGGCCGAGTGGGATTACTGGTACGCCGGGCTGCCCGCCCGGGAACAGCTGATGGGCAGCGACGGCTTGCCGCTGATCGACATCGGCGAAGTGCGCGATGGCGGCTCTTACGAGCAGCGCATGGGCCACATTGCGGTGTGGAATGCCGTGATGGATGAACACAACTACCTGGTGCGCCGCTGGGGGGACATCTCCCGGGCCGGCAGCAAAGGCACGCGCAGGCAGTGAAGCCCTGGCGCGGGCCGTAAGCCGGGGCGTCGCGGACCGCTGCGCTGGCGCCCCTGCAAAATGCCCGGCTGGCTGATTAGCCGATAAACACGTTCACAACCATCGATTACTCATGGACTATAGGCGCCATTTGGCGGCCTCTACAGGAGGCCTGCGCTCGTAGCTTCAGGATCCCGTGAATGAACATCAAGATTGAAGCGCTGATCGCCCGCAAGATCGGCTTCGCCTCCCACCAGAATGCCGTTCCCCTCGTGCGCGAATTGAGCCTCTGGAACCAGGAAGAAACCACCCTTGAAAACCTGGTACTGACCTTAAGCACTGACCCGGACTTCGTTGAAAGCCGAAGCTGGAATATTGACCGCATCCATCCCGGTGATCGCCTCAGCGTCTCTGATCGCGACATCAAGCTGAACGCCGGTTACCTGTCCGGCCTGACGGAAAGCCTGAACGCCGACGTGATCATGCGCGTGTCCCAGGGCGAGACGGTGCTCGTCGAGCAGCGCTTCCCCACCGAAGTGCTCGCCCGCACCGAATGGGGCGGGTTGAGCGCGATGCCGGAGTTGCTCGCCGCGTTCTGCATGCCCAACGACCCCGCAGTGGACCGGGTGCTCAAAGCCGCCTCGCAGGTCTTGCGCCGTGCCGGCAAGAAAGACGGCATCGACGGCTACGAAAGCAAATCCCGCACCCGCACCTGGGAGCTGGCTTCCGCCATCTGGTCGGGGGTGTGCAGCTTCCAACTGAGCTATGCGCTGCCGCCCGCCAGTTTCGAGCAGCAGGGCCAGAAAATCCGACCGCCGAGTGTGGTGCTGGAAAACGGCGTGGCGACGTGCCTGGATACCGCACTGTTGTTCGCGGCCGCGCTGGAGCAGGCCGGGTTGAATGCGTTGCTGGTCATGACCAAGGGGCACGCGTTCGCCGGTGTCTGGTTGCAGCCGCAGGAATTTTCCCAGTTGCTGACCGATGAAGCGTCGGCCGTGCGCAAGCGTCTCGATTTGAAAGAAATGCTGGTGTTCGAGACGACCCTGGCGACCCAGGCGCCGGCGCCGAGTTTTTCCCGTGCGGTGGCTGCCGCCGAACGGGAGCTCGACGATGAGCAGTTCATCATGGCCGTGGATGTGCACCGCGCCCGGATGCAGAAGATTCGCCCGATGGCGCTGGTGTCAGCTGTCCCGGTCGATGGGGCCGACGATGCACCGCCTGTGTTTGAGGGGCTGGAGGAAGCGCCGTCGCTGCCGGGGTTCGATGTCGAGATCAATGAAGACGCCTCGGGCCCGGCCGGGAAACTGACGCTGTGGCAACGCAAACTGCTCGACCTGACCACGCGCAATCGTCTGCTGCATTTGCCGGACAGCGCCAAAGGCGTGCGTCTGCTGTGCCCCGACCCTGCGGCCCTCGAAGACCTGCTCTCCAGCGGTCAGCGCATCCGCGTGGTGGCCGTCCCAGACCTGAAAAGCGGCGGCCGCGATGAGGCCCTGTATGAACAGCAGAACAACGAGAGCCTGGTCGACGAAGTGGCCCGTCAGGCACTGGCGCGCGGCGAAGTCCTGGCCAGTCTGGAGAAGGTCAAGCTGGAAGCCACGCTGATCGACCTGTTCCGCAAGGCCCGCAGCGATCTGGAGGAAGGCGGGGCCAACACGCTGTTCCTGGCCATCGGCTTCCTGAAGTGGAAGAAAAGCGCCGACGACCCGAAAACCTATTCCGCGCCGCTGATTCTGTTGCCGGTCAAACTCGAGCGTAAAAGCGCCTTGTCCGGCGTCACCCTGAGCCTGCTCGACGAAGAGCCGCGTTTCAACCTGACCTTGCTTGAGCTGCTGCGCCACGACTTCGAGTTGATCATTCCCGGGCTGGACGGTGAGCTGCCCAGCGACGGGAGCGGCATTGATGTGGCCGGCGTCTGGAACAGCGTGCGCCGGGCCGTGCGCGATATCCCCGGATTCGAGGTGAGCACCGAACTGGTGCTGGGCACCTTCTCGTTCGCCAAATACCTGATGTGGAAAGACCTGAACGCCAACGCGGCGCAGCTGCTGCAAAGCCCTCTGGTCAAGCATCTGCTGGACCCCGACACGGCGGGAGAAGGCTTTTCCGGTTCGGCCGAATTCCCCCGGCCCGAGCGTCTGGATGCGACCGTTACGCCGGCGCAGCTGTTCGCACCCTTGCCGGCCGATTCGTCGCAAGTGGCAGCGGTGGTGGCATCGGCCAACACCCATAGCTTTGTCATGGACGGTCCGCCCGGCACCGGTAAATCCCAGACCATTGCCAACATGATCGCCCACAACCTGGCCCTCGGCCGGCGGGTGCTGTTCGTGGCGGAGAAACGCGCGGCCCTTGACGTAGTGTTTAGGCGCCTGGCGGAAAAGGGCCTCGGCGAGTTCTGTCTGGAGCTGCATTCCAGCAAGGCGTCGAAGGTTGAAGTGCTCAAGCAGCTGGACCGCGCCTGGGACGTGAGTGAAGCGTTGAGCGCCGAGGAATGGGAGCGTGAAGCCGCGCGGCTGCAGGCCCTGCGCTCACGGCTCAATCAGCTGGTCGACGTGCTGCACCGACGCTGGGATAACGGCCTGACCCTGCACCAGTCCATCGGCCGGGTGGTTCGCGACCACAGCCCGCAGACGCCAAGGCTGGCCTGGGAAACGGGCACGGAACACGATGGGGCCGAGTACGCCGGGTTGCTAGATCTCGCCCGTCGCCTGGGACTCAATGGAAGTGCCGCCCGCGACCTGTCAGGTAAGTTTGGCGCCCTGGCGCAGACCCAATGGTCGAACGCCTGGCAGGCACAGATTGCCGGTGCCGCACGGGAAGTGCCCCTGTCGCTCGATGAATTGAACGCCGCCAGTGAGCGGCTGCTGGCACTGACCCACGTGCCGTTGCTGGTGGCTGAAGTGGCTCAGGTCCAGCAGCTGCATGATCTTGTCGCCCTGATGCTTGAGTCCCATGGCCTGAACCTGTCGTTTGCCTTTGCACCCGACGCTGCCGCGCGCATCGAAGCGGCCCGGCGCAGTTGCCAGTTGCTCGAGAGCTATCGGGAGCTTGAAGAAACCCTGTCACTGGATTACGCCGATGAAGCGTGCCGCCGTGTGCCGGTCGCGCAACTGCGCAGCGAGTGGCACGAAGCCGAGGGCAAGTTCTGGTTCCTGGGAACGCTGGCCCAGAAAAAGGTGGCGAAGAAACTCGCCTCGCTCGGAGGCGCGGCGGGCCTGCCGGACACCGTCGGCGACCTCGCTATTTTTGAGCGCCTGCACGCCCAGCTGCTGGAAATGGACGCGTTGGCCAGCGACATGCAATCGATCCCTGGCTGGCAAGGGCTGAAGAGCGACCCGGTGCGCACGCTGCAGGCCGTGACCCTGGCCGAGGGGTTGCGCAGCACGCTGATCGGGATGGCCGACTCCCCCGAACACCTGGTTGCCCTGCGCGGCGCCGTGGCGCGTCTGGTAATCGACGCGAACGACATGCTGGCGCCGAATGGCCAACTCGCTACCGCCGTATCGACCTTGCAGCAGGCGTTGTCCCGCGTTGAGGCGGCCGTGCGTTTGTTCGCCGCGCTGGCGTGCACAAGCACTCAAACGTCCCTGAGCGTGGCGACACTTCGGGCGACGTCACTTGCCATCCAGCAGCAGGAAGAGCAGCTCAAGGCGTGGTGCGACTGGTGCCGGGTGCGCGAACAGGCGGCCGAGGCCGGCCTGGCCAATCTTGCCCAGACACTGGAAGTCGGCAGTCTGTTGCCGTCTACCACCGAGGAGACCTTCGTCACGGCCTATGCCCATTGGTTCGCCACCCAGGGCATCGACGGCGAACCGTTGCTGCGCAATTTCGTCGCGGCCGAGCACATGAGTGACATCAGCGCCTTCGTGCGCCTGGACGACGAGCTGGCGAAACTGACCGTGCGCTATATCCGCGCCAAACTCTGCGGATTGATTCCGTCCAAGAACGACATTCCCAAAAGCAGCGGCTTTGCCATTCTCAAACACGAGCTGCAGAAGTCGCGCCGGCACAAACCGGTCCGGCAGCTGGCGATCGAGATGGGCGATGCGCTGAATTGTCTGGCCCCTTGCATGCTCATGAGCCCGTTGTCGATTGCGCAGTTCCTGCCCGCCGATCAGCCGCCATTCGATCTGGTGATCTTCGACGAGGCGTCGCAGATCGCGCCGTGGGACGCCATTGGTTCGATTGCCCGGGGCAAGCAGGTGATCATCGCCGGTGACCCCCGGCAGATGCCGCCCACCAACTTCTTCAACCGTGGCCCGAACGCCGGTGACGACGACACCGCCGAAGACATGGAAAGCATCCTCGACGAATGCCTGGGGGCAGGGGTGCCGAGTCACAGTCTGAGCTGGCACTACCGCAGTCGCCATGAAAGCCTGATTGCCTTCTCCAATCACCGTTATTACGACAGCAACCTGATCACCTTCCCGGCCGCGGAAACCCGCGCCAGTGCGGTCGAGTGGCGCAAGGTCGAGGGCGTCTACGCGAAAGGCAAGGGGCGTTACAACCAGGCCGAAGCCCAGGCCATCGTCGATGAAACCGTCAAGCGCCTCACCGACCCTGCGTTTGTGGCGGCGGGGTATTCCATCGCCATCATCACCCTCAACTCCGATCAGCAGAAGCTGATCAACGACCTGCTGGACGCGGCCCGCAAGCAATACCCGCAGATCGAGCCGTTCTTCCAGGACACCCAGACCGAGCCGGTGGTGGTCAAAAACCTCGAAACGGTCCAGGGCGACGAGCGGGACCTGATCATGCTCGGCATTGGTTATGGCCCTACCGAACCCGGTGCGCCGGTGATGTCGATGAACTTCGGGCCGCTCAACAAAGACGGCGGCTGGCGCCGGCTCAACGTCGCCATCACCCGGTCACGGCGAGAGATGCTGGTGTTCACCTCGTTCGATCCGTCGATGATCGACCTTAATCGCACCAACGCGCGGGCCGTGCGGGATTTGAAGCACTTCATCGAGTTCGCTCAACGTGGGCCGAAAGCGCTGGCCGAGGCGATACAAGGCTCGGTCGGCGGCTATGACTCGCCGTTCGAGGAGGCCGTCGCCCAAGGGCTGCGGCGTCTGGGCTGGCAGGTCGTGCCGCAGATCGGCGTGTCACGTTTCCGCATCGATCTGGGCATCGTTCACCCCGATCGTCCGGGCGACTACCTGGCGGGTGTTGAGTGCGACGGTGCCACCTATCACAGCGCGGCCACTGCCCGGGACCGGGACAAAGTGCGCGGAGCCATTCTCACCGGGCTGGGCTGGAACCTGCTGCGGCTGTGGTCCACCGACTGGTGGGTGGATAAACACGGGGCGTTGCAAAAGCTGCACGTCGCGCTGAACGATCTATTGGATCAATCACGACGGGACAGCGCGGCCGAACGGGTTGATGAAGCCGTCGCTGCGCCGGCGGTGGCCGACAAGGACCCGGTGTAAGGGGCCTGATCGGCGCGTGCGGAGTGAGGGTTACATCGGCGTGTTCATCAGTTCGCGCACGCGAGCGGCCAGTGTTTCAATGGCGAAGGGCTTGGTCAGTACATGCATGCCAGGCTCAAGCTGGTTGGCGCCGATGGCCGCGCTTTCCGCGTAGCCGGTGATGAACAGCGTTTTGAGTCCCGGACGGAGTTCGCGCGCGGCGTCGGCCATCTGGCGTCCGTTCATCCCGCCGGGCAAACCCACATCGGTGACGAGCATGTCGACGCGCACGTCCGAGCGAAGCAGCGTCAGTCCGCTGGCACTGTCCGCCGCCTCCATGACGGAATAGCCCAGCTCGCCCAGCACCTCTGTCACCAGCATGCGCACCGTGGGTTCATCGTCCACAACCAGGATCGTCTCGCCAACGCCAGCCGTCTGGGTGGCGGCATTCGGGATGTGCGCTTCATGGGCGCCGGGATTTCCGTGGTGGCGGGGCAGGTAGATGCACAGCGTGGTGCCTTGCCCTACCACAGAGGCGATGCGAACCTGCCCCCCGGATTGCTTGGCGAAACCGTAAATCATCGAGAGGCCCAGTCCCGTGCCCTGGCCGATGGGTTTGGTGGTGAAGAAAGGGTCGAATGCTTTCGCCACGACGTTGGCCGGCATGCCGGTCCCGGTGTCTGTGACGCTGAGGGTCAGGTATTCGCCCTCGGAGACCTCCAGCAGCAGGGCTTCGGCGGAGCCCACGACCTGCCAGCGGGTTTCGATGGTGATGCTGCCACCGTCCTGCATGGCATCCCGCGAGTTGATGCACAGATTCAGCAGCGCATTTTCCAGCTGGCTCGCGTCGACCAAGGCCACGCAGCTGTCCGGCGAGCCGACGGTCTGCACGGTGATGCTGGGGCCCACGGTGCGCTGAATCAGCTCGGTCATGCCCTCGACGAGGCTGTTGATCTCGGTAGGGCGGGGATCGAGTGTTTGCCGGCGGGAGAACGCCAGCAGTCGGTGGGTCAGGGCGGCAGCCCGCTTGGTGGCGCCTTGCGCCGTCGTGAGGTACCGGTCGACATCCGTCAGACGACCCTGGGCAAACCGTGCGCTCAACAATTCCAGCGAGCCGGAGATGCCCGCGAGCAAGTTGTTGAAGTCATGGGCAAGCCCGCCCGTGAGTTGACCCACTGCTTCCATTTTCTGCGACTGGCGAAGTTTCTCTTCGGCCTGCATCAAGGCTGCGGTGCGTTCAGCCACGCGCTGTTCAAGGGTGTCGTTGAGGGTGCGCAGGGCGGCGATCGCCAGGTCGCGCTGGGCTTCCACCGAACGCCGCTCTTCCACATCGATCAAGACACCCGGAAAACTGAGGGGGACGCCGTCCTCGCTGAAGTTGACGCGCCCGTTGGCCTCGATCCAGTAGTATTTGCCGTCCGCCCGACGCACCCGGTATTGATGGGCGTAGGCGCCGCCGCGGCTAATGGCTTCGTTGATCGCCGCCATCAGTCCGGCCCGGTCTTCCGGGTGCACAGTTTCCACCACTTGTTCCAGGCTGAGCCCTTCGTGGCCCAGCATCGGGTCGAGTCCAAAGGCCCGGGCGAAGGCTTCGTCCACGGTGAAACTGTCGCTGGGCAGGTCCCAGTGCCACGTGCCGAAAATCGCCCCGGCCTCAAGCGCCAGCTGCACGCGCTCGACGTTGGCGCGGGCGATGGCTTCGCTCTGGCGCAAACGTTCCTCGGCATCCCGCCGCCCCGTCACGTCATTGAAGATGATCGCGATCTGACATTCGGCGGGATCGCCCACAGGCACGGCGCGCACGTCAAACCAGCGCTGAAAGGCTTTGGCATAGCTTTCGAAGGTGGCCGGCACGCGCGTCTTTGCCACACGTCCGTAGGTGTCGAACCAGAACTGCTCGAGGTCGGGCGCAAACTCCGTGACCCACTTCCCGCGCAGGTTGACCCCAGCCTCGCGTTCAAAAGCCGGATTGGCCTCGACAAAGCGGTAATCGACAGGGGTTTCGTTGGCGTCGAACTTGACCTGGACGATGGCGAAGGCGGCCTCGATGGTTTCCAGAATGGTCCTGAACCGCTCCTCGCTCTGACGCAGGGCCGCTTCGGTGTCGCGGATGGGCGTGAGGTCGAGCATTGCGCCGATCATGCGCACCGCCTGACCTTGAGCATCCCGGATGACGTGCCCGCGGTCGAGGACCTGGGCGTACGTGCCGTCCACCCTTCGAAACCGGTACTCTTCGCTCCAGCCTGTCAGCCTGCCGTCTATCACGTCGTGGATCGAGGTGACGATGCGCTGCCTGTCATCGGCGTGAATCTGTGCCATCCACCAGTCGCCGGTCATGGCGATGGTGGCGAGCGGATGCCCGTAGACCCGTTCCAGGGCGTCGTTCCACAGGACGTGGTTGTCTTTCAGGTCCCAGTCCCAGATGGCATCGTTGGTGGCCTTTACCGCGAGGCGGTAGCGGGTCTGAGCCTCTTCGATCGCTTGCTCGGCCACGCCGTCGACTGCGGGCTCAACCGCAGTGTCGATCGAGCCCGCCATCGCATTCTGTCGAATGCCGGTGCACAGGCTTTCCAGCCTGAGGGCTTCACTTTTCTTCAATGCCGAACGCAACTGCATGACTTCAGCCTCAAGGGCTTCCCGGGTCAAATGCTTCAAGTGTCCACCTGTAAACGTAACGTTATGACCTGAGACCGGGGGGCGCCATCGTCCCTCCGGGACTGCATCAGCCGGTTGATCCAGCAGTATCGGCGGCCAGCGTTTTACGCTGCATGCTGGCAGAATGCAATTCGGCTTCAGAAAGGACTCGCGCAGAAAGCCAAAGGTTCCAGCCACAGGGTTGATTTGCCAGACCCGACGGGGCGTCTGTTCCGTTGGTTTTGGCGGTGTTGATCGAGCCTGCGGCGATGGGCTGCTCAATGCCCTTGACCTTGCCGCAGTGGAAAGGTCTAGCGTGACCGCTTCGTCTCAACCCTCATCCAGGATGCTTCGTCATGAAAAAGATTGCCGCCGTTGTCAGCGTGATTGCTCTGCTTGCCGTAACCGCCGTCAGGGCCGATCAGGCGGAGGACGTCAAACAGATGCATGAGGCCTACCAGCAATCGATGGGCGCCATGAAAGACGACATGCATCACGGGATGATGAGCGACGACCCTGACGTTGCCTTCGCGGCGGGCATGCTGCCTCACCACGAAGGCGCAGTGGAGATGGCGAAGATCGAGCTCAAATACGGCAAGGATCCGGAGATGCTGGAACTGGCCCGCAAGATTGTGGCGGCGCAGGCGGCGGAAATTGCGCAGATGAAGGCCTGGCTGAAAGCGCATCCGGCCAAGTAAAGCGGCAAAACCCTGCGCCCCTGATCAGGGGCGCTGATGTCCGCCCATGCGGCGTGGCAGGGCAACGCAGGCGCTGCTGCGTGCGCATCAATTTGTGATGTTCGAGTCGATTTTCTTGCCCATGCTGATGCGCGGTTCGGTTGAGTAGCCCACAGACTCATAGAACGCCTGGACGCTGGCATTGGTGCTGACGATCTGCAGGTTGATTTTCATGCACCCCCGCAATGTCAGGGCGTGCTCGGCATGACGAACCAACTGCACGCCCACGCCTTTTCTGCGATGTGAGGGGTGAACCGCCACCGCATACAGCCATCCACGGTGCCCGTCGTACCCGGCCAGAACAGTACCCACCACCTCATTGTCCGTCAGGGCGACAAAGAACAGACCGTCCGCAACCGCCAGCTTTTTGTCGATGGCGAGGCCGGGCGTGTTATGGGCGGTTTCGTAGCCTAATACAGCGTTCCAGAGTTCGATCACGGCCTGGCGATGCAGCGCGTCGGAGTAGTTGGTAATGGCAACCATGGTCAGGCTCCTTATTCAGCGGTAGTGGGCGAAGGGATTTTCTGCGCTGGCACTCGCGACTTATCGTCCCGAGACCAGTGCCAGCCGACAGGCCAGCCCCAAAAAAACCGCACCCAGCACCTGATTCAGCCGCTTGGCGATACGGACATTGGTCGCCAGCTTGTGCCCGATCCGACTGGCCAGGAGGATGACTGCGCCGTTCACCAGTAAACCGATGACATTCAAAACCGTGGCGAATATCAGCATCTGCACGACCAGCGAGGCTTTCGTTGGATCAACGAACTGCGGAAATAACGCCAAGACGAACAGTGCCATTTTCGGGTTGAGCAGATTGGTCACCAATCCCTGCCGGAAAATACTCAGAAGCGGCGTGGGCGCAAGGTCGGCATCAGCATGCAGCGGCGACGGGGCGCTGAACGCTTTCCAGGCGAGAAAAACCAGATAGGCAGCCCCCGCGAACCGCACCGCGTCGTAAGCGGCGGGCACATTGATCAACAATTGCGACAGCCCGAGTGCGGCAGCCAGCGCGTGACAATAGGTGCCCACCTGAATGCCCGCCAGTGAAACGAAACCTGATGCTCTGCCCTGGCTCATGCTCCGCGATGCAATCAACAGCATGTCCGGGCCCGGTGTCAGCGTGAGCGCCAAGCAGGCGCCAGCGAAAAGCAGTAATACCGAGAGATCAATCATCACGTCCCTTCCCGAGGTCATGTAAACGGCTAGTGCAGGCACGCATGTTACCGGACGGTGGCGCTTCTCTGGAGGGCTTTGCGGGATGACGTCATTCAGTGGCGCCACGACCCATGGGGTAATTCAATGCGCCTTTCAGCCTTGGCCAGCGCGGCCTTCAGCGCCTCCTTGCGTAACGGAATGCAGTAAGCGGGTTTGGCCCGTTCGAATCGCCAGCTGTCGTCAAGGTTGCCGGCGTCGACCGCGTCAAATCCCACCTCGTCCAGCAGCTGTATGGCCAGCGCTTTCGCAGCAGGGTCATCGGCGGCCACCGGCAAGGCGCGTCGGTCGTACACCGTATTTGGGCGAGCATCGCGGGTGAGGTCATCGGCCAGGATCGCGTTGAACACCTTCACCACATGGGCGCGAGGCAGATGCTCGGCGAGCAGCCGGCTGGTGGTGGTTTCGAACCTGTCCAGCGCCGGGATAGGGCCATCCTGGTCGGAATAGTAGTTGTTGGCATCCAGCACCGTTTTACCCGCAAGCCATTCGGCGGGCAGGGTTGGGTAGTGCTTGAAGGGAATCGCCACGAGAACAACATCGCCAAAGCGTGTTGCATCTTGGATGGTGCCAATTTGAGCCTGCGGGATCTCGGTGGCCACATTTTCCAGGGTTTCAGGCCCGCGCGAATTGCTGATCATGACTTCATGGCCAGCCGCGATGAACAACTGCGCCACTGCGCGCCCGATGAAGCCTGCCCCGATGATGCCGATGCGCATGTGATAACTCCGATGATGTGCTGGAAGCGGCCATGATGATTGCGAACCAGCGGCAGATAAATAATCATCAGCCGCTTAGTCTCGCTACCAGGAGTGTTGAATCATGGACCGTCTCAGCAGCATGGAAGCCTTCGTCACGGCAGCGGAGTGCGGGTCTTACGCCAAAGCGGCCGAGCGAATGGGGCTGTCGCCGCAGATGGTCGCCAAACACGTCGCTGCGCTAGAGCATCGGCTCGGCGCGCGGTTGCTGAACCGCACCACGCGGCGCCAGAGCCTGACCGAACTGGGCCAGGCGTATCTGGAGCGTTGCAAACACATTCTCAGTGAAGCGAGAGCGGCGGATTCCCTTGGGGAAATGATGAACGACACCCCGCGCGGCAAGCTGAAAATCAGCGCGCCCATCACCTTCGGCTCCTCTCGACTCATGCCCTTCGTCACGACATTCCTGCGGCTGCACCCCGAGATTGAAATCGATCTGCAGTTGACCGATCGCTTCGTTGATCTGGTGGAGGAGGGGTTTGACCTCGCATTCAGGATCGGCCCGGTGGAGGTGTCCAGCCTGACCGCCCGGCCGTTGGCGCCGTATCAACTGGTCGCCTGCGCGGCGCCTGGCTATCTGGCAGAACGCGGTGTGCCGCAACGTCCGCAGGACCTGAGCCAGCATGAGTGCCTGGGCTACGCCTGGTGGTCGCAGCCGACTGACCGCGAATGGGTGTTCTGCAAGGGTTCGACGGTGGCGCGGGTTCAGGTGGCCAGTCGATTGAGGGTCAACGAGAGCCGCGCGCTGCTCTCGGCCGCGCTGGACGGCTTCGGCATCGTGCTCGGCCCGCTGATATTCCTGGAGCCTGCCTTGCGCAGTGGCGAGCTGGTGCGAGTATTGCCTGACTATGAGGCGCCGAGCCGGCCCCTGCATATGCTGTACACCGGCAGCCGGCAGCGAACGGCCAAGCTGCGCCGGTTTATTGATGCGGCGCTGCTGCGGTTCGGTTGAGCGCTTCGTGCAGGTGGGCGCCGCGCTTGGTTCGAGGACGCAGCTATTCCGTTTAGTGCCCCCCGGACGACGCTGGCACCTGTTTCTCCCTCTGGCTGGCTTGTCCTGAATGCCAGACCGGCCAGACCTGTGCAACAACAAACAGCACCTCGAAAACCGTAAACCCGAGAATCAGAAAACTCGCTCCCTGAGCGACTGCATAAAGCTGCCACGCCGCAAACAGCGCCCTTGCCAGTGCGTCGTATAACCCGACGCGACGGCTCGGTTGCGCGAGGCGCCACAACGACCAGACCACCACCACGCTGCCAAGCAGGTTGGCGAACAGCATCCCGCTGACGTCCAGCACAGGCACGGGCCGCTCCAGTGCCAGAGCGGCCGAAAGCGCGGCAAAGGCGCTGAACACCCATGTTGCAGTCCAGGGCGTCATGAAGCCTGCCGTCATAATCAAGTCGTAAACGGCGCTGCCTCTGACAAGGTGCCTGTTGGTCTTTGCGTTGATCATGATCATCCCTCAGAGTTGAGCCCGCAGGCTAAAGCCTGGTCTTAGGTCCAGAGTCAACGTGAGCATTGAACGTGATGAAAATAGGTGAAGTGGCACTGCACGCTGGCGTGTCTGTGGACGCGTTGCGGTTTTATGAGGAGAAAGGCCTGATCAAGCCCCGGCGCAGTGCCAATGGCTATCGGCATTATCCGCAGGAGACCCTGCAGCTGGTGGGGTACATCAAGCTGGCGCAGCAGCTGGGGTTTTCGCTGAAGGAGATCGGCGAAAACCTGCCGTTGCTGTGGAACAGCGAGCAGGTCTCCAGCGACCTGCTCGCTCGATTATTCAGCGAGAAAATCGCGTTGCTGGACGAGCGCATCGGGCAGATGCACGCGCTGCGCAATCTGTTGGCCGAGCGGGCCGGGCAGGTCTGTCCGCTGTTGGGCAATGGCGCCGCTGACTCGCCCGGAAGGGCGCATCACCTGGCAATGCCCGGCCGTCCGTAACGCCGCTTTCAGTCGCACAGCGCCTGGCTGCGACGCATCGCTATCGGCCGCACCAGGCTCAGCAATCCTGCCAGGGCCATGGCCGCACCGACCCAGAGCGGCGAGCGCAAACCCAGGCCTGCGTCGATCGTCACACCGCCCGCCCAGCTACCGAACGCCAGTCCGGCGGTGATGACCGAGGTGTGCATGATGTTCACCAACGCACCGGGCTCGGCCGCTTTCATGACGCGCGCCACCATCGCAGGATTCAGTGCCACACCGGTCAGTCCGAGGGCAAGGAAGCACATCAGGTTGAGCCACAGATGATCCCCAGCCAGGGCGAAGCCCGATAACGCCAGCACCATGATTGCCAAGCCCCAGCCGACGATCGCCATCATGTAGCGGTCCGCCAGCCGGCCCACCACCCAGTTGCCCAGCACGTTCGCGACGCCGTACAGCGCCAGCAGCGGTGCGACGAATTTCGGCGCGACGCCGACTTCCTGAATCAAAATGGGCGTGCAATAGCTGAAGGCGGCAAACGTAGCGCCGATGATCAACCCGCTGGTGACGTACGCCGCCCAGAGGGGCGGGTTCTTCATGTCGGCGACTTGTTGGCGCAGTGGCGGTTCGCTGCCGTTGGCGCTCGCCGGCAGGCGCTTGCTCGCCAGCACCGTGCACAGCATCGCCAGCACCACCACCAGCCAGGCGCTCGCACGCCAGCCAAAGTGTTGCTCGACCCATGTAGTCAGCGGCACGCCTACGACCGGGGACAGCATCAGCCCGGCAAGGACCACCGACACCGCCCGACCGCGACGTTCCGGCGTCACGAGGCCTGCGCACACCGTCATGCACAAACCGATGCAGACGGCACTGGAGATGCCCATGACCACGCGAGCAGCAGCGAGCACCAGATAACTTTGCGCGGCCGCTGCGACTGCGCCGGCGACCACATAACAGACGAGCAGCGCGATCAAAGAGCGTTTGTTGCTGACGCCTTTTGACAGCAGCAGGACGGTCACAAGCGGGCCGCCGATCGCCATGCCCAAGGCGTAAAAGGCGATCAGGTTGCCGACCTGGGCGAGACTGACCGAGAACGCGTCGGCCAGTGCCGGCATCATGCCGGCGACCATGAACTCGGCCGTCACCAGCGAGAAAATCGTCAGGCCCAGAAGGTAGACGGTGGAGGGGAGCTTGCTGCGGCTGGACATGGGTTTCCCGAGGGGTAAAGAAGGCCGGCTACCCTAGGGATTGAGACGGGGCAGGTCAACAGGCAATCAAGTCACTGTCCCGGGAAAACAGTGGCGGTTGCATCATCCCGAGGCCCGCGCTTGCATCGCCAGCCATTCCTCGCGGGTCAATTCCCAGAGTTCTTGAACCATCGGACCCGAGACGAAATGGCCGTCCCGGCGCTCGATCAGTCGCATGCCTTCGCGCTGAGAAATCCTTCGCGAGGCATCATTGCCCGCCGCTTTGGGCACCTGCATCACTGGCCGCTGCAGCGTTTCGAACCAGAAGGCGTTGACCACCTCGCACGCCTCCTGGATATAGCCCTGGCCGCGCCACTGCGGCGCGAGCCAGAAACCCCTGTGGTTTTTGAGCTGATCGTGCAGGCTGATGCAGCCGATCACCCGCGCCGGTTCGCCGATCAGGCGTATCGTCCAGTGCCATTCGCTTCCCTCTGCCGCAGCAGGAAGCGCGACGTCGCGGATGTAGGTCAGTGCGCCGTCTTCGGGATAGGGCCATGGCACATGGCTGTCCAGATACCGGACCACGTCCCACTGGGGAAACACCTGTTGAATCGCGGGCGCATCTGTCAACAGCAGCGGGGCGAGTATCAGTCGAGCCGTGTGGAGCGTGGGGCTGTCCATGTGGGTTTCTCCCTGCAAACAGTGCAGCGACATTGATGCCCTATTCATTGGGCAGAGAACAAGCGTCCTGCCACTGGCTCCCGGACATTGTTGATCGCCAGCTTCTGGTCTCGGCTGTTGCTCCGCTGGCAAGCACACGAAAGTCGATGGGAGCGTATGGCACCTGATCCGATCGAACTCCTCCGAATCAGTCCCGGTCTGAGCATGACGGATGCACCGTCACCCTTTATTCATTAAATGGCACTCGTCTGCCAGAGGATCTGATCATGCTCGGAAAGAAATACCTCCCTCATCTGCTGTTCACCGCCGTATGCGCCGTCAGCAGCTTTTCGTACGCTGCCGAACAGCCAAGCGTGACGATGGATCGGCCGGGCGCAGGGGTCAAGGAAATCAAGGAAGGCGATAACGCCCCTGACCAGTACCAACGTCCGAGCCTCGCCGTTAAAGACTGGCGCGCACGCCACCTGACTGCACCGGACAAGAACCAGCAGTGGGTGGAAATCAAGGACAAATACGCGTTGATTGACATCCCTACCGGGACGATCAAACAGATGGTGCCGAAGGCCAAGGGGCACAAGTAACGCCGTTGGTTGAGACCCCATTTCTCAGTCAACGAATGAAGGCGTGACGTCTGACGCCTTCCCGGCTAAAGCCGGTCCTACAGTGGGCTCACCGCTAGCCTGACTAGATGTGTGTGGTCTGGTAGGACCGGCTTTAGCCGGGAAGAGGCCTGTCGGCGGCCCTCAAGGGCAAATCCCCATCCAGATAAAATTCATCCAGTTGTGGCGGTGATATGCGGGTACCGGACAGCATGGCGTGAACCTGTCCACGGTGGTGAATCTGATGCTGGAATAAGTGCAGCAGCAAGCGATCCACCCGTTCAGGAATAATGCCTGCTGCCCGCACCACGCGCGCTCGACTGCTCAAGACGTCCTCACTCAAGCCTTCGCAATAGGTGACAAGTCGGGCGTCGGCCCCGGATTGGAGCTGGACCAGTTGCTGAATCGACAGATTCTCGGGCAGGTTCTGTCGTTGGCCCTTCAGATCAAACGTCAGTGCCGCCAGGTAAAACTGATCGACATCAAGAATGTGCCGCAATGTCAGCTCGATCGAGGGAAAAAACCTGTTCGCGGCGCCAGGTATTCTTCGTCGCTTAAGCCAAGGCATGCCGAGAGCAAGCGCCGGTTAGACCATTGATTATTGTGTGCCTGCGCCAGATAGCTGTTCATCCGAGGGCCCCGTGTAGATGGCTGGAACGACAAATCGTATTGAATGTGCGGGCGGTCAGTCACCCACCGTCTCCTTCCCGCGAGTACCGACCCGGCGCGCGCCCGGTGTAGCGGTTGAATGCCACGCTGAACGCGCTCACCGAGCCGTAACCCACGCGCTGTGCAATCCCGGCAATGTCCTCCACGCGCTCACGCAGCAGCTTTTTTGCCAGCGCCATTCTCCACGCCAACAGATACGCCATGGGTGGCATACCCAATGCGTTCTGAAAACGCTCGAAGAACGTCGAACGCGACAGGGCGGCTTCCCTCGCCAGTTGTTCCACGGTCCACGGGCGGCCCGGATGCCCGTGCATTTGCCGCAATGCCACCGCGAGGCGTTCGTCGCCCAGTCCGCGTAATAATCCGGGTGGCGCCGCTTCGGTGGCGGTGCAACGCAGCGCCTCTATAAACAGCACTTCCAGCAAATGGGCGAGGATCACGTCCCTTGCTGGCCGCTGAGCCCGGGTTCCCGGTCACCAAGCCAACCAGCGTCGCCAGTCGGGGCTCGCCGCGCACGTGGATCAGTTGCGGGAGCAGCGAGACCAATAAAGCAGCGTCCGGCGATCCGAAGGTGCAGTGACCTACCAACAACTGAACGTCGACGGGCACATCGGGCGGGCCGACACGAATGTCCCGTGGACGGACCTCGACGGGAACCCGTTCAGCGTCACCCTCCAGAACGGGCTGAAGGCTCATCATCTCGAAATCGTAAGCCGCCGGGATCAGCACAAAGTCGCCTGCCTGCAGGGTCATCGGCAACTGCCCGGCCACCGAAAGCCTCGACTCCCCTTGTAAAATCGCGCAGTAAAAAGGCTGGCCGTGTACGGAGCGCTGCACCCGCCAGGCGCCGGCGCCGTTGACGATTTTGGACAGTGAAGCGCTGGGTTGCAGCAGGGTGACCACTTCAGCGAGCGGATCGAGCATTCCGGACTCCTGCAAAAGAATAGCGGATGGGCGATGATATTCAGTCCGGTTACCACAGCTTATCGTTGCGTCACTGTCAATCACGCGATGGATACACACCATGAAAACCATTCTGATCACCGGCTGCTCTTCGGGCTTCGGCCTGACTACCGCCCAATATTTTATCGACCGAAACTGGAAAGTTATCGCGACCATGCGCACGCCGGATGCAGCGCTTTTCAAAACGTCCGAACATCTGCGCGTGCTCGCGGTGGACGTCACCGACCCAGACAGCATCCAGAACGCGATCGACGTTGCCGGGCCGATTGATGTTCTGGTCAACAACGCCGGCATCGGACTGCTGGGCGCCCTCGAAGGCTGCTCGATGCAGAAGATCCGCAGCATCTTCGACACCAACACCTTCGGCACCATGGCGATGACTCAGGCCGTACTGCCGCAGTTCCGCCAGTGCAGCGCCGGGGTCGTCATCAACGTCAACTCCAGCGTGACGATCAAATCACTGCCATTGCTCAGCATCTACACGGCGAGCAAGGCGGCGGTAAATGCGTTCACCGAATCCCTGGCGCTGGAACTTGAGCCGTTCAACATTCGCGTCAACCTGGTACTGCCGGGGCGCGCACCGGGGACCGACTTCGGCAAAAACGCACAGCCCCGCATGCAGGGCAGCATTCCGGACGCGTATGCCGATCTGGCTCAACGCGTGTTTAGCGAGTGGTCGCAATCGACACTGGTGACCGAGGCCCAGGATGTCGCCGAAGCCATCTGGGGGGCGGCGAACGACCCTGGTTCGCCGATGCGCATCGCGGCGGGCGCGGATGCGGTCGCCTTGATGGGGGAGGCAGACTGACGAGCCGCTGTTATCGCGGATCGTGCTGCCCATCCGACGAAAGCCCCTTCAAGGGAACTAACAATCAGGAACTCCACCGGTCCAAGCTGTTCCCCGAGCCGGTTGCGACAACCGGCTCACAGGTCGTCAGTTTTCCAGGCAGGAGCAGCGCATGAGCATCACCCCCACTTTTGATATCCGCAATTATGGCGCCAAGGGCGATGCCACTACTGACGATACCGTCGCCATCCAGAAGGCAATTGATGCCGCAAGCGCCGCGGGTGGGGGCAAGGTTTACATTCCTGGCGGCACCTGGCGGGTGTCGGACAGCGACGGTTCGGGCAACGCGCTCGCGCTGAAAAGCAACGTCACCCTCACCGGTGAGGGTGCCGGTGACAGCGTGCTCCAGTTGGCCGATGGCACCGGTTCGAACACCACGTCTCTGCTGGGCGTGGTGGCAGGCAGCACCGTGCGAGACGCCACCGTCAGCAATCTTACGCTGGATGGCAATCAGGCCAACGGCGGTGGGCAGGTCAGTGGCTGGTCCCAGTCGGGGGCCAACAGTACCAACCTGCTGATCGACGGCGTCACCGCGACGAACTTCAGCGGCAGTGGCTTCGACCTGACCGGCGCGTCGGTGCATCTGACAGTGCGCAACAGCACGGCCACCGACAACGCCTCCGACGGGTTTGCAGTGGGAGGTTCGCTGCCCGCACTGACCTTTCAGGACAACCGCGCGCTGGATAACGGCGCCAACGGCATCAATGTCGGCCTGGGCGGCGTAGCGGTTTCGCTGACCGACAACCAGGCGTCCGGCAACGCTGGCGACGGGATTTACGTCCATGAAGAAAGTGGCGTCGACACCGGCTTTTTCAGCGTCATCGGTGGCGACGTCTCCGGCAACGGCGGCGATGGCGTGCACATGCGCGGCATCGAATACGGCGGCGTGTATCGCCTCGATATCCACGGCAACGGCGGCTCGGGTGTCAATCTGCAAGGCACGACCCACATCGAGGTGTCTAACAACGTCATCCACACCAATGCGCAAGGCAATGACGTGCCGGAAGTGGCCATCCGCAGCCTGGGCAGCGATAACGGCACGCAGAATTTCGTCTACGACAACCTGATCACCGGCGGCGCTGGATCGACCTGGGGCGTGGCCGAGGTGCCGTCGGACGTGGCGAGCGTCGAAGGCAGCGTGATCTTCGGCAACGTCATCAACGGCACTCAAGCCGGCGACATCAGCGCGGCGGGCAACGCAAGCCAGGTCTACAACAACAGCGATGTGCTGATCGTGCGCGGCAGTGCGGGCGCTGACACGCTGATCGGCAGCCGCTCGGACGAACTCATCAGTGGCGGGGCAGGGCGCGATCGCATCGATGGCGGCGCCGGTGATGATGTCATTCAGGGCGGTGCAGGCGCGGACCGCCTCAGCGGCGGAACGGGCAGCGACGTGTTTCGCTTTACCTCGGTCAGCGACAGTTACCGCACGGCCACCACGTCATTCACCGATCGCATCACCGATTTCAACGACACCAGCGACCGTCTCGACCTGACCCTGCTGGGATTGTCCGGCCTGGGCAATGGTCACGACGGCACGCTGAAAACGACCTATAACGCTGGCACCAACATCACCTACCTCGCCAGCCTGGACGCCGATGCCGCCGGCAACCGTTTTCAACTGGCACTGGACGGCAACCACCTGAGCTCCCTGAGCGCGGCGAACTTCTTTTCGTCGATCACCGGTACGGCCAATGACGACAAGCTGCTGGGTACCGCTGCCGACGACGTGCTGCTCGGCGGTGCAGGGCGCGATACGTTGTCCGGTGACGGCGGCGCGGATCGTCTGATCGGCGGCAGCGGCGGCGACACGCTGACCGGTGGCGCAGGCGCAGATACCTTCGTCTACACCCGCGTCAGCGACAGCCTGCGCAACGATGCCAGCGGCAGCTACGCGCAACGCGACCTGATCACGGATTTCAACAGCAACGGCCATGATCGCCTGGATCTCACCGCCTTGAATTACAAGGGCCTGGGCAACGGCTACGACGGCACGCTGAAAGTGGTGCTGAACCTCGCCGGCGATCAAACGGCATTGAAGTCGCTGGAGCCGGACGCCGACGGCAACCGCTTCGAAATCCTGCTCAGCGGCAATCACCTCTATGACCTGACCGCCAGCAACGTGCTGTTCGCCAACCCCGATGACACGCGCACCGATTCGTCCCAGCCGCTGACCTCGGTGAACGCCACCGGCACGGCAGGCGCCGATACGCTGTATGGCGACTGGGGCAACGACACCTTGTTTGGCCTGGCGGGCGACGACGTGCTGGCCGGCAGCGTCGGCGATGATTTATTGGTTGGCGGTGCCGGCAGCGACAAGCTCACCGGCGGATCGGGCGAGGACACCTTCCGCTTTGATCACATCAGCGACAGCTACATCGGGGCGGCGGACCTGATCACTGATTTCACCACTGGCCACGACACGCTGGATGTTTCGGCGCTTGGCTTTACCGGCCTGGGCGACGGGCGTCACGACACTCTGCAGGTCAGTTACAACGCCAACAGCGACCGCACCTACGTGCGCAGCAACGAAGCGGACAGCGCCGGCCAGAAATTCCAGGTCACCCTGGCGGGGGATTACAGCCACAGTCTGAAGGCCGAGGACTTTGCCTTCAGCGCCGCCGTTAATGCGGCTGAGATCAAGGTGGTGGGCGTGGCGGCGCCGATGGACCATGTGGTGCTGTCCGACGCCTGATCGCCTTCAATGCATGCGGTCTCTCAGGCTGCACGCGATCTCATTGCAGGACCGGCATTAGCCGGGAAGCAGTCAGTCCGCACACCCTCACATTTGCGGTGTGACACCTGACGCCTTCCCGGCCAAAGCCGGTCCTACAGTGGGTTGAGCCAGTCCGACTTCCGCCTGGCAGTCAGTCCTGCCTCACCCAATGACTCCAATCTGTCACATCCTCGCCCCTGAACTGCCACATTGACACCGTAATGTCCTCGCCAATGAGATCGATCTCAAGCGAGTGATCATGAGTGACCTGAAAGACGTCGCACGGGTGGCCGGGGTTTCCAGAGCGACCGCCGCCCGCTGTTTCGCCTCCCCCGAAGTGGTACGCCCGACAACCCGTGACCAGGTATTCGCCGCCGCGCGAGAACTGGGTTTTCGGCCCAATCTGCTCGGTCGTCAGTTGCGCCTTCAAACCACCCAGCTCATTGGCGTCGTCGTGCCGAGCCTGCTCAACCCGGTGTTCGCCGAACAGTTTCAAGCCATGGAGCGCGCCGCGCGGTTGCGGGGCTACAACCTGCTGCTGGCGACCACCGACTACAGCGCCGAGCGGGAAAGCGCGGTGGTTGAAGAGCTGCTGCGCCAACGGGTCGACGGCCTGGTGCTGACGGTCACCGACGCCCACAGCAACCGCGTCCTGCAAAGCCTCAGCACCGAAGACACGCCCTTTGTTCTCGCCTATCACCAGCCCGGCAGCAGCAAATACAGCGCCGTCTCGGTGGACAACCGTGCAGGCATGGCCCTGGCCACGCGCTATCTGCTGGCGGCCGGTCATCGACGCATCGGCATGGTCGCGGGGCCGACGCTGCAGTCCGACCGGGCGCGGCAGCGCTACGCCGGCTACTGCGACGCAATGGCTGAACACGGCCTGGCCGCCATGCCCATCATCGAAATGCCCAGCCACACCCAGGCCGACTTCAGCGCGCTCGCGCCGTTATTGAGCGGCCCCCAAGCGCTGACTGCGCTGGTCTGCTCCAACGATTTGCTGGCGATCAGCCTGATCGCCGAACTGCGCCGCCACGGATGGGCGGTTCCTCAGCAACTGTCGATCATCGGTTTCGACGGCATCGACATCGGCACCCAGATGCACCCGACCCTGTGCAGCGTGGTCCAGCCCATCGCCGCGCTGGCGACCACCGTCATCGATCAATTGCTGGCGCAGATCGCCGGCGCCGCCCCGACTTCCCATTGCCTGCCGTGCCACATCCGGCCTGGCGAAAGTACTCAACCCTACAATCAGCCCTACGAGGAGACGCTCCATGATCCGCTTCAGTAAAACCCTGGCGGCACTGCTGCTGTGTGGCGTGGCCAGCCTGGCCCAGGCTGCCGAAACCGCGATTTGCTACAACTGCCCGCCAGAGTGGGCGGATTGGGGCACCCAGCTCAAGGCGATCGCTGACAGCACCGGCGTGCAAGTGCCGCTGGACAACAAGAACTCCGGCCAGTCCCTGGCGCAATTGGTGGCCGAGAAAGCCGCGCCGGTGGCGGACGTCGTGTATTACGGCGTGACATTCGGTTTGCAGGCGCAGAAGGCTGGCGTCGTCGGCACCTACAAACCCAAAGGCTGGGAGCAGATTCCCGAAGGCCTGAAAGACCCGGAAGGCCACTGGTTCGCGATCCACTCCGGCACCCTCGGCATCATGGTCAACGTCGATGCACTGGGCGGCTTGCCGGTCCCGCAGAGTTGGGCTGATCTGCTCAAACCCGAATACAAAGGCATGGTCGGTTACCTCGATCCGTCCAGCGCCTTCGTTGGCTATGTCTCCGCTGTGGCGATCAACCAGGCCATGGGCGGCACCCTGGATAACTTCGCGCCGGCCATCGACTATTTCCAGAAACTGGCGAAGAACGCGCCGATCGTGCCCAAGCAAACCGCTTATGCGCGAGTGCTTTCAGGCGAGCTGCCGATCCTGGTGGACTACGATTTCAACGCCTACCGCGCCCGCTACAAGGACAAGGCCAATGTCGCCTTCGTCATCCCCAAGGAAGGCAGCATCAGCGTGCCCTACGTGATGAGCCTGGTCGCCAATGCCCCCCATCAGGCCAACGCCGAGAAGGTGCTGGATTTCGTGCTCTCCGAGCAGGGCCAGGCGCTGTGGGCCAAGGCCTATCTGCGCCCGGTTCGCGCCATGAAAATGCCAGCCGACGTGGCCGCGCAATTCCTGCCTGACAGCGATTACGCCCGCGCCGGTGTGGTGGATTACCAGCACATGGCCGACGTGCAGGAAGCCTTTTCGGCGCGTTACCTGAGCGAGGTCAAGTAAGTGAGCAGCACGGTGTCGAAGGCGCAGAACGTGGCTGCGGGTGGGTTGTTGAAACGGCGTCTGCGCCCGACGGCCGCTTGGGCCCTCGCACCCGCCGCGGCAGTACTGGCGGCGTTCTGGCTGCTGCCATTGGCGCACCTGATAGTGCTCGGCGGACAGCAACGGGACGGCGCCGGCAGCGGTTACTGGCAAGTGCTCAGCAGCCCGCAGTATCTGGGCAGCCTGGCGCAAACCTGTGTGCTGGCTGCTGTGGTAACCCTCGCCGCGCTGTTGGTCGGCGGCATCACCGGCGTATTTCTCGCCCGTCAGCGTTTTTTCGGTCGCACCACACTGGTGGCGCTGCTGACCTTTCCGCTGGCGTTTCCTGGCGTGGTGGTGGGCTTTCTGGTGATTCTGCTGGCAGGGCGGCAGGGGCTGTTCGCCATGCTCGGCCTGAAGCTGGCGGGTGAGCGCTGGGTGTTCGCCTATTCCCTGGCGGGGCTGTTCCTCGGCTACCTGTATTTCTCGATTCCCCGAGTGATCCTCACGATTATGGCCGCGTGCGAAAGCCTCGACCGCAGCCTGGAGGAGGCCGCCCACTCCCTCGGCGCCGGGCACTGGCGCGTGGTGTGTGACGTGATCATTCCAGGGCTCGCGCCAGCGCTGGTGTCCTGCGGGGCGATCTGTTTCGCCACGTCCATGGGCGCGTTCGGCACGGCGTTCACCCTCGGCACCCAGCTGAACGTCACCCCCGTGGCGATCTACAACGTGTTCACCAACTACGCCAACTTCACTGTCGCGGCGGCGCTGTCGGTGGTGCTCGGCGCGCTGACCTGGGCGGTGTTGCTGCTCGCGCGGCGCATGGTCAAGCAATCGAGGACGGTCCTGTGAAGCGCTCTTCGCTGTTCATCGCGCAGCTGCTGTTCACGCTGCTGGTCTGCGCCTTCATGTTGGTACCGGTGCTGATGTCCTTGGTGGCCGGGCTCACCCGCAATTACTTTCAGGGCGTGTCCAGCGGACTGACCTTCGACTGGATCGCGCAAGTCTGGCAGGCCTATTCGCCGACGGTGTGGCTGTCCCTGCAACTGGCGGTGGCGTGTGCGGTGTGCGTCTGCGTGATCGGCGTCCCGGCGGCCTATGCGCTGGTGCGGATGAACAACCGCTTCAGTCGCGCCTTCGAGGAATTGATGGTCTTGCCGGTGGCGATGCCCGGCCTGGCCAGCGCCCTGGCCCTGCTGCTGACCTACGGCCAGTTCGGCAGTTTTCGCAGCAGTTGGCTGTTCATCCTCGTCGGCCATGTGCTGTTCACGTTGCCGTTTCTGGTGCGGCCAGTGATGGCGGTGATGCAGCGTCAGCACCTGCCGACGCTGGAGGAGGCCGCCGCCAGTCTCGGTGCCGGGCCGTTGCGACGGTTTTTCAGCGTGGTGGTGCCCAACTGCCGGGCGGGGATTCTCGCCGGCGTGCTGATGGTGGTGACGCTGTCCCTGGGCGAATTCAACCTGACGTGGATGCTGCACACGCCCATGACCAAAACCCTGCCGGTCGGTCTTGCGGACAGTTACGCCTCGGCGCGGCTGGAAGTCGCCAGCGCCTACACCCTCATATTTCTGCTGATGATCGTGCCGCTGCTGGTGGCGTTGCAGGCCATCAGCGCGCGCCTTTCCCGTGGAGAGCAAAGATGACTGGAACCACGCTGCGCCTGATCGGCTGCCGCAAGGCTTTCGCCGACGGCACTGTTGCCGTTCACGACCTCAACCTGACCATCGAGGCGGGGGAGACCCTGGCGATCCTCGGCCCGTCCGGTTGCGGTAAAACCGCCACCCTGCGGATGATCGCCGGGCTGGAGCGGCCGGACGTAGGCCAGGTGTTGTTCGGTGATCAAGACGTCACCCGTCTGCCCATCGAGCGTCGCGACGTCGGCATGGTCTTTCAAAATTACGCGCTGTTCCCCAACCTCACCGTGGAAGGCAACATCGCTTATGGCCTGAAGGTGCGCGGCATGTCTGTTGCCGAGCGCAACAAACGCTGCGCCGAACTGCTGGAACTGGTCGGCCTGCAAGAGCACGCCAAACGCGGCATTCATGAGCTGTCCGGCGGACAGCGTCAGCGGGTGGCGTTGGCCCGCGCGCTGGCGCCACGGCCGAAAGTCCTGCTGCTCGACGAACCCCTCGCGGCACTGGACGCGCAACTGCGTGAACGCCTGCGGAGCGAACTCGATCAGCTGTTGCGCAGCCTCGGCATCACCTCAGTGTTCGTCACCCACGATCAGGGCGAAGCCATGGCCTTGGGCGACCGGATTCTGGTCATGCAGCAAGGGCGCATCGCCCAGCTCGGCACGCCGCGTGAAATCTATCAGCAGCCGGCCAATCCTTTCGTGGCCGGTTTTGTCGGCAACCTCAATGCCTTTTCGGTGGCAGGCCGTACCGTCAACGGCCTGAAAGTCAGCGGCGGCGAGCTGCCCTGGGCTGAGGCGAGTGAGCCATCCACGGTGTATTGCCGGCCTGAGCATCTGCGGGTGGTGACGCGCGAAGGGCACCTGCACGGGCGTTTGCTGGGACAGTTTTTTCAGGGCGCGCAAAGCCGCTTGCTGATTGAGGTCGGCGCCGCGCAACCGCTGCTGGTCGACAGCGCCGACAGCGTTATTCATGCGCCGGGCGATCTCATTGCCCTGGCCATCGAGCCGCAGGCGCTGTTCGCCCTGCACCCGTGATCCTTGTTTAAGTGAGTTGAATGTGAACGCCCCGTTTCTCATCGCGCAGATCAGCGATCTGCACCTTAAAGCCGGCAACAAGCTGACCTATGGCGTGGTCGACACCCTCGGCGCCTTGCGTCGCGCGGTCGATCATCTGAACGCCAGCGCGCCGCGGCCGGACATCGTGGTGATCAGTGGCGACCTGGTGGACTTCGGTCGGCCGGATGAATACGCCGTCCTGCACCCCGAGCTGGCGCGCCTGAGCATGCCGTATTACCTGGTGCCCGGTAATCACGACGTCCGCGAGCACCTGCTGGCCGAATTTGCCGATCACGTTTACCTGCCGCTCTGTCCCCAGTCGCCCCTGGATTGGGTCGTCGAAGAGCACCCGGTGCGTCTGATCGGACTGGACTCGACGATCCCCGGTGCCCACGGCGGCCAAGTGCTGGACAGCCAGATGGCCTGGCTGGATGACGTGCTCGGTCGGCGCCCGGAGGTGCCGACCCTGGTGATCATGCACCACCCGCCGTTCGTCACCGGTATCGGCCACATGGAGCGCGAAGCGTTCATTAACGGGGCGGCGCTTGAGCAGGTCATCACACGGCACCCGCAAGTCGAACGGGTGCTGTGCGGTCATTTGCATCGGCCGATGCAACGGCGCTTCGGCGGCAGCATCAGTTGCACCTGCCCGGGCACCTCGCACCAGATCGTGCTCGACCTGCGCGACGACGCCCCGGCGCATTTCAACCTCGAGCCGGCGGGCTATCTGCTGCATCGCTGGGAAGCGGAGCAGGGCCTGGTGACCCACAACGGCGTGTTCGGTGATTACCCGGGGCCGTACCCGTTTTACGACGCTCAGGGGTTGATCGATTAGGCACGCCCCATCTCGGTGGACTGTCCTTACGCTTTGGCCTGGCGGCGCCCGAATGTTCTGCGGGCGCTGATGGTTGGCGTACGACTGAATTGGGTTACCTATAATCAGTCTATAGTCGTTCTATAATCGCCTATAAACGTAGATTTCACCCATATCTATAATTGGTCTATAGTCACTCTATAATTGCCTATAGAGCTGTGCAGAGATCTACAAATGCCTGAAATCCTCTACCACCGTCCCGAGCTGGCCACCCGGCTCTCCAAGCTGATCATGCAGGTGTCGGTGGGCAGTTCCGCCAGCTCCGGCGTCTTCCTGGCAGCGCCACGGCGTACCGGCAAATCCACCTTCGCACGTGAAGACCTGCGGCCTGCGCTGGAAAAAGCGGGGGCGATTGTGTTGTATGCCGACCTCTGGCAAGACCTCACCAAAGACCCAGGTCTGGTCATCGTGGAAGCGATCCGCGAAGCGGTAGGTCGCAGCGACGGTTTCATCACACGGCTGGCCAAGGCGTCCGGCGTGGAGAAGGTCGTTGTCGGCGGCTTGAACTTCAGCGTGGATAAAATCGGGCTTGGCAGGGACATCGACCTCACCACGGCGCTGGTGGCGCTCTCCGACGAATCAAAGAAGCTCATCGTGCTGATGATCGATGAAGCGCAACACGCGATCACTACCGAGGCGGGTGTGGCGGCGCTGTTCGCGCTCAAAGCGGCGAGGGACGAACTCAACAGCTCCCGGCACCATGGCCTCCGTATCGTCTGCACCGGCTCGAACAGGGACAAGCTGGCCATGCTGCGCAACAGCAAGGATCAGGCGTTCTTCGGCGCGTCGATGGTGCCTTTCCCGACGCTCGATCAGAACTACATCGACTGGCTGTGCGCCAATATCGACCTGCCATCTCCGCTCGATCCGGCAGAAGTGTTCCAGCTGTTCAAAGAAAGTGGCTATCGGCCCGAATTGCTTGGCGCAGCAGCTGATGCTATTCGCTTCGACTTTTTCATCGACCCTGAAAATGTACCTGAGCGTTTTGCCGAGCTGGTCCGGGCGCAGGCGGATGAGCTGAACGCGAACCTCAAGAAGGTGATCCACAGCCTGACCCCGATCCAGTCGGCCGTCATTCGCGTCATGGGCAGCATGGGCGATAACTTCGCCCCGTTCGAGGCGCCTACCATGGCGTTGTACGCCACAGCGATGAAGCAGTCAGGCGTTGCCGAAAGTACCATCAAGGTTGAGGTGCCGGGGGTGCAACAAGCGCTCATTGCCTTACAGGAAAAGAATCTGGTCTGGAAGGCTTCCCGGGGCGTTTACGCGGTGGATGAGCACGTGATCGTTGATCTGCTTCGTGCCGACGGGCTGCTTGAAGGCTTGTAGCCTCGAGTCAGCCCGGAAAATGGTTACCTTTTGAGGGCTATGGCCTCTTGGACAAGGCACTCAAGGGCAAACTGCTCGGTGTAGGTCATCTGAATCGGGGTGGTCTCGCCCTTGACGGTCCTTTCGCCATCCAGGATGTAGCGGATGCGCTTGTCAGTCACACCGATACGCTTTGCGATCCACGAAGGTGTTTGGCCAATCCGCGAGATCAGCTTGTCAGCGTATTCGGTGGAGGGGTTATAGAGTTCTGCGTTGGGTGTCATGTGACGTCCAGGTAGAAGTCGGGCGGGGTGCCCGAGGAGATTGCCACACAGTGTGTCAATAACTGGAGAGTGTGGCGACCTCAATATCACGGGTTTACGCAACATCAGGTTCAGCAAATCTTATGTCCAGCGTACGTGACGACTTGATCATCGCAGCGCACTCATCCCTCGGTACGGGTCTGCTGAAAAGATAACCCTGTATCTGATCGCAGCCATGCTTCACCAGCAGCTCCAGTTGCTCGAATGTTTCGACCCCTTCGGCAATGACCTTCAAGTCCAGTTTATGCGCCAATACGATGACTGCTCGGGTGATCGCCTCGTCTTCATGATTGCTCATGATGTCTTTAATGAACATTCTGTCTATTTTGAGGATGTCGATAGGGAATCGCTTCAAGTAGGCCAGGCTGGAATAACCCGTTCCGAAATCGTCGACCGAAAGGCCTATCCCGTATGACTTGATGTCTCGAAGTATTTCAACCGCCGACTCGGGTTCAATCATCAACACCGACTCAGTGAGCTCGAACTCTAAAAGAGTAGGGTTGATACCGTATTCTTCCAGGATATGTTTGACGATGTTGGCCAGGCCTTTTACCTGAAGCTGCCTGGCGGACAGGTTGATGGCGATGGGTACCAGCCTGATATGACTGTCTTCCCAGCTTTTCAACGTCTCACAGACTTTCCGGATGACCCATTCGCCCACCGGAATGATCAGGCCGGTCTCCTCAAGCATGGGAATAAAATCAGCGGGAGACACCAGGCCGAGCGAGGGATGATTCCACCTTAACAAAGCCTCCAGGCCACTGATGCTGCCATCTGCGAGGCTGACCTTTGGCTGGAAATGCAGAATAAATTCATCGCGTTCCAGCGCACCCCGTAAGAGTGTTTCAGTCTGCAGACGTTTAACGGCACTTTCGTTCATCTCGGCGTTATAAAACTTGAAATTATTACGCCCACTTTTTTTCGCATGGTACATGGCGGTATCCGCATTCTTGAGGATGACGCCGGCGTCATCTCCGTCAAACGGATAATTGGCGATGCCCACGCTTGCTGAAACAAATATGTCCTGGCCGCGAAGGTTGAACGGCTTCTCCATTGCGTCAACAACATGGGCCGCCAGGGATTTGATGAAACTTGCCGAGTAGACAGGGTGTGTGACCACAATCGAAAACTCATCCCCGCCCAGTCGCGCAACCATGCTGTTCTCATCGATGTACTCTTCCAGACGTCGACTCGCCTGGATAAGCAATTCATCGCCCACGGAATGCCCTATGGTGTCGTTCACGGTTTTGAATCTGTCGAGATCGATAAAGATGACGCTTATTGCAGATGGCGCGGAGGCTGTGCGGCTGATTGCAGCGTGCAGGTAATTATTGAGAAACCAGCGATTGGGCAAGGTGGTGAGCGAATCATTTTCGGCAAGATGGGTGAGTTTTTTCTTCGCGTCATCCCTTTCAAGCGCGGCTGCCAACAGGTTTGCCAATGTCTGGATGTAGCTAACATCTTCACGGGTAAACACGTAGTCAGTGGTGGCATACACCCCAAGAACGCCTTTGAAAACGTCCCTGCACGATATATCGACTTCCAGGGTACTTCTGATGCCATGGGTTTCCACTGTGTCATCAGTCAACAGCTTGTAGGTGTCATCAGCTCCATCGGAAATAATGGCAAGCTCAGTCGAAGCGCCCATGCGGCTGGACACCTGGCTCGCGTAGCTGCGGCGGATGTCATCGTGGGTCAGGCCAATCTCAGCGCTGAGGATCACCCCGTGACTCACTTGGTCAACGACTGATAGCGCTGCCTTGCTCATTTTTAAACCTTGCGCCGCCGTTAGCGCGGCCAGTTGACCCAGGGCTCTGACGTTTTCCTCGGTCAATGCCTGCTGGCCAAACAAGGCGATCAGGTTTTGCCTTCTGGAGTTATCCAGAATGGCGACCTCAAACTCTTTTCGGTCGGTGATATCGATGTCGATGCAGATATATTTTTCAACGCCGCCCCTGTCATCGAGGATCGGGATGATGGTGCGTTGATGCCATTTATCTGTCCCGGCACGACCTGAAAGCCTGACCTCACCGTTCCACACTTCACGTTCAGGTGTCCATTGCCACGGCTGAGTGGCGCAATACATGCCGTTCCAGACTTCATCGATCGTCAACGCCAGAAGCTCAGCGCGAGAACGCTGGGCGCTGGATACGAATCGTTCGTTAACATAGGTAATACGGCCGGAGGGTGAAAATTCGCAAACGATCGAAACCTCGTCCAGGGCATTCTTATGCTGCACCAATGTGTTCATCAACGATTCAATGCGCTGACCAAAGTGGTTGCGCATACTGGCTGCCGTACGGTTTACCGCCTTTATGGCCTCCTGTATTTCCACGGGCGCATCTGCCACCAACATCGCTTCTGCTGCCACCGCACCTGAAGCGATTTCCGCCTCATAAGAGTGAAGTTTGTCCAGGTGTGCGAGCGACCGTTTGATCATGAACCCCATCAACAGCAAACTGGTCAGCAGAAAAAGCACTGCCAGTACGGTCGCCTGCACCACCAACGTACACAGTTCAGCCGCTATTTTCTCGGCATTGAAAGACAGGCGCATCACGCCATAATCTTTGCCCCCGATCGTTATCGGACGGTTGACATCGAATAACCGTGCAGCCACCTCGGATTCTATCCACGCAGGGGCTCTTCCAGCAGGCGCCTTGGGTGCCTGCAGACGAATGACGCCACCTGACAGGTCAATAAACATGGCCGACTTGAACGGTGAGCGAGACAGGGTTTTTTCGAGGGTCCTTTTGATGGTGTCGTAATCGCCGATGATGACACTTTCTTCAACGGCCTGTGCCGCCACCTCTATCAGCATGTTAGCGCTGTCTTGTATCTCTTCAATGTGCTGGAGCATCTGGTTTTTATAAAAAAGCCCCAGCCCGGTTGTCAGAAATACCACGATCAAAATGGACAGCATCGCCAATATGCGCGACGTCAGTGATCTGGGCATCAGGCTTTTAAAGAAATTCATTAACAGCCTCTCCAGCTAGGTGTGAGATTGATTACTTATGGTTTGCTGGAGCGCTGTTATAAAAATCACGATAGGACGCATAATCCGCTTCCGTCGCAGGAATAAACTTGATCGGTTCAGGTGCATGGACGAGCTCAGTCGCGTCATGAAGAATTTTGCTGCCTTCACTATCATATTGCATATTAAAAAATGCATCGGCGACCGCCGTCAGTTCTTTTTGAGACACTCTGGGGGAGGCCATGAGGGCTAAATCGTTGAACAAGGACGAGTTCCACAGTACGCGGAACGACTTGCCTTCTCTTTCGGTGTAGCCGCTGACCAGCTGTGAATTAACCCCCATTGCCTGGGCCTTGCCACTGATCAGCTGGCTGAACGCACCATCCATGTTTCCTGCAAACACCGTAGACGTATTTATCCCTTTCTTTACCAATTCGGCGCTGGTGACTTTATAAGCGATGAACGCTTCGGGTCCCGGGTACACGACTTCCTGGCCTTCCAGTTCAGCAAGGCTATGGATGGGGGAATCGGCAGGTACCACGATTTGCCCTTCCAGGGGAGGGGCGTCACGGCGACCAAACACCTTCCAACCCATTTTGTCGCGCTCTGGACTGAAAAGATGGTTGGTAAAAGCGAAATCAACTTCTTGTGCGAGCACATAACTGGTGGTGTCGGAGGAGGTACGCCCTAATTTCAGGGTCAGGTTCACGCCGCTTTTGTCGGACACGTACCGAATGATCGGGTTCCAGAAACTGGCTGAGAGATTAAGGTTGTATTGATTGACCGGCGAAAAATTGTAGACTTTAACGTCTTCGGCACTCGCCACATTTGACAACCCAAAAGACAGCGCAATAATAAAAGCTTTGCAGGTTAGGCGTAACGTCACGTGTTCACTCCAGCGGTAGACTAGCTTATGACCCAACGGTGATTAAAGTTAAATCAAACTCATCAATCCAATATAATCGGCCGGGCGCGGGGGATCTTAAGCACCCTTTGCTTAAATAATGAGTTAAGTCTATTGGATCCACTAATCCGCCCGCATTGGTCCCTGTGATAAGGCCGTTACCCCATACTCGTTTGGATGAGGGAGGTGATTGGAGGAAGAGCCGTTATTCCGACAGTGGATGCATTCCTGATGGTGACGCGTCTGGCCCGCTCCGGCATTCGTCCTGGTGGAAGCAAGGCGACCTGAGTGGGTCAAAGAGTTAGTGTGCGGGTCAGTTACCGCTCAACCACTCGCGCTTCCGAGGGTGGCGGGCCGTCTATACCCGCCGCTCTACGCACTGGCAGAAAACGCGGCAATACGATCATGTGCGGTACTGCAAAGGCCGTTAATACAGCGAACAGCGCGCGGATTCCGGTGCCTTCCTGCAGCAGGAAGACAAGACCTCCAACCAAGATGAACAGAGCAGCGCCCAGGCATATTGGCCAAGTGAGGCGCAGGTAGGCAGACAGGTGAGGCGCGCCCAACAGACGCTGGCGAACCTGGGTCTGAGGCGCGGCGTGCAAGCTATAAAATCCAACAGCGAAGCCGACGAGGGGTGGTAACAGCACCACGGCAAACAGCGTGGCCGCTAACCACAGGCTGCGTTGGCGCCAGGAGGCCAGCAGCAATACCGGTAGCGCGATGACGCCGCTTGTGGCGAGCAACCACGTCAGCCGTTCCGCCAGTCCATGGGGTTCGCCCGAGCCGATGGTTAACGCGAGCAACCGGGCGACCTCTGTCCCATGCACCACTGCCGGACCGCCAATGATGAAGAGCCCCAACGCCAGCGATGTCAGCCGCTCGTGGAACAATTCATCTTCATGGAAAAAATGCCAGGCCGACAGCAGCAGAAACAACAGGAGTGCCGTCGCACTTGCCAGCTGCCAGCAGAGTAGACAGCCAAGGGCTGTCGCCAGGTAGGAAAAGAGGAAAGCGGGGCGTCGTGCCGTTGCCACCAGATGCATATCGCTTACCCCGTGGAGAAGCCCCAGGCCCAACCCTACCGCCAGCGCAAACGTCATCTGCGTCGCTGCCCCGGCCAGGCTGGCAATCACGGCGGTCGACAGCATGACTAGCCAGCCCATCCTGTTCACTTTCAGGCGCCTGACTTCGCCAGAGCGGCGTGCAACTTGCGCTCGGAGGTGAAGGCGTACACGACCTTGGCCAGAACATCGAGTACCAGGAAGATCCAGATGGTTGCGGCATCGCTTACCATCCATATCCCCTCTGGCCCGATGGCGAAAACAACCGGGTAGATCAACCAGAGCACAGTGAGAAAACCGATATTTTTACGGTACGCCGCTCCAATGGCCGGATGCTGCCCGGCGATATTCGCCAGTGGCTTCCACAGCAGATAAAGCACACCGACAAAAGCCGCGCACGACCAGGCAAAAAATACCCATTTCAAGGTGCCGTAAGGCGCCAACGAGGCGATCAGACCGGCCACTATCATCATCACATCCAGGGTCACGATAGACGCCACGAAGCCGGCTTGGCCTTCCTGCTCACGGCCGCCCAGATACGCCGAACTGACGACCCCGGCCAGCAGCAGAGGCGTGGTTAAGGCCCAGTCGACGTAGCGAGCGAGATAGGTAACGCTGTCGTCCGGTTTGATCAGGTTGCCTACGCCCAGCTACATGCAGAGGTAGGCCGTTGCCGCAATGAACGGGACGGCGGAGTGGACCAGTGTGTGGCCGCGCAATGGGCCGCTGTGAGCGCCTTTGGCGTAGATGGCCAACGAGGCAAGCGACATGATGACGAAGCCCAGGAGCAGAGGTATTGGGGTCATTGGGGTGTCCAGATAGTCTATGAGATCCGCTTGGCGACGCCATCTCCCAATCAGAGAAGGTTTTGCCGAGCGCTGCAGTCAGATAGAGAAGTCACGGACTAAATTGGTTCAAGATGTTTCGCTGGTGCTGACAGACTCCGCTCCCTGGGCCTGCATTCCCCACATTCACCACTAGGTTGCTCCGGGATCAACGTCGTCGATCCGAGCAGCCCGAAAAAGTGACGCTATGATGGCTACAGATAACTCGCCTGTCTGGCTTGAACGTGTCGGCCGGTGATCAGCTATCGGATTCTGCGTAGCGCATCCTCCAAGGCGTTGCGCAGGTGCTGCTTCAAGCCACTTTCCAAGGGGGCGCATATGAACAAAGCGATACTTTACGGTCTTGCACTCACGTTCAGTTCTTCACTGTGTTGGGCTGCCGATAAAGTGACGACTGTGCCGGTCAGCTTTGCCAAGGGGACAAACAGTACGAAGGTCAACGGATCATTCAACGGCTATGACAGCGTCCAGTACACGCTGTCTGCCAGGTCAGGTCAGCACATGACGGTACGGATCACGGGCAGTCGCAATGCCAACTTCAACGTGTTTGCGCCTGGCGACAAGCCCGGTCAATCCGCAGCATTGGGCAGTGGTGGTGTTGATGCGGATTGGTCCGGGGCGTTACCGACGTCGGGCAAGTACACGGTGCAGGTGTTTCAGATGCGCGCATCAGCCAGGCGTGGTGAGGCGGTGCCCTATGCGATCACCTTCAGCATCGACTGATCTGCCGCAACTGGCCGCTGATATGGATTGAAAGTTGTCTTGGTGACGCCGGATTTCTGCGCACTGACAACGATGGATGGCCGAGGAGCGGGCCAGTAATGTTCGGCCGGGATAAGCTATCGTTGCGAAGTAAGCAGTCAGTCCTTTTCTCTATCACCAAGGCGGGGCCGATGCGGTCGTCTGTAATCTGGCAGGGCGTAATTGCAAGTACTCTCGTCACGTGTCTGACAGTAGGCGTGATGGGCGGAGTAGGATGGCTGCTAACGCTGCACAGCACCGAGCGCCAGCTGGAAGAAATTGCGGTGTTATTGTCGCAGCGTGCGCAGTCGACGCTGTTACAGGCTTCCGATGCACTGAAGTCAGTTGCCGCCAGCGAGTTGCGCCCCTGTAGCCCGGAAAGCATCGATCAGATGCGTCTTGTTGCGGTAAACACGCTGTCAGTGAAATCGGTGGGCTATATCCACGAGGACATCTTCGTGTGTGGCTCGTGGGGAATGATCGGCAGGAAAATAGAGGCACGGCCCGCGGATTTTACGACTGACGATGGCGTAAAGGTCTCGATCGGCGTGTCGCCCTTGTTTGAATCATCCAAGCCAATGATGGCTCTGGAATACACGGCGTTTAACGTTCTGGTGGATTCAGAGCAACTGTTGGATGTGCTGTTCGATCATCGTGTCAGGCTGGCGATAGCCACCCGTAACGGCGATCTCGTACGTGCGAGCGATCACGGCACTCAAAGCATCGTCACCCTGGCGCATTCGGGCCCGACAAAAGGACTTAAGGACGGCTACTTGTATACGTCGGTCCGCCAGGGCTCCTGGATAGCAGTTGCGGCGATTCCCCGTGCCGAACTGATGCGCATGCTTGTCCGCCACGCGCTGTACATGATCCCACTGGGTCTGTTACTGGCAGTTGTGCCGGTATTCGGTATTGTCCGCCTGTCGAAGCGCCGTCTTTCACCTCTGGCAGAACTTGAACGCGCAGTGAAGAACCATGAGTTCGTGGTCCATTACCAGCCCATCATCGAGCTGGCACATGGACGCTGCGTGGGCGCCGAGGCGCTGGTACGTTGGATCAAGCCAGGTCATGGATCCGTCCCTCCTGATGCGTTCATTCCGTTGGCAGAACAGAGCGGATTGATCCTGGCCATTACCGATCAGGTCATGAGTCAAGTGATATACGATCTCGGCACTCTGCTGTTGAATGATCGTTCAATGCATGTGGCCATCAACTTGTCTGCAGCTGACGTAAGCAGTGGCCGATTCATCGCCGTGCTGGACGGGATAAGAGAGCGGGCAGGGATACTGCCATCACAGATCTGGCTGGAAGCAACCGAAACCGCGTTCATGGACTTGGAAGCGGCAAAAGACACCATCAGCAGAGCTCAGGCGTCGGGCTATGTGATGGCGCTGGATGATTTCGGGACCGGGTATTCAAGTCTGCAGTATTTGCAACAGCTACCGCTGGATATCCTGAAAATCGACAAGTCTTTCGTCGTTGGCATTGCCAACGCTGAAAAGGCAGCGGTCCTTTTGGACCAGTTGATCAACATCGCTGAATCGTTGGGACTGGCTGTTGTGGCGGAAGGTGTCGAGACAGCAGAACAGTTGGCCTATCTGCGTTCCCGCAACGTTCGCTATGCCCAGGGTTGGCTGTTCGCCAAAGCGATGAGCGCAGAAGGGTTCATCTCTTATGTGGGCTCGGAAGAACGCACTGTCGCGAAAGCAGATGGATGAGCCGCCGCTGCCAATCAGGTGTCGCAGACCTGTCAGGATAACGGGAAACGCGTTTGCTCATCCTGCACGGTGTGTAAATTCACCTCAACCTGCTTATGGGGAAGCGAAACCCCCGCCTGTTGGAGAGCGGCCAATACCCGCGCAAGTACTTCACTGCGCAGCCTTACCCAGCTACCGATGTCGTGTGTCCAGGCACTTATCGTGAAATTAAGGGCGTTATCCCCATAGCCGGTCAACACGACGACCGGCGCAGGCTGTTCAGCCACGCCCGGTGTATCACGCAAGACTGCAGCCAACGCTGACAGTACTGTGGAAGGATCAGAGCCGTGTGCGACGGCTATGGGGATTTCGATACGCCGACTCTTGTCGAACAGGGTCCAGTTGGTAAGGTTGCCATTGAGCAGCAGGCCATTCGGCACAACCACGTCGGCGCCATCTGATGTGCGGATGGTTGTCGCACGAAGGCCGATCTCGCGTACCGTGCCTGAGGTCCCCGTTGCATCGATCAGGTCGCCCGGCTGGATTGGCCGTTCAAACATAAGCACCAAGCCAGAGACGAAGTTATTCACGACGTTCTGTAGCCCGAATCCGATACCCACACCCAGCGCACCGAAGATCAGCGTCAACTGACTGACCTTGAACCCTGCCGCAGACAGTGCCACTAACAGGCCAAGCATCAGAACGCCATAATAAATAAGTGATGCGATGCTATTTCCCACGCCTCGCGGCAAGCCTGCGTGATTGGGCAGCTCTGCACGAAGCAATCGCCTTACGGTGCGAGCCGCCCAAAAAGCGAGCCAGGACGACAGCAGGAACACCAGCAGATGGCCAATGTTCAGGGAAAACTCACCGACATCGATACCAAACTCCATGACCGTGCTGCCCACGCCGTAGAGCGGCCGCAGCACGCGAAATCGATCCATGCTGTAGAGAAGCCAGCCGATGGCAGCGCCAAGCATCAGCAAGCGAGTGAATCCAGATTGCAACGCCGTTTCCTGATGTCGAACGAAGTGGCGATTGGCGAGCTCCGGTTGCCCTAACAACGCCTGAAACAGCCCCACGCATGCGGCGATGCCTGCATAGAGCAGCAGGGCCATGTAACCGCTATCGATCACGCCACTGGTTAACGTTTCGGCCAACGAGGTATTGCCGACGACGTTGGCGCCAAGCGCTACGGTCAGCAAGGCAGCTGCTATCCAGCCGATGGGACGCATGACTTGCTGCAAGCGACTGTCAGGACTCTGCATCGCCGGGATTGCACGACAAAGCAGCCAGAGGGTCAGCACCAAGGCAAGGCCGTTGACCGCGAGGAGGTAGATCCGGTAAATCCCGCCGTTATCGGCAGCCAGAATGCCCAACCGATCCAGCCCATACATGGAAACAGCGATATAAGGCCATACCCCAAGCGCACGCAGGGCACCACTGGGCAGCAATAGCAGCACAGGAATCAAGGCCACCAGCAGCGCAATTTCCTGGGCCAATAGCGGAGCATCCGGCTCCAGTACAAGTACCGCAAGCATGCACAGCAGCAGCCAAGTGGAAAAAGGACGACGTAATGCGCGCGTCAGCTTGTCCGGATTCTCCTGAAGACGCCGCGTGCGCCGGCTGCGGACCACTAACCACAGAATCAGGGGCAGCAGCAGTATCTGCACCAGCGTAAGGGCCTGCTGATTGCGGGTCCCGGCCGAGTGGTAGTCGCGGGCGAATTGCACCTCGATCTCTAAACCTCGCCACATGGCGTCCCAGGTTGAGGCTTGATCCATGCTCGAACCAAGGCCCTGCCAGAGCGGCGCAACATCGATGCGTAGCAGCCGGCGGTCCAGAGTGTCGAGCGCCAGGGCCACTTCGTTGCCGCCAGCTTCGATCGTGGCTTTAAGCTCGCTTGCTTGCTGCATAAGTGCAAACTGCCGCGAAAGCTCCACACCCAGATTCGCCTCGGTAGAGTCAACTTGCGTGAGCATGTTGGTGATGCGAGCGGAGAGCACCGGCGGCAGCCCGTCCAGCAGGCCTGCGGTCTGGGTCGACGCCCAGACCGCCCGGCGTTGCGCCAGTTGCAAGGCAGCGTCGGAGTAAGGGCCAAAGACTCGACGCGCTTGCATATCCCAACGCTCCAGGCGGCGAGCGTCAAACTCCCAGTGCCGAGCCAGGCTTTCAATTCGCATGACAGGCAACTCACCAAACACGACGCTGTGAGCCGTATTTTGTTTGGCGCGAGCAGGACGAGCGATATCGTCGAGTGAGCGGCTCAGGTGGATAACCGGGTCCGGCGAGGCAAGCAGCCGCTTGGCCATATCCACGCGCTGTTGATCCTCGGCGGCGCGATCAAGAATATCCGTCAGTGCGATCGGTGATGCCTTCGTTGAGGGCAAGTCCGATGCCGCAGTGCTGCCGGGCAAGGCATCAGCATGGGCAATAGTCGCTAAGCACATCAATGCGCCGGTTAACCAGCGCCGAACGACGGAAGACAAAGCAGAGTCTGGCAATACGCGCATTGAATTGGGTGTCCGTCCGTAGAAATGTCAACTGGCTGTATCGTTTTCGAGAGTACAGATATACCGGTGACCAATACAAACCTGGCTTGGAACATCTGGCCTGCCTACGGCACCGTCTCATGGCGAACGACCCTCCACAGGCCTATTTCAGCGCCTTCAAACGCATACTCGCCCTTTGCACCGCCGCCATTTTTTCAGGCCGCTTCATGCGTTTCCACTTTCTGATGTCGTCCTTCGTCCGGCCACAACTCACACACAGATCACTCCTGAGCTGGCACACCGCGATGCATGGGTTTTCAATTTCTTTGGCCATCGTCAGTCACCCTTGACCAGTCGCTTTTGCCAGTTGCCCTCATGAGCGCACTGGCATTCCTCTTCGGAGTCAAGGCGAACATTGCGATCCGAGAGTTTCAGGTCGATGCAGGCTTCATTCAACGCAATGGCCGTCAGCTCAAAAATGCGCGCCTTCGCTTCAAGCTGAGCGCGCTGTTTGTCCGCCCGCGTTTCGAACACCCAGATCACCTTCAGGGTGTCAGCCAACGCGTTCAGGTCAGCCGTGTGGGTCAGCCAGGTGAAGCCTTTGATTTCACTTTTTGCTGTCTCGCACGCTTCGGTCAGCGTGGCGATTAACCGGTGTTCGATTCGCGCCAGTTCACGTTTGCCGGGTGGCATGGCAATTTCCTCTGGGGCAGGGCAGAAGCGCTCAATCAGGCCGGTCGAAATTCGACCGTCAGGTGCCTGATTTCATGGACCGGCTGGAGACGTTCACGGATGGTGTCGGCGTTCGCAGTGGCGGCGCCAAGGACGCTGACGATGGCCGCATGGGCTTGGGGGCCGACCCGCCAGACGTGCAAGTCGGTGATGGTGGCGTCTCCCGGTTCTTCAACCAACTGGCGGATCTCCTCGGCAACGTGTGCGTCAGTCTGATCGAGCAATACGCCTGCGGTGACGCCCATCAAGGTCCAGGCCCACCGCGCGATAACGAGGGCGCCAACGATGCCCATGGCCGGGTCCAGCCATACCCAGCCCAGATAACGACCGGCGAGCAATGCAGCGATGGCCAGCACCGAGGTCAGCGCGTCCGCGAGGACGTGGACATAGGCCGATTTCAAATTGTTGTCGTTGCCATGAGGGGCATGGGGATGGCCGTGATGATCATGCTGATGGTCATGATCGTGCTCACGATCGTGTCCATGGCTGTGCCCGTGGCCCAGCAGCAGGGCGCTGACGATGTTGACGATCAACCCGGCAATCGCGATGAGGGTAGCGGTGCCAAACTGAACATCGGTGGGCTGCAAGAGGCGCATGACGGATTCAACGCCGATCCCCAGGGAAACCATGCCGAGAATAAGTGCCGACGCGAAGCCGCCCAGATCCCCTACCTTTCCTGTGCCGAAACTGAAGCGCTGGCTGGAAGCGTTGCGTTTGGCGTAAGCATAGGCGGCCGCGGCGATGCCCAATGCACCGGCATGCGTCGCCATGTGAAAACCATCGGCCAGCAGCGCCATCGAGCCGGTGACATACCCGGCGGTGATTTCACCGACCATCATCACCACCGTCAGCGCCACCACCCACAGCGTACGCCTGGCGTTCTCATCGTGCGCCGAGCCCAGGAAGACGTGGTCGTGCAGGTAGTTGATGTTCGGACTTTGCATAAGCGGGCGCCTGGATGTGTTCACTTGGAATAACGACGAATGGCTTCAAGCAGCTCTTCGACACCTTGGTTGCGCTCGGCTTCGCTGAGACCAGGATCCGCCACGTGCGCGCGCGCGTGGTCTTCAATGATCTCCTCCATCAGGCCGTTGATGGCCCCGCGAGTGGCGGCGACAAGGTGCAGCGTCTTGGCGCAGTCGAGGTCCGACTCCAACGCCCGTTCGACGGCCTGGAGTTGTCCGGCGATGCGTTTGACACGCTTGAGAAGATCGTTTTTGTTGGCTGCGACATGACCCATCGGATACACCCCTGGCTAGACGGGATGCAGCATAGGGGTACCCCCTATACCTATGCAAGGATTGACTCGGGCACGGATCAACGATGGATCACCCCCGGCACGCACGCCGGAAATAGCGCCGCACATCGTCCAGGGCAGGCACGACCGCCAGCATGCCGAGGACCAGCGAAAGCGGTACGGTCGCGGTGTACCCCATGTGTTTGAACCCGTACGCGCCCACCACACCGCCGGTGAAAAAGCTCAATGCCAGAGCAGTCAACAGTTTCAGCCGCCCGCGGTTCGCGACCACTCGCGGTTGCCCGGGCGGTGTAGCGCCGTTCCAGTAGACGAGCTTGCCGAGTTCAATACCGATGTCGGTGACGATGCCGGTGATGTGCGTGGTTCTGATTTCAGCCTTGGAAACCTTGGTGATCAAGGCGTTTTGCAGGCCCATGATGAAACACAGCAGCATGACCGTGAGGGACACGACCAATCCGTCCACGGCCGCCAGCCTGGGGCCCAGAAAGCCGAAGCAGAGTAGTAAAAACGCCTCGAACAACAGGGGCAGGGCGAACGCGCTGTGCAGGCGTCTGCGGCGGGAATAATTGACCATGATGGCCGAACAGGCGGCGCCTGCCATGAAAGACAAGAGGGCGCTGCCCCCGCGCAGCAGCAGGTCGTACGCACCCAGCACCGCGTTATCGGCCATGGACGAAACGATGCCGGTCATGTGCGAGGTGTACTGCTGAACCGCCAGAAAGCCCCCGGCATTGATGGCGCCGGCCACAAAGGCCAGGACAAACCCGAGGTGGCGGTTAGCGTCCGGTGTGCGTCTTCGGCCGGTCAGGCTGCGGATGTATCTGATCGCCATCAAAGGGTCCCGTGGCTGCTGAAGTTCCTGACGCCGTTTTCATCCGATCCGTGCAATCACCGCCTTGAGCCTTCAAGACCCTGATAATGACCTGATCACTCACGTCGTCGGGTATAGCTCAGCAAGCGGTCGGACTCGGCCTTCACCACTGAATAGCATTCGCAGCTCAACCGTTCCAGTCGCGGGCGGTCAAGGACCTTGATCTGGCCCCGAGTGTATTCGATCACGCCTTGGCGCTGCAGCTTGCCCGCCGCTTCGGTCACGCCTTCTCTGCGCACACCGAGCATGTTGGCCATCAGTTCCTGGGTCATGGTCAGCTGATTGCCTTGCAGTCGATCCAGCGACAGCAGCAACCAGCGGCACAATTGCTGGTCGATCGAATGGTGACGATTGCACAGACCGGTCTGTGACATTTGCGCAATCAAGGCCTGGGTGTAGCGCAGCATGAGCAGCAACAGCTCGCCGTGACGATCGAATTCTTCCTTGAGTTTATGGCCGGGCAGGCGGAAGGCGCCTCCGGCACTCTGCACCACCGCGCGGCTGGACGTGCTCTCGCCACCCATGAACACGGCAATGCCGACAAGCCCTTCGTTGCCGACCACGGCGATCTCTGCGGAGGCGCCGCTTTCGGTAACCTGCAGCAGGGACACGATCGAGTCGGTGGGAAAGTACACCTGACGCAAAATGTCCCCGGGCTCATACAGCACCTCACCCAATACCAATTGCACCCACTCCATGTGCGGCGCCAGACGCACGAGTTCTTCATCGGCCAGCGCAGCAAGCAGGTGGTTGTCGACGGGCTGCGGCGCGGTGTACATGGTGGAGCTCCAGGAGTGGGGACGACCAACGGAGAGTACTCCAGTGCAGCGCCGGCGCTGGAGGTCAATCATCGGCCGCTTTCGCGTAATCCACCGGCTTGGGGGCTGTCGGCTGCGAACCGCCGCACTGGATGCGAACCCAGCGCTCCACGCCATCGTCCACCAGCGTCAGTGTCATTCCGTCCACCGGCGTGGCATCCAGCGTCATCGAGCTGCCGGCCGTCTCGCCACGGACCACCTCGAAGTGGTACTGCGTCCCTGCAAAGCGGTAACTCAGGTTGAACCCCGGCCAGTCTTCCGGCATCAACGGGTTCAGCTGCAGCAGGTTGCCGCTGCGCTGAAGCCCCAGCAGTGACTCGACGCCCAACCGGTACATCCAGCCAGCGGAGCCGGTGTACCAGGTCCAGCCGCCGCGCCCCGCATGGGGTGCAGTGCCGTAGACATCGGCCGCCATCACATAGGGTTCGACTTTATACGTGTCGATCCTGGCGCTGTTGAGGGGGTCGGCCGGGTTGATCATGTGCAGCAATTGCCAGGCCTTGGCCGTGTCGCCCAAGTGCGCGAACGCCATCGCCGCCCAGACAGCCGCATGGGTGTACTGCCCACCGTTTTCGCGCACGCCCGGCACATATCCCTTGATGTAGCCCGGGTCTTGCAGACCTTTGTCGAACGGCGGATCGAGCAGCAGGACCGCGCGGATGTCCGGCTTGACCAGGTACTGATCCACCGCTTGCATCGCCCGTTGCTGCCGGGCGGGTGATCCGGCGCCGGACAACACCGACCAACTCTGGGCGATAGAGTCCAGCCGACACTCATCGTTGAGTGATGAGCCAAGAGGTTGCCCGTCGTCAAACCAGCCGCGGCGATACCACGCGCCATCCCAGGCAGACGCTTCCAGGTTGTCGCGCAGCTGTTTCGCCTGTTCACCGCAGCGTGCAGCGAATTCGCTGTCGCCGTGGCGTTCGGCGACCCGCGCAAAGCGCTCAAGCACATGGCATCCGAAGAAGCCCAGCCAGACGCTTTCACCCCGGCCGAGATAGCCCACGCGGTTCATGCCGTCGTTCCAGTCGCCACTGCCCATCAGCGGCAGACCGTGTTCGCCACGGCTCAGGCTGTGCTCGATGGCGCGGACACAGTGCCGATACAGCGGCTCCTGCAAGGGAGAGAGACCGGGCAGGTCGTAATAGGATTCTTCCCCCGGCCCCAGCGCGCGCCCTTCGAGGTAGCCGGCGGGTTCGTCCAGCACGGACAGATCACCGGTGACCTCGACGTAGCGGCTGGTGGCGGCGACGAGCCACAGGAAATCGTCGGAGCAGGCCGTGCGCACGCCTCGATTGAGGGGAGGGTGCCACCAGTGCTGAACATCGCCCTCGGCGTATTGATGATTGGCGCACAGCAACAGATGCGTCCGCGCAGCCGCCGGATCGGCATGAATCATCGCCATGCTGTCTTGCAACTGATCGCGAAAGCCGATGGCGCCACCCGACTGGTAATAACCGCTGCGGGCGAGAAACCGGCAGGCGATCACCTGGTACATCAACCAGCCGTTGAGCATCACATCCAGGGCCGGTACCGGGGTCTTCACCTGAACCACCGAAAGCACCGAACGCCAGTGGTCTTTGACTTTCTGCAACTGCTCCGCCGCCACCTGCACGCCTTTGTAGCGTTGCGCCAACTGGGTGGCGGCCTGGGGATTTTTCTCCGCACCCAGGCGCAAAATGACTTCGGTGCCTTGCCCGTGTGCGAGCGCCAATGTCACTTGTATCGCAGCGCACGGGTCCAGACCGCCACCGGTTTTTCCCGACAGCCCCTTGTGCCGCATCGCGGCGGGCGACCGCAGGCTGCCGCAACGTCCGATGAATTCGGTACGGTCCGCCGTGACACTGTGATCGACGGTGTCGGTGTCGAAAAACGCCACGCGCTCGCTGAATTCCACCGACCAGGCGTTGCGCGCAAACAGTGCGCCGCTGGCAGGATCCGAATGGGTGACCACGTGCATGGCTGATTTGCTGCGCAGATCGCCCAGCACCCACTCCACATAGCCGGTCACCGTCAGGTTGCGCTCACGCCCCGAGACATTGCGCAGCACCAGCCTGGAGAACTTGATCGGTGCATCCAGCGCCACGTAAACCCAGAGCTCGCTGTGGATGCCGTCTTCCTCGTGCTCGAACACGGTGTAACCAAAGCCGTGGCGGGTTCGGTAAGCGCCAGTGCCCGAAGCGGGTTGCGGGGTGGCCGACCAGAAGTGGCCGGTGTCTTCATCGCGCAGGTAAATGACCTCGCCGACGGGGTCGCTCACCGGGTCGTTGTGCCAGGGAGTCAAACGGTATTCGTGGGCATTTTCAGCCCAGGTGTAAGCACTGCCGGACTCCGAGACCACCGTGCCCATCTGGGCATTGGCAATCACGTTGGCCCAAGGAGCTGGCGTGGGATGGGAGGCCGGGGCGTTGATGATGTACTCGTCGCCGTCCTGGCTGAACGCACCGTAAGCGTTGCTCAGCGGCAGCGAAACGGGCAACGGCGCAAGGGCCTTTAATGGCGCTGGCACATGAACCACGGTAGCGACAAACGGCGCGTGCACCCGCACGACGCGGCGGCGGTGAACCTGTTCGGCCAGGGTGCCCAGGCCTTCGGAAAACACCAGCCGCGCGGCGGACAGGATCAGCGTGCGGTCTTCGTTGGACATCTGCTGCGCCATGCGCACGAATATGCCGCCCGGCCGATCCACCAGCGTGGCTTCGCTGCCGGAAGTGACCAGTCCCATGATCGCGTCCTGCAGTTGCTGGCGATAACCCACCTGATCTTCGTTCCAGATGAGGAGGTCCGTCAGCAGGCCTTTCTGACGCCAGTAGGCGTGGGCCTGAATCATCTTCTGGACCAGCTCGATGTTCTCAAGGCTTCTGACCTGCAACAGCACGATGGGAAGGTCGCCTGAAATCGACTGCCCCCACAGGCCCTGCTGATTGCGCAGGTTGGCCGTCAGCACGGTGCTGTCGGCGCGCAAGCCTGCGTTGGCGTAAATCAGGGAAGAGGCCATCTGTTCAAACAAACGGGCGTCGGCAGGGGAAACGTTGAGCTGACGCAGCAGCACCTGGCTGTGGGTCCATGACAAATCGAAGACCCGGTCCGCCAGGTGTCGGTCCCGGTATTTGTTGATCAGCGAGAGGCAGTCTTCGCGGCTGTCGGCCACGCCCGTGACCAGATCGATGGTGCCTTGCTGCCCGGGCTGCAGGGTAATCCGGCAACGGATGGCGACAATCGGGTCCAGAACCGGGCCGGCGCTGCCTGACAGTTGCTCGCAGTCCGGGTCCAGCGCGGCCGGCGACTGGGTGCTGCGGCCTCGGCCAATGAAGCGGGCGCGGTCGGTCTCGTAGGAGATGGCCTGGATATCAACGCCATGGGCCGCCAGCAGGTGGCACATCCACGGCGTGTGTTCATCGCTGGCCCGCGGGCGACGGCTGCAGACGATGGCTTGCAGCGGCAGCAGCAATTCGGTCTGCACGAATAACTTGCTGAACGCCGGGTGCATGGCGTCCGTTTCCGGTGACGCCAGCACCACTTCCGCGTAGGTGGTGATCTCCAGCGTCTTCGTAGACTCCCCGCGGTTGGTCACGTGCAGGCGCCGCAGTTCGATGTTGTCTTCAGGGGAGACGACGATTTCCATGTGGGTGTCGAAACCCAGTTCCCGGGTGCGAAACTCGGCGCGGGCATCGCTGAAAATAGCCTCGTGGCTCTCGGCCCGGTGCAAGGTCGGCTGAAAGGCGCTGGACCAGACGGCGCCTGTGGCAACGTCTCTCAGGTAACAGAACATGCCCCAGTTGTCCCGGGTCGCATCTTCATGCCAGCGGGTGGCGGCCATGTTGTCGAGGCGGCTGTACCCGCCGCCGGCGCTGCTGAGCATGACGTGGTACCGGCCGTTGGAGAGCAATTGCACCGCCGGGCGCTTATGCCCCGGGTTGGCAAACACCCTCAGGTCGTTCTCCTGCCCGGCGCCGGTATCACTGGCGGCGGGCTGCTGGGCGGTTTGCAGGTAAGGCGCGGCCACTTTCGGCACCCGCTCTTGCAACAGCAGCAGGGCCGATTGCAGGGCCGGGTCCGACTCAAACCGCCGTTGCATCGGCTGGTTGAGCAGCACGCTGGTCAAGGCCAGCAGGCTCATCCCCTGATGATGCGCCATGAAGGACTGCACCCAGGCGTAACGCTGGCCCCGCGGCAGACGCGCTTCGGTGTAATCGACAGCTTCGTAAAGTCCGTAGCGTCCGGAGGCGCCTTTGCGTGCCAGGCGCTGCAGGTTTTTGCAGGCCGCGTCGGCGTCCACCATCAAGGCCAGGACGCTGGCGTAAGGCGCGACAACCACGTCGTCGCCCAGGCCGCGCTTGAGGCCGAGGGCCTGAACGCCGAACGCCCGGTACTGATAATTAAAGTGCGCATCCAGCGTGTAGTATCCTGATTCCGACACCCCCCACGGGATGCCCAGGCGTTTGCCATGTTCGATTTGCACGGCCACCGCCGCCCGGCAGGTCTGGTCAAGCAGACTGCCGTCGTAGTTGGGCATGACCAGCATGGGCATCAGGTATTCGAACATCGAGCCGGACCAGGACATCAAGGTCGGTACGCCGGCGGAGTCGCCGAGCAGTCGCCCGAGGGTGAACCACGCCCGCTGCGGAATCTGCCCCTGGGCGATCACCACGAAGTTGGTCAGGCGCACTTCTGACGCCAGCAAGTCGTAATAACCGGTGTCCAGGCGACGCTCGTCGGCGTTGTAGCCGATCACGAACAAGTCGCGCTTGTTGTCATAGAGCAGGGAGAAGTCCATCTGCGCCAGATCGCCCGTCAGCAGAATCAGGCGATCGATCCGGACGATAGCGTCGAGGGCCATTCTGCGCACTGCTGCTATGCGCGGGTGATCCTCCGCAGCCCAGTCAGCTTCATCCAGCCGGGACAGCGCCCGCAGTGTGCGGCGACGGGGTTGGCGGCCGGCCAAAGGCGGCGGCAGTCGATAACGTTCGAGGGCCGCGAGCCAGTCATCACACTGCGCGAGCAAGGCGTTTTGCCAATACACGCTGTCTTCGCCGCCACCGGCTGCCATGGCTGCAACCCGGGCACGGACGGTCTGTAACGCCGTCAACAGCGCACGGGTGTCATTGGTTCCGGCGGGCTCGTCGAGCAGGGGATAGAGCGCGGTCAACGTGCCAGCGGTGTCCGTCGTTTCAAGCAGCGTGTCCAGCGTGATGCGCAGACCCTTGAGCATGGCAGCATCGAACACCGCAGCGTCGGGCAGCTGAATCAAGCCGGCGCGCAGGGTCAGCAGGTGCCCGGCCAGGTTGCCGCTGTCAACGGTGGAGATGTACTGAGGGCGCAGGGGCTTGAGTGTCTGCGTGTCATACCAGTTGTAGAAATGTCGTTGGTACCGCTCCAGGCTGTCCATGGTGTCCAGCGATGCGGACAAACGCTGCAGCAGTCGGTCGGTGCTGAGGTAACCAAAGTCGTGGGCGGCCAGATGCGCGAGCAGCGCCATGCCCATGTTGGTCGGCGAGGTCCGGTGGGCGATCACCGATTTCGGCTCCTCCTGAACATTGTCAGGGGGCAGCCAGTTATCCTGGGGCCCGACGAAGTCATCGAAGAACGCCCACGTCCGCCGCGAGAGCACCTGCAGGAAGCGCAGTGCGTCCACCGAGGGCTCGAACACGGCATTTTCCGGCATCGCGCTCAGGCGCCAGGCGATCCAGGGGCCGGCAGCCCAGGCGAGCAGGAACGGCATGGCAATCAGCAGAGCCAGCGGGTCATTCATCAAACCGGCCAACCCGCAGAGGGCGAGGGCAGGGCCTGCCCACATTTCGCGGTAGAGCCCCGGCAGCGGGTTCTGCGTGTTGCGCTCCACTTCCCGGGAGGGTTGCCACTGCAATAACAGGCGACGGCTGAACAGGATGCGCCAGAGCGAACGGGCAATGGCGCCCACGCTGTAATACATCTCGAACGGCAACCATGCGACGGTGGCAGCGATCTGGGCGAGGTCCTGCCCCAGACTCCTGCACAGCGCGGCGAGGTATTGCCGGTAAGGCACGTTCAACGGCGGTTGCAACCCGTCGGTCAGGGTCCTGAGCAACGGTTGCATGACCAGCAAGCCGACCACCGCCAAGGTCCAGGCCAGCGGTTCACTGCTGGCGAACCAGCCCCAGGCCAGCATCAGCAACACTGCCGCCGGCTCAAGGCTGCGGCGCAGGTTGTCGAGAATCTTCCAGCGGGCCATGACATCGAGACGGTTGCGTGCCCATTGGCCGCGGGTATTCAGGGTCCAGGGCAGAATCCAGGGGATCAGCTGCCAGTCGCCGCGAATCCAGCGATGGCGTCGCTTGACGTCCACGCTGTAGCGAGACGGGTATTGCTCGTACAACTGCACATCGCTGAGCAGGCCTGACCGGGCGTAGCACCCCTCGATCAAATCGTGACTGAGGACCTGGTTGTCCGGCAGACAGCCCTCCAGCGCACAGGTGAACGCGTCGACATCGTAGATGCCCTTGCCGATGAACGAGCCTTGTTTGAACAGGTCCTGGTAAATGTCCGAGACCGCCCGGGTGTAGGGATCGACGCCGCCGCCACTGCCAAACAGGCGCGAATAGATCGAGCGGGGGGTGCTGGTCAGGCTGATGCCGACCTGGGGTTGCAACAGCGCGTAGCCGGAAATGACACGCTCACGTCGCGCGTCGAACACCGGGCGGTTCAGCGGGTGCATCATGGCGGCCACGCACTGGCGGGCAACCTCTCCCGGCAGGAGCGTGTCGGTATCAAGGGTCAGCACATAACGCACCGCGCCAAGGGCAGAGGTGTCGCCTACGATGGTGGTAAAACGGTTGTCGTCCGCACCCCGCAGCCAGGCGTTGAGGTCAGTCAGCTTGCCGCGTTTGCGCTCGTGGCCCATCCAGGCGCGTTCACTGGCGTTCCAGCGGCGCGGGCGGTGAAACAGGAAAAACCGCGCGGGCAGTTCGTCCTCGTATTTGCCGTTGAGTCGGTTGATCGCCGCCGAGGCATAGTCGAGCAGGTCTGCATCCGCTGCCTGCACTTCGGCCGGCGCATCGAGAAAGTCGGTCAGCAGCGCGAAGAAAAGATTGCTGTCGCGATTGGCGAGGAACCTGACTTCCAGGCCCTCTACCAGGTCGTCGACGTCCGCGCGCGAACCGATCAGCGTCGGAATGGCGACCAGCGTGCGCGCTTCATCGGGAATCCCGTTGGCGTAATCCATCTTCGGCAGCATGGCGGGCAGCAGGCTGAAGGTGACCAGCCAGTTGATGAGGCTGAAGGCCAGGCGACTGGTCATGACCAGGCAGGGCACTGCCAGTGCGATGAGCGCGAGATCGGGCAGCCCGTCCCGGTGTGCCGAAGACAGCAGCGGCAGCGCAAAAATAATGGTCAGGGCACCGGCAGGTGCCAGATAAAACGTCAGCGGTGAGCTTTGCAGCAGGCGTTTCCAGCGTTCGTGAAAGGGCACACGGGCGTCCAGCTTTTGCTCGAGCACCCCGATGCCGGGCCCGACCAGGAAATACCCGATATGGCGGGCGAGATCGTCTCCGGCTGACGCGTCCCGGTGTTCTCGGGAGAGCGCCACAACGGTCTGCGCGACGGATATTTCAGTGCGTCCACTGCGCCTGGCCAGCCGTTCGATGACGTGGCGATAGCTGTCGCGGGTGGCGAAGTCCATGCGCGGATAGACCTCGGCCGGGTCCTGTTGAAGGGTCTGCTCGACATGGCTCATCCCTTCGACGAACTCGCGCCAGGGGGTCGCTGAGAGCAGGCGCAGGCTGGCGATGCTGTTGCTGATGGACATCTGATCCGCCGACTGCTGCTGCGCATCGAATTGCACCTGCCGCTCGATGCTCGAACCGGTCTCGGCGAGCAACTGCTCGATCCAGTTGAGCGGCAGCGCCAGGGCAGCGCTCTGACCCTGCAACCGACGGGCGAACTCGGCAACGAAAGCAGCGGTCGTGGGCGGGGACGAATGGGCCATGTCAGCGACAGTCAGCACCACGCTTTTCACGTCGTGCTCGGACACCTCGATGAGCCGCTCGGCCCAGTCATCCGCCAGATTGCGATCGTCCCAGTTGGCCATGACCCGGGAGGCCACCCGCCGCAGGTTCTCGATCAACGCCAGGCGCAGCATGATCGGGATAGCCCACAACTCGCCCAGCGCCAACGGCATGACCGTCTGGTACGACACCACGAAGCGCGTAAGGCTCAGTTCGTCAAAGCGGCCATCACCGTGGGAAATGGTCTCCAGGGCAATGTCGTACACCCTCGGCAAACCGCTGGAGGGCCCATTGCTCAGGCGCGGCAACTCACGGCTGTAACCCTGGGGCAGGTGCGATCTGGCTGTGCGGATGTGATCTTCAATCAGGAAAAAATTATCGAGCAGCCACTCGGCGGCGGGGGTGATCCGGCGGTCGGAGGCCTGGGCCTCAGTCAACGCGCTGCAGCTTTCCTTGAGCAATGCCTCGTTGTCATCCAGCCTGCCCAGCAGGAAGTCCCGCGTGGTCACTGCACCGAGCTGATGCTGAGTGGCCAGGTCTATGCCGTGGCTGGCCATCTGGTCGGCGTTGAAGAGTTCGGCGCGCAGCAGTCGCTCGTAGGCGAACCCCAGCTTCGGGTGAGCCCCGGCGCGACCCGCCAGCCTGACCCGTGAGATCGCCTGTTTGGTGCGTGTCCATGTGCTCGTCATTAGTTTCCCTGAAATGACTTGCACTCCGGCGGACGCAGCGTTTTGGGCGGTGTGCGCAGCGGAGCGCCGGCACTGATGTGCCCTGGTGAACGATGCGTTCAGACCACGACAGTGTGAGTACGCTTTCTCAAGGCTGTCTGTTCGCTGGCGCACATAGCGTCGCGCGCAAGCCTTTCCCGGCGCGGTTCTCCATGATGATTTCCCCGCCCAGGCGCCGCGCAATGGTTTGCACGATGGTCAGGCCCAGGCCGACGCCCTGATCATTGCCGCGGCTGTAAAAGCGTTCGAACAGGCGCTCCCGCTCGGCTTCGTCGATGCCAGGCCCCTCGTCGGCAACGCTGAGCCGGAAAGCGCCATCGCCGAAGCCCAGGGTCACACTCACCTGACCCCCTGCAGGCGAGAAATTGACGGCATTGGTCAACAGGTTTTGCAGCGCGATGTCGATGGCAGCGAAATCGGTCGTCACCTCACGGGACGGCTCAGCGCATTCGAACACCAGCTCCAGCCCTCGGCTCAATACCCACGGCGTCATCTGCACCAGGCTGTCGCGCACGGCAGCGACCACGTCAGCGCTGCGCGTCGGCACGGGCCCCGCGCCGGGCTCCAGTCGTGCGATGGTCAGCAGCTGATTGACCAGGCGTGTCGTCCGATCAACGCCCACGATCAGGTAGCTCAGGGACTCATTGCGCTGCGCGTCGTCGCGCGCTTCGAGGACGTTCTGTGCATGCACCCGCAGCACCGCCAGCGGCGTGCGCATTTCATGGGCGGCGTCGGCGATGAAGCGTCGTTCACGGCTCAGCACCTCCTGAATCTGTCCGAGCAATCGGTTCAGGGCCGCTTGCATGGGTTCCAGCTCGCTGGGCAGGGGCGCCAGTTGCAAGGGTTCGAGAGAGCCCGGATGACGACCGCGCAGGGTGGCGGCCAGATCGGCCAGCGGCTTGAGGCCCCAGCCAATGGCCAGCCAGATCGCGCCCATCAGCAGCAGGCTGCCGATCAGATTGGGGATCACCGTGTGGCGGACGATGCGGTTGACCAGGTCCGAGCGCACGTCGTCGCGCTCGCCAACCCAGATCACCAGGTCATGCTGCTCATCCCTGAGCACGAAGGTGCGCCATTCATGTTTGCCCAGATCATTGATGTCGCTGAAGCCGGTGTATTGAGGCGCATGGGTCAGGGTCGGTGCGCTGGGGGTGTGCACCAGCAACCGGCCTTGAAGGTCCCAGACCTGAAAGGCGATTTTGCTCTCGTAGGGGTGGCCGTCGACTCGCGGTTCGGCCTGAGCCAGGGCCTGATTGAACGCCTGGTACAACTGCGCATGCTCCTGCCGCGCCAGGGGCATGCGCATCACGCCCTGCAGCAACCGGGCGTTGGTGGCGAGCTGGGCATCGTAGACTTCGGCGATTTCGTGGTTGCTGTCATGGAGGTTGACCAGGGTCAGGATCAGCAGGCCGATCAGCACCAGTCCAAGGATCAGGGTCAGCGTGCGGCGGCGGATCGACGTCACGGGCGATCCTCCACCAGGTAGCCGACGCCGCGTACGGTGCGGATCAGCTCGCTGGAAAACTTCTTGCGCAGGTGATGGATGTGCACTTCGAGGGTGTTGCTCTCTGCTTCTTCGTTCCAGCCGTACAGCAACTGCATCAAGCGTTCGCGGGTCATCACCCGGCCCGGTGGCGAGAGCAGTTCGTACAACAGCTGGTATTCCTTGGGGGTGAGGGCGACGGGATCATCCTTGTAACTGACTTGCTGGGTGGTCGGGTCCAGGCGGATGCCCGCGTGCTCGATCGTGACCCGCGCGCGCCCGGCACTGCGCCGCAACAGCGCCCGCAGGCGAGCCTTGAGTTCGGACAGGTCGAAGGGCTTTATCAGGTAATCGTCGGCCCCCGCGTCGAGGCCGGCAATGCGGTCTTCGGTGGCGTCCCGTGCCGTCAGGATCAGCACCGGCAAAGCCGAGCCACTTTCACGCAGGCGCCGCAGCACCGCCAGGCCGTCCAGCCTGGGCAATCCGAGATCGAGAATGGCCAGATCGAAGACCTCGCTCAACAAGGCATGGAGGGCGCTGGCGCCATCTTTCGCCCAGTCCACCGTGTAGCCTTCGCGACTCAACGCCTGATGAATGCCCTCGCCGAGGGCGACATCGTCTTCAACCAGCAGCAAACGCATGAATGCTCCGTCATTTCAGTTTCTTGTTTACGTCCACCAGCAATAGCTGGATATCTTTACGGCGTCCACTGTCCGCCACTTCGCGACCGGGCCGGGGCGCGGCGAGCAAGGCTTTTTCCAGCGCGTCCTTCGCCTGGGCATAGTGACCCTGGCGGTAGAGATGATCGCCCCAGAAGTACAGCGGATCGATGCCGTCGGGATTGAGCTTGAGCGCCTGCTCCAGGAGTGCTTGGGCCTTATCCGGGTCGCCGAACCCGATGGGCCACCCGGGCACTCGATCGTACAGCGCAGCCAGGCTGGCGTAGGCGGAGCCTTGCAAGGCATTGGGGTCCAGCGTCATGGCTTTCTCGAGGTCGGCTTTGGCCGTTTTGACTTTGCTCAGGGCACCCAGTCCGCCCTGGGCACCGGCCCAACTGCTGGTGACAATGCCCGACCATATCCAGGCCTCGGCGACGGCGGGACGCTGCTGGGTGAAAGCGGCGGACGTGGCGGCCAACTGTTCAAATGCCGCGACGCGCTGGTCTTCCGGCAACTGGTATTGAATCCGTGCCCACGCCTGCTGAATCCCGGTCAGGCGTTGCTTGTCCGGTGCATCCAGTGCCCATACCGGTAGGGCGAGGGTGGCGAGCAGTACGACGAGTAGACGTTTCATGGCTTGGTGCTCTTTTCGTGAGTGGCGCTGCTGAAGCGGCGAATGAGGGGCAGGTGTTTGCGCAGCCCGCGGTCCACCACGGCAGGCAGCAGACTGTTGAGGCGTACGAAGAACTGTTCAGGCCAGCCCATGTAAAGCTCGCGCTGATTGCCGACAATGGCGCGAACAACCGCGGCGGCGACTGTCTGCGGATCGTCCTCGGCGGTTTTCAGGGCGGAGTTGAGGGCGCGCGCTGCGGGACTGTTCATCGTTGTGCGGGTAGCGCGGGGCGCGACGTACAGCACGCCCACCCGCGTATCCGCCAGCTCACGGCGCAGCGCTTCGGAAAACCCCCGCAGCGCAAACTTGCTCGCGCAATACGTGGCGTAACCGGCATAGCCGATCGAGCCATAGGTTGAGCCGACGTTCACCACCATGGCGCGGCTGGCCTGGCGCAGCAGCGGCAACAGCAGGCTGGTGAGCTGAATCGGCGCGTTCAGGTTGATGTCGAGCATCGAATCGATCTCGTGCCCGGGCAACTGCTCCAGCATGGCGAAATGATTGACGCCGGCGGCGTTGATCAGCAGGTTGACCCCGCTCATCGCTTGCGCCGTCATCAGCACGTGCTGACGACCTTCGGCGGTGGTCAGATCGGCCTTCACCCAGTGCAACAGATGCGGGTACTGCTGTTGCAACGGCAACAGCGGCTCCTGATGGCGGCAAACGGCGAGCACTTCGGCGCCATGGCTGCACAGCGCCTGAGCAATGGCCATGCCGATGCCGCCACTGGCGCCGGTCAGCACCACGCGCGCTTCAGACAGCCGCATGGTCGCGCTCCTTCAACGGCTCGGCATGGGCGAGGGGTAAATGACGAAACATGTCGGTGTACAGGCCGTAGACCACTTTCGAGGCCTTGATCACGGCCGCCTGATCCTCCGGATCCTCAAGGCGGTCCATCAGCGTGCGATAGGTCTCCATGTGGCCGATATCGAGGCTGCCATGGGAACTCAGGTAGCTGAATGCAGTGGCCGGCAGTGCCAGGCGCTGCTGAATGCTGCCGGCGGCATGGGTCGCCAGGGCGATGCTGGTGCCTTCCAGCACGTTGACCATGCCGAACAGTCCCACCGGGTTGCCCCGGGCGATGAGGTCGTAGAGGTAGGCGACCATGAGCTCAATGGGCAGACCGGGCGTACCCTCGCGCACGGCATCGGCATCGCCACCGCAGGCGCGCAGGTCGTTGAGGATCCACTGCTCGTGGCCGTATTCGTCCTCGATGTACTCGCACACCGCGCCCCGCAGCCATTCCAGCCGGGAAGGCAGCCGCGCGCCACAGGCCATCATCAATGGCACGGTATGCCGCACGTGGTAGTAGGCCTGGGTCAGGAAAGCGCGATAGCTCTCCAGCGAGACTTCACCGTGCAGCGCCTGATGAATGACGGGCAGGTTGAACAGGGTCTCGCGCTCGGTGCGGGTGGCGTCTTGCAGCGTTTGGAAAAAACTCATGATTGAAGATCCTTTGCTCGCGTGGGCTCGGTGAAAAGATGTCGGTAGTTCGCCAGAATGGCGTCGCGTCGGGGTCGGCCGTTGGCGGTGACCATGCCATTGGCGGCGGTGAAGGGCTGATCGAGACGGGTCCAGCTGTGGACGCGTGCGTAGTCCGGCAGTGCCTGGTTGGCCTGCTCGACAGCCTGTTTGATCTGCAGGTCGGTGGTGTCGGGGCGCAGCGGCCACACCAACGCATGATTGCGTGACAGGGCTTCGCCGTAGACAAACGCCTGGGCGATCCGACCGCGTTGGGTCAGCTCCGCCTCGACCCACTCAGGGTTGACGTTGCGACCGTAGCTGGTCACGAACTGATGCTTCTTGCGGCCGTGAAGGTAGAGGTAACCGTTGGCGTCAAACTCACCAAGATCACCGCTCGGCCACCACTCCGGTGTGGGTTCTGCCTCGCCGAGGTAGCCCAGCATCCGCGACCCGCGAATCAGGACCTCACCGTCTTCGGCCAGGCGTATCTGCACATGGGGCAGGGGTCTGCCAACGCTGCCGGGATGGTGGGCGTCCGGGCGGTTGAGGGCCACGACCGACGCGCACTCCGACAGGCCGTAGCCTTCGTACACTGGAATGCCAAGGGCTTCGGCGCGCAGCAACAGTTCGTGGGTGACTTTGGCGCCGCCCACCGCGATGAAACGCAGCGCTGCCGGGTTGAACGCGCGCATTTCGCAAGCGCTGACCAGCAGCAACAACAGCTGCGGGACGAGGATCATGCTGTGGGGCTGGCGCACCGCCAAAGTAGACAGCAGACGCGGCAATTCCACGCCGCTGGCCCCTTGAATGCCCAGGGTTCGCTGGCTTGGCAGGCTCAGCATCGCCCCGGCGTAGAGCGCGGCATAGCAGCCCACGTTTTCCAGCAGAATGGCCAGAGGCAAGAGTGAAAGGTGGTGGGCGGGCTGGCGAGACTCGCTGGCGCGCTGCACCTCCATGGCCACCGTCAGCACGCTGGTGGCGTCCAGGCAGACGCCTTTGGGGGTGCCGGTCGTGCCAGAGGTAAACGTGAGCTTTGCCGTGCCCTCGGGCAGGGGCGACGGCTGACGGTTCGTGCGCAGCCAGAACCCCTCCTCATGACGGAATGCCGAGGAGGCGAGTTCACTGGCGTACTCGTCGTCAGCAATGACCACGTCAGCCTGGCTCTGCTCCAGGCAATGACGGCGCTGGGCTGCGCTGAAGAACGGCGGCAGCGTCACACAGGCCAGTCCTGCGAACAGAATCGCCAAGTCCCAGATCAACAGGTCCGGGCCATTCTCCAGGGCGAGGGCCACGACCCTTGCGTCCAGGTCCTTGAGCCTCTCCTGGCGCAGATTGATTTCGGCGTTCAGCTCGGCATAACTCAGTTTCAGGTCGTCGCCCCACAGCGCACACGCATCGGGCTGCCCGAGCGCCAGATCAGCGATGCGCTGGCGGAAGCCGGTCAGTTCAGGCGACATGGCAGCAGTCCTCCAGGGCCAGGGGCAATCCGAAGCGTTCAAACACGCCGCTGCTGCTCAAGTGCAGGAACCCGGAGCGAATGTCGCCGACGTGCACGCTGGGTTGAGAGTCGTAGTAATTGCCCCAGGCGTGCCGGTCTTCACCCAAGCGCAGAGGGTCGGCGAGGCACAGCGTGAGGGGGCGCAGGCCGAGGCGATTGAAGCTGTTCACCAGTCCGGCGTTGCCGGTGAACGCCACCCATTCCAGGCCGCTCATGGCGAGCAGCCAGGTCACGGCGATGATGCTAAGCCGCGCGCTGCCCAGGTTGCTGGCGGCGAGGTTGCCCACTTCGACGATGCCCTGACGGTCCACCGGCCGGCCGGCACGGGCTTCGATCATCTGCTCGACAGGCTGATCCAGATAGTTCTCCAGGAACAGTGCGCCGGAGGTGGCGACACGCACGCCGGCCACGGCGCAGACCGTGCCGGTGTTGTCGTGGAGTCCGAACAACTCCGGCATGAAGCTACGGATCTCGGCGTTGTGCGCCTGGCGGAAGCGCTGCTGGATGAACGTCTCGTAGGCGTCGCGCAGTGGCTCCTGAGGCAGCGCACGATTGAGCGAGAGGGCCGGTGATTGCGCAGTGCCGAATCCCATAGGCAGGAAATCCAGAGGCAGCGCAGCGGACGGCATTGAGTTCGGTGGTAATCGGTTATTCCAGTCCAGACCCTGCATGGATGTGGCTCCTCCCCAGTGGTGATGGGGTGGAGTATCGGGGTCGATTCTTAACGAAGTCTGAAGGTGAGAAATTTGCCTCGCCCGGTTTTCCTGGCGATCTGCGCGATGTCTTCAGACTGCCTTAAGACAGCGGCCCCAAGGTGCGAGGCAATTCAGCAACATCCTCCCACTCAGCGAGCGCTCTCTATGATTTCAACCCCACACCGGTACGCCAGATTGTCGATGTCCCTGCACTGGCTGATGCTGGCGCTGTTCGTCGGCGTTTACGCATGTATCGAGCTGAAGGGCTTCGCGCCCCGGGGCAGCACGCTGCGTTCGCTGTTGCTAGGCATGCACGGCATGTTCGGCCTGTCGATATTTGCACTGGTCTGGCTGCGTCTGCTCGGCAGACTGATGTACAAGGCGCCGCCCATCACGCCGGCCCCTCGTACCTGGCAGCTCGGGATGGGCCACCTCGTTCATGGGCTGCTCTACGCGCTGATGATCGCGACACCGGCGCTGGCCTGGCTGATGCTGTCGGCGGGGGGCAAGCCGATGCCGTACTTCGGCTTCTTCCTCCCGTCACCCCTGGCCATCGACCCTGATCTGGCCAGACAAATCAAAGGCTGGCACGAATGGGCCGGCAATCTGGGCTATTGGTTGATCGGGGTACACGCGGTGGCGGGGCTCTTTCATCATTATGTTGTCCGCGACAACACCCTGGGCCGCATGCTGCCGTGGTCGGCTGAAAAGCGTTAAGCGGTCACCGCTTTTATCACTCCACCGCGACCCAGTGATCCGCCGCCACCGCCGAAAACCGCTGCACCGGCGCGACAAAATCCGCTGCCTTGATCGGGTCAGGCCGTTCCAGCTCTTTGAGCAGGCTCTTGAAATCCCGGCGCCGGCCCACTTCGGGCACCGGCACTGCGGCGAGCAGGCGGCGGGTATAGGGATGCTGCGGATTGTGCAGCACTTGATCGCGGGCGCCGATTTCGACGATACGGCCGCCGTACATCACCGCCACGCGGTGGCAGATGCGTTCGACCACGGCCATGTCGTGGGAGATGAACAGGTAGCTCAGCCCATGCTCGGCGCGCAGCCGTTCCAGCAGCGCCAGCACTTGCGCCTGAACCGACACGTCCAGCGCCGACACCGATTCATCCGCGATGATGACTTTGGGGTTCAGCGCCAGTGCCCGGGCGATGCAGATGCGCTGGCGTTGGCCACCGGAAAACTGATGGGGATAGCGTTGAAGGGCGTCCCGTGGCAGATCGACCTGCTGCAGCAATTGCGCCACACGCTCGCGCCGCCGGGGTTCGGGCATCTTGTCGTGAATCAGCAGCGGCTCGCCCACCAGATCGAAGACGGTCTTGCGCGGATTGAGCGCAGCGTACGGGTCCTGAAACACCATCTGCACGTCGCGGCGCACCCGCTGCAATGCGTCACCCTGCAAACCGTTGAGTTCCTGCCCCAGCAGTTTCACGCTGCCCTGATAGCTGAGCATGTTCATCAAGGCCTTGCCGGTGGTGGACTTGCCGCAGCCGCTTTCGCCCACCAGCCCCAGGGTTTCCCCCTGACGCAGCTCGAAACTCACGCCCTCGACGGCATGCACCGTGCGCGGCGCTTCGAACCAGCCGTGGCGCAAGGGGAAGCGCACGCTGAGGTCCTGAACCGCGAGCACTACCGGCTGTTCCGTCATGACATCAGGCGGCGGCGCACTGCCCAGCACCGGCACGGCGGCCAGCAATTTACGCGTGTAGGGCGCTTGCGCGTCGGTGAAAACCTGATGCAGGGAGCCGTGCTCTTCCATGCGGCCCTGATTCATCACCACCACTTCATCGGCCATCTCGGCGACCACGCCCATGTCGTGGGTAATGAGTAGAAGGCTGGTCGCGAACTGCTGCTGCAACTCGCGCATCAGCTCAAGAATCTGCGCCTGAATGGTCACATCCAGTGCGGTAGTCGGCTCGTCGGCGATAAGGATTTCCGGTTGGCAGAGCATCGCCATGGCGATCATCACCCGCTGGCGCATGCCGCCGGATAACTCATGGGGGTACTGGGTCAGGCGCTTGTCGACCTGGGGCATGCGCACGGCGTCAAGCATGGCCCGGCAGCGCTGGTGAATCTCACTGCGACTCAACGCCTCATGCCGGCGCAGGGTTTCCGCCAGTTGCTGGCCGACGGTCAGCAGCGGGTTCAACGACGTCATCGGCTCCTGAAAAATCATGCCGATGCGCTTGCCACGCAGGCTTTGCAGGTCCCGTTCCGGCAGGCTCAGCAGGTCGCGGTTGTCGAACAGGATCGCGCCACCGGGAACGCTGGCCGCCTTGGGCAGCAGGCCCATGATCGCCAGGGACGACAGCGATTTGCCACTGCCCGATTCACCGGCGATACACAGAGTGCGGCGCGGGTACAGGGCGAAACTCAACTCATCGACCACCCGACGCCGTGACGCGCCGCCGCCGACGTCGATGCTCAGCCGCTCCACCGACAGACTCGGCTGATCGTCTGGCTTCACTGGAACACCACTTTCGGAAAGTAGAACGACACCACCCAGTTCGGCAGGTCGACGATTTCGCTGATGCGCAGATCGCCGCACACCGAGCACAGCATGTACGCCTGTTCCGCCGGCATGCGGTGCTCGCGGCACAACCAGTCGATGGTGTTGGCCACGGCCTGGCGGGCGGCCTGCATCAGGTCCGGGCCGATGCCGGTGAAGGCTTCGTAGCCGGCGCTGTCCAGGTGGCTGGTCACCGGTCCCGGCGTGCTGAAACGCGGCGTGGCCAAGGGCGTTTGCTTGATCAGGTCGAGCGTGACCACCACGTCCATGGCGCTCTCGATGGCGGTGCCGCAGACCTCGCCATCGCCTTGGGCCGCGTGGGTATCACCGATGGAAAACAACGCGCCGGCGACTTCCACCGGGAGGTACAAGATGCTCCCTGCCGCCAGGTCGCGGATGTCCAGATTGCCGCCGACCCGACGCGGTGGCACGATGGAATGCAGCCCGGCTTCGGCCGGCGCCACGCCCACGGTCCCGGCGAACGGCTTGAGCGGCACCTTGGCGAAATCACCGAAGGCGGCGGGGGCGAGGGTCTGCGTGTCGTAGTGCCAGAGCGCCAACGCCGGCGCCTGAAACTGATCGGCAAGGAGGCCGAAGCCGGGGATGTTGGCGGTCCAGCCGAAGCCACCGGGCTTGAAGCTGTCCAGGGTGATTTTCAGGATGTCGCCAGGCTCGGCACCCTCGACGTAGATCGGACCGGTGACCGGGTTGATCTGGTCGAAGGGCATGACGCTGACGTCCGCGGCCTGGGACTGCGCGGTGAAATAGCCGTTGGACGAATCCCGGCAGTTCATTTGCAAGGTGGTGCCGGGCGCGACGCGCTCGACCGGGGTAAAGCTGTGGTCCCAGCCAAAGTGGCTGTTGACGCTGTGAATGGTCTTGACCAGGCAGTTCTGGCACATGGGTGCGGTCCTCGTGGCTAAGGGGTCAGGCGCAATGGCCTGTTCCAGCGGGATTACTGGGGACAGGCCAAGGGAAATCACTTCACCCAGATGGAGTCATAGTTGACCGGCACGTGGACCGGATCGACGTACAGCGCGTCGTCGCCGCCCATGCGCTTGGAGCGCACGGTGAAGCGTTGCTCGTTGAAGATCGGCACCCAAGGCGCGTCGGCCATGGCGTCGGTGAAGATCTTCTTCCACGCCTCGGTGCGTTCGGCCTGTTGTTCCGGACGGGCCATGGCATCGGCTTTGGCGGCGCGTTCATCCAGCGCCTTGTTGCAGTACAACGACCAGTTCCAGCCGCCTTCGACCGCGCCGGTGCAACCGAGAATCGGGCCGTAGAAGTTCGACGGATCCGGGAAGTCGGCGATCCAGGCCATGCCGCCTGACCACACCATCGGCGCCTGATCCTTGGAGCTGCCGGCGGCAATCACGTTGGCCTGGGCCAGGGACTTGATCTGCACGCGGATGCCGACCTTGGCCAGGTCTTGCTGGATCGACTGGGCGATGCGCGGTTGCGGGTCGGTGTTCATCACGTACAGCTCGGTGTCGAAACCTTTGGCCAGACCGGCGTCGGCCAGCAGTTTTTTCGCGCCTTCGACGTCGTAGGGCAGGCCCTTGTATTGGGTGTCGTAACCGGGCATCGCCGGCGGCAACGGTTGGTTCGCCGCCACCGCACGACCATTGATGATGCGCACGATGCGTTCCTTGCTGATGGCCATATTGACGGCCTGGCGCACCTTGAGGTTATCGAACGGCGGCAGTGTCGTTTTCAGCGTCACGTAGCCGGTCTGCAACTGGTTGCCGGTGACCAGCAACTGCCTGGACGCCGGGTCGTTCTTGAACTGCAGGAATTGCGCGGGCGGCACGCCGTCGCCGGCAATGTCCACTTCGCCCTTGTTCAGGCGCAGCAGCGCGACCGTCGGATCCTGGCCGATCTCGAAGGTGATCTTGTCGACATAGGGCAGGCCCTTCTGGAAGTAATTAGGGTTCTTCACCAGTTCCAGTTTCTGCCCCAGTTTCCACTCGGCCAGGCTGAACGCGCCGCTGCCCACCGGGTGCTTGCCGAAGTCGGCGCCCCATTGCTCGACCGCTTCTTTGGGCACCACCGAGGCGAAGTTGATCGCCATGATGTGCAGGAAGGTGGCGTTCGGTGCGCTCAGCGTGATGGTCAGGTGCTGGTCGTCGACCACCTTGATGCCGCTGAGGGTCGTGCTTTTGCCGCCGGTCACGTCGTCGTAACCGACAATGGAGCTGAAGAAACCGGCGCCCGGGCTCTGGGTTTTCGGGTTGACGGTGCGCTCCAGGGAGTACTTCACGTCATTGGCGACCAGATCACGGCCGTTCTGGAATTTCACGCCCTTGACCAGGGTGAAGCTGTACACCAGCCCGTCCGGGGAAATGCTGTAGTCCTCGGCCAGGCTTTTCACCAGTTCGGTGGTGCCGGGCTTGTAGTCCATCAGGCGGCCGAACAGGCTTTTGATCATCGACCAGTTCTGCCAGTCGTAGCCGATGGCCGGGTCCAGGGTCGCCACATCGTTCTGGTAGGTGACCACCACATCGCCGCCGCTTTTCGGCGTGTCGGCCCACAGTGGCGTGGTAAACAGCGTGGCCGCCACGGCCAGGGTCAGCGCGTTGATCTTCATTGTTGTGCCCCGTTGTGTTGATGGATTCAGTGCTGCTTGATGTCGATGCGCGGGTCCACCAGCGGGATCACCAGATCCGCCAGCAGGTTGCCCAGCACGATGGCCACCGCCGACAGCGTGGTGACGCCGACGATGACCGGAATGTCGACTTGCTGGATCGACTGCCAGGCGAGCTGACCGATGCCCGGCCAGCCGAACACCGACTCGACCACCACCAGCCCGCCCATGAACACGCCGATGTCGATGCCAATCATCGGGATCACCGGCACGATCGCGTTGGGCAGCACGTGCACGAACACGATCCGCGCCCGGCTCAGGCCCTTGGCCCGTGCGGTGCGGATGAAGTCCTGATGCAGCACTTCGATCATCGAAGAGCGGACCATGCGTGAATACCAGCCACTGCCGAGCAGCCCGAGTGTCAGCGCCGGCAACATCAAATGGCTGGCGCCGCCATAGCCCCCCAGCGGGAACCAGCCCAGTTGCACGGCGAAGAAGTACAGAAACAGCATGGCGGCGATGAACTGCGGGGCCGACACACCAACAAAGGAAAACGCCATGAGCAGCTTGTCGGCGAAGCTGTCGCGCTTGAGCGCCGCGAGCATGCCCAGGCTGATGCCGATCAACAGCTCGAAACCGATCCCGGCTGCCATGAGTTCCAGAGACGGGCGCAGTCGCGCGCCGATCAGTTCGCTGACAGCGGTGCGCTGGATGTACGAGCGGCCAAGGTCGCCGTGGAGCAGGTTGCCGAGATAACTCAGGTATTGCTGATAGAAGGGCAGGTCCAGGCCCAGTTGCGCCCGAATCGCCGCGACGACCTCAGGGGTCGCGCTGCGCCCGGCGATCTGTCGCGCAGGGTCGGCGGGCAGCAGGAACAGCAGCAGGTAGGTGATGAAGGTCACGCCCAGCAGAATCAGCAGCGCGTAGCCGACCCGGCGGCAGATAAACGGCAGCATCAGCGACGCCCCTTGAGTGTGGGGTCGAGTTCGTCGCGCAGGGCGTCGCCGACCAGGTTGAACGCCAGGGACAGCAGGATGATCGCGGCGCCGGGAATGAACACCAGCCACGGGGCCGAGGTGAAGTACGTCTGGCTCTCGAAAATGATGTTGCCCCAGCTCGGCGTCGGTGGCTGCACGCCCACGCCCAGATACGACAAGGTGGCTTCCAGCAAAACGGTGGTGGAAATCCCCAGCGTCGCCCACACCAGAATGGTTGGCAGCAGATGGGGCAACAGGTGCGAGAACAGAATGCGCAGGGAACTGGCGCCGAGGGTGCGCTCCACGGCAACGAAGTCCCGCGCACTGAGCGCCACGGTTTCGGCGTAGATGACCCGGGCGATCTGCACCCAGTTGACCATCGCGATGACCATGGCCACGATCCACACGCTGGGCTGGAAAATCGCCGACAGGGCAATCGCCAGCAGCAGCGCAGGGAAGGCCATCATCAAGTCGGTCAGGCGCATCAACACGCTGCCGAGCCAGCCGCGCACGAACCCTGCGGTCAGGCCCACCAGTGTGCCGATCAGCACCGCCAGCCCGTTGGCCAGCACGCCGATGAACAGCGAGGTGCGCGCCCCGAAGATCAACCGCGACAGCAGGTCACGGCCGAGCAGGTCGGTGCCCATCCAGTACGGCGTGGCCGGGGCCATCGGTGCGCCTTCCATCGTCAGCCCCTCGACGAATTGCTCGTCCGGGTCGAAGGGGCTTAGCCACGGGGCCAGCGCCGCGAGCAGCACCACGGTGACGATAAACAACAGCGAAACCGCCACGGCCGGCCGACGCAGCAGGGCTTTGAGGGTGTTCATGCGCGGTCCTCGTCCCGCGCCGCGAGCAGTTCCACACACAGTGCTTCGATCGGCCGGTTGAGCTGCATCGACAGACTGCGCAAGCGCTCGTACGCCGTCGCCTCGTTGATGCGCTGGGTCACCATCAAGCGCGCCAGGGCCTGGGCCATGAGCGGACGCAGCGCCAGGCGCTGTTGCAGCTCGTTGAGTTGTTCGGCATCGGCGCGCTGACGGTCGCGCAATCCCACCGCCATCATCAACGTGGTGTAGACCGAGCCCTGGCTGATGGGCTTGTTCAGCAACGCCGTCGCGCCGAGCTGCAGTGCCCGCTGGATCTGCGACAGGGTTTCGTGAGCCGTCAGCGCGACGATGGGAATGCTGGCCGCGTTCAGGGCCTGAACGGCGAGTGGGCTGGCGAAATGTTCGATCTCAAGGATCGCCGCGAAACAGCCCCGGGTGTCACAGGGCGCGTCGTGCTCGAGCACCTGCGAGTGAATCCCCAGGCGTTGCAGGCTTTTGCCCAGATTGCCCTGACTGCGTTCATCGCAGTCGATCAGCAGCAAGTGGCCCTGGTCGAAAGCAGGAAAGGCGCGTGTGTTCATTTGACGATCCTCAAGCGCGGCGCCGGGATGGCGTGTCGGTCGACCACGTCGGCGTGTACATCCGTAACAGTGAGATAGGGGTCGGCGGCGATCGCATGAGGCGCCGACTGCACCACATGAAAGCGCCCATCGCGCAGTTCAGCGATATGACTGGCCAGCGCGCTGTGATGATTGCGCGCCGACAGGCTGACGGTGCCCAGCACGCTGGCGACCGGGTGCCCGTAAAGGTGCTCGCAAATCGCTTTGGGCGATGCATCTTCGCTGGCGTGCAAGGCGTCGGCGAACACCCTCAGCGCCGTGTAGGCGCTGGTGTAGTAATGCGAACAGGTGCGCGGACCATGACGCTGCTGCCCCTCGCAAAACGCCGGATTCAGGGTTTCGAAAAACGGCCCGCACGACAGCAGGCGCAGCGCCCGCATCGGGCCGACCGCCTTGAGTTCCGCTTCGGTCAGGTTGCAGCTGAGCACCGGCAGGCGCAGGCCATGGTGCTCGGATGCCTGGTCCAGTTGCTGCAGAAAAGCGTAGGACGACTCACCCACCAGATTGTTCAGCACGAACGCCGGCGGGTCCTGAATCAGCCCGTCGATCAGCGTGTCGAAGCCGGTCGAGCCCAAGTGCCAGTACTTTTCCCCGAGCACGTCGGCCCCGTTGGCTTCCAGCACTTCCCGGGCAATGCGGTTGCTTTCCCAGCCCCAGACGTAGTTCGAGCCCAGCAAAAATGCCCGCCGTCCAAACTGGCTCAAGGCGTAGCGCAGCAGCGGCAGCAGCGTCTGGTTAGGGCATCCGCCGAGGTACAAGACGTTTTCGCTGCTTTCGTAACCTTCGTAGGGGCTCGAATACCAGAGCAGCGCGCCGTGCTGGTCTAGGTCCGGGATGATTTCCTTGCGGCTCGCCGACAGCGTGGTGCCGAAAATGTGCCGGACCCCCGCACTCAGCAACTGCGCGATGCCGCGGCGGTAGCCCGCCGGGTCGCCTTGGGGGTCGATGCAGATCGCCTCCAGTCGCACGCTGGGGCGGGCGTCGGCGTTGACTTCGGCAAGCGCGTCCTGCAACCCGAGCAAGGCACTGCGGCCCATGCGCCGGTAGGTGCCTTCGGTCGAGAGCAGAAAGCCAACGTGAACGGTGGGGCGCAGGTCGGGAGTCAAAAGGTTCGGCATGAACAGCATCCATAAAAAAAGCCCGATCAACCCGGTGGGGGTCGATCAGGCTTCGATACCTGGCGCATTCGAGGCGCGTATGTGGACGAGACTTAAGGACCGGGGTCCGGCTTGCCGTTTGCGTTGAGCATGAAATAAGCGTGCCAAGTGAAAATCCACCGGGTTGACGGCCTTCGCTGGCGTTGGTCTGCACGGCATGGCTCCGCAGTGGGGCGCTCGGTCATGAAGCGCTTCAAAGCAGGGCGCAGGGTTATAGCCCAACTCAGCGTCCAGGCCCTCGTCGACCGTGAGTTCACTGCGCCAAGGCGGCGGCTGCAATCATCTGGTAAGCGCGCTCGGCCGCGGGTGAGAGAATTCTGTCTCTGCGCCTGATCAGCCCGATGGTGCGATTGACCACTGGCCTTGTCAGCGCAACGGTGCATAACTCGGTATGGGCAAGGTGCGCAGGGATCGCCAGTTGCGGAACTGCGGCGACCCCCAGCCCGGCAGCAACCATGTCCACCACCGTGCGCACATGCCTGGCTTCACAGAGCGGCTCCGGAAGTTCCGGTACGCCCGCCAGCGCGAGGTCAAGCAGGAGCCGATTTCCGCTGGCTTTGGTGACGGCAATGTAATCGTGGCGATTGAGGTCCGCCCAGGTGACGGATGCCCGGGTGGCGAGGGGATGGTCGCGGCGGCAGATCATCACGAATCGTTCTTTGAAGATCGGCGTGAATTGCAGGTTGGCCTCCTGCGCGCCGATGTAGTTCACACCGAAATCGGCTTCATTGCGCACCACAGTAGACAGCACGTCACTCGCGCCGTCGTCCAGCACTCGAACCAGAATGCGCGGATACAGCTGCTGAAATGCCTTCAACGTGCCCAGCAGGCAATGGTTCAGCGCTGTGGGCACGCAGGCGATGGTCACCTCGCCGCGCATCCTGCCGCTGCCCTCGCTTATCCCCAGCATTGACTCCTCGAACGTGTGCACCACCAGCCGCGCCTTGCGCGAGAACTCGCGTCCGGTTGCGGTCAGTTCAACGCGTCGGGTGGTCCGTTCCAGCAAACGGACGCCCAGGTTGGCCTCCAGTTTTGAAATGCGCCGGGATAACGCTGGCTGGGAGAGGTGCAGTTCTTTCGCAGCGGCACTGAAGCTGCCCAGTTCGGCAACCGCCACCAGCGCACGTAAATCGCCCATCTCGACATTCATGTTGGCCATGCATAAGTTCCCATTATTATTGCAATTAACTTGGGGTGGGTTGTACGCCATGATGACCCGGTGCGCACTCGCACGTGCATCCACATAATCATAAGCACAGGATCACCCATGAACCCTTTTAACCGCCGCACCCTGTTGAAGGCTGGCGCCGTTGCCTCTGTCGCCAGCGCTGCACCGGGCTTTGTCTTCGCCGCCCAGCCTGCCGCCGCTGTCTCAAACGCCACCATCGCCGCTAAAACGAATGAGCCGTCGGATGGGGAGGGCGTGACCCGCCTGCTGGCGGCTTATCTGGTCAAAGCGCAGTACACAGATCTGCCGGAGAACGTCCGCAAAGAAGGGTGCCGCACCCTGCTGAACTGGGTCGGCGTGGCGGTGGGCGGGTCTCATCACGAAACCGTGGAACGCGCCATTGCGGCGCTCAAGCCTTTCTCGGGCGCGGCTCAGGCCGGTCTGCTCGGTCGCACCGAGCGCTTCGACATCATGAACGCCGCCTTCCTGAACGGCGTAGCAAGCCACATCTTCGATTTCGATGACACCCATCTCAAAACCATCATCCATCCGGCGGGCCCAGTGGTCTCGGCGATTCTTGCGCTGTCGGAATACCGCCCGGTTTCGGGCACCGAGTTTCTCAATGCATTGATACTCGGCGTTGAAACCGAATGCCGCATTGGCAATTCCGTTTACCCAAACCACTACGATGTCGGCTGGCATATCACTGGCACAGCGGGGGTATTCGGTGCTGCCGCGGCGGCGGGCAAGCTGCTTGGGCTCACTGAGCAGCAAATGGTCTGGGCGCTCGGCCTCGCCGCATCACAACCGGTAGGGCTGCGGGAGTCCTTCGGCTCCATGAACAAAAGCTTCAATCCAGGTCGCGCGGCCAGTAACGGCTTGTTCGCAGCCCTGCTGGCGGCGCAGAACTTCACCAGTTCGGACGGGATGATCGAGGCCAAACGCGGTTGGGCGCACACCATCAGCACCAAGCAGGACTTCAGCCAGATCACTGAAGGGCTCGGCACCCACTACGAGGCGGCGCTCAACACCTATAAACCGTTTGCGTGCGGGATCGTGATTCATCCGGCCCTCGATGCGGCCATCCAGTTGCGCAATCAGTACACGCTGACCGCCGACCAGATCGCCAGGGTCGAATTGAAAGTCCACCCGCTGGTCATCGAACTCACCGGCAAGAAGACGCCGAAAATCGGCCTTGAAGGCAAGTTCAGCATCTATCACTCCGTTGCGGTGGCCATCATTCAGGGCGCGGCCGGGGAGCGGCAGTACAGTGATCAGGCAGTGCTCGACCCGGCGGTGATCACCCTGCGGGAAAAGGTCGTGGCGACGGTGGATCCGGCGATCAGGCCGGAGCAGGTCGACATGACCATCACGCTCAACGACGGGCGCACCCTGCACAAATTCATCGAACATGCACTCGGCAGCGTCGAGGTCCCCATGTCCGATCAGCAGCTTGAGGCGAAATTCCTCGACCTGGCCAAAGGCATATTGCCGGACAGCCAGGCTCGGAAGCTGATGCGTACCTGTTGGGATGTGGAAAAGTTGGCCTCAGCGGCAGACATCAGCAAAGCCGCGGTGTCTGCAGCCTGACAGCGTTGATCGTCAACAGCCCAGGGGAGGGCGACGGTGGCTCGAGACCTTTTGCCTGACACTGTCGCCCATCGCCTCAGCGAATCACGGCGCCGCCGCAACGACCTGCGCGCGCTGGCGATACAAGACCAGCGTCGCACCGAATCCGCAGATCGCCGCAAACATCAGCCAGAACGCCGGCGAAGCTTTGTCCCCCGTCGCCTGCACCAGAAAGGTCGACATCGCCGGGGTGAAGCCGCCGAACACCGCCGTTGCCAGGCTGAAGGCCAGCGAGAACCCCACCACGCGCACTTCCTGGGGCATGACCTCGGTCAGCGCTGCGACCATCGCGCCGTTGTACATGCCGAAGAAGAATGAGAAATACAGCAAGACTGCCAGCAGCCGCTCGAAGCTTGCCGCTTCCGCCAGCCAGTGCATCGCCGGGTAGGCCGTGAGGATGCACAGCAGCGAAATGCCCAGCAACAGGGGCCGACGCCCGATGCGGTCAGACAATGCGCCACCGATGGGCAGCCAGATGAAATTGCTCAGCCCGACAAACAGCGTCACCACCAGACTGTCAGTGGTGCTCAGGTGCAGCACGGTTCGGCCGAAGGTCGGGGTGTACACGGTGATCAGGTAAAACGTCGTGGTGGTCATCGACGCCAGCAACCCGCCGGCCAGCACCGTGCGCCAGTTTTCGCGCATCGAACGAAACACTTCGCGGGTGCTGGGATGGTGCAAACGGCGCTTGAACGCTTCGGTCTCTTCAAGGGAGCGACGGATCACGAAGATGAACGGGATGATCACGCAGCCGATGAAGAACGGAATGCGCCAGCCCCACGCGGCGATCTCACTGGCCTGCATATACGTGCTGATGCCGTAGCCCAGCGCGGCGGCGAGGATGATTGCGATCTGCTGACTGGCGGACTGCCAACTGGTGTAGAAGCCGGTGCGGCCCGGGGTCGCGATTTCGGCGAGGTACACCGACACGCCACCCAGCTCAGCCCCCGCCGAAAAGCCCTGCAGCAACCGTCCGAGCAGCACCAGGACCGGTGCAGCGACGCCGATGGTGGCGTAACCCGGCACCAGCGCGATCAGCACCGTGCCGCAGGCCATGATTGCCAGCGTCACGATCAGGCCTTTGCGCCGACCCACTTTGTCGATGTACGCGCCCAGCACGATCGCGCCGAGCGGACGCATCAGAAAGCCGGAGCCGAACACGGCGAAGGTCATCATCAGCGAGGCGAACTCGCTGCTGGCCGGGAAGAAGGTTTGGGAGATGTAGGTGGCGTAGAACCCGAACAGAAAGAAGTCGAACTGTTCGAGAAAGTTGCCGCTGGTGACGCGGATGATGGCGCCGACTTTCGCGGCGCGCGACCGCGTGGCTTCGGGGGTGGGGGTGCTGTTCATGGCTAATCAGGACTCTTTGTTTTTATGGAGTGGGCAACGTGTGTGCATCGGTGTTGCGGGCTTCAGTCACTGCCCGCGTTGATCGGATTCGGCTGACGTTTTTCGATGGAGTACTTGAGCAACGCGGCGCTGCGAAAGATGCCGTGGGCGAACTTGCTATAGGGCATGGTCAGGAAGAAGGCCATGACCAGTCCCAGATGGATGGCCAGCAACAGGCCCAATGCGCTGCTTTCGCGGAACGCCAGCAGGGCCAGACCGCTGCCGCTCACCAGCAGCAAGAGGGCGATGAAGCCGCGGTCCATGGGCTTCTGCTTTTCATCACCCTGGTCCGGGTTGCGCCGCAGGTTCATCCACAGCAGCCCGGCCGGGCCCACCAGCAGGCCGATGCCACCAACCATCCCGAGCATCACCGGCAGGCTGAAAATCGGGTAGGGCGCCGACCAGTCGAGCAAGTAGTGATACAGCGTCGCCGTTCCGGTGGCGGCGAAGCACAGCATGAATCCGTAAAAGGTGAAGTGGTGAAAACGCCGTCTCCACAAGGTGAATTTATCGTCAGCGTTGGTGCAGCCTTCGCCGTGACCGCCGTCCAGGTACTTGAGCTGGGCGACGTTGGCCGTCGCTTCCAATGCAGCGCTGGCCTTCAATGGCAGCGTCGATTGTGCGGGCGACACATTGCGCCAGAATCGCCCCACGCCGATGCTCAGCGCCAGCACGGCAAAGCCGAACACCGCGCCGAACATCAGGGCCAGGGTGTTGTGCGGGAAGATCCCGTAGAAGTTGCCGCCCGGCATGGCGGTGAACAGGTTGCCCATGACCATCAGCGTCAGGCACAGGAAAAACGCCAGACCGGCCCCTGACGCCAGCGCCAGGGTCAAGCCATTGCGCTGGTACAACGTGCCCAGCGCCTTGGGCCAGGCGTATTCGGCGTAGGTGTCCAGACGCGCCTTGGCCATGGCCTTGGGCACATTGATCGCGAATTCGTGGGGCGCCGCGTACTGACAGGCCGACAGGCAGGCGCCGCAGTTGTGACACAGGTTCGCCAGATAATGAATGTCGGCCTGATTGAATTCGAGGCGACGGGTCATGGCCGGGAATACCGCACAGAAACCTTCGCAGTAGCGGCAGGCGTTGCAGATGGTCATCTGCCGCTCGACTTCGCTCTCCTGCAGGTTGAGGACCGGGATCAAGGCGCTCGGCGCTTGTGGATCAAACAGTTGCATGTCGAAGTTCCGATTGCGCTGAAGAGGGACCGAAGCCCGCTGAGGCGGCTGCCTGCACGCCGGCGATACGGCCGAACGCAGTGCCGATGGCCATGCCGATGCCCGCCGTGTAACCCTTGCCCAATACGTTGCCGGCCATCATCTCGCCAGCGACGAACAGGTTGGGGCTGGGCTTGCCCTGAAAGTGCACGGCGGCGGTGTCGTCGGTGGCCAGCCCGAGGTAGGTAAAGGTCACCCCCGGCTTGAGCGGGTAGGCGTAAAACGGCGGCTTGACCAGCGGCCGGGCCCAATGGGTCTTGGCCGGCGTCAGGCCTTCGGTGTGGCAGTCATCCAGGGCGGTGTGATCGAAGGTGCCGACCTGACAGGCCCGGTTGTAGTCCTCGACGGTCTTGACGAAGGTCGCTTCCGGCAGATTCAGCAGCCCCGCCAGCGCTTCCAGGGTGTCGGCCTTGGTGCCCGGAAAAACCGGCGGCATGAAGCGGCCGACGGCTTGCTGGTCGATGATCGAGAACGCTTGTTGATTCGGCTGACCGGCCACCAGACGTCCCCAGATCGCATAGCGCTTGGGCCAGAAATCTTCGCCTTCGTCGTAGAAACGTTCACCGTCGCGGTTGACCACCACGCCCAGAGACACACAGTCGATCCGCGTGCAGATGCCGCCGTCGTAGAGCGGGGCGCGGGCGTCGATGGCCACCATGTGTGCCTGGGTCGGGTCGCCGATGATGTCGGCGCCGAGGTCCTGCATGCGCCGTAGCAAAACGCCGGTGTTGAAGCGCGTGCCGCGAATCAGGAAGTTGTCCGACGGCCATTCTCCGCGCGCGTTCTGGCCCCAGGCTTCGCGCAGCCACTCACGGTTGGATTCGAAACCGCCCGCCGCCATGACACAAGACCTCGCCTCGATGCGCTCAGCGGGGAGCAACTGCCCATCCACCTCCCGCTCACCGACGTGAGCGGCGACGAACGCGCCGTCCTTCATCTCGATGTCAGTGACTTGGGCGTCGTAGCGAATCTGGATGCCCAGACGTCCGGCGCTGCGGAAATAGGCGTTGATCAGGGCTTTGCCCCCGCCCATGAAAAACGCGTTGGTGCGCGCCACGTGCAAGGCGCCCGACAAGGGTGGCTGGAAGTGCACGCCGTGGGAGCGCATCCAGTCGCGGCAGGTGGCGGAGGCCCGAATGGCGATGCGCGCCAGCTTTTCATCGGTCAGGCCGCCGGTCACCTTGAGCAGGTCTTGCCAGTATTCCTCTTCCGGGTAGGTGTCGATCAGCACATCCTGCGGCGCATCGTGCATGCAGCGCAGGTTGCGGGTGTGCTGCGAATTACCGCCGCGCCAGACTTTCGGCGAGCCTTCCAGCAACATCACGCTGGAACCGGCTTCCCGGGCCATCAACGCGGCGCACAAGGCCGCGTTACCGCCGCCGATCACCAGAACATCAACCATCATCACTCCTCGTCACGCCAGCGCTGGACAGAGTGCAACTGGCGGTGATGAACAGTAGGGACAGGCGCCGCTGGCCGAAAGGCGGGTTAAGGCGAGGGGGCTTTAGTTTTAGTAAAGGGTTAGGCTGCTCGGAATACGTATCCTTTGACGGCTGACTTTCCGCAGCTTGCGTCATAGCTCAACGAGGAGCCCCTGTGGAACTGCGCCAACTTCGCTATTTCGTCAAAGTCGTCGAGATGACCAGCCTGGGGCGCGCCGCCCTGGAACTGAATGTCGGCACGTCCGCCTTGAGCCAGCAGATGAGCAAGCTCGAAGACGAGTTGGCCACGCGCCTGCTCAATCGCACCTCCACCGGCGTCAGCCCGACAGCGGCGGGCCTGGCGTTTCTGCACCATGCGCAACTGACCCTGCGCCAGGCCGACGCCGCCGTGCAGGCCGCGCAACGGGGGCGGATGCGCGGCTACGTCAGCGTTGGCCTGCCACCGACCACGGCCAGCGTCCTGGCGTTGCCGCTGATCGAAGCGATGCGCGCGCGTTATCCGGACATCCAGCTGCACCTGGTGGAGATGCTCTCCGGCTACCTCGCCAGCCAGCTCAGCGCGCGACAGCTGGACCTCGCCGTGGTGTTCCAGGCCGACATCGCCCGGCGCTGGACCATGATTCCGCTGCTCGACGAAGCCGTAACCCTGCTACACGCCCCGGGCTTCCCCGGCATTCCCCCTGGCGACACCCTCAGCCTCGCGCAGATCGGCGACATTCCTCTGGTGCTGCCGAGCAGCGGCCACGGCCTGCGCGCCACCCTCGCGAACGCTTTCGAAGCGGCCGGCATGCCGTTGAACGTGGTGATGGAGATCGACGGGCTGGCGACCTTGATGGACGTGGTGCGCCACGGCGTCGCCGCCACCCTTCAGCCCGGGGCTGCGGCGGCACGCTTTGCCGGGTCGGGATTGTGTGTGGTGCAGATTCACGAGAAGCACCTGATGCGCCGCAACACCCTGGCCAGTTTGCCGGACGACGAGCTTTCGCCTGCGGCGCTGGCGGTCCGGGTGGTGATTCGGGATGTGGTGAGGGAGTTGGTGGAGAAGCGCGAGTGGCCCGGGGCGACCTTGCTTTGAGCCGCGGCCACCTGCGGCGGTCCATCTACAGGCTTCCCGGCTAAAGCCGGTCCTGCACCTGGTTTTTCACTCACTGTCGCTGACTGAGCGCACTGCTTCAATATCGATGACTGATGAGCGTCCGGCCTTCTTCGGCAGGCACCACTTTAACGCTGGCGGCCTTCCCGAAAAGCAAGCTCCGGCGCGGTCATGGGCTTGGCGGTTTCGCGCCAGAAGAACTTGAAAGTGGCCTGAGCGTTGGTGACTGCCGCCTTGAGTTCGTCGCTCTCGCCTTTCACGCTGTAGATGATCTGCCCGGTCATGAGTAAGTCGTTCCCTCTGTCGATCTAAATAATGTTCTACCATGAGCCGTCATTCATGGTGTGAGCCGCTGCGTTCACGCCCGCGAGGCCCGATGAGATGAGAGACCTGCCACCCACCGCCACCTTGCGCGCCTTCGAAGTTGCCACCCGTCACGGGACGTTTACCTCCGCCTCCGAGGAGCTGCACGTTACCCAAAGTGCCGTGAGTCACCAATTAAAAAATCTGGAAGACATCTGGGGCGTGCAGCTGTTTCAGCGTGGCAAGACGTTGAGCCTGACGCCGGCCGGTGCAGCGCTGGCGCCCATCGTGCGGACGTTTTTCATGAACCTGGAGGCGACGCTTGCGGACCTCCGGGAAGAGAACGGCCGGGTCAGGCTCAAGGTCAGCACGACCTATTCCTACGCGCTCAAATGGCTGTTGCCGCGCCTGCCCAATCTATCCCAGCTGCACCCGGAAATCCTCGTCACGCTGGACAGCACAGACACCGCGATCAACTTTGCCAGCGGCGAGGCCGACGTGGCGATCCGCCTGGGCGGCGGCAGCTACCCCGCGCTGCACTCGGAATTCATGTTCAGGGAGCACATCTTTCCGGTGGCGAGCCCCGACTTGCTCAAGCGCTTCGGCATGCCCCGGGAGCCGGCCGAGCTGTTGCGCTATCCGCTGTTGGCCCGGGACGGTTCCGACCTGGTGCCCAAATGGGAGGTGTGGTTTCAGAGCATCGGCCTGGGCGTCACCTCGCTGAAGGAGAGCGTGCGTTTTCCCGACACCAACATGACCGTGGAGGCGGCCTTGTTAGGGCAGGGCATCGCTCTTGTTCGAAGTGGCCACGTGGAGAAAGAGCTGCGCGACGGCAGTTTGATCAGGTTGTTCGACGTGCCGTTTCCCTCGCCGGTGGCCTATTACTTCGTTTGCCCGAAGGGGGTCGAAACGCAGCCCCATGTGGCAAGTTTTCGCGACTGGTTGATCAGGGAATCGACTGCAGCCGGGCTTAGTTATGGCTGAGGCATGAGCAATTGCTCATGATTCGATGAGCAGACTTCGCTTCCGTTTTGTGGGTCAGCCTGACTAAGATCCGCCCCATGCCGACCCATATCATTCTGTTAATCCTCTTCGCCGCTCTGCTGCACGCCAGCTGGAACGCGTTGCTGCGCGGCGGCAATGACAAGCTCTGGTCAATGACCATCATGTGCGTGGCGGTGGCCGTCGTCAGCCTGGCCGGGGTACTGTTCATGAACGCCCCGGCTCCGGAGAGCTGGCCTTACGCGGTGCTCTCTGCGCTGCTGCATGTCGGCTATAACCTGTTTCTGGTGCGCACCTACCGCAGCGGCGACCTCGGGCAAACCTACCCGATCTCCCGGGGCTCATCGCCGGTGCTGATTACGCTGTGTGCGTCGCTATTTGCGGGGGAGGTGGTCGAGACCGGCGCGATGATCGGCATTGCACTGGTGTCAGCGGGGATTATTTCTCTGGCGTTCAAAGGCCGGAAACTGGACACGGCCAGCCTTCCATATGCGTTGGGCACCGGCTGTTTCATTGCGGCCTATAGCGTGACGGACGGCATTGGCGGGCGTCTGTCCGGCGCGCCGATGGCGTACACCGTGTGGATGTGCGCGCTGTGGGGTGTGCTGATGCCGATCACTTACATCGGTCTGCGGGGCGCACGCAGTCTGCTGACGGTCCGGCCCGGTTTGGTCGCCTCGTTGGGCGGAGGCGTGGTGTCGCTGCTTGCTTACGGCATCGTCATCTATGCGATGACTCTCGCGCCGATGGGGGCCGTGTCGGCACTGCGCGAAACCAGCGTGCTGTTTGCCGCATTGCTCGGGTATCTGTTTTTGGGCGAGTCGCTGACCGTGCGCAAAATCCTCGCGTGCGTGGTCATTGCGGCCGGCACGATCATTATTGGCTGAGCCGTGCAGGCTCACTTGCGCAGCTTCGGTTTCACCGCCTTCAAACGCGCAATGGCCAGGTTGTGCAGGTATTGCCGTACGGCGTCGTGGTGCTCGACGCTCACGTGATAGCTGTCCAGCAGTCCCAACAAATACCCCTCGGCCATGGCGTGGTAACGCGACACGCTTTCCCGCGTGTCACTGGTGTTGAGCCTGGCAATCAGCTCGTCGATCCGGGCGCGGTGCTCCTCTGAGAACCAGTCCTGCTGAGGGGCAGAGCCCGCATCGTCGGTCAGGGGCGTGTGCAGATTCATGGGGCCTCCAGGCGAGCACATCGGTCGCGGGCTGACAGGGCGCGGGACGGATGTGCAGCCGATCCCGCGAACATGGGGTTGGACAGCGCATCTGCCGCATAATCCGCTAGCCCGCGCCGCGAAGGCTCGGAAATTCCGGCCAGTCTTACCGGCCGGGATTTTGAGGGTCAGCCGGACTCAGCCAGCCACCGGCGAGCGCCAGTCATCGGAGCCCGACGTGCCGCAGACTTCGTGGGTCCAGGTGATCTTGCGGTAGGTAAACTCCACGTCTTCCAGATGGGTGAAGTGAGCGTTCGACGGGTCCTGGCAGTTGTGCATGTAGTCTTTGATGTCGACGATAATCGCATCCTCGAGTTTAGTGGTGTAGTAATGCTCCTGTGTCCCGGCTGCCGAGGTGCGATACCACTGGATAGTGATCTCGGTCAGGCGTTCGCCCGACGTCAAGGCTGCCAGCAACAGCGGTGAAGACTTGTCGAACACCTTGGTGATCTTGACCGGCTTGTGAACACGCTGACCGGTCGGCTGACCCGACTGCGGGTCGCGGGGGATGATCATTTCATGTTGAAACCCTTGCACCATGACCTGATCTTCGTGACCTTCCTGAAACGTGTTGCCGACCGAGTCTGCGGTGAAAGCGCCCGCGGTGATCAGGCCCTGCTTGGTGCCTGTGATGGACATGTACGCTGGTGTTGCCATGAAGATGCTCCTTGCCTCATAAATTAAAGTGCCCTACAGCCAGTTCGCCTGGTGGACAGTGGTGTTAGTTCAAGCTTCGTGCCATGTAAGAACTCATCCCTGTAAAACATGGGTTTGATGGGGGTTAAACGGTTCTTTGCCGGTGAAGGGGAAAGTTTTCTGCCGTGATGTGCGCAAGAAGTTGCACAGCGCTGCGCAACTTCTTGCGCATTTGGCTACAGAGGTCGGGATATAAGGGCTGCAAGTTATCGCTCAGCGATTTTTCGTTCAGGCAGTGCGCAACTTCTTGCGCATGGAGGCCCAGTGATAGTGCTTGTTGCGAGTGAGTGCAGGCAGCTGAGTAAGAATGATCCAGCCAGGCATGGGGGGGCTGCATGATCTCCAGGCTCCGGTTCTGACCTCTGAACCCTATGTTTTCCGCCGTTCGATCATCGATAAAAAAGATTCATGAAAGAAGTCTCTCTGAATCCCCGGTATTCAGAGAAACTTCCTACAAGGCTAGTGGAAATATCGCGTTTATAGAAAGCTTGATAGTGTAATTACCGCTGAGTACTATTCGCGGCCTCTGATGGGTAGACGTTTTGTTACATGTCGGTTGCCCACTTCGCTTGTATTTTAATTTCGTCAGGCTCGCCGATTTAAGTGTCTGTCGTTGGCGCGTTTTTACGCTGAAGATCTCGAATGTCTTATTCAAGTCCACTGTCTGAATATTATCTTGAAGCTGCCCAAGCCTGCATATCCACTGTGAGCTTCGCGGGTGAAGACATTCGTTTTTCAAACGAATACGAGGCGTTGGAAAACGAGGTTAATAAAGCTCAGTCCATGCATGAAACGGCCCAGATCGACTGGCTGAACGTGCGTGAACAAAGTGAAAACCTGCTTCGCACCCAATCCAAAGATTTGCGCGTCGGGGCTTGGCTGACGTGGGCCCTGTATCAGCGTGAATCTTTCCAGGGGCTGTTGGCAGGACTTGGGCTTCTTCACCATCTTTGCGTACGCCACTGGGATGAAGTTCATCCCGTCAAGGCCCGCACCCGTTCCGCAGCCATCGGCTGGCTGCTCCCCCGTCTTGAGCAAGTGCTGTTTGATGACGTCGCTATCAAAGAGCAGTCGCCGCTGTTCAGTCGCCTCGTCGAGATGCTCGAAGACCTTGATGCGGTGTTCACACAGCACATGGGCGACGATGCACCGTTGCTCTTGCCGGTGTCCCGGCGTTTGAAAAACATGGCCCGGCACACGGTTCACAACCTGCCTGACGCCAGGATTGCCGGAGGCGCTGATGCGCCAGTCAAGCCGTCTGCCACTCCGCCGCTCCCCTCAACTGCGCTGATCGACAGCGAGAAAGACGCGCAAAAGTCCCTGCGGTTTCAGCAGGATAGCGGGCGCTCATTGTGTGCCTGGTGGCTCAAGCAGAAAGCCAGCGATCTGCGCGCGTTGCGTTTGAACCGGACATTGCTGTGGTTGCCGATCGAGGCATTGCCGGAGCGCAACTCAGAGCACATCACCGCGCTGCGCGGGCTCCCGGCAGACAAGCTCAAATGTTATCGAGACCGATACGATCAGGGCAGCTACGCCGATCTGATTATCGAGCTGGAGGCGAGTCTGGCAAAGGCGCCGTTCTGGTTCGATGGCCAGCGAATGGTCTGGGAGTGCCTGCACGCGCTGAAAGCCGAGGTGGCAATGCGTGAGGTAGAAATCCAGTTCGCGCTGTTGATTCAGCGGCTCCCCGGGGTCATCGAGCTTCGTTTCCACGACGGCACCCCGTTTGCGGACCCTGCGACTCGCGCCTGGATTGGCGCCAGCGTCACACCTCGCCTGCAGGCTGCCAGCGCGCCTCGCAGCGTCGACACCACAGATAACCAGCCGGTCTGGGAAGACGCCCTGGAGTGTGCGGTCTCGGTGCTGCGCGATGACGGCCTCAGGGCCGCTGTCCAGCGCCTGAAGCAGGGCCTGCACAGCGCCCGGGGCGAGCGTGCACGATTTTTCTGGCAATTCGCCCTGGCCCGGTTGTGCTTCACCGCCAGGAAATACGAACTCGCCAAGACCCAGCTCGAAACCCTCGACCAAACCCTGCAGGACTCAGGCATCAATGCCTGGGAGCCTGATCTTGCGCTGCAGGTGCTGCATCTCTTGCACAGCTGTTTCGAATTGCTGCCCCAGGGTCATGGCGCCCGGGAACGCAAGGAAGAGGTTTATCGCAGGCTGTGCCACCTCGACCTCGAAGTCGTACTTGAATAGGCCCCAGGGCCCTAATTACCAGGAGAACGGCCATGGCCAAAGAAGGATCGGTAGCCCCCAAAGAACGTATCAACGTCACGTTCAAGCCCGCCACGGGGGGTGCGCAGGAAGAGATCGAGCTGCCTTTGAAGCTGCTCGCAATCGGTGATTACACCTTGCGAAAAGACGAGCGAAAAGTCGAAGAGCGCAAGCCCATCAGCATCGACAAGATGACCTTTGACGAGGTGCTGGCGAAGCAGGCCCTGAGCCTCACGCTGAGCGTGCCCAACCGTCTCCAAGCGGAGGAAGGGAATGAGGAGTTGGCGGTGCAACTGCACGTCAAGTCGATGAAGGACTTCAATCCGGCCTCGCTGGTCGACCAAGTGCCGGAACTGAAAAAACTCATGGAACTGCGCGACGCCCTGGTGGCGCTCAAAGGACCGCTGGGGAACGCGCCCGCTTTTCGCAAAGCCATTGAAGGCGTACTCGCCAACGACGAGTCCCGCGGTCGCGTGCTGGGCGAGCTGGGTTTGAACGCCGCCGCCCAGGACACCTGAGTCCATCTGCCAAGGAGCCAACACCATGAGTACTACACCAGCGCAGCAGCAGGGCAAAGAACCCGGCGAGTTCAGCATTCTCGACAGCATCATTGCCGAAACTCGCCTGCCTCGGGATGAGGATGCCTATGGCATCGCCAAGCGCGGCGTGTCGGCGTTTATCGAGGAACTGCTCAAACCCCAAAATGCGGGTGAGCCGGTCAAGAAGGCAATGGTTGACCGCATGATTGCCGAGATCGACGCCAAGCTGGGGCGTCAGATGGACGAGATTTTGCACCACCCGGACTTCCAGTCTCTGGAGTCGTCCTGGCGTGGTTTGCAGTTGCTGGTCGAGCGGACCGACTTTCGCGAGAACATCAAGATTGAAATCCTCAACGTGTCCAAAGAGGACTTGCTGGAAGATTTCGAAGATTCCCCCGAGGTCATGCAAGCCGGTCTCTACAAGCATATCTACACCGCCGAGTACGGTCAGTTCGGTGGGCAGCCTGTGGGGGCGATCATCGCCAACTACTTCATGTCCCCCAGCGCCCCGGACGTGAAGCTGATGCAGTACGTTTCCAGCGTGGCCTGCATGTCCCACGCGCCATTTATCGCCGCCGCCGGCCCCAGGTTCTTTGGCCTGGAAAGCTTCACCGGCCTGCCAGACCTGAAAGATCTGAAGGATCATTTCGAGGGCCCGCAGTTCGCCAAATGGCAGAGCTTCCGTCAGTCGGAAGACGCCCGCTACGTCGGGCTGACGGTGCCGCGCTTCCTGCTGCGCAACCCGTACGACCCGCAGGAGAATCCGGTCAAGTCGTTCGTCTACAAGGAAACCGTTGCCAACAGCCATGAGCACTACCTGTGGGGCAACACGGCGTACGCCTTCGGTACGAAGCTGACGGACAGCTTCGCGAAATTCCGCTGGTGCCCGAACATCATCGGCCCCCAGAGCGGTGGCGCAGTCGAAGATTTACCGCTGCACCACTTCGAAAGCATGGGTGAAATCGAAACCAAGATCCCGACCGAAGTCTTGGTCAGCGATCGGCGTGAATACGAGCTGGCGGAGGAGGGCTTTATCTCCCTGACCATGCGCAAGGGCTCGGACAACGCGGCGTTCTTCTCCGCCAGCTCGGTTCAAAAACCCAAGTTTTTCGGCACCAGCGCGGAGGGCAAGGCGGCGGAGCTGAACTACAAACTCGGCACCCAGCTGCCGTACATGATGATCGTCAACCGTCTTGCTCACTATCTGAAAGTCCTGCAACGCGAGCAGCTGGGTTCCTGGAAAGAACGCACTGACCTCGAACTGGAACTGAACAAGTGGATTCGCCAGTACGTTGCCGACCAGGAGAATCCGAGCGCTGAAGTCCGTGGTCGGCGTCCCCTGCGTGCAGCGCAGATCATCGTCAGTGACGTGGAGGGTGAACCCGGCTGGTATCGCGTCAGCCTGAACGTGCGCCCGCATTTCAAATATATGGGCGCCGATTTCACCCTGTCGCTGGTGGGCAAGCTGGACAAAGAGTGAAGGGGGTCGACGCATGACTGGGTACGGCAGCCTTTTTGAACGCCTGGGTGGCGACGCCGACAAGCGCGTTGGCTGGAGCCGCGAAGACGCTGCGACGGCATCGGTGGCTGCCCATCTGGCCAAGATGCTCAGCACCCGTGCGGGCAGCGTTCAGACGCTTATCGACTATGGGCTGCCGGATCTCAACGACATGCGTTTGAGCCTTCATGACGCGTTGACCAACGCGCGGCTCGCTATTGAGGTTTTCATCGAAACCTACGAGCCACGCTTGAGCAGCGTCCAGGTCATCGCGCTGCCCCACGAAAACGATCAGCTTCGGCTCGCCTTTCGTATCGAGGGGCTGCTGGAGGTTGAGGGTTTCAAGCGTCAGGTCACTTTCGCCGCCTGCCTGGAGGGCGGCGGTCAGGTACAGGTCAACCACAGAAAAGCCTGATGTCAGGACACGCTGCATGTGACTGCACCCGATGACGGAAGGCACCAGCAGGCGGTTTTCCGCAACGACCACCCTTGAACCAAACAGCTGCGCTCGAAGGTAAAACCATGTCCTTTAACCACTACTACCAAAGCGAGCTCACCGCGCTTCGCCAGCTAGGTCGTCTGTTTGCCGAGCGCAGCCCGGCGTTGGCGCCTTTTCTGGGGCAGGCCGGACGGGATCCTGACGTAGAGCGGCTGCTGGAAGGCTTCGCGTTCCTGACCGGACGCCTGCGACAGAAGCTCGATGACGAGCTGCCCGAGCTCAGTCATTCGCTGATGCAACTGCTGTGGCCCAACTACATGCAGCCGCTGCCTGCCTTCAGCATTCTGCAATTTGACCCGCTGAAGCTGGCAGGGCCTGCGCTGAGGGTGGAGCGGGATACGCCGGTGGACAGCGTGCCGATCGATGGCGTGCAGTGTTGCTTCCGCACCTGCTACCCGACCGATGTCCAGGCGCTCGACCTGGTCGCACTGACGTACTCGGTCAAGGGCGAGGGCTCACTGTTGAGCTTGCGGCTGGAGATCAGCGGCGAAGGCCATTTTGGTGAGTTGCAATTGAGCCGTTTGCGCCTGCATTTTGCCGGCGAGCGTTACATCAGCCAGATGCTCTATCTGAGCCTTCTGCGCAATCTCGAGCGGATCGAGCTGGTGCCGTTGGACGGGGACGGCAAGCCCATCCAGGGCGTCAACGGCCTGCCCATGTCATTCAGCATCCCTGGCGACCGTATCCAGCCCGTGGGGTTTGCCGAAGACGAAGCGCTGATCCCGTATCCGCTGAATACCTTCCGCGGTTACCGCTATCTGCAGGAGTACTTCGCTTTCCAGGACAAGTTTTTGTTTGTGGACGTGAATGGTCTGGACCTGCTCGCTGCATTGCCGGAAGAAACGCTCAAACGCCTACGCGGGCTTGAATTGCGTTTCGACATTCGCAAGAGCGGTGTGCAGCGCCTGCGACCGACGCTGGACAACGTCAAGCTCCATTGCACGCCCATCGTGAACCTGTTCAAACATGACGCCACGCCGATCCGCCTCGAGGGCAAACAGGACGAGTACCTGCTGATGCCGGCGCTCTATAGCCCGGCAAATTGCGGCGTGTTTTCGGTCGAATCGGTGATCGGCTGGAAGCCCGGTGGCTTGGGTTACGAAACCTACGTGCCTTTCGAGTCCTTTGAGCATGACCCCAGTTTCGATGTGCCGAACCGCCGTCCGCACTACAGCATTCGCCAGCGTTCATTGTCGCTGCACGATGGCCTCGACACCTACCTGAGCTTCGGCATCCGTCACACCGAAGCCTCTGAAACCCTGTCGATCGAGATGACGTGCACCCATCAGAACCTGCCGCGCAAGCTCAAGCTGGGTGACATTTGCATCGCCTGCGAACAGACACCGGAAGGTCTGACCTTCCGCAATATCACCCCGGCCACGCCCAGTTATGCGCCGCCGCTGAACCGCGACTTCCTGTGGAAGCTGATCAGCAACATGTCGCTTAACTACCTGTCCCTGGCGGACGTCAATGCCTTGAAGGTGATCCTCGAAACCTACGACTTGCCGCGCTATTACGACCCGCACGCAGAAAAGGTCAGCAAGCGCCTGCTGGGCGGGCTCAAGTCGATCCGGCACCAGCATGTCGACCGGCTGCACAAAGGGCTGCCGGTACGCGGGTTGCGCACCGAGCTGACCATCGACCCGCACGGCTATATCGGCGACGGCGACGTGTTCGTGTTCGCCTCCGTTCTTAATGAGTTTTTTGCGCTTTACGCCAGCCTCAATTCGTATCACGAGCTGCGCGTGAAAAGCACACAGGGAGAGGTGTACCAATGGACACCCCGTATGGGCCTGCAGCCCCTGCTTTGAGCGGGCTGACCCAAGGCATACGCGAATATTCGCTGTTTCAGGCCGTCTTGCTGGTCATCGACCGGCTGCGCATGGCGCACCCGCATTTGAGCGATGACGACCTGTATGACCAACTGGAATTCCAGGCCAACCCGAGCCTCGGTTTTCCGGGCAGTGATGTGGACCGCGTGGAGTTTTTTGAAGCGTCCGGGCTGATGCGTGCACGCCTGCGCTTCAACCTGCCGGGACTTGTGGGGTCCGGATCGCCTTTGCCTGCGTTCTATAGCGAGCAGGCATTGGGCGACAGCGAGGAAGGCAACCCGACCCGCCAGTTCCTGGACCTGTTTCACCACCGCCTGCATCGGCTGATGCTGCCGATCTGGAAGAAATACCGCTACCGCGCCTGTTTTGAAAGCGGCGCGATCGATCCGTTTTCATCGCAGTTGTTCGCGCTCATCGGACTGGGCAGCGAGGAGATTCGACAGGCGCGGGAGCTGAACTGGAAGCGACTGCTGCCCTACCTGGGTTTGCTCAGCCTGCGCGCACATTCGGCAGCGCTGATTGAGGCGGTGCTGCGGTACTACTTCAAACACGCAGCACTGACGATTGAACAATGCATGGAGCGTCGCGTGGACATTCTCCAAGAGCAGCGCAACAGCCTTGGCCGAGCCAACAGCCAGCTCGGCGAGGACCTGGTGCTTGGCGAACACGTCCGCGACCGCAGTGGCAAATTCCGCATTCATGTTCGAGAGCTTGGCTGGCAGCGTTTCCACGAGTTCCTGCCCATCGGCGCGGGTTACCAACCGCTGTGCGCATTGGTGCGATTCACGCTGCGTGACCCGCTTGATTACGACGTTCGCCTGGCGCTGCGTCAGGAAGAAATTCGCGAACTGCGCCTGGCCGGTCAGAACGCGTGTCGCCTGGGATGGACCAGTTGGCTGGGCCGCGACCGCGCGGACGGCGTGGTCACCCTGGGCAGCCAATCATTAAGGACAGCCGAACGATGAGTAACATCAACCTGCAACAACTTATTCAGGCGCTTGACGCCGAAAGCCGTCGCGACCTGGAGCACGCCGCCGAGCGCTGCGTGGGACGCGGCGGTAGCAAGGTGCTTGTCGAGGACCTGTTGCTGTGCTTGCTGGAGCGCCCACAGGGCCTGCTTTCCCGCGCGCTGCAGGATGCCGGTGTGGACGCGGGTGAACTTGGCGCCGCGTTGCAGATGCGGATGGAACACAGTGCGTCCCGCAGCCCGGTATTTGCCCCGGAACTGGTGCAGTGGCTGCAGGATGCGCTGCTGGTCGCCAACCTTGAATTGGGCCAGACCCAGGTTGAACAAGGGGCGCTGATCCTTGCGTTACTGCGCAACCCCATGCGTTACGCAGGCAGCCGCTATCAGGCATTGCTCGCCCGACTGAGTATCGAGCGTTTGAAAGCATTCGCCTTGTCACAGAAGGCCCATTCCGACGCCGGCAACCGCGATGGGGCCGGCGAGTCACTGCTGACCCGCTTTACCCATAACCTCACCCAACAGGCCCGAGACGGCAGGCTCGACCCGGTGCTGTGCCGTGACGACGCCATTCGGCAAATGGTGGATATCCTCGCCCGTCGGCGGAAAAACAACCCGATCGTGGTGGGTGATGCCGGTGTCGGCAAGACGGCGATCGTTGAAGGGCTGGCGTCGCGTATCGTCGCCGGGGAAGTGCCGCAGGCAATACAGGACGTTGAGCTGCTGTCGCTGGACATGGGGCTGTTGCAGGCCGGCGCCAGCGTCAAAGGGGAGTTCGAACGTCGCCTCAAGGGCGTGATCGACGAGGTCAAGGCGTCGCCCAAACCGATCATATTGTTTATCGACGAGGCCCATACCCTGATCGGGGCCGGGGGGGAGGCGGGTGGCTCCGATGCGGCCAACCTGCTCAAGCCGGCCCTGGCGCGTGGCGAATTGCGCACCATCGCTGCGACGACCTGGACCGAATACAAAAAATACATCGAGAAAGACCCGGCGCTGGCCCGCCGCTTCCAGCCGGTGCGGTTGCACGAACCGACCATCAATGAAGCAGTGACCATCCTGCGTGGCCTTGCTCACGTTTACGAGCGGAGCCACGGCATCTATCTGCGGGACGACGCAGTGGTCGCCGCCGCTGAGTTGTCTGCCCGCTATCTCGCCGGCCGCCAATTGCCGGACAAGGCCGTCGATGTGCTCGACACGGCGTGCGCACGCGTTCGCATCAGCCTTGCCGCCGCCCCCCAACGTCTTGAGCGTTTGCGCAACGAGCTGGCTGAAGGCAGCCGCCAGCGTCAGGCGCTGCGTCGTGACGCCGAAGCCGGTTTGCTCATTGATCATCCGGCACTGGATGCACTGGAAAACCGTTTGCGCGCTGCGGATGAAGAACGCCTTGCGCTCGAGTCACTCTGGCTTGAACAGAAGGGATTGGCCGAGCGCCTGCTGGAGCTGCGTCAGCGAATGGCGCAGGCGGTTGATGTCGATGAACCGCACACTGTCGAAGACCTGCAAGCCGCACGCGATGAGATTCACCTCGCCCTGACTCAGGCCCAGGCCCGGGAGCGGCTGGTGAGCTTCGAAGTCTGCCCGCGGCTTGTCGCCGAAGTGATCAGTGCCTGGACCGGCGTGCCCTTGGCGCAATTGGCGCGGGAGCACAATGCCAAAATAGCCAGCTTTTCAAGGGACTTGAGCGCCCGTATTCGCGGTCAGGAGCACGCGGTGCACGCCCTTGATCGTTCGATGCGGGCCACCGCAGCCGGTCTTAACAAACCCGACGCACCCGTGGGCGTGTTCCTGTTGGTCGGGCCGAGCGGTGTGGGCAAGACTGAAACCGCGCTGGCGCTCGCTGACTTGCTGTACGGCGGCGAGCGGTTCATCACCACCATCAACATGTCCGAGTTCCAGGAGAAGCACACCGTCTCGCGTCTGATTGGTGCGCCGCCGGGGTACGTGGGTTACGGCGAGGGCGGCATGCTCACCGAAGCGGTGCGGCAGAGACCGTATTCCGTGGTCCTGCTCGATGAAGTCGAAAAAGCCGATCCGGACGTGTTGAATCTGTTCTATCAGATCTTTGACAAGGGAGTGGCCAACGACGGGGAAGGGCGGGAGATCAATTTCCCCAACACGCTGATCCTGATGACCTCGAACTTGGGAAGCGACCTCATCAGTGACCTCTGTGCCGACGGCGCGCGTCCCGCTGCGCAGGTGCTTGAGGACACTGTCCGTCCGGTGCTCGCGAGTCACTTCAAGCCGGCGCTGCTGGCCCGCAGGCGCGCATGCAGCGCGACGATCAGATCGACGAGGAGCAGGCTGAACTGACGACGCGGTTCAAGGACGCGCTGAAAACACTGAAGACCTCAGACCTGTATCGCGGCCGCAGTGATCACTGGCGCACCGAGCTGCCGTGGTACTTGCTGATCGGCCCCGAGGGCGCCGGCAAGACCAGCCTGCTGGACTTTTCAGGGCTCGAGTTTCCGCTCGACAAGGCCGAGCGCACACTCGCCCGTGACCCTCGAGGCACTCGCCACTGTGACTGGTATTTTGCCAACAATGCCGTGCTCGTCGACACCGCTGGCCGTTACCTGACCCAGCCCGGCACTGACATCGACCGCAGCGCCTGGTGCACGCTGCTTGACCTGCTGCGCCGATATCGCCGCAACCGCCCTCTGAACGGCGTACTCGTCACACTCCCTGTCGACACGCTGCTCCACGACAGCGACCCTGAACTCGAAATCCTCGCACGGCAGGTGCGTACGCGTTTGCAGGAGGTGCATCAGAAGCTGCACGCCGAGGTGCCGGTCTACCTCGTGCTGAGCAAGGCCGACAGTCTTCCGGGGTTCGACGCGTTTTTCGATCAATTGACCCGCGAGGAAAGTGATCAGGTCCTCGGTACGACCTTCCGCAAAGGGCAGAGCGGCACTGACGCCGAGGTGTTGCGCGATGAATTCGGCGAACTGCTGGTGCGGCTTAACAGTCAGGTGATCACCCGCATCCATCAAGAGCGTGATCCCTCGCGCCGTGGCCGCATTCTCGACTTCCCCCATCAACTCAGTCGAATCGGCGAGCGCGTGTGCGTGTTTGTGGAACTGGCCTTCACTGGCAATCGCTATCAGTCAGCCAGCCAGTTGCGGGGCTTCTACCTCACCAGCGCGCCCGGCTTTGAGCAGGACATGCACGCGCCTGCGGTCGGCAGGGGTGTGAGTCCGGGGATCAGCACGGGATCGCTGCCGACTCTGGGCAGCAGGCGCTCGCGTTTCATCAACCACCTGCTCAGCAGGGTGATCTTCCCGGAGGCGGACCTTGCCGGCCTGGACACCCGCGAGCGCAGCCGTATCCACTGGGCCCAGCGCGCACTATATGCAGGGGCGCTGGCGTCACTCGCGCTGTTTGGCAGCCTCTGGGCCGTGAGTTTTTCCAGCAACTATGAACGGCTCGACAGTGTGAGTGCCCTGGCTCGAACCTGGGCCGAACAGCGGTCGGCGCACACGGTCCAGACTGACCTTGTCGCAGTGCTCAAAGTGCTGGACACCCGTTACGCGGCGACCCAGGTTTTCCCAGGCAAAGGGGACGTCGGTTACCAGGCGCGTGGCGGCCTTTATCAAGGCGAAGCAGTCAATCCGGTTGTGGAAGGCGCTTACGTGCGCGAGCTGGAGCGTCTGCTGCTGCCTCAGGTGGCGATGATGCTGGAGGGGCAGATTGCCGCCAACCTTGAGAATCGTGAGGGCCTGCTCAAAAGCCTGCGTGCCTATTTGATGCTCGGCATAAAAGACCGGCGTGATGCGACGTGGCTCAGGGAGCGGGTCGCCGCTGATGGGTCCGAGCTGTACCCCGGCAATGTCGCGGTGCAAGACGGTCTGAACAGCCACTTCGAACGGTTGCTGAAGCTGCCTTTCGTCCATGCCCTCAATGATCAACGCGTGTCGCAGGCACGGCAGGTCCTGCGCGGCGAGTCCCTGGCGAACGTTGTCTACCGGATCCTGCGCGAGCAGGCCGGTACCTTGCCGGATTACAGTTTCGACCAGCACCTCGGGCCGCAGGCGGCGCTGTTCGTCGGCACCGATTATGTGATTCCGGGGTTCTACACCCGACAGGGCTACGAGCAGTACTTCTCGGTGCACGGCTCCCGGGTGGTGGCCGATATCCTGCGGGACAACTGGGTGCTGGGTGAAGGCGCCGGCCTCAGTGGCATGGACATGCGGCGTCTGATGGTGGAGCTCGAACAGCTCTATTTCCGCGATTACGCCGACTACTGGGGCGAAGCGGTCAGCGCGGTCGAGCTGCCCGGCCCCTACGATTTCGCCGACAGTGCCGAGCAACTGGCGGGCCTGACGTCGGCCCATTCGCCAGTGATCAACCTGCTCAGGGAAGTCCGCGAAAACACACGCTTCACCCCGGTTGCCGAGGCCCTGACAAACGCCATCGATGTCGCCACGCAGGTGGCGGACAAAGGGGGCAAAGCCGGCAAACTGGCGGTGGCTGCGTCCAGCAAGGGTTCTGAAGCCTTGAGTGCCTCCGTCCCGGATACCGCGCGCAAATCCCTGCAAACGCGCTTTGATCCGTTGCACCGCTTGCTCGACGACAAGGACGGGCCGACGGCTGATCTGGTGCCCGTTCTGGCAGTGCTCAACGAGCTGCAAATGCAGATGGCCAGTCTGGGCAGGGCCAGCTCGCCGGAGCAGGCGGCATTCGACATGGCCAAGTCACGCATGGGCGGGCAGCGTGATGCGCTGGGCACCTTGCGTGCGGCATCCAGTCGGCTGCCACGTCCGGTGGGCGCGTGGTTCAGCACCTTGGCCGAGGACTCATGGCGGCTGGTGCTTCGCGACGCGTATCAACACGTGAACCAGCACTACCAGAGTGAGGTGTACAGCTTTTACGCCAAGGCGATCAGCAAGCGTTATCCGTTCAACGCCAACAGTGCCAGTGATGTCGCACTCGGTGATTTTCGCGAGTTCTTCAAGGTACAGGGCGTCGCAGACCGCTTCTTCGACGGTTTTCTGCGGCCGTTCGTGAGTGGCGAGAAGGGCAGTTACCGTCTGCGCAGTATCGACGGGCAAAGCCTGCCAATCTCCCGTGCGTATCTCGAGCAGATGGGCGCGGCCCGGGTCATCCGGCAGGGGTTCTTTGCGGACAACCCGGCCGAGCCACAGCTGCAGTTCAAACTTGAGCCCCATACCCTGGACTCTTCTGTCAGCCGTTCCGAATTCAAGCTGGGCGACAAGACCCTCGAATACCGCCATGGCCCGATTGTCCCGGTGTCATTTCAGTGGCCCACCGATGCCCAGGCCGGTCGAACCAGCCTGGTGCTCGACAGAATGGTGGGCCGCCCATTGGGTATCGAAGAAAGCTCGGGACCGTGGTCATTGTTCCGGTTGCTGGATTCGATGCAGCGGGAGGAACTCAGCGGTCGAGACGTCCTGGTATTGAAGGCCGACGTAGGGGGGCTGCGTGCCAGCTACCTGCTGACCAGCCAGCGCTCGCCAAACCCGTTCGACATGGCCGTGCTGCGCAGCTTCCGCATGCCGGCACAACTCTGATGGCGGTCGTCGGCCATTGGCGCAGCGCTGCCCGGACCCACGCCGGCAAGGTCCGGGAACGTAACGAAGATGCGTTTCTGGAGTGTCCCGAGCAGGGGCTGTGGGTGGTCGCCGATGGCATGGGCGGCCACCAGGGGGGCGACATCGCCAGCCAGATGATCGTCGCCAGTCTGGCGGAGCTGCCGCTGCACGGAAACTTCGATGACAGGCTTATCGGCATCAGACGGTGCCTGCACTGGCTGAACCGGCGGCTGGGTCAGGAGCTGACCGTTAATGCAGGCCGACAGGACAGCATCATTGGCAGCACGGTGGTCGCACTGCTCATGGAGGAAAACCGGGCGGCCTGCGTCTGGGCCGGGGACAGCCGCTGCTATTTGTGGCGCGGTCAGCGGCTGTATCAGCTGTCCCGGGACCATTCGCTGCAGCAGCAACTGATCGATGAACGACAGATGAACGCCCGACAGGCCCGGGCCCACCCTGGCGGGCACGCCTTGACCCGAGCGGTGGGCGCTGCCGAACAACTGACACTTGAGGTGCTGGAGCTTGAGGTGTTTGCCGGTGATGCGTTCTTGCTGTGCAGCGACGGTTTGTATCAGGGCTTGAGCAGCGATGCATTGGGCCATGCGTTGAGTCTGGCTCTGCCGGCAATGGCACTCAAGCGCCTGTTCGATGACGCGCTGCGGGGTGCCGCCCGAGATAACCTGACGGCTGTGGTGATCCGCGGATGACCGATCCTCTGCAAACAGATTCCGATGGACAAGCGCTCGTTGCTCCCCCCGGGGATGACCCGCCCAGCGATCTCACCTACTACGCCTTCGCTCAGTCGAAAAATCGTGAACCCGCTCGCCTGTCGGCCCCATCGGCCTTCAGCACAATGCCCGACGTTCTCGCAGGCCGTTACTGCATTGAGCGACTGCTTGGCGCCGGCGGCATGGGAGCCGTCTACCGCGCCCGCGATTTGCTCGCCGAGCAGTACGGCGATCCCGACCCGTATGTCGCGCTCAAGGTCCTCAACCAGGACTTCGCCGAATCGCCAGACGCCAGCGCCGTGCTCTACAGCGAGTTTTGCCTGACCCGCTACCTGCGGCATGACAACGTGCTGCGTGTGCACGGATTTCACGTCGACACCGCCTGCGAGCGTGCCTTCATCACGATGGAACTGATGCGAGGTCTGACGCTGGACAAACTTCTTTGCGAGCGGCCTCTGGGGCTGCCGTGGCAAGAACTGCGGCAGATCGTGCTGCCGTTGCTGGACGCACTGGCTTACGCCCACGGCTGCGGTGTTATTCACGGGGATGTGAAACCGAGCAACGTCATGCTCAGTGAGAACGGCGTGCGCCTGTTCGACTTCGGCCTTGGCAGGGCCGAGGAGGGCGTACTGCCCGGCCTGCCACACCTGAGCCGCGAGCGCTTCAACGCCTGGACTCCGGGCTACGCCGCACCTGAGCTGCTTGAATACCGGCAGCTTTCGGCAAGCGCTGACATCTACGCGGTCGCGTGTGTGATCTACGAACTGGCAAGCGGCAAACATCCCTTTCGCCACCTGCCCTCGACCCAGGCACGGGATGAACACCTCCACGTCGGCTTGCAGGCGCCAGCCCGTCTACCAAAACGTTGCTGGCCTGCCTTGCGAACCGCCCTCGCATTTGACACCGTTGCCCGCGCGATAACGGCCGGGCAAATGCGAGACGCGTTCACCGGTTCCTCGTCCTGGCCGTGGTACAGGAAGATCCGCCCATCCTGGTGACGCCATCACGTGCGCGGTGCGAGATCCAACGCCTTCCCGGCTAAAGCCGGTCCTACTAATACCGCACGCGGTGTGTCAGCGGGCGCGCGCTCGTATTGTGGGACCGGCTTCAGCCGGGAAGGGGCCGGTGGGGACACCCTTGGCTTTCGGTCTGACCTGACTCAAATATCCGACACACTCACCCAGCGCATCTCCTTCGCCGAAATGCGAATCGCTGTAGCCAGGCGCTCGACCTCCATCGCTTCGGCAAAATCCGTCCCGCTCGAAACCTGCCCACCCAGCGCCTGGATGAGGTCGTGCACTTCCAGTGTCTTCAGTTCGTTGTACCCCAACTGATGCCCCGGCGCCGGGCAGAAAGACGCGTACCCGGGTTGCGCAGGACCGGCCAGAATCCGCTGAAAGCCGTCGCGTCCCGGGGATCCTGTTCGGTACAGCCGCAGCTCGTTCAAGCGTTCCTGATCAAACGACAATGTCCCTTCGGTGCCACCGATCTCGAAGCTCAGGTGATTCTTGTAGCCGTGCTTCAGCCAACTGCTGCCGAACGTACCTCGCGCGCCGTTGGCGAAGCGCAGCAGCGCGTAGGTCTGGTCATCGATACTGATCGCCCGTTGCTCTTCGCTGCCGCGCGTGGCCGGGCGTTGCGGATACACGGTTTGCGAGTCTGCGCACACCGCGTCGACATCGCCGAGCAGGTACCGCGCCATCGCCAGCAAATGACTGCCGAGGTCCGCCAGGGCTCCGCCGGCATGGGCCTCTTCGCAGCGCCACGACCACGGCGACAGCCCATCGCCCATGAAGTCCTCGCTGAATTCCCCCTGAAAACTGACGATCCGGCCCAGCTCGCCACGCTCGATCATTTGCTTTGCCAACCCGATGATCGGGTTGTGCTGGTAGTTGTAACCGACCCTTGTCACCACGCCGGCCTTGCGCGCTGCCGCCTGCATCTCCCGCGCCTGCGCCAGACTCACCGCCAGCGGCTTCTCGCAATACACTGCCTTGCCCGCTTCAAGGGCCGCCATGGCCATGGGGAAATGCAGCTGGTTTGGCGTGGTGATCGCTACCAGATTGACCGCTGGATCGCTGATCAGCTGTTGCCAGTCGTCATGGCTGCGCTGGAACCCCCAACTGGCTGCGCACTGTTGCGCGCGCGCAGCATCGGCATCGGCCAGCGCGACAAGGATGAGGTTGAAGGGCAGATCGAACGTAGTGCGTGCGTTGTGAAACGCCAGGGCGTGAGCCCGACCCATGAAGCCCGTGCCGATCAGGCCGACGCCCAGTTCTGGAAGAGAATTCCCGCGCATGACAGCGTGTCCTTTAAGACGTGTTGTTGTGCGGAAAATGTAGGCGGTTGGGCGCACCCGATGGAATCTTTATTCCATCAGGAACACCTCAGTTTCACCTCAGCGGCGTGGGTTTACCTCCACGACTCAGGACAGAAACCCGCCGTCCACATTCAACGCCACGCCCGTCGTGTAGCTCGACGCGTCGCTCGCCAGGTACAGCACCGTCCCCGCCATCTCGCTCGGCGCCGCCACGCGCTTGAGGGGAATCTGCGCCAACGCGGTGTTGAGGATCTTCTCGTTGCTCACCAGCGCCGAGGCGAATTTGGTGTCGGTCAGGCCCGGCAGCAGGGCGTTGCAGCGGATGCCGAACTGCGCGCATTCCTTGGCGAAGACCTTGGTCATGTTGATCACCGCCGCTTTGGTCACCGAGTAGATGCCCTGATACACCCCCGGCGAGACGCCGTTGATCGACGCCACGTTGATGATGCTGCCGCCGCCGTGTTCGCGCATCAGCTTGCCGGCCTCCACGGACATGAAAAAGTAGCCGCGGATGTTCACGTCGACGGTCTTCTGGAACGCACCGAGATCGGTGTCCAGCACGTTGCAGAACTGCGGGTTGGTCGCCGCGTTGTTCACGAGAATGTCCAGGCGGCCAAACTGCTCGCGGATCTGCGCGAACACGGCCGTGATCTGTTCCATTTCACCGATGTGGCAGGCGATGGCAGTGGCCTGGCCGCCCTCGGCAATGATCGCGTCCGCGACCTGCTGGCAGCCGTCGATCCTGCGGCTGGAGACGATGACATGGGCGCCTTGCTGGGCCAGCAGTTTGGCGATCGCTTCGCCGATGCCACGGCTGGCCCCCGAGATGAAAGCGATCTTGCCATCGAGGTCGAACAGTTGGGTCTTGGACATGTTGTTTTCCTTGTCGTGTCGCAATCAGAGGCTGGAGCGCTCAATCACTTGCAGGGCCATGCGCTCCAGCAGGGCGTTCATGTGAATGAACTGAGCGAAGCGCTTGTCCTGGGTCTGGCCGTGGAAGAAGCGGTAGTAGATTTGCTGGACGATGCCCGCCAGACGGAACAGACCGTAGGTGTAGTAAAAGTCGAAATTGTCGATGGCAATGCCCGAGCGCTCGGCGTAGTACGCCACGAACTGCTCACGGGTGAGCATGCCCGGCGCATGGCTGGGCTGGCGCCGCATCAGTTGCACCGGCGCGGGGTCGTCCGCCTGAATCCAGTAGGCCAGACTGTTGCCCAGGTCCATCAGCGGATCACCGAGCGTGGTCAGCTCCCAGTCCAGCACGCCGATGATTTGCATCGGGTTGTCGGGGCCGAGGATCACGTTGTCGAAGCGGTAGTCGTTGTGCACCAGGCTGGAGACGGGGTGGTCCGCCGGCTGCTTTTCGTCCAGCCAGCGGGCAACCTTTTCCCAGCTCGGCGCATCGGCGGTACGGGCTTTCTCGTAACGCTCGGTCCAGCCGCGAATCTGCCGCTCAACGTAACCCTGAGGCTTGCCCAGATCGCCGAGGCCACAGGCGGTGTAATCCACCTGATGCAGTTCCACCAGCCGATCGATGAAGCTCTTGCACAGGGTTTCGGTCTGCGCGGCATCGAGGTTCAGCTCGGCGGGCAACTCCGCGCGCAGAATGATGCCCTTGACCCGCTCCATCACGTAAAACTCGGCACCGATCACGCTGTCGTCAGTGCAATGCAGGTACGCCCTGGGGCAATAGGGGAATGCGTCGCGCAGTTGATTGAGGATGCGGAATTCGCGGCCCATGTCGTGGGCGCTTTTCGCCTTGTGACCGAACGGCGGGCGGCGCAGAACCAATTCCTGCTCGGGGTACTTCAGTAGGTAAGTCAGGTTCGACGCGCCACCGGGAAACTGGCTGATCTGCACGCTACCGCTCAGGCCGGGGACGTGGGCTTTCAGGTACGGGTCGATCAATGCAGCGTCGAGTTCTTCGCCGGATCGAACCGGGGTGGACTGGTCGGTGAGCGCCATGCGTATCCCTGCAGATTATTTTGGTGGGCCAGGATCATTGGCTAATCTAATGCGCACCGGCGGCCGCGAACAAGGGCTATTGGCGCGGGTGTTACGCCGCAATCAGCCGCCCTGATTCACAGGCGGGAGGCGCTGTCTTGCACGTCGCCCGGACGAAAAAAAACCGAAGCCGGGCAGCTTCGGTTCTTTCGCAACGGCGGTGCGTCCTCAGGAAGGAAACAGCTCGCTCAGTTTCATCGCCAGCATCATGTCGCCTTCAGCGCGCAGTTTGCCGCCCATGAACGCCTGCATGCCGTCGGTCTCGCCGCTGACGATGCCTTCCAGAGTTTCGCCGTCCATCACCAGGGTGACCTGCGCGTCCGGGTTCTCGCCTTCCTGCAATTCGCAGGTGCCGTCCTTGACGATCAGGGAGAAGTTCTTGGTTTCGTCGATGCGGAAACCGAACACCAGGTCCAGGCCCGCAGCAGCGGCTGGGTTGAACTTGGCTTTCATGGCGTGGACGGCGTTTTCTACGGAGCTCATGGTGTGATCCTTTTATATGAGTGGTGATTAGCACTTTGCGAGTGCGATTGGCCGGGCTCAGCGATAGGTGATGAGCTCCGGCGCCTTCATCAGTTGCAAGTGCGCGTAACTGTTGAAGGAAGCCAGGGACACCTCGCGCTCACGGAACTTCACGTGATTGAGCGAGGTGTTGACGATGTGCCAGTTCAGTTCAAAAGCCTGGGTGGCCGGCATCTGCGTGATCAGGTGGAGCAGGGCGGTGATGGTGCCACCGGAAGTGAACACGGCGATGCGGTCGCTTGGCCCGGCGCTGTCGAGGATGCTGCTCAGGCCGGCTTCGACTTGCTCGACGAAGGCCTGCCAGCTCTGCAGGGCGGCGGCGTCGTGATCGCCCACCAGCCAGCGGCGGATGATCGCGGCGAACAGACGCTGGAACTCCGCGCGGTTGTTGGCCGCGTCGCGCATGATCTCGAAGGCGTCCGGTTCTTCATCCAGCATCGCCGGGAGCAGCGCGCGGATCACGCCTTCTGCGTTGAATTCGTTGAAGGCGATGTCTGTTTCAAGTTCGGGGGGGACAAGGCCGGCAGCGTTGAGCTGGGCGATCACCGTTTCGGCCGTGTGGCGCTGGCGGAACAGGGCGCCACTGATGCAGCGGTCGAAGTTCAGACCCAGCTGGGCGAGGTGTGCGCCGAGGATTTCGGACTGACGAAAACCGGTAGGCGACAGGACGTCGTAGTCGTCCGCACCAAACGAGGCCTGGCCATGTCGTATGAGATAGATGCTGCCCACGACCGCTTCACCCTGGCACGTTGAAAGTGCTGGGAGGTTATGAGGACGGCCCGCGGTCTGTCAATGAAAAAACATACGCTCGTTTGAATTGGCCGATCTGTCCCGTATTCGCCGTCGCGTCACTGGCTCGGCCACCGGCGCGCCGGTATGCTTGGCCCCATTCGCGATCCTCTGCCGAGGGTCTGCTGTACCGGTAAGGAGTTTCTGTGGAGTTCATTTTCGATTACGCCAGCTTCCTGGCAAAGACCGTCACCATCGTGATCGCGATCATTGTGGTGCTGGTGGTCATCGCGTCGATGCGCGGTCGCGGGCGCCGTGGCGCAGGCGGTCAGTTGCACGTCACCAAACTCAATGACTTCTACAAAGGGCTGCGTGATCGCCTCGAAGGTTCGCTGCTGGACAAGGCGCGGCTCAAGGCGCTGCGCAAGGCCCAGGCCAAGGAACTGAAGAAGGACAAGAAGTCCACCGAGGTCAAGTCGCGGGTCTACGTGCTCGACTTTGACGGTGACATCAAGGCTTCGGCCACCGAGAACATGCGCAACGAGATCACCGCGCTGCTGGCCCTCGCCACCCCCAAGGATGAAGTGGTGCTGCGCCTGGAGAGCGGCGGCGGCATGGTCCACAGCTACGGTCTGGCGTCGTCGCAGCTGGCGCGGATTCGTCAGGCGGGCATTCCGCTGACCGTCTGCATTGACAAGGTCGCGGCCAGCGGCGGCTACATGATGGCGTGCATCGGTACCCGTATTATCAGTGCACCGTTCGCAATCCTCGGGTCGATCGGCGTGGTGGCTCAACTGCCCAACGTCAATCGTCTGCTGAAAAAGCATGACATCGATTTCGAAGTGCTGACCGCCGGCGAGTACAAGCGCACGCTGACGGTGTTTGGCGAAAACACCGAGAAGGGTCGCGAGAAGTTCCAGGAAGATCTGGACATCACCCACGAGCTGTTCAAGAACTTTGTCGCCAGCTACCGCCCGCAGTTGCAGATCGACGAAGTCGCCACCGGCGAGATCTGGCTGGGCATTGCCGCCAAGGACAAACTGCTGGTGGATGAGCTGAAGACCAGCGATGAATACCTGTCGGAGAAAGCCAAGACCGCCGAGGTGTTCCACCTGCACTACGCCGAACGCAAGAGCCTGCAACAGCGGGTTGGCATCGCCGCGAGCACCTCGGTTGACCACCTGGTGACAGGGTGGTGGGGCAAGCTGACGCAGCAGCGGTTCTGGTGACTGATCCCTTGAGCGCATCGCGTGAAGGCTGCAGGAACCCATACAAGGACCGGCTTTAGCCGGGAAGGCGTCGGACGCCACACCGCAAGATTGACGGTGTTTGCACCTTGAGCCAGCTGAATTAAAAAGCCCCGACTTCTTACGAAGCCGGGGCTTTTTATCAAGCGTGTTTAAACGCGGAATCAGCAGCAGCGACTCAACGCCGCCGAAACAGCGGCAGCGGCTCGTCGGTGGCAGCCTGATACGTCACGGAAAAGTCCTTCAGACCTTCCAGCGCCTCGTACGGATCCTTGTCGGCACGAATGGCGAACGCATCGAACCCGCAGCGGTGCAGGTAGAACAGCTGGTCGCGCAACACATCGCCAATCGCCCGCAGTTCGCCCTTGTAACCGTAGCGGTCACGCAGCAGGCGCGCATTGGAGTAGCTGCGGCCGTCAGTGAATGCCGGGAAGTTCAGGGCGATGACCTGGAACTGATCCGCGTCGTCGCCGATTTCCTCGGCCTCCTCGTCGCTGTCCAGCCACACACCCAGGCCGCCGTCGCGGGCCTTCAACGCATGGGCATGCTCGCGCCACAGGTTAAGGGGCACGATCAGGTCATCGCAGTTGGACAGGCTGTCGAACGTCGTGTCCTTGGGCAGCAGGTGCCAGGTCTCGTCGATGACCTCGTTGTTCTTAATGATTCGCTGCATAGACGCGCTCCTTGAAAGGGTCGATGCCAATACGCTGGTAGGTGTCGATGAAGCGCTCGTCTTCGTTGCGTTTCTCAACATAGACGTCGATCAGCTTCTCGATCACATCCGGCATCACGTCCTGTGCGAACGATGGGCCAAGGATCTTGCCCAGGCTGGCGTCGCGGCTGGCGCTGCCGCCCAGTGACACCTGGTAAAACTCTTCGCCTTTCTTGTCCACGCCGAGAATGCCGATGTGGCCCACGTGGTGGTGGCCGCAGGCGTTCATGCAGCCTGAAATGTTCAGGTCCAGCTCGCCGATGTCGAACAGGTAATCGAGATCGTCAAAACGACGCTGGATCGATTCGGCAATCGGGATCGACTTGGCGTTGGCCAAGGAGCAGAAGTCGCCGCCCGGGCAGCAGATGATGTCCGTCAGCAGGCCGATGTTCGGCGTTGCGAAGCCTTGCTCGCGCAGTTCGCCCCACATCGCGAACAGCTGGCTCTGCTCGACGTCGGCCAGAATCACGTTCTGCTCGTGGGACGTGCGCAGTTCACCGAAGCTGTAGCGATCGGCAAGGTCGGCGATGCCGTCCAGTTGCTTGTCGGTGAGATCGCCCGGCGCCACGCCGGTCGGTTTCAGCGACAGGGTCACGGCCGCGTAGCCCGGCTTTTTGTGGGCCAGGACGTTGCGCGAGCGCCAGCGTGCGAAACCGGGGTGCTGTTGATCCAGCTGAGCCAGTTCGGCGCTGTAATCGGTCAGCGCCTTGTAGTCCGGGTCGACGAAGTGTTTGGCAACGCGATGCACCTCGGCCTCGGTCAGCGTGGTCTGGCCGCCGCGCAGGTGAGCCATTTCGGCCTCGACCTTCTCGGCGAACACTTCAGGGGTCAGCGCCTTGACCAGAATCTTGATGCGCGCCTTGTACTTGTTGTCGCGACGGCCGTAGCGGTTGTACACGCGCAGGATGGCGTCGAGGTAGCTCAACAGGTCCTGCCACGGCAGGAACTCGTTGATGAACGCACCGACCACCGGCGTGCGGCCAAGGCCACCGCCGACCAGCACGCGGAAGCCCAGCTCGCCGGCAGCATTCTTGAGCGGCTCCAGGCCGATGTCGTGGACCTCGATAGCAGCGCGGTCGGAGGCCGAGCCGTTGATCGCAATCTTGAACTTGCGCGGCAGGTAGGCGAATTCCGGGTGGAACGTCGTCCACTGACGGACGATTTCACACCAGGGGCGCGGGTCCACCAGCTCGTCGGCAGAGACGCCGGCAAACTGGTCCGTGGTGACGTTGCGCAGGCAGTTGCCGCTGGTCTGGATCGCGTGCATCTGCACGGTGGCCAGTTCGGCGAGAATGTCGGGGATGTCTTCGAGTGCCGGCCAGTTGAACTGCACGTTCTGGCGGGTACTGATGTGCGCGTAGCCCTTGTCGTAATCACGGGCGATCTTCGCCAGCATGCGGGCCTGGCGCGAGGTCAGCTGGCCGTAAGGCACAGCGACGCGCAGCATCGGGGCGAAGCGTTGGATGTAGAGGCCGTTTTGCAGGCGAAGCGGGCGGAACTCTTCTTCGCTGAGCTCGCCGGCCAGATAGCGGCGGGTCTGGTCGCGGAACTGCTTGACGCGGTCCTCGACGATCCGCTGATCGTACTCGTCGTATACGTACATGGTGGTCCTGTTCTCAGGCGGTTCACTGCTGCTGGGCCAGCCGGAAAGGCGATGCGTTGTCGTCTGCTTTCAGGCTACCGAACAAATCTGCGCGCACGGCCGCGCACTCCTTGCGGAGCCGGGGGAGGTTACCAGTTTGCGGATATGCGCAAAAGTGATGTTTGAGTATATGCACAGAACCAAAAGTGCTAAGCAGTACGTCGGTCCGGCATAACCTCACTTGTGATAAGGGCATGGCTCGACTTTACTCTGGCAATGGCCGACGACCCCTGTCGCTGGTCCGCGAGTTTTGCGATCACCCATAAAACAGACAAAAGGCGATGCAATGCGAAATCACCCGAAAGTTGCCAAGTCCGAGAGCCATGTGGATGCATGGGCCATTCTGTTCATTGTCGTGCTGGTGGTGGGGGCGGTGGTGTTCTGGGTGACGCACCAGTAGCGATAACCTCCACCTATCTGTAGGCCTGCTGCTGGCGAACCCGTTCATGCAGTCACTGCAACGGCGTCTGTGAAATCGGGCTCGCCATCAAGTCGGCTCCGAAGGGCACCCTATGCCGTTCTTTATAAGGCTGCTCGCCTTGTAAGCGCGGTTATCCGCCGATCGCTTTGCCATTTCCAGTCTTCATACTTCGGCCCTCACGATTTAATACTCAGGTGTTTCCGGCTGAATCGGCTAAAGGGCCTGCATGTAAAATTTAAATGATGGGTCAGCGTTCGATTAAACAGAATGTATATTCGGGCAGCCCACCGATGGCTATAAATCCTCGCTGTTGGTGTTGGCGTTCACAGTGCTGGCTTTAGCTGACTTTAAATTCTGGCTTCAGATTCTTTTCACTTAACGTGTCAGAACTTTCCGTAGGACCGCTCCTGATATTTGTAAGAAGTTTCTTGATGTGAAAACGTGGGTAGCATTTTAATTTTTCAGTCATTAGCCTTGCTCCTCAACGTCGGGTGGGATCTGGGCGATGTAGCTGCGGGCCCAAGGCTGTGGGGCCGAAGGGCAGGCTGCCGGGGCCGCGTTGTCCATGCTCGCACACGCCAATTTCCTCATCAAAATATCGAGTGTCCAAACGGACGGCAAATCCGTAGACGCAATATTCTTTATTCCCTGCGCGCACTTCATTGATGTGGGCGGAGGTCACGTTATCGCCTGAGTGATCGATTAATCATTCAATCCTGAAAATGCTCTCGGTGTTACCTATGAATTCAATAAGTCATGAGCCCTCCGGTATTGTGCCGATTAATGTAGACCTTATCTTCCAGGATACCTATTTGCTGGCGGTTGAACTGCGTCACTGTCGCACCATGACCGACAGCAAAACATTGCGCGAGACGTGTATTGCCCAAGTTGAAGGCGCGCGCAGCGCATTGCAGGAAGCAGGCATGAGCCAGCCCAGTATGGACTTGATCATCCATGCGCAATGCGCGCTGCTTGATGAAGCCGTGTTGACCAACGTCGGGGACGGCGTCCGACAGATATGGATCAACGAATCGTTGCAGGCCCGCTTCTGCGGGCGCCATCGAGCGGGTGAAATCCTGCATGAGCAAATGCGGGAAGTGCTGCGCGAGCCTGCGCCGGACATGCACGTCGTGACCCTATTCCAGCGGGTGATGATGCTGGGGTTTCTGGGCGGTTATCGATCGCTGGATGACGAAGAGCGCATGGTTCTGAAAAACCAGCTGGACGCACTGGCAGGGCCGCAGCTGTTCCCGGTGCGGCCGACCTGGATTGACGCCAGAGGGCCTGTCCGCGCATTCCCCTGGTGGCTACGTTCTCCACTCCTGCACCTGGCAATCGCGGGACTCGCGCTGGCAGTCCTGTGGTGGTTCCTGAATCGTACGCTCGCCAACATGGTCGACGAGCTTGTCGTGAGGGGCGTCTGACCATGACGGACTCACTCTCGGCCTTTTTTGACCACAGCCGTCACACCCTGCGCGTCGACGACTTGAATGCCGACCTCGACGTGCTGACGTTCACGGGCGAAGAACACCTCAGCCAGCCGTTCACCTACGTCATCGAGTTCACCTCGACGGTTCAGGATATTGGCGCCGGTCACATGCTCGGCAACGCCGCGCAGTTCACGCTGCACACCGCGCCCCACGTGCTCCCCAGCGCCATGGGCGGTTTGCCGTTACCCGCCGTACCCCCGCTGCGCACCCTGTGTGGCGTGGTCACCGGTTTCAAGTGCCTGTCAGCCTCCAGAGACGAGGCGCGTTACGAAGTCACCCTTGAACCGCGGCTGGCGCTGCTGTCCCGCGGGCATCAGTACCGTATCTACCAACACATGTCGGTGCCGGAGATTGTCGACAGCATTCTGCGCAGTCGCCACGACATGGAAGGCCATGATTTCCGCTTCAAGCTCGTCCGTGACTACCCCCGGCGCGAGCAAGTGATGCAATTCGGCGAAAGCGATCTGGCGTTCATCTCACGGCTGCTGGCCGAGGCGGGCATCTGGTTTCGTTTCGCCCACGACGCCCGTCTCGATATCGACGTGATCGAATTCAACGACGATCAGCGCCATTACCAATGGCCGCAAATCACGGTGCCGTGTCGCTCGCCCTCGGGGCTGGACAGCCATGACCAGGACGCTGTGTGGCAGCTGCAATCCGACCATTGCGTGGTGGAAAAGCGCATCCACTTTCGTGCCTACGACCCACGGGATGCCAATGCCTGGCTCGACGGCGAGGTGGACCAGAGCCGCCGCGCCACCACCACCTACGGCGAGGCCTATCACTATGCCGAACCCTATACCGTGCTGGGCGACGCACGGGATCAGGACGAAGACCTTATAAGCGAAAGCGGTTTCTTCTATGGCCGGCTGCGCCACGAACGTTATCTCAATGCCCAGACGCGTTTAACCGGCGTCAGCAGCAGTGCGACCCTGGCGCTGGGGCAAATCCTCGACGTCACCGGTGACGCCCCCAACGCGTTTGAACCCGGCGCCGTGATTACGGGCCTGAGCCTGCGCGCCGCCCGGGACCGCAGTTTCGAAGTCGCCTTCGTGGCCATTCCCTTCAGCGAGACCGTTTGCTTCCGTCCCCCGGTGCTGCGCAAGCCGCAGCTCGCCGGCACCGTTGCCGCCCGTGTCACCAGCGTCATCGCCAACGACCCCTACAGCCACATCGACAAGGAAGGTCGCTACAAGGTCAACTTCCTGTTCGACCGTGATCCCTGGGAGCCCGGTGAAGAAAGTGCGTGGCTGCGTCTGGCCCGGGCCTACGCCGGCGACACCCACGGCCTGCACCTGCCGCTGATTGCCGGCACTGAAGTGGCCGTGGCCTTTGAGCATGGCGACCCCGACCGGCCCTACATCGCCCATGCCTTGCACGACGACCGGCACCCGGACCCGGTGACCCTGGCGGACCGGGACTTCACCCGTAATGTGCTGCGCACCCCCGCCAACAACAAACTGCGCATGGAAGACGAGCGCGGCAAGGAGCACGTCAAGCTCAGTACTGACCACAGCGGCAAGAGCCAGCTGAATCTGGGGCATCTGGTGGATGCCAACAAGGACAAGCGCGGCGAAGGCTTCGAACTGCGCACCGATGGGTGGGGAGCGATTCGCAGCGGCAAAGGGCTGTTCATCAGCGCCGATGAACAGGCCGGCGCCCAAGGGCAGCAGTTGGAGATGGCAGCGGCGATTGCCCACCTGCAGCACGCGGTGGAGCAACTGCAAGGGCTGTCCCGGGATGCTCAGGCGAGCAGGGCCGAGCCCGCCGGCGTTCAGGCGCAAGTGGACTTGCTGGAGCAGAATCTCGAACAGCTCAAATCCGCCGTGTTGTTGCTCAGCGCGCCGCAGGGTATCGCCCTCACCAGCGGCAAGCACCTGCAACTGGCCGCCCACGACAACCTCATGCTCAACGCCGGCGGCGAAGCCGACATCAGCGTGGTCAAGCGGATGTTCATCGGGGTCGGCAAAGGCTTGAGCCTGTTCGTGCGCCAGCTGGGCATCAAGCTGATCGCCAATCAAGGCCCGGTCAGCGTGCAGGCGCAGAACGACACGCTGGAGCTGCTGGCCCGACAAGGCCTGAGCATCACCAGCACCGAAGACGAAATCCACATCGTCGCCAAGAAGAAGATCGTGCTCAACGCCGCAGGCAGCTACCTGACGCTGGAGCAGGGCCTCATCGAGTCGGGGACGGCGGGCGACCATCTCCTCAAGGCCGCGAGTTTTCAATTCCTCAAGGGCGGCGCGACCATGGCTGCCGACCATCCCGACTCCCCGAAACAGCTGACCCGCCAGCCCCTGCGCCTGAAGCTGGCCGCAACGCCCAACCTTGGCAGCAGCTGGACTCACATGCCCTACAAGCTTTATGCCGATGGCGGACTGATCACCGAGGGCGTCATGGACGGCAGCGGGCACGTCGAGGTTGATCATCAGCCGACGACGCAGGAATACCGGCTGGAAATGGCCAACGGCGTCAGCTACCGCATTCCCGCCGTGACCACTTACAGCCATCCCGAGCAGGGAAGGCTGGCGAATCAAGGCCTGCACAACCACCGTTCCGCGCCGGACACCCCGGTCAATCAGCCGGCTTCACACACCGACCACCGCACGCAGTATGCCGCCGTGCTGAATAACACCGCCGATCAGGAAGAGGAGGCCCCATGACGCAGCCCGAAATCGTCGCGCCCGTATCGTTTCAAGAAACCGACACCGTGATCCTGACGCCCCCCTGGTTCGTGCAGGAGTCTGAGTACCCGCCAGCTTTGGCGACGTACATGCCGCTGGTGAACGGCGAAGAGACCTTTGGTGCCGTGCACCGTGCCATTGCAAGCGCGACACGTTCGGTCGATATCATTTGTTGGGGGTTCCAGCCGTCGATGTATTTCATTCGCAACGGGGGGAAGCACCCCAGCATCGGCGCGCTGCTCATGGAAAAGGCCAAGGAGGGTGTAAAGGTACGCGTATTGGGCTGGGAGGCGCCGTTCAATACCGCAGGCATGGCGGGCGAAGCTAACCTTCCAGGCAAGGGGTTGCTTGCGCTCGACGATCGTAAAATGCAACACACCGCCGACGTCGAATACGGCTATGACCGTTATTGGTTCGCCAAGTGTGCCATTGCCGCTGGCCAGGCACCCAAGCGCATCAGTGAACAATACCCGGCTTACGCCAGTCGCGGCTTCAGCCTGTTCGACCGCGCCGAGATCGTTCACCAGGCCCGGTATCACAGCGCCGATCCGAACCTGAGCGCCATCACGTTCGCAGCCCTCGGTATTGCCGTCACCCACCATCAGAAAACCGTGCTGGTGGACTATGAAGCGCCCGAACACGCGGTGGGTTTCGTCATGGGCCACAACACCCTCGACGAATATTGGGACACGGATCGGCACTCGGCGCTCAAGCGCGACAAAGCCAATAAACCCGCGCCCAATGCCGGGCCTCGGGGTGACACGCCGCGTCAGGACATTTCCAGCCAGGTGGCCGGGCCGATACTTGAGCACCTGCACCACAACTTCGCCACGGCCTGGTTCGACGCGACGGGCGAAGACCTGATGACCACTCGCGACGCCATGGCCCTGGGCAAACGCCTGCAATGCCCGCCCGACCAGCAACGGCACTTCGCCCAGATCCTGCGCACCCAGGCCCAGGAAGGCCGTCGCGACATCGAGACGCTCTACCTGCAAGCGGTGAACAACGCCACGGGCTTCATCTACATCGAAAACCAGTACTTTCGCTGGCCGCCCCTGGCCGAAATGATCAAGAAGGCCGCCATCGCCCAGACCCAGGGCGGACGCGACCCCGGCAAGCACGGCGCATTGCACCTGTTCGTGATCACCAACGTGACCGACGACGGCATCGGCAAAGGCACGGTCAACACCCACCGCATGCTCGACAGCCTGGGGCGCGCCGACACCATGCCGAAAATCACCCAACTGCAGCGCATCGAGGCTGCAAAGGCAAAAGCCGCCGCGCAGGAGCAGGACCTGAGCGAATTGATCGCAGACCAGGCGACAACCCTCGCCACCGAACTGTTGTCCCTCTCGACGACCCTGCTGACCGGGGGCGACAGTGCGATCAGCGAGAAGGCCCGCGAAAAGCGACGCGACGCCGAAAGCGCGGCGGCCTTCCGGATGGCTGTGCTCGAAGACCAGATCAAGGCCATCCAGCAAGAAGTGCTCAAGCCCGAGGACATCCCTAACCTCAAAGTGCACATCTGCTCGCTGGTGGCGCCCGATTCACCTCCCGGTAACTGGATGCCGGTGTACATCCATTCCAAGCTGATGATCGTCGACGACGTATTTACCACCCATGGCTCCGCCAACATCAATACCCGCAGCATGCAGGTGGATAGCGAATTGAACGTTGCCCATGAGTGGGCGAGTGAAACTCAGGCGTTGAGGCGGAGGTTGTGGGACCTGCATACGGCGGGGAAGGGGATGCAGGATGATCCGGAGGCGGCGTTCGTCGCTTGGCAGGACATCATCATCAAGAACAAAGTCCGGCAGAGCGCCGAGACGAAAAATGAACCCTATGCGCCCCTCGTCGAGTTTCATTACTGCCCTGCAACGCGGACGAACCTCGACTGATGCGCCGGTTACTACTGCTCGCCTGCCTGACTCTGATCGCATGCGACAACCGCAACGAATTACGACCATCGACGGACATGGACATCCAAATGAAATCTCTCGCCGCAATCAAGGACAACTTGGCTTTCACTTGCAAGCACGAAACTCTCCCTTCAGCCAGTGCCGACAGCGATGTGCTGTTTAAATACGCCCGTTGGCTGGAGAAAAACAACCAGCTGAAACAAAATCCGGATATCGACCTTGAAATCGCACGGCTTTACCGGATCGCCACTGAGAATGGTCACCCCAAGGCCAATATCAACCTGCAGAACGGAGGCCTGCGCGGGAAATACAAAATGCGGGGTCACGAACACCTGCGCTTCAGTCAAGACCTGATCGATGCAAACGTAGCCACGGGTTACTACTTTGTGTCGGTGTTTCTAAAAAACGGTATCGCCGATCTGAAGCAAGACATGGAAATGTCGCTGCGCTATCTGCGAAAGGCCGCTGACGAGGGCAGTGCCCAAGCCCAATACGAAATCGGGGACGCGCTGGCGCCTAGCAGCAGGGCGCCGGATGTAGCGCGACAGATGCGTCGTTGCGCCGCCGAGCAAGGACATGGCGCGGCCGCGAATATTTTAGGCGTCTATCTGCAAGACAACGGCGCACATGCAGATGCTCTTGAAGCATTTCAGCTTGGAGTCGCCGCAGGCGACGAAAGCTCTTCCAGTTTTCTGCAGAACGGTTTCCGAGGGCCAGAACCCACCGACGAATTGTATTACCTCGGTCTGGAGGAGGACCTCCAACGCGCCGACCGCTACAAAACCATCTGGCGCATCCTGGCGAGGTATTCCTACGCCCACCCCAAAGTCCCCGAAATCAACGACATCCTCCCGCTGCCCCCGGCCAAACTGCCGCCGTGGGATGGCAAGCTGCAATGGCTGGAAGCCCGCGAAGCCAATGTCCCGCCTGAAAAACCATCGCCTGAGTTAATTCAGCGCCTGACCCAGGACCTGAAACTCGACCCCGCCACCGGCAGACCGATGCCGGGCGCCAAAGGCTTCAGCCAGGCAGACCTGTCGGCCGACCCATGCGTCGCCGGGACCAAGTGCCCGGTCAGCGGTTGGTGGCAGGTGGTCGTGCACCGGGAGCTGCACACCGCCGACGGCCAGTCCATTGTTCGTCACTTCGAGCAAGGAGACGTTTTCCCTGTCGAGCGCATGCGCTATTACCGTGACCGAATCTGGCCCCTGCCCAAGAGCGAACACGAAGGCCCGGTGCGGGTCTGGTGGAGGCTGGCATGAAGAAGTGGTTTCTGAAGGCGTTCTTCCTGCTGTCCGCAACAATGCTGCTGACCACAGGGTTGTTTGAGCTCTACAGCAAAATGCCAGTCTGCGAAGAGCGGGTAAACGGACGGGGCGCGCTGAACAATAGTTGTCTGCCCTATGATCAGGTACTCGCAGGTGACTACAGGGTCCGAAAAGGCCAGGTGTATTGGGAAGACCGAGAATATGCACCTGAAAAAAACTGCGGGTTCGGGGTTTATTCGATACTTGCAAATATAACTAGTTTTAAGTGTTTGTTGGAGATGAAGGGCTACATTCGGACAGTAGAGCACCGGACGTTAATCAAGGTAGAAAAGCTGTCGCCTAGATTCAGAGTTTTAGAAAGCAAAGAGCCCGGGCTGTTGGACTGGCAAAAAGAGCAATTCTACAAATATGCTGTGGGCGAACAGGGTGTGTACTTCGAAGGACGGTTGTTGGAAGGGGCCGACCCCAAAGACTTCTCGGTTATCTTCCCATTAGGTGATCATGATTTTTGGAGCTTTGTAAGTGTCTCTCGTACCGGGAATATGACCTTTGTTGGCGGGCAAAGCCTGGGTGATGTCGATCTCACTCTGTTTCGCTTGCTCGAACCCTCTAAATGTCCGGAGGCTTTCACTGTCTGCGAGACGGATGACCTCGCTCAGCTCCTCCAGGCAAAGGGTGGGGTTTTCGGCGCGTTAGGTAACGATGTGATTTTTTTGTCCGCATATAAGCTGGTTCGTTTTGAAAATAAAGTTTCCCCTGGCATGTATATGTTTTCTCACAAAGCTAAGCGGTATCTGCACACTCAAGGAACTCTGTATGAACTCTCAGTAGACCGCGGTAGACTTATAGGGTCTCCCAGTGATTATAAGGATGATATGATCTGGTTTCGCCCAGACTACAAGCCGCTTTCTCAGTCCTCCGAAGCGTACCTTCCTTGGCAGAACGAGCAGATCACGCAATATAGCGTCACGAACGATGGAGTCTACTTCAGAGGTCAACGTTTGGATGGTGCTGATCCCAGAGATTTCAAGGTTATTTTTCCTTTTGGTACAGATGCGCAATGGAAGACTTTCTATATATCTAAAAGTGGTAGTGTTTCGTTCCGAGATGAAATAAATATTGGAGCGGCTGATTTTAGAGAGCCAAAGATTTTACTTCCGTGCGACGTTTCTGCGAGCGGGGTGATTCATTCTTGCTGGTCATTTCGTGAGGTTTTGGCATCGGCCAACGTAAAAGGGGTTGTAGCCCAGCTAGGTGAAGACGTTCTTTATTTTCATCGTCATGGGGTAAGCAAGTTTATAGGTGCCGCTTCTACCGACTTCCATATTGCAGACGTTGACGGAGTCTTCTATCTCATCAGAGGGGGCGCAAGCTATAGGCTCTTGAGAAATAGTAAGTTCCCAGCGCTGAATTTTATTAGTGGATGGGGGACTTAGCGGACCTACCCACTTTGGATAAGTTTTTACGTTTGTAACAACAGTCTTACTCTTTGCCTGGCTTCGCTGAAGCCATGAATCACTTACATTTCTCAGCAAAAGGAATCAACCATGAAAGGCATCATCCGCATCGGCGACACCACCACCGGCGGCGGCATCGTCAAAACAGGCTCGGACGCAATGATCTTCGAAGGCATTGGCGCGGCGCGCGTAGGCGACATCGTGCTTTGCCCGTTGCCAGGCCATGGCACCACCCGCATTGCCCAGGGCAACTCAGGCTACAGCGACGACGGCGTACCCGTCGCGTTCCACGACGACCTCTGTGAGTGTGGCTGCGCATTGATCACCTCCCTCCCGGAAGCCAGCGCCGGCTGAGCAGGCAGGATGTTTATCAACACCCGAGACACCCAAGACAAGGACATCTGCCATGAGCAAGGACAACCCGACGCTGGCGTACTTCGACGCCGAGATGCGCTACCTGCGCGAAGCGGCTAAAGAATACGGCGCCGCATTCCCCGACCGCGCCGCCGCGTTGAATCTGGACAGACCCGGGGCTCAGGACCCCGCTGTCGAACAGCTGTTTCAGGGCTTTGCGTTCCTGATGGGGCGTCTGCGGGAAAAGCTCGACGATGACCTACCGGAGTTGACGGAAGGCTTGGTCGGCCTGGTCAGGCCGCAGTACCTGCGCATGATTCCGTCGCTGTCGATCGTCGAGTTCTCGCCTGACATCCATGAGATGAAGACCAACGAGACGATCCGCAAAGGCTTCGAGGTGCGCTCGCGACCGGTCGGCCCACAGGGGACTCGCTGCCGTTACACCACCACGCAGGACCTGACGCTGCGTGCGCTGTCCCTTGATGCCGTGGGGGTTGGACAGGAGGCGGATGGCCGCTCGGTGATCAGGCTGCGTTTCTCCCGGGGCAAGCTGTTGCAATGGGACACGATGGACCTGGGCAACCTGCCGTTGTACCTGAATGCCAGCGCGCCCGCGGCCAACGCCTTACATCAGGCGCTGGCGCTCAATGCCCGCAAGGTCTACCTGCGCAGGGGGAGCTCGGAGCGCGAGGAGGTCGCTGTCAAATTCAGCCCCAAGGGCTTCGGCGACGAGGATCGCCTCTGGCCGCAGGGCGAAGACCGTATCAGCGGCTGCCCGTTATTGCTGGAGTATTTCAGCTTCCCCGAGAAATTCATGTTCCTCACGATCAAGGGCCTGGAGCAGGTGAAACTGGACGCCAACACCAAGGCCTTCGAGCTGGAGGTGGTGCTCGGTCAACCCTGGCCCCGCGGGGTTGCGGTCAGTGCCGAGCATGTTCGTCTTCACGCCGTGCCGGTCATTAATCTGTTTGCCCTGGAGGCGGACCCTCTGGCCCTCGATCCCTTACAGACCGATTACCGGCTGCGGCCAGTGCAGGTGGAGGATGCCGACACGGACATCTATTCCGTGGACAGCGTAATCGCGGGCAAGCGTGCTGCGCGGCACGAGTATGTGCCCTTCAGCCATTTTCAGCACAGGGGCGGAATGCTGCGCGACGATGCTCCGGAGCGCTATTTCCATACCCGGCTCAAACCCGCGCCAGATGGGTCCCACGACACATGGCTGATCTTGGGCGGAGACGGTTTCGAACAGGACCGCTTGAACCCGGCACACCGCCTGACACTGCAGTTGACGGGCACCAACGGCGAGCTGCCGCGAATGGCGCTGGCCGAAACAGTGCTGGACCAGCCTGCGCAGTCCAGTCGGCGGACATTGAAGGTGCGCAACCTCTGTGCGCCGACGATGCCTTGTTACGCACCCGACAAAGACCGCTTTCACTGGCGCGTGCTCAGTCACCTGGGCTCAAGCTTTCTGCCCTTGCTCGACAGTGCCGAGGTCTTGCGCAATACGCTGGCGCTTTACGACTGGACCGACAGTGCGCTGAACCGGCGCCGGTTACAGTCGATCATCGAAGTTCGTCATCACCTGATTGAACGTTTTGAGGGCGGTTTTCTGCTGCGCGGTGTGGACATTGAAGTCACGCTGGAGGCAGGCCATTTCGCGGGGGAAGGGGACATCTGCCTGTTTGGTGAACTGCTCAGCCGCTTCTTCGCGCAGTACGCCGACATTCATCTGTTCAACCAGCTGACGTTGATCCTGCAACCGCAGGATAAACATTTGCGGTGGAGCGAAAACCACAGCCAGCGAGTACCCGGGTGAATCGTTAATTGGCGAGCACCGTGGCAGATTTTCTTTCATTGAGACGCTACGCTGCCGCAGAGCAAACATAGCGGTGTGGGAGCGAGCTTGCTCGCGATATAGGGCGGCAATCCGCCGACTATTTCAGCGTCTGGAATGCCGTATTCGCGAGCAAGCTCGCTCCCACAGGTCCTGCAGTGGCCGAATCCAGGTCAGCCGAAAATGACTGGGCCGTGATTACTCGTCATACCCCAGGTTCGGCGCCAGCCAGCGTTCGCTCACGCTCAAATCCTGCTGCTTGCGCGCCGTGTAGCTTTCCACCTGATCCTTGTCCACTTTCCCCACGGCGAAGTATTGCGCCTGAGGATGGGCGAAGTACCAGCCGCTGACCGCCGCTGCCGGGAACATCGCGTAGTGCTCGGTGAGAAACACGCCGCTGACGCCGGGTTTGCCGTCGCCCTGGGCCGGGTCGAGGAGGTCGAACAGCACGCCTTTCTCGGTGTGATCCGGGCAGGCCGGGTAGCCGGGGGCAGGGCGGATGCCGGTGTATTGCTCCTTGATCAGCTCGTCGTTGCCCAGCTGCTCATCGCGGGCATAACCCCAATACTCTTTGCGCACCTGCTGGTGCAGCCATTCTGCGCAGGCCTCGGCCAGACGATCCGCCAATGCCTTGACCATGATCGCGTTGTAGTCGTCGCCCTTGTCCTGGTACGCCTTCGACACCTCTTCGGCGCCGATGCCGGCGGTGGTGATGAAGCCACCGACGTAATCGGTGACGCCGCTGCCCTGGGGCGCGACGAAATCGGCCAGGGAGAAATTCGGCTTGCCGTCGGTCTTGATGATCTGCTGGCGCAGGTGATGCAGCTTGGCCAGTGGCGCGCCGTTATCGTCGAGCAGTTGAATGTCGTCGTGGTCAACCTGATTGGCCGGCCAGAAGCCGAATACGGCGCGGCTGCGGATCAGCTTCTCGTCGATCAGTTTGCGCAGCAACTCCTGGGCGTCCTTGAACAGCGAGGTGGCCGCTTCGCCCACCACTTCGTCGGTGAGGATGCGCGGGTATTTGCCGGCCAGGTCCCAGGAAATAAAGAACGGCGTCCAGTCGATGTAATCCACCAGCACGTTCAGGTCGATGTCTTCCAGCACCTTGACCCCGGTGAACGTCGGCTTCACCGGCTGGTAGGCGGCCCAGTCGAACTGCGGCTTCTTGGCGATGGCCGCGCCGTAGCTCAGGCGTTCGGTGCGGGCGCTGCGCGCGGAGGTGCGCTCACGCACTTCCACGTATTCGGCGCGGGTCTTCTCGATGAAGCCGGCTTTGAGTTCCTTGGACAGCAACTGCGTCGCCACGCCCACGGCGCGAGAGGCGTCGGTGACGTAAATCACCGCGTCGTTGCTGTACTTGGGCTCGATCTTCACCGCCGTGTGCGCTTTGGAGGTGGTCGCGCCGCCGATCATCAACGGCAGGTGGAAGTCCTGACGCTGCATCTCGCGGGCGACGTGAACCATCTCGTCCAGGGAGGGCGTGATCAGGCCCGACAGGCCGATGATGTCGCACTTCTGCTCGCGGGCGACCTGCAGGATCTTCTCCGCCGGCACCATCACGCCGAGGTCGACGATGTCATAGCCGTTGCAGCCCAGCACCACGCCGACGATGTTCTTGCCGATGTCATGGACGTCGCCCTTGACCGTCGCCATGAGGATCTTGCCCTTGGCTTCGGGCTTGTCGCCTTTCTCTTCTTCAATGAAAGGGATCAAATGCGCCACGGCCTGTTTCATCACGCGGGCGGATTTAACCACTTGCGGCAGGAACATCTTGCCCGAGCCGAACAGGTCGCCGACCACATTCATGCCGGCCATCAGCGGGCCTTCGATGACCTCGATCGGGCGCTTGAACGACTGGCGCGAGAGCTCGGTGTCTTCAACGATGTGCGTGGTGATGCCCTTGACCAGCGCGTGCTTGAGGCGCTCGTTGACCTCCCAGCCGCGCCACTCTTCGGTTTCCGCTTCCTTGACCGAGCCGTCGCCCTTGTATTTGTCGGCGAGGGCCAGCAGCGCGTCGGTGCCTTCCGGGTTGCGGTTGAGCACCACGTCTTCCACCGCGTCACGAAGTTCGGCCGGAATCTGGTCGTAGATCTCCAGCTGGCCGGCGTTGACGATGCCCATGGTCAGGCCGTTGCGGATCGCGTGCAGCAGGAACACCGAGTGGATCGCCTCGCGCACCGGGTTGTTGCCACGGAACGAAAACGACACGTTGGACACGCCACCGGAGGTCAGCGCATACGGCAGCTCATCGCGGATGTAGGCGCAGGCATTGATGAAGTCCACGGCGTAGTTGCTGTGCTCTTCGATGCCGGTGGCGATGGCGAAGATGTTCGGGTCGAAAATGATGTCTTCCGGCGGGAAGCCGACTTCATTAACCAGAATGTCGTAAGAGCGCTTGCAGATCTCCTTCTTGCGCGCCTCGGTGTCGGCCTGGCCGGCTTCGTCGAAGGCCATCACCACCACCGCCGCGCCGTAGCGCTTGCACAGCTTGGCGTGATGGATGAACTGCTCGACGCCTTCTTTCATGCTGATCGAGTTGACGATGCCTTTGCCTTGAATGCACTTGAGGCCGGCTTCGATGACTTCCCATTTCGAGGAGTCGATCATGATCGGCACGCGGGAGATGTCCGGCTCGCCGGCAATCAGGTTGAGGAAGGTCACCATGGCCTTCTTCGAGTCCAGCATGCCCTCGTCCATGTTGATGTCGATCACCTGGGCGCCGGCTTCGACCTGCTGCAGGGCGACTTCCAGGGCTTCGGTGTAGTTGTCTTCGCGGATCAGGCGGGCAAAACGGGCAGAACCGGTGATGTTGGTGCGCTCGCCGACGTTGACGAACAGCGAGCTGCGATCGATGGTGAACGGTTCCAGACCGGACAGGCGGCAGGCCTTGGGAATCTCAGGAATCGGCCGCGGCGCATAGGGCGCAACGGCGTTGGCGATGGCCTTGATGTGCGCCGGGGTGGTGCCGCAGCAACCGCCGACGATGTTCAGAAATCCGCTCTGGGCGAACTCTTCGACGACTTTGGCCATTTCAGCAGGGGCTTCGTCGTACTCACCGAATTCGTTGGGCAGGCCGGCGTTGGGGTGCGCCGAGACGTGGGTCTCGGCCTTGTTCGACAGCTCTTCCAGGTACGGCCGCAGCTCGCTGGCGCCCAACGCACAGTTGAGGCCCACAGAGATCGGCTTGGCGTGACGTACCGAGTTCCAGAACGCTTCGGTGGTCTGGCCGGAAAGGGTGCGGCCGGAGGCGTCGGTGATGGTGCCGGAAATCATGATCGGCAGCTCGAAGCCCAGCTCGTCGAACACGCCCTGAACGGCGAAGATCGCCGCTTTGGCGTTGAGGGTGTCGAAGATGGTTTCGATGAGGATCATGTCCGCACCGCCTTCGATCAGGCCTTTGGTGGCTTCGGTGTAGTTCTCCACCAGTTCGTCGAAGGTCACGTTGCGGTAGCCGGGGTTGTTGACGTCCGGCGACAGCGAGCAGGTGCGGCTGGTCGGGCCGAGCACGCCGGCGACGAAGCGCGGCTTGGCGGGGGTTTCCAGGGTCTTGGCGTCGGCGACCTGGCGGGCCAGGCGCGCGCCCTCCACGTTCAGTTCGTAGACCAGCGCTTCCATGCCGTAGTCGGCCTGGGACACTTGGGTGGCGTTGAAGGTGTTGGTTTCGAGAATGTCGGCACCGGCGTCGAGGTATTCCTTCTCGATCGCACCAATCACGTCAGGCCGGGTCAGGATCAGCAGGTCGTTGTTGCCCTTGATGTCGCTCGGCCAGTCGGCAAAACGCTTGCCGCGGTAGTCTTCTTCCTCCAGCCGATAGCTCTGGATCATGGTGCCCATGCCGCCATCGAGGATCAGGATTCGCTGTTGAAGAGCCTGCTGGAGTGCTTGAAGACGCGCGCTGCGATCTGACATGAAGGTTACCCGGATGAAGAAGTACGAAATAAGGTGGCGCTGAAAGGTGCGAAATAATAGCAAACCTGTACGGATTTAAATCATTCCGGGATTTACATGAATTCTGTTCATGTTGCGCGGCACTGCCAAACGGTAGAATCCCGGCGATTCATTTTCAGGACGCCCGTTCCATGTTGCATCGCGTGCTCGCCAGTTCCCTGGCCTTGTTGTTTTGCGGTGCAGCGTTCGCGCAGTCACCCCTTCAGTCTCCGGCTATTTCCTACAGCCGCGATATCCAGCCGATCTTCACCGAGAAGTGCGTCGCCTGCCACGCCTGCAATGATGCTGCCTGCCAGCTGAACCTGGGCAGCGGCGAAGGTGTGCTGCGCGGTGCATCGAAGGTGCCGGTTTACGAAGGCGACCGCAGCAAGGCGGTCGCCCCCACCCGGATTTTCGTCGACGCGCAGGGCCCTGACGCCTGGCGCAAGAAAGGCTTCTATTCAGTGCTGGACGGGCAGAGCAATCAGGCGGCGCTGATGGCAAAGATGCTCGAGTTCGGGCACAGCGCGCCATTGCTGCCCAACGCGCGGCTGCCGGATGACATCGTGCTGGGCCTGAACCGCCAGAACATGTGCCCGTTGCCCAACGAGTTTGCCGCTTATGCCACGGCGCGTCCGGGGCAGGGCATGCCGCTGGCGGTGACCGGCCTCACCGACGCTCAATACAGCACGCTGCAACGCTGGCTGGCAGCCGGGGCACCCGTGGAGCAGACGCCGGTGCAACCGAGTACGGGCGAAGCGGCGCAGATCACCGAATGGGAGCGCCTGCTCAATCGCCCCGGATCGAGCGAAGCGTTGGTCGGCCGTTGGCTGTACGAACACCTGTTTCTGGCCCACGTGTATTTCAGCGACGGCGAGCCGGGGCACTTCTTCCAGTGGGTGCGCTCGCGCACGCCGAGCGGCCAGCCGGTTGACCTGATCGCCACGCGCCGTCCCGACGACGATCCTGGCACCACCTTCTATTACCGCCTGATGCCGGTGCAGGGCGTCATCGTCCACAAGACCCACATCACCTACCCGATGGGCCCGCAGAAGCTGGCCCGGGTCAAGCAACTGTTCTACAGCGGCACCTGGCACGCCACCGAGCTGCCCGGCTATGGCCCGCAGCATCGGGCCAATCCGTTCGAAACGTTCAAGCAGATCCCCGCTGACGCGCGCTACCAGTTCATGCTGGACAATGCCGAATACTTCGTTCGCACGTTCATTCGCGGCCCGGTGTGTCGGGGCGAGATCGCCACGGATGTGATTCGCGATCATTTCTGGGCGCTGTTTCAAGCGCCCGACCACGACCGTTACATCACCGACGCGGCCTACCGGGCCAAGGCCACGCCATTGCTGGCGATGCCGGGGCAGGACGATGACGTCGGCAGCGTGCTGACCCTGTGGCACGACTACCGCGACAAGCGCAATCAGTACGAAGACCTGCGCAGCGATGCCTACGCGCACATGCCCCCGCCGGGTTGGGCGACGCTTTGGGCGGGCAACGACAACGCGCTGCTGACCATCTTCCGCCACTTCGACAGCGCCTCGGTGAACAAAGGGCTGATTGGCGCGCTGCCCAACAGCGTCTGGCTGTTCGACTACCCCTTGCTGGAGCGCACCTATTACCAGTTGGCAGTCAATTTCGACGTCTACGGCAACGTCTCCCATCAGGTGCAGACGCGCTTGTATTTCGACCTGATCCGCAACGGCGCCGAGGTCAACTTCCTGCGCCTGATGCCGGCCGACAAGCGCGATGACATCCTCGGCGACTGGTACCAGAACGGCGGCAAATTAAAGATGTGGCTGGATTACCAGGCCATCGACGATGACACCCCGAGCGGCCTGACACTCGATGAGAACAACCCCAAGCGTGACTTCGAGCGCAAGTTGATCGAGCGTGCGGGCACCTTGAACGTGACGCCGGACCCGATCAATCGCTGCGACGGCGCCTACTGTTCGCGTGAGGGACTGGACCCGGTGTTCAGCGAGGTGGAGCAGACATTGAGCCGGCTGACGTCGCGGCCGGCGGCGGGGCTGAAGGTCATTCACCAGTTGCCGGAAGCGACGATGCTGCGGATCCAGGATGGCAGCGGCAAACGCATCGTCTACAGCATGCTGCGCAACCGGGCCCACAGTAACGTCGCCTTTCTGATGGGCGAGGATTACCGCTACCAGCCCGGTCTGGACACGCTGACAATCTATCCGGGTGTGCTGAGCAGCTACCCGAATTTCATGTTCAACATCCCGGCCAGCGAGGTCGGTGCGTTCGTTGACGCAATGGAGCAGGCCCACGATCACAAGCAGGCGTTCGACGCTATCGTCCAGCGCTGGGGCGTGCGCCGCAGCCATCCGCTGTTCTGGACGTACTTCCACGACCTGGACCGCTACCTTCAGGAAACCGAGCCGCGCGAGGCGGGTGTCTTGGACATGAATCGCTATGAGAATCTCTGAGCCGCCCGCGAGCCGTCCTGCAGAAAATCTTCACACTACGCGTTGGCCCCGCTGATGCTGCTTCAAACAGGGAAACCCTTGTAAAACATGGCGCGCAGCCATTATGCAGCCCGTCAGTGACGCCGAACCTTTTCGCAACTTATGAAGTCCGACCTTGGGAGTCGCTCTTCGACACCTTGCCTTTTCGGGCGTGGCAGCGAAGGTCAATCCAGACGAAGCAAGAGGTTGCAGATGTTGATTTCGGTTCAGGCCCTGCGGGCACTCGCCGCGTGGGCTGTTGTGTGTCACCACTTCATGCAGATATTTTTCGACTTCCATCCGAGTGGGCCGGTCGGCCGTTTTTTCACTGAAAAAGGCGCCGTTGGCGTCGACATTTTTTTCGTCATCAGCGGTCTGGTCATCTACCTGTCAACCGTAGACAAGGACATTCCCGCCGGCCGCTTCATGCTCAACCGTGTCATTCGCATCGTCCCGGCGTATTGGCTGTACACCCTGGTGATGGGCCTGCTGGTGGTTGTCGCTCAGCCGCTGCTGCCCCACCAGGTCGTCGACTGGCAAAGCTTTGTGCTGTCGCTGTTGTTCATACCCTCGGAAAACCCGGGCGGCTACGGCCTCTATCCCACCCTCAACGTGGGCTGGACGCTTAACTACGAAATGCTGTTCTACGTGCTGTTCTCGATGGTGTTCCTGTTCCAACAGCGTCTGCGCCCGTTGATTCTCGCGGCGGCGCTGTTTGCCATCACCGACGTGCTGGGTCGTTCGGGGCTGGTCAGCCGGTTCTACGCCAATGACATCGTCTATGAGTTCCTGCTCGGCATTTTCGTGGGTGTGATGTATCGCCGGGGCTGGATCAGTGAGCGGTTGTGGCTGCCGTTGCTGGCCATTGGCGCTGCGCTGTTCACCATCGACCATCTGCAACCGGCGCCGCGCATTATCAACTGGGGCCTGCCGAGTGCGGTGATCGTGGTCGCCTGCATCTCCCTCGAACCCTATCTGCGCAACTATCGCCTGCTGAAGACCATGGGCGACTGCTCGTACTCGGTGTACTTGCTCCATGTGCTGGTCCTGTATGCGGGATGGCTGGTCAGTGAGCGTTACGGCCTGAACCCGTATCTGGTGTTTGCGGTGTGCGTACCGGTCATCGCGCTCGGCGCGTGGCTCAGTTATGAATGGATCGAGAAGGGCTTGTACCGCCGCATGAAAGGCTGGCTGGACCAGAGACGGGCAAGCAAGGAGGCGGCGCTGTCCTGACAGACACCGGGTAGCGGTCGGGTCACTTACCCGACTAAAACACTAGGGCTTTGTCAGGCGCAGTTGATTGGCGTAAACTGCGCCCCACGTCTGCGAGGAATTTTCATGACCGCTATTACGATTACCGATGCCGCCCACGATTACCTGGCCGATCTGCTGGAAAAGCAGAACACGCCCGGCATCGGCATCCGCGTGTTTATTACCCAGCCTGGCACCCAATACGCTGAAACCTGCATTGCCTACTGCAAGCCAGGCGAAGAAAAACCCGAAGACACGGCCATCGGCCTGAAAAGCTTCACCGCCTGGATCGACGCGTTCAGCGAAGCGTTTCTGGACGACGCCGTTGTCGATTACGCCACCGATCGCATGGGCGGCCAGCTCACTATCAAGGCGCCTAACGCCAAAGTGCCGATGGTCAACGCCGACAGCCCGATCAACGAACGCATCAATTACTACCTGCAAACCGAGATCAACCCGGGTCTCGCCAGTCATGGCGGCCAGGTCACCTTGATCGAGGTTGTTGAAGAGGAGGAGGCGAACGTCGCCATTCTTCAGTTCGGCGGTGGTTGCCAGGGTTGTGGTCAGGCGGACGTGACGCTGAAGGAAGGCATCGAGCGCACGCTGCTGGAGCGCATCCCCGAGCTGACCGGTGTGCGTGACGTGACCGACCACACCCAGAAAGAAAACGCGTATTACTGAGAAGTGATTGTGTTGCAGGCAAGGCCCCGACGCGTTCGGGGCTTTTTTATGGGCGCTCGGTAAGGGTGAGGGCGCAGGCTAAGCCCTGAACACATGGGCGTGGCCGGCGCGATACAGCGAGGATTCACTGAACACGTCGTTGCCCAGCACTCTGCCTACCAGAATCAGCGCGGTGCGGCGGAATCCCTTGATCCGCACCTTTTCCTCAATGTCCGCCAGTGTGCCGGTGACCCAGTCCTGGTCCGACCAACTGGCGCGATGCACCACGGCAATGGGGCAGTCCGCGCCATAGTGCGGTGTCAGCTCGGCGACGATCTTGCCCAGGTTATTGACCCCCAGATGAATCGCCATGGTCGCTTGATGCCGCGCCAGATCGCCGAGGCTTTCGCCTTCGGGCATGTTGGTTTTGTCGGCGTAGCGGGTCAGGATCACGCTCTGGGAAATGTCCGGCAGCGTCAGCTCGGTGCCCAACAGCGCGGCGCACGCAGCGGTGGCGGTGACGCCGGGGATGATTTCGAAGGGGATCTGCAGCGCGCGCAGGCAACGGATTTGCTCGCCGATCGCGCCATAGAGACTCGGATCGCCGGAATGCACCCGCGCCACGTCATGCCCTTGTGCATGAGCGGATTTCATCAGCTCGATGATCTGCTCCAGGTGCAGTGAAGCGCTGTTGGTCACCTGAACCGCCTGATGCCCCTCCAGCACCGCCTCAGGAACCAGCGAGCCGGCGTAGATAATCACCGGGCAGGCGCGGATCAGCCGCTGGCCTTTGACAGTGATCAGGTCTGGATCGCCGGGGCCGGCGCCGATGAAAAAAACGGTCATGGGGTGTCCTGATTGGAATTCATTTGAACGATGGTTCGCCGGATGCTTGTCGCTGAATGCACGCGGCCTACTTCTGTAGGACCGGCTTTAGCCGGTAAGGGGCCTGCATGTACACCCTCATATTTGCAGTGTGACGCTTGACGCTTTCCCGGCTGAAGCCGGTCCACAATTTGAGCCGGTCCTAAGAGGTTGCGCTCGCCCTGCCGGTTGCGGTTGCCAATGCAAATGTCGCATGGGGACATTTTCGGCGGGGGATGACCAATGTCGCCGGCGAGCCGGTCAACCGCGTCACCATGGCCAACGCGGCGCTTTCCGCCACGCCGTAGCAACCTGTGCGTTCAAAGGCGATCTCGGATCGATGGCTGAGCTGATCCTCGTAAGCCGCCAGGTCACCTGCGCTGAAGAACCCTACCGTCAGGCCCAGCCCATGACCCAGTTCCAGCAACCCCGCTTCATCGGCTTTGCCATCAATCGACGCCAGGGCAGCAATGTCTGCCGGGGCCAGCTGACACTCCCGCAAACCATCCTCTATCAGTTGCCGAAGCTCCAGCGCCGAGCATCCGCGCTGACAGCCCAGGCCGACCACCCACAGCGGTCGGTCGCACGAGTCATTCACGGTCACAGCGCGGGGTTCAGACCCGTGTGCGCCGCAGGCGTTTCACTGCGACGAAACAGCCAGGCGCTGATCCAGCCCAAGGCGATCCAGAACACGGCATTGGTCAGCAGCGACGCAATCTTGAACTGCGCTTCAAGGGCTTCCGGCGCAAGTGCCGAATGGACCGCCGGTTGCGGCGCGCCGACCATGTGCGGCACCACCAGAATCACCGCGCCCATGACCTTCAGCAGCCAGTGTCTGGCAAATACCATCAGCGCCAGGCCCGCAGCCGTGGACGCAGCGGTGCCGACCCACCAGATCTGCCGCTGGGTCAGGTCCGCCGCGACGGTGCCGGGCAGTTCGGGCGGCAAACCGAGGGTCGGCGCCAGCACAAACACCGCATAACCGGCCAACCCCCACAGCACTCCTTCGCGCGCACTTGCCGGCGTGCGCAGGGTGTACAGCGCGGCCAGCATCAAGGCGAAACCGACCGCGACCACCAGATTGCCGCCAGTGGTGGACAGCACACGCTGCCAGCCGTCTTCCGGCTCCCAGGCTTCGGCGTCATGGACGTGGCCGGCCATCGCACCCTCGGCGTGCTCGTGGATCTCAGTGGTCGGGGCCTTTTCGTAGGTCTCCGCCTGCAGGATCAGTGGCGCCACCGAGAAGCTCTGCAGCAACGTCAACAACAGGGCGGCCAGCAGTCCGGTGAACCCGGCCGTTTGCGCGATTCGCTTGAACATGGCGGCAGGTCTCAGTGGCACGGGAAGGCGGAGCTGTGACGGGTGTCGTGTGCTGCGTTATGCACCGCATCGATGTGGGAGAAGCCGGCGAAGTACACCAGAAACGCACCGAGAAACATCGCGCTGACGGCGGCGACAAGGCGCTGGCTTTGCGTGCTCGCAACGGCCGTCGTGGTGTGTGTGGTGGTGCCGGACGTCTGGCGGGGTGTGCTGGTGGACATGGCGCTTCCCTCTGATGTGGATTCAGCGGACGGAAAGGCGCGAAGACACCGCAGGCGAATGCCGGCAGTGCTCAACAGCGCCCGCCCACCGCGGGTTGTTATATAACGTTGTCGGGCCGGTCTCCGGGCTCGCGAGGGGCACATGCAACGGCCTTCACAGCCGTCGCGCCTTCAAGAATCGCCTTCCCATATCGCTGTGGATACAGTGGATCTGACTCTTCACTCGCTTACCGTTGCGGGGGCAGCACCGGACTTATGCACACCCTAAGTTCTGCACGCACCGGTTTCCCGTTTCACCCTGTGAAGGGCACCCGTAACAAGGTGTGTAGGAGACCACGGGCTGTTTGGCGCGTCAATCGACCCGTCAGTCGGCATGTCAATCGATGCAGCGATCGGTGCGTCAATTGGCGCGGCAATCATTGCAACGGCGCGATTGACCGGCCTGCGGTCACTGCGTAGCCTTGCGCACTTGAGGTTCGTCGGCCGCTTTTATGAAAGCCACCGGCGCTAAGAAGGGAATGCGGTTTCACGCCGCAGCTGCCCCCGCAACTGTAAACGGACCGCTTCATTGCACAGCCACTGCGCGAGCGGGAAGGCGCAATGAATGCCAGTCGCCTGACGATGCCTGTCAGCGACCGGCCGCCGTGAGCCAGGAGACCTGCCTCGAATCGGACCGCCTGCGAGCGGCCGAGGAATTCCACTACAACCGGGCGGGGTGATCCGGTGGCGAATCGAACCGCGCGCCTGTTTCTGCCGGCCTGCGCTGTTTTCGTCCTCGTTGCCCCGCCGCATGCCTGAGGGCAACCGATGAAAACACTGGCCAAACTTCCCGTCACCATCGTCACCGGCTTTCTCGGCTCGGGCAAAACCACCTTGCTGCGGCACATGCTCGACAACGCCGAAGGCCGTCGCATCGCCGTCATCGTCAATGAGTTCGGCGAGCTGGGCATCGACGGGGACATCCTCAAGCAATGCACCATCGGCTGCTCGGAAGAAGAAGCCGTCGGTCGCGTCTACGAACTGGCCAACGGCTGCCTGTGCTGCACCGTTCAAGAAGAGTTCTTCCCGGTGATGCAGGAACTGGTCGCCCGTCGCGGCGACCTCGATCACATCCTCATCGAAACCTCGGGCCTGGCCCTGCCGAAGCCGCTTGTGCAAGCCTTCCAGTGGCCGGAAATCCGCAACGCCTGCACCGTCGACGCCGTGATCACCGTGGTCGACAGCCCGGCCGTGGTCGCCGGCACCTTCGCTGCGTTCCCGGATCAGGTCGACGCCCAGCGCAAACTCGACCCGAACCTGGACCACGAATCGCCGTTGCATGAGCTGTTCGCCGACCAACTGGCAAGCGCCGACCTCGTCGTGCTGAACAAGGCCGACATGCTCGACGCGGACGCACTGGCCGCCGTGCGCGCGGAGGTCGCCGAAGAACTGCCGCCAGCGGTGAAGATCGTCGAAGCGAACCGGGGCCAGCTGCCGATCAGTGTGTTGCTGGGCCTGGGCGCTGAGTCCGAGCTGCACATCGATGGCCGCAAGACCCACCACGATCACCACGAAGGCGACGATCCGGATGATCACGACCACGACGCCTTCGACTCGATCTCCATCACGCTGCCCCAGGCCGATGAATCGCTGTTGCTCGACGCGCTGACCCAGGCCGTCGTCCAGCACGGCATCCTGCGGGTCAAAGGCTTCGCTGCCATTCCCGGCAAACCCATGCGCCTGCTGGTGCAAGGCGTCGGCACCCGGTTCGACAAGCATTTCGACCGCGCCTGGAAGTCAGACGAAACCCGCGAAACCCACCTGGTGCTGATCGGCCAGGAACTGGACGCGGGCGTTCTTGAAGCGCAATTGCGCGCTGCCGTTTCCGCGATCAAAGGCTAACCATGCACCTGCTGCGTACACAGCCCGGCGGCTTCGTTCCCGACGACAGCATCGCTGACCTGGGCCAGACGCCCGCCGAGCTGGTGATCCTGTGCAGCGCCGACTCAAACCTGGCGTTGCTGGCTGAAGTCGCGCAGCAACTGCCGGACGATTACCCGAGCCTGCGCCTGGCCAATCCCATGCAGGTGCAGAACCATGCCTCGGTGGATTTGTACGTCGACGAAGTGCTTCGCCACGCCAAGGTCATCCTGATTTCCCTGCACGGCGGCATCGGCTACTGGCGTTACGGCGTCGAGCGGTTGGTGGAGCTGGCGGCGAAGGGCGTCAAGCTGATTCTGGTGCCCGGCTGTGATCGGCCGGACCCCGAGCTAAGCGGCCTGAGCACCGAATCCGCCGAAGACCGCGAGCGGCTCTGGCACTACCTGCGCCAGGGCGGCAAGCACAACGCTCTATCGCTGTTCAGCTTCATCGCCACGCGCTGGCTGGGCGGTGACTATCCCTGGGCCGAGCCGCAAACCCTGCCGCGCACCGTGATTTATCACCCGCAGAACCCCAACGCCGACCTGGCTCGCTGGCAGGCCGACTGGCGCGCGGACCAGCCGGTGGCTGCGGTGTTGTTCTATCGCTCCCACCTGCAAGCGGCGAACACCGGTTTCATTGATGTGTTCTGCGAGCGCTTGTCGGCCCAGGGCTTGAACCCGTTGCCGATTGCGGTCGCCAGCCTCAAGGAAGCCGGTTGCATGACCGCGCTGCAGGACTGGCTCGATGAGGTGGATTGCGAGGTCATTCTCAACACCACCGGCTTTGCTCAATCCAGTCCGGAAGCGCCGGACGTGCGGCCGTTTCGCCGGGATATCCCGGTCATTCAGGCCATTTGCGCCCAGGACAACGAACCGGCCTGGCAGGCCAGCGCCCAGGGCTTGGGCTCCCGGGATCTGGCCATGCACATCGCGCTGCCGGAACTGGACGGGCGCATCATCAGCCGGCCGATCAGCTTCAAGGACCTGGCCTGGCACAGCGAGCGCAGCCAGTCCGACGTGGTCTGCTACCGCGCCCAGCCGGGACGCATGGATTTCGTCGCCGAACTGGCCCGGCGCTGGGTGCTGCTGGCCCGTACGGCCAACACTGACAAGCGTGTGGCGCTGATTCTCGCCAACTACCCGACACGCGACGGGCGCATTGGCAATGGCGTCGGCCTCGACACGCCAGCCGCCGCGCTGAACATCCTCAACGCCATGCAGGCCGAGGGTTACCCGGTCGAGGGTCTGCCTGAATCGGGCACAGCGCTGATTCATGCCTTGCTCGGCGGCGTCACCAATGACCCGGACAGCCTCGATCAGCGGCCTTGCCACCAGAGCATGGCCATGGACGAGTACCTGGCCGCGTTTCAGGCATTGCCCGAGGCCAATCGCGATGCGGTCATCGCGCGATGGGGCGCTCCTGACACCGATCCCATGTGCCGCGACGGGCGGATGATGATTGCCGGCTTGCGTTTCGGCATGACCTTCGTCGGGATTCAACCGGCGCGGGGTTACAACGTGGACCACAGCGCGGTGTATCACGACCCCGACTTGGTGCCGCCCCACGGTTACCTGGCGTTCTACTTTTGGCTGCGCAAACGCTATGGCGCCCACGCCGTCATCCATGTCGGCAAGCACGGCAATCTGGAGTGGCTGCCGGGCAAAGGCGTCGGTCTGTCCGAGCACTGCTGGCCGGATGCGATCCTCGGCCCGATGCCGAATATCTACCCGTTCATCGTCAACGATCCGGGCGAGGGCGCCCAGGCCAAGCGCCGCACCCAGGCGGTGATCATCGATCACTTGATGCCGCCGCTGACCCGCGCCGAAACCTACGGTCCGTTGCGCGACCTTGAACTGCTGGCAGACGAATATTACGAAGCGCAACTGCTCGATCCGCGCCGTGCACGTGAGTTGCAGAAAGACATTCTCAGGCTGGTGCGCGAGACCCATATCGACCGCGAACTGTCGATGGACGGGGATGCCAATAGCGACGAAGACGCCGCCGTGTGGCTGCCGCGTCTGGACACCTATCTGTGTGACCTGAAGGAATCGCAGATCCGCGACGGGCTGCACGTGTTTGGCGAGTCGCCCACGGGCCGGCTGCGCATCGACACGCTGCTGGCGATGGTGCGCGTGCCTCGCGGTGATGGTCGCGGCGGTCAGGCGAGCCTGTTGCGCGCCTTGAGTCAGGCGCTGGCGCTGGATTTCGACCCGCTGGACTGTGACCTCGGCGCGCCGTGGACCGGCGATAAACCTCAGGTATTACATGAGGTCAGCGCTGAACCCTGGCGTACCACGGGTGACACCCGCGAGCGACTGGAGCTGCTGGCTGCGCAGATGATTCAGCAGATTGCCGCTGGATTCGAGGTGATTAATAGCTTTGAAAACAAAGGCTTGTCGGAGGTTGTTGAGTCTCTGCATGAGGTAGTGATTCCGCGCCTTGACGCGTGCGGTCCGGCCGAGATGGCCAACCTCCTTGGCGCGCTGAGCGGACGCTTTGTCCCCGCCGGCCCGAGCGGCGCCCCCAGTCGCGGACGGCTGGACGTGCTGCCCACCGGGCGCAACTTCTTCTCCGTGGACGTCCGTAATCTTCCGACCATGACCGCTTGGCGCATTGGCTTCCAGTCGGCAAACCTGTTGCTGGAGAGGCACTTACAGGACCATGGTGATTATTTACGTCAACTCGGGCTCTCGGTCTGGGGCACGGCAACCATGCGCACTGGCGGTGACGACATCGCCCAGGCCATGGCCCTGATGGGCGTGCGGCCGGTGTGGGGGACGGGCAGTCAGCGCGTCGATGATTTCGAAATCCTGCCCCTGAGCCTGCTTGATCGGCCTCGGGTTGACGTGACCCTGCGGGTTTCCGGGTTCTTTCGTGATGCGTTCGCCAACCTCATCCGCTTGTTCGATGCGGCGGTGCAGGCCGTTGCAGCACTGGACGAGCCCGATGAAATGAACCCGCTGGCCGCCCGCGTGCGCCAGGAGCGCGAGCAATTGCTGCGTGACGGCCTGGATGCCGAGCAAGCGGCGAAGCAGGCCGGCTGGCGCGTCTTCGGCGCCAAGCCCGGAGCGTATGGCGCGGGGGTGCAGAACGCTATCGACGGACGCTTGTGGCAGAGCCGCGACGACCTCGCCGAGGTTTACCTGAACTGGGGCGGCTATGCCTACGGCGGCAGCGACGAAGGCACGCCCGCCCGTGACGGTTTTGCCAAGCGGCTCAGCCAGGTCCAGGCGGTGCTGCAGAATCAGGACAACCGCGAACACGACCTGCTCGATTCCAACGATTACTACCAGTTCCAGGGTGGCATGCTGGCGGCGGTGGAAAGCCTGTCCGGCGCAAAAGTCGCCAGTTACCACGGCGACCACAGCCAGCCCGATCTGCCGAAGATCCGCACGCTCAAGGAAGAACTCAACCGGGTGGTGCGCTCGCGGGCGGCCAATCCGAAGTGGATCGAAGGGGTCAAACGCCACGGCTACAAGGGCGCATTCGAGATGGCGGCAACGGTGGATTTCCTGTTCGCCTTCGACGCCACCACCGAGTTGATCGACGATCACCAATACGCGCTGCTGGCCGATGCCTATCTGCTGGACGCCTCGACCCGCGATTTCATCCAGCAGCACAATCCTGACGCGTTGCGGGACATGACCGAGCGCATGCTCGAAGCGCAGCAGCGCGGCTTGTGGCAGGAACCGGGCGAGTACCGCGAAGCGCTGGAGAACCTGTTGCTGGACATCGAAGAGTCATGACCTTGGAAGAGCGCCTGCCGGGCAGCCTGCGAAGGCCCCTGACCGGCTTGAACCACATGACTGCCCCGCGGCTTGACGAGAATCGAACATGACCGACACCCCTCATTTCCCCTTGGCCGCCGTCGTCGGTGCCGATGACCTGAAGCTCGCCCTGTGCCTGACCGCCATCGACCCGAAAATCGGTGGCGTGCTGATCGAGGGCCCGCGGGGCATGGCGAAATCGACCCTAGCCCGAGGGCTCGCCGATTTACTGGCCAGCGGTCAGTTCGTCACACTGCCCCTGGGCGCTACGGAAGAACGCCTGGTCGGCACGCTCGACCTTGACGCCGCGTTGGGCGAGGGCCGCGCGGCGTTCTCGCCGGGGGTCCTGGCCAAGGCGGACGGCGGCGTGCTGTACGTCGATGAAGTCAACCTGCTGCCGGACCACTTGGTCGACTTGCTGCTGGACGTCGCCGCCAGCGGGGTCAATCTGGTGGAGCGCGATGGCATTTCCCATCGCCACGCCGCGCGCTTTGTGCTGATCGGCACCATGAACCCGGAAGAAGGCGAACTGCGCCCGCAACTGCTTGACCGTTTCGGCCTGAACGTGGCGTTGAGCGGGCAGACAATGCCGCAACAGCGCGGGCAGATCATTCGCCGTCGGCTGGATTTCGACGCCGCGCCCGAAGCCTTCTGTCAGCAATGGGCCCCGCAACAGCTGGCGTTGCAGACCCGTTGTGAAAGCGCGCGGGGGCTGTTGCCGAGCATTGAACTGGATGATGCCAGTCTGGGCCTGATCACCGAGCGCTGTTTTGCCGCCGGGGTCGACGGTATGCGAGCGGACCTGGTCTGGTTGCGCGCGGCCCGTGCCCATGCTGCCTGGCGCGGCGCTGCGCATATCACCGAGGCGGACATCGACGCCGTGGCCGACTTTGCGCTGCGTCACCGTCGTCGCGAACCGCAACCGCCCCAACAACCGCAATCCCAGCCGCCTGCGCCATCACAACAACCCCCGCCGAAACCCGATGACGGTGCTCCGCCGCAACCTGAATCGCCGGAAACAGGCGAGGGCAGTTGGGGTGAGTTGCCTGCCCGCACCGTGCAGACGGGTCACCGCAAAGAAGTGCCCCGCTGGCCAAAAAAGCCCTAGGCATTCGCCCCCGGTTGTCGAAGGGGGCGAATGCCAGCCCTCGACCGGGTGCACTGGGCGGCGGCCGAAACGGCGCGGCCCGCGCGGGTGCAGAAGGCGCGATTGCCTGGCTGCCCACCTTGCTCCGTGGCCGCCCCCGGGTTCGCAGCGATCTGGTGCATCAGCCCCGCAGTCGCCGGCCGGAGCAGCTCTGGCTGGTGATCGTCGACGCGTCGGCGTCGACCCGGCGCAATCACGCGTTGAGTCAGGCAAAGGGTTTGTTGGCGGGGTTGTTCGATGATGCGTATCGGCAGCGCGCCAGACTGGCCTTGCTCACCGCCAGCGGCACCGGCGCGCGCTGGCAGCATCAGGGCCTGAAAGCCAGCGCCGGGTTGCAGCCGTGGCTCGATGCATTGGGCGCTGGAGGCGGCACGCCGCTGTGGGATGCGATCAATCAGGCGGCTGACTGGTCCGCAAAACGGCACAAGCGCTGCCCGGCGGAACAGCAACGGGTGCTGATTCTCACTGACGGGCGGGTCAAGGACATACCGGCGCTGTCAACACGACCGGCGCAGCCGCTTCCCTTGTTCAGCGGCCCCGTGCTGCTGATCGACATCGAGCGTGGGCCCATACGGCTGGGCCGCGCCCGGGACATCGCCGTGCAACTCAACGCTGACTACCGCCACATCGACGAGTGCTGAGCGCACGTCGTCGTTCGGGTCTCAGGCGGGCATGGTCCACGGCTCGAGGCTGTAGCCTTCGCCGCTGATTTCAGCCCGGGCCTGTTCGAGAAACTGCGCCAGTTGCTTCGGATCGGAATAGGCGCTGCTGGGGATCTGCTTGCGGCCAATGCGGGTGCTGGTGCGGTCGATGACGGTGAGGCTCAGTTCGCCGTTGCCATCCTGTGGGGCCCAGGCCACGCACTGGAACGGTTCAAAGGCGTGACCGGCAATCAGCAAAGCATCGTTGAAGCGCAAGGGGGCGTTCATGGACTGTCCTCAAAGTGCCCGTGTACGTTGTGCACCGGCGGCGGGCGTTTCGCTCGGTGGCGTCTGGTGTTGCTACTTGTACTGATGACCGTCCCCCAGGGCTGAGTCACACCCATTTTGAAATTTCTTGATTTATTTTAAGCGGCACTTTTGCCGCGCTTCCTTGCCGCGCCTGAGCCAAACTCCTGCGAGGCCAGGTTCTTCACTGCCAAGCGCGCTTGATGGTGCACGTAAACGCTAAGCACGTTTCGATCTTAGGCTTATACAGAATCGATCCAAGGGGGCGTCAGAAACCTTGCTATGGTGTCAATCGGCCTTCACAAGGCACTGTTTATAAGAATGTTTTCTCCATGGATCACTACGCGACCCCGGCGCCAAGGAAACTCACATGCATGATCTGGCCTCCATACGCCGCCTGCTGATCGTCGAACCGTGCGAGGAATGTCTGCAACTGGTCCCCGGCCTGCGCATTGCCGGGTGGGATGTCGACAGCTGCACCCTTGAAGAGGCCGCGTTGCGTCCCTGTGACGTTGGCCTCATCCGCCTGCTGCCCGAGCATTTCGAACACCCTGAAGTGGTCAAGTCTCTCATCTCCCGAAGCAACACCGAATGGATCGCCGTGCTGACCAGCGAGGACCTGCGCCGCGAGCACATCGGTGATTTTGTCTGTGAGTGGTTCTTCGATTTCCATACCTTGCCCTTCGACGTCGCCCGCGTGCAGATCACGCTGGGGCGCGCCTACGGCATGGCGCGGCTGCGTGCCAAAGGCGCCAGCGTTGCCGGCGGTGGCGGTTATGGCAAAGGCGCCCCCTTTGGAGAGAACCCTGGCCAGCAATTGCTGGGGGAAAGCCGGCCGATGCGCGAGTTGCGCCGATTGCTGAGCAAGCTGGCGCCCACCGAATCACCGGTGCTGATCCGTGGCGAAGGCGGGACGGGCAAGGAGTTGATCGCACGCACGCTGCATGCTCAGTCCCAGCGCCGCGAGCAACCCTTCATTTCGGTCAACTGCGGGGCGATGTCGGAGCAATGGCTGCAGGAAGAGTTGTTCGGCACCGCCGACGCGGGAGACGCAACACGCCAGCGCAGGACGGGGCGCATTGAAGAGGCCAATGGCGGCACCCTGTTTCTCGACGAGATCGGCGATTTGCCCCTGGAGGTCCAGGCGAATGTGCTGCGGTTCCTGCAGGATCGGCACATTGAAGTGGCGGGGGAGCGTGTCCCGGTGGATGTGCGCGTGCTGGCGGCGACCCACGTCGATCTGGAAGCGGCGATTCGCATGAAGCGGTTTCGCGAAGACCTGTATTACCGGCTCAACGTGTTGCAGGTCGGCACTGCGCCGTTGCGCGAGCGGCACGGTGATCTGGCGTTGCTGGCCAATCACTTCGCCCAGTTCTACAGCCGGGAAACCGGCCGGCGGGTACGCAATTTCAGTCAGGACGCGCTGGTTGCCATGGGCAAGCACGACTGGCCCGGCAACGTGCGGGAGTTGGAGAACCGGGTGCGTCGCGGGCTGGTGCTAGCGGAAGGGCGGCAGATCGAAGCGTTCGACCTGGGGCTGCTGGGCGAAGAAGAGATCAGCACCAGCATGGCCACTCTGGATGAGTACAAGTCCCGGGCGGAACGGCAAGCGCTGTGTGATGTGTTGACTCGTCACAGCGACAACCTCAGCGTGGCCGCCAAAGTGCTCGGTATTTCTCGGCCAACGTTCTATCGCCTGCTGCACAAGCATCAGATTCGTTGATCCGGCCTTGCGCGATGCAGCCGCCGGCGTTCACCTCCGGCGTGCAGGCTCTCAGTCATTGATCAGTTGGCTGACCCGCTGCAGTGCTTGCTCACTGCGGTGGCTCCAGCTCCCGCCAATCACCTCGAAAGGCTGCCCGTGGGCCACCAGCCATTGCCGGCTGGCCTCGAAGAATGCCTGGCGCTCGGCCAGGTCTGGCTGGCAACGCTGACCGTCGCCGACCCATTCGACCCCCTCCGGGGACAGCAGCAGGTGCAGATCGTAGTGGCGCTCGGCGAGGGCGGTTTCGATCCACGCCGGGCAGTCGTTGAACAGCGCACGGCTCCAGAGGACGTTGCTGAGCAAATGGGTGTCGAGGATCAGCAGTGACGGTTTAAGCGACCGCGCGGCGTCCTCACGGGCCAGTTGTTCCCGGGCAATGACGTCGATGTCGGCGTAGCAGGTGTCCCGCTGTACCTCATCGATGAACTGCCGCACGTATTCGCCCACCCGTACGCCGCCGAACTGCCGCTGAATCTCTTCCGCCAGCCAGCTCTTGCCGCTGGATTCGGGCCCTGTGAGTACCAGCACTTTCATCCCGGTCAACGCGCCAGCGCGGGGTCGGCGCGCCAGTCGCGCCAGCCCTGCACGGCGAGCAGGGTGAACAGCGCGTACAGACCCGCGGTGAGGTACAGCGCTTTATAGAGAAACAGGCCCACGAAGATCACGTCGAGCAGGATCCACAGCGGCCAGCACTGCACCCGCTTTTGCGCCATCCAGACCTGCGCGACCAGGCTGTAACCGGTCAGTGTGGCGTCGAGCCAGGGTTGCGCGGCGTCGGTGAAGTGGGCCATGGCCGCGCCAAGGACAACGCTGACCACGGCGCCGGCGACCAGGCTGAGCAACAGGCTGCCGCTGCCCAACGAGGTGACGATGCGGCCGTTGTCTGCCGCGCCACGGCGGGTCCACTGCCACCAGCCATACAGCTGCAGCACGGCGTACACCACCTGCAACAGCATGTCGGAGTAGAGCTTCACGTCGAAGAAGATCCAGGTGTAGAGCAACACCATGACCAGGCCGATCGGCCAGCACCACGGGTTCTGTTTGACTGTCAGCCAGACGGCAATGACACCGAGTGCAGCGGCGAACAGCTCAAGCCCTGACATGGCAACTCCTGAAGAGACGGTGGAAAAACGGGTCGGCGATTGTAGGCGCTTTATGGCCCGAGGTGGGACGCGATGATGCGTCGGAAGCGTCTGAAAAGGCAGTAGAAAAACAGCTTGGGCAGCACGTCGGGTTCATAGAGGCAATGTAACGACGATGGGGTAAACGTCAAAGCCTTCGCGCCAGTATTCATGCTAGCGCGTTCGTCAGAAAGGTCTGCTAGCATCGCCGCGCTCATGCCCGAGGCAGAGCGCTGTAACGTTCATGCTTTTTTTACGTTTGACCGTTTATCGTTCGCGCAACAGTTTGTAATACATATCAAGAGAGCCGTGCCATGAGCAGGTTCCAGCCGGGGGAATGATGGATCTTTGGACCGCTGCACAGGCGCTGATACTTGGGGTTGTAGAAGGGCTGACGGAGTTTTTGCCGATTTCCAGCACGGGTCATCAGATCATCGTTGCGGACCTGATCGGTTTTGGCGGCGAGCGCGCGATGGCGTTCAATATCATTATTCAGTTGGGGGCAATCCTGGCGGTGATGTGGGCGTTTCGTCGCAAGATCCTCGACGTGGTAATAGGCTTGCCAACGCGGCCCGAAGCGCGGCGTTTCACCGCCAACCTCATCGTCGGCGTGTTGCCGGCCATGGTCCTCGGCGTGTTGTTTTCCGATCTGATCCACGAATACCTGTTCAACCCGATCACAGTGGCCGTTGCACTGGTGGTCGGCGGCTTCATCATGCTCTGGGCCGAGCGCCGCGAGCATGCGATTCACGCCGAAACCGTGGATGAGATGACCTGGGTGGATGCGTTGAAGGTCGGCTTCGCGCAATGCCTGGCGATGATTCCGGGTACTTCGCGATCGGGCTCGACCATCATCGGCGGGCTGCTGTTTGGCCTGTCACGCAAAACCGCTACCGAGTTTTCGTTCTTTCTGGCGATGCCGACCATGATCGCGGCTTCGGTGTACTCGGGGTACAAATACCGCCACCTGTTCCAGCCCGATGATCTGCCGGTGTTCGCCATCGGCTTCATCGCCGCGTTCATCTTCGCCATGATCGCCGTTCGCGGCCTGCTCAAGTTCATTGCCACCCACAGCTACGACGTGTTCGCCTGGTACCGCATCGCCTTCGGTCTGCTGATTCTCGCGACCTGGCAATTCGGCTGGGTCGACTGGTCCAGTGTGCAGGGCTGATCTTCCGATGACTCAACGTTCCGAATCGCAACACCCGGGGCGCTCGGCCGCCGCCAAGCCTGTCGCCGTGCGCTTTCTGAAACTCAAGCTGCTGGCGATGCTGTTGCTGTGCGGCTTGCCGGTCTACGGCGTCGTCACCTACTGGACCCGCGGTGGCAGCTGGCTGCCGGCGGCGATCTACGGGCTGATGAGCGTTGTCGCCTTTGGGTTTTACGGCTGGGACAAGAAGCAGGCCCAGCGCGGCGGCCAGCGGACGCCGGAAAAGCTGCTGCACGTGAGCGAACTGCTGGGCGGGTGGCCGGGTGCGCTGCTGGCCCAGCAAGTGTTTCGCCACAAGACCCGCAAGTTTTCGTACCAGCTGGTGTTCTGGCTGATTGTGCTGCTGCACGAATTGTTCTGGATCGACCGGCTGCTGTTCGGCGGTCGCCTGATTTCGCGCCACTTGTATTGAATGGCTTGCAGAAACGCTGGATGGACCCGTTTACAGTTTCAACGCCACCTGGCGGCGCTTCGACAGCTTGCCGACTACTAACTGGTGGGAGCGGATCGGCGCTTCCTTTAGCTCGTCTTCGCCCATGGCGAACGGGTAGGTCAGGGTGATCCAGTGGGCGCGGGCCAGGTAAGGCGCAGGTCGCACGCCCGGACGGTCGACGTAGCCGAGGAACAGCTCGGCGCCGACCTTGAACGACAGGTCGTTTCCGGCCAGGCCCATCACCGCGAACATCTTGGTGTCGGCGATGGAGAACACCCTGACGCCGCCCCATTTGTAATCCTCCCGCGCGCCGGGAAGATTCAGGCAGAACGCGGCGACGTCTTCAATCTGCATCGGCATGTTCCTGAAGGGCGGTTAGGGGTATACGAGTGCGTGGGTTACCCATGGGCGCGACCTCCATTCGACGCCAGGTCCGCCAGAATCGGACAGTCCGGGCGGCGATCGCCCTGGCAGTGGCTGACCAGGTTCTGCAGGGTGTCACGCAGCCCGGCCAATTCCTCGATTTTCTGATTGAGTTCGGCGATGTGCTGGTGGGCCAGCGCCTTGACGTCGGCACTGGCACGGCCGCGGTCTTGCCACAGGGTCAGCAGTTTGCCGACCGCTTCCAGGGAAAACCCCAGATCCCGCGAGCGTTTGATGAACGCCAGGGTGTGCAGCTCGTCCGGGCCGTACAAGCGATAGCCGCTGTCGGTGCGGGCAGCGGCAGGGAGCAGGCCGATGGATTCGTAGTAGCGAATCATCTTGGCGCTGAGGCCGCTGCGTTTGGCGGCTTGTCCGATGTTCATGAAGCGTCTCCCGTGTCGTTGGGCTTGTCGTTGGGGGCGTCTATAGGTTCGTCGTTGGCTTGGTCTTTGGGTGTCCAGGTTTTCAACAGCAGGGCGTTGCTCACCACGCTGACGCTGGACAAGGCCATGGCTGCACCTGCCAGGACCGGATTGAGTAGACCGAACGCGGCCAGCGGAATGCCGATCAGGTTATAGACGAAGGCCCAGAAGAGGTTTTGCCGGATCTTTGCGTAGGTCTTGCGGCTGATGTCCAGCGCGGCCGGGATCAACCGCGGGTCGCCGCGCATCAGGGTGATGCCGGCGGCGTGCATGGCCACGTCCGTGCCGCCGCCCATGGCGATGCCGATGTCGGCAGCGGCCAGGGCAGGGGCGTCGTTGATGCCGTCACCGACCATCGCCACCACGCCGGTTTTTTTCAGGGCCACGACGGTGGCGGCTTTGTCGGCGGGCAGTATTTCGGCGTGCACGTCGTTGATGCCCAGCGCCTGCGCGACGACCCTGGCGCTGCCAAGATTGTCTCCCGTCAGCAGGTGACTGCTGATGTGCCGGGCGGTCAGTTGCGCGATGGCCTCAACGGCGCCGGGCTTGAGCGTGTCGCCGAAGGCAAACAAGCCGAGCACCTGACGCTGCGGGCTCAGTTCGATCAGCCAGGACAGCGTGCGGCCTTCGGCTTCCCAGGCCTGAGCCCGCCCGTACAGGTCGAGCCCGATCAAGTTGCTTTCTTGCAGCAAGCCGCTTTCTTGCAGCAGGCGCTGATTGCCCAGCGCCAGTTCGCGGCTGTCCAGGGTGCCGGCGATACCGCGTCCGGCCAGCGCGCGGCTGTTGCTGACGTCCCCCAGGTTCAGGCCACGTTCTGTGGTCACGTCCAGCACGGCTTTGGCCAACGGGTGTTCGCTGCCACGCTGCAGCGCACCGGCCAGTTGCAGGAGGGCGTTTTCATCAGCGTCGAAGGCGGCCATGTGGGCAATCCGCGGCGTGCCGGAGGTCAGCGTGCCGGTCTTGTCGAAGACCACCGTGGTGACTTCATGGGCGCGTTCAAGGGCTTCGGCGTCCTTGATCAAAATGCCGTGGCGGGCGGCCACGCCGGTGCCGGCCATGATCGCAGTCGGCGTGGCCAGCCCGAGGGCACAGGGGCAGGCGATGACCAACACGGTGACGGCGTTGATCACCGCGGCCTCCAGCGCCGCGCCGGCCATCAGCCAGCCGACCAGCGTCGCCAGGGCAATCAGCAGGACCACCGGCACGAACACCTGGCTGACCTTGTCGACCAGTTTCTGGATCGGCGCCTTGGCTGACTGCGCGTCTTCCACCAGGCGGATGATGCGCGCCAGCACGGTTTCTGCGCCCAGTGCCTGAGTGCTGATCAGCAGGCGGCCCTCGCCATTGATCGCGCCACCGGTGACCCTGTCGCCGGGTTGCTTGGGGACCGGCAGGCTCTCGCCGCTGATCAGGGCTTCGTCGGCGTGGCTCTGGCCTTCGATCACCTCGCCATCCACCGGGAAGCGCTCGCCGGGTTTTACTACCACCTGATCGCCGATGCTCAGTGTGCTGATGGCGACCTCCATGTCCTGGCCGTCCACCCGCTTGATCGCGCGTTCAGGGCGTAATCCCTCCAGCGCCCGAATTGCGCTGGCGGTCTGGCGCTTGGCGCTGCTTTCGAGGTATTTGCCGAGGAGGACCAGTGCGATCACCACCGCCGACGCCTCGAAATACAGGTGCGGCATCGTCCCGGGCGCAGCGCTCAGCCATTGGTAGATGCTCAGCCCATATCCGGCACTGGTGCCCAGCGCGACCAGCAAGTCCATGTTGCCGGAACCGGCGCGCACGGCTTTCCAGGCGGCGACGTAAAAGCGCGCGCCGAGGAGGAATTGTACGGGGGTGGCCAGGGCAAACTGCAACCACGCCGGCAGCATCCCGTGGACGCCGAACGGCTGCAGCAGCATTGGCACCACCAGCGGCAGCGCCAGGACAATGGCGAGTATCAGTTGCCAGCGCTCGGTGTTGTGGCGTTGGCGCTGGTCGGCCTGCTGGACGGCTGAATCCTGTTCGAGGCTGGCGCTGTAGCCAGCCTTGTCGACGGCCGCCACCAGCACGGCGGGGTCGATCTGCCCGCTTACTTCGACGTGGGCGCGTTCGTTGGCGAGGTTGACCGTGGCGACCTGGACGCCGGGCACTTTGCGCAACGCGCGCTCGACCCGGCCTGCGCAACTGGCGCAGGTCATGCCGGCGATAGGCAGATCGAATGTTGCGGGACTGGGCATCGTGGACACTCCGGTAAGTCGATTGCCAGTAAGGATCAACCTTGCCCTTCTGGCAAGGTCAAGGGGCGTGCCGGGATGTTTTTTCTGGCCGGATCGTTTGTCCGCCGCGGCGCAGGACAGCCCATTTGCAACCTGCGACAATCCCGGACCCTTTCGGCCAGGCGAGCGGCATACCGTGTACGACTTCAACGATTTGTACTACTTCGTGCAGGTGGTCGAGAACAAGGGGTTCGCCGCCGCCGCGCGCAAGATCGACGTACCGAAGACCAAGCTCAGCCGCCGCATCGCTCAACTGGAAGATCGGCTCGGGGTACGTCTGATCCAGCGCACCACGCGCAAGTTCACGGTGACCGAGGTGGGGCTGGATTACTACCGTCATTGCGTGGCGATGCTGGTGGAGGCCGATGCGGCGGAGAAGGTAGTCGAGCAGTCGAGGTCCGAACCCCAGGGCATCGTGCGCATCAGTTGCCCACCGGCGCTGGGTGCGATGGGGGTGAGCGACACGATCGTCAAGTTTATGGTGCTGCACCCGAAAGTGCAGGTTCAGGTGGAGAGCACGAACCGACGGGTGGATGTGTTGGGGGAGGGCTATGACATCGCGCTGAGGGTGCGTTTTCCGCCGCTGGAGGACGAGAATCTGGTGATGAAGGTGTTGGGCGAGAGCCATCAGCGGTTGGTGGTTCGTCCGTCGCTGCTGGAGGGTAAGGTGGTTCGAACGCCGCAGGAGTTGGTAGGGCTGCCGAGTATGGATCTGGCGCCGGCAAACCGTGAGCACCGTTGGGCGTTGATCGGGCCGGGTGGTGAGCGGATTGAGGTTGCTCATCAGCCACGCTTTGTGTCGTCGGATCTGGATGCGTTGCACCGGGCGGCGGTGGAGGGGGTGGGGGTGGTGCAGATGCCGGAGATTATGGTTCGGCATTCGTTGCATGAGGGGCGGCTGGTTGAGTTGTTGCCGGGGTTTCGGCCGCCAAGCGGGTTGATTCATGCGGTGTTTCCGTCTCGCCGGGGGTTGTTGCCGTCGGTGCGGGGGTTGGTGGATTTGCTGGCGGAGGATTTTGGGTTGAATGCGAAGGCGGATCGGGAGGCGTGTGAGCTGGCCGGCAAGCTGTAGGGGACTTAAGCTGTAGGGGACTGAGTTATTAAGCTGTAAGGGACTAGCTGTAGAGCTGTAGGGGACTGATTTATTTACAGCGCTTCACCGTAAATTAATCTGTCCCCGGGTTTTTCAAGATCAAGATCAAGATCAAGGTTCTTTAAAATCAAGAGCGTCTGCCTGGGGGCAGACTGTTTCGCCTTCGGCGAGTTACTTGGAAAAGCACCCCAAGTAACCAAAGGTGCTTGCTCCTGGTTGGGCCCGACTTCGTCGGGTTCCTTCACTCCGGTCTCGCTCCGTGGGCCCGCCGCCATCCGCCATCCATGGCGGGGGGCGGCTCTCGCGGCATCCATGCCGCTCGGCCCACTGCGCGAGACCTGCGTTCAGCCTGCACCCAAGTCGCGTTCTGCGGCGTCTGGCCTTTTTGTGTATGAAGATCAAGATCAAAAGCAGATCAACAGCTTCCCGGCTGAAGCCGGTCCTACTGACGGCTGCCGGGCTTTTGCTGGCTGACTCCATTCCTCTGTAGGAGCCGGCTTGCTGGCGAACGAGGTGAGTCATCCAAAATTGCATCGGCTAGATAGACGCGTTCGCCCGCAAGTCGGCTCCACAGTGTGAGTTATTGATCGTGCCCACGCTCTGCGCGGGTATGCATCCTGGGACGCTCTGCGTCCATTCCCGGCTAAAGCCGGATCTACTGACTGCACGCGGTGTTTGTAGGACCGGCTTTAGCCGGGAAGGGGCCGGTGTGAACACTATGAATGTCAGGCTTTTTAGCATTCTTTAAACCAGCATCGATGCTCCATCTTTGGATTGTCCTGTATGTGAGACGATCTAATGCATTTGCACCCTCTAATCACTTATTACCTCGCAAGGTAGGATGACGCCACTTGATCGCCAGGCGGCGATTCTCACCTTGGGAGCACTTTATGAAACTCTTGCACATCGATTCCAGCATCCTCGGCGATCACTCCGCTTCGCGTCAGTTGAGCCGCAGTGTTGTGGAGGCTTTCACCGCTTCTGCCCCGGACACTCAGGTGGTGTACAGCGATCTGGCGAATGAGCCACTCAGTCATTTCTCCGGCGCGACGCTGGCTGCTGCCGGGACGCCGGTGGAGGGCCGCGATGCGGCGCAGACGCTGGACGTGGAGACCAACGAAGCGAAGCTGGCGGAGTTTCTGTCGGCGGACGTGGTGGTCATCGGTGCGCCGATGTACAACTTCAGCATCCCGAGCCAGTTGAAGGCGTGGATCGACCGGATCTGTGTGGCCGGCCGCACGTTCCGTTACACCGAAGCGGGCCCGGAAGGTCTGTGCAAGGGCAAGAAGGTGATCGTCGTTTCGACCACTGGCGGCCTGCATCAGGGCCTACCGAGCGGCGTAGGCCATAATGACTTGCTCAAGGTGGTGTTCGATTTCATCGGCGTCACCGACCTGCAATTCGTTGTGGCCGAAGGCCTGGCTTATGGTGAGGAGCCGCGCGCCGCTGCCATGGCCGCCGCGCAAAAGAACATCAGCGAAACGCTGTTCGCCTGACCCGACCAACCCGCAGGGATACACGCGACCTTCCCGGTCGGTAAACCCTCAGCAGCCGAGGGGACGGATTGATTTACGGTGAAGCGCTGTAAATAAATCAGTCCCCCTCGGTTTGTCCCCTCGGCTTTTGAACTCGCAGGGATACACGCGACCTTCCCGGTCAGGTAAACCCTCGGCTTTGTCCCCCTCGGCTTTTGCGTCCTGTCATTCAGCCCCGCGACAGGCTTTATGAGATCTTTGCGCGTAATCTCGTTGCAGCACCGTAGAATGCCGGCCCAATCGGTCTGTTCTGCGTCAAACGGCGGCCGCTGTCTTTCATTCATCGAGCTTGGCCCGCCTTGTGCACCCTTGATCCTCAAACGTTTCGGAATGTTATCGAACCCCGCGGGTCAGATAGCGACAGACGCCGTTTTTACGGGCCCTCAGGCCTTGAGCGTCTGAATCGGCAGGGATGGATTGATAAGGTGAGGGGCATTGCAATGATGCGTCTTTGTGCAGTGATGATGATTAGCCTGCTGGGCAGCCTGTTTTCGGTGCAGGCCAGCGAGCTGCAGAGCTGGAGCGTGGGCTTTCACGAGCTGACGTTTCTCGATCCGCTGGATTCCCGGCCCATGCACGCCTATGCCTTTTACCCGTCCACCGACGATGAGCACGTCACCCGCGTTCAGGGGTATCCGATTGAAGCGTCGGAAGACGCCACCATTGCCATGGGTCGTTTCCCGCTGCTGATGCTGTCCCACGGCAACACCGGCACGCCGCTGGCGCAGCACGACCTCGCGACGTCATTGGCGCGCAAGGGCTTTGTCGTCGTGGCGGTGTTTCATCCGGGCGACAACTACATGGACCACAGCCGTCTGGGCAGCCTGAGCAATCTCTACGGTCGCCCGCTGCAAATCTCCGAAGCCATCAGTGCCGCGCTGATCGACCCGATGCTGTCGCCGTACATCAGCGCGCGTCGGGTGGGGGTGATCGGTTATTCGGCGGGCGGCGAAACGGCGTTGATTCTCGCCGGCGCCCAGCCTGATCTGCAGCGTCTGCGCCATTACTGCACCGAGCGCCCCCAGGACCGTGACGCCTGCAAAACCCAAGGCGAACTGGTGGCAGACCGTGACGACCTGCACGCCCAAGCCGATCCCCGCGTGGGGGCCTTGATGCTCATGGCGCCGCTGGGGTTGATGTTCGGTCGGCAGACCTTGGCTGAGGTGCACGTGCCGGTGTTGCTGTACAGCGGCGACGGCGACGAATTGCTCGCCATCGACAAGAACGCTGAAGCATTGGCCCGCAAGCTCCCCGATGTCTCGGATTTCAAGTTGTTTGCCGGCGCAGGACACTTTGTGTTCATGGCGCCCTGTGATGACGAGCAGCGAGCCACTCAACCGGGCCTGTGTACCGATGCCATCGGCGTCAACCGAGAAAGCATTCACCGCGACCTGAGCACCGAAGCCGTGCGCTTTTTCGGCACTGCGTTGGGTACGCCCCTCGGCACCGCCGGGATGCAGACCGCCGCCCATCGTGAATTTGATCCCGTCAGCAGCCTCGATCAATAACGCTGCGCGGAAAGCTCAGACCGACTCGCGCAGCTTAAGGGGCTTCTGAAGCGGGTGAGGCCCCCGCCGGTTTGCCCCGAATCACTTTGCCGCGCCGCTCGGCAATCTCCCGCGCCTGACCATCACGCTGCCCGCCGGTACGCGCCTCGCTGATCAATGCCGGAATCAACGGCCCCTCTGGCAAGTTCTTCCAGAACCTCGCCGGCAAATGACCCTGCATGACTTTCGGATTGAGCCGCGCCGGATTGAAGATGTGGCTGTAGTAGGTCAGCCACAGATTGCCGTGGGGATCATCGGCGTTGCGTGCCAGGGATTGCCACGCCTCCGGGCATTCAGGCTGATGAATCAGCTGCTTGCCGTCATAGAACACGCCGTCTTTGGGCGTTGCGATCATCCAGCGATGACGGCCCATGCGCCCGATGAAGTGCTCGCTGGCGGTGCGCAGAATGTCATGGGCGGGCTCGTGCCACGCGACGTATTCCGGCAGGCAAGACATCTCCAGCAACGCCGCCTTGGCCGCAACGTCTTCGGCATTGTCCATCACCGGCAGCGCCACGAAGCGCAGGAACGCGTGCAGGTGATGGGCTTCGCGGCTGACCTGTTTCAAGCGCCGGTGCAGTTCGCTGCCCAGTTTGTCGCCGGCCAGCATGGCCGTGCGATCACCGTGACTGACCCGCCAGAGCACTTCGTAGAGCAGCGTCCAGCGCTGGTCGCCGCAGAACTGCGCGGCGTTCTGCAGCAGTTCCAGCAATTCGAGGGGAATGCGCGCGCGAAACGGGCCGGGCTCGTCCGGGTAATCGGCGTCGCTGGCGAAGAGGTCGGCGTCCTGCTGCACGCTCCAGCTCACCTGGTCCGGGTTGATCTGGTGGCTCAGCAGCCAGCGCGCCTGCTGCCGCCAGGTGTCGAATGAGTCGGCGCAATCAAGAATGATCATCCCCACAGCGCCATCTGTTGCGGCTGCGGTTTGTCGCGCAGTTGCTCGCGTAAATCGATGCTCGAGCTCTCGGCCTGACGCGGATGGTAGTCGCTGGTAATGATGAACGGCTTGGCCTTGGCCAGCACACAGCGCAGCCGGGTCAGGTCTTCGTAACGAATGCGACGTTGGCGGCGCAGTTCGACCAGACGTTTGGTGGTGCGAATGCCGATGCCGGGGATTCGCGCGATCATCGCTGGCTCCGCGCGGTTGAGGTCCAGCGGGAAGATGTCGCGATGCTCCAGCGCCCAGGCGAGTTTCGGATCGATGTCCAGGGCCAGATGACCGGGGCCTTGCAGCAGTTCGTTCGCGCTGTAGCCATAGCTGCGCAGCAGGAAATCAGCCTGATACAAGCGGTGCTCGCGCATCAGTGGCGGCGCAGCGTGGGGCACGCTCTTCGGGCTGTTCGGAATCGGGCTGAACGCCGAGTAGTAGACGCGCTTGAGGCGGAAATCGCCGTACAGGGATTCGGCGGTGTGCAGGATGGTGCTGTCATCGGTTTCGTCAGCGCCCACAATCATCTGCGTGCTTTGCCCGGCGGGCGTGAATTTCGGCGCACGCGGCTCGTTGAGCACGGTCTGCTGACCGGTGTAAATGGTCTGCATGGCCTGCTTGATCGAGCCCATTTCCTTTTCCGGTGCCAGGGTTTGCAGGCCCAGCTGGGTGGGCAGCTCGATATTGACGCTGAGGCGATCGGCATAGCGACCGGCTTCTTCGATCAGCGCAGGGTCGGCTTCAGGGATGGTTTTGAGGTGGATGTAGCCACGGAATTCATGCTCTTCACGCAGCAGCTTGGCGACGCGGATCAGCTGTTCCATGGTGTAGTCCGCCGAGCGGATGATCCCGGAGCTGAGAAACAGGCCGCTGACGCAATTGCGGCGGTAGAAGTCCATGGTCAGGGTGACCACTTCTTCCGGGCTGAAACGTGCGCGCGGCACGTCGCTGGACCGGCGATTCACGCAGTACTGGCAGTCGTACAGGCAGAAGTTGGTGAGGAGGATTTTCAGCAGCGAGACACAGCGCCCGTCGGGGGTGTAGCTGTGGCAGATGCCCATGCCGGTGCTCGATCCGAGGCCGGATTTGCCTTCGGAACTGCGCTTGGGTGCGGCGCTGCTGGCGCAGGAGGCGTCGTACTTGGCGGCGTCGGCGAGGATGCTCAGCTTGTCGATCAGCTGCATGGATTTTCTCGATACTGTTTTTATGTACAGTATCGAGTTAGCCGGGGATGAACAAGGGCCGATCGGATGGATGGCCGGTCGATCAACTGATGCGCTGTACCAATTCCTTCAATTCGCCGAAATCTTTGACGCGATGAAAGTTGGCGTTGTCCATGAACGCCGAGAAATCCGTGTCGCCATAACCCGCCACTTGGGCGCCGGCGCCGAGTCCTGCTTCAACGCCCGGAATGCTGTCTTCCACCAGCAGACACTGATTGGGCGGCAGGCCCAGCAGTTCGGCGGCGTGTTCGATCAGGATCGGGGACGGTTTCCACGATTGCACTTCATAGGCGCTGACGATCAGGCCGTGGAACACGTCCAGCAGGCCGACCGTGCTCAGGCAGGTTTCGATCTTGCTGCGCGGGCCGTTGGACGCCACGCATTTGGGCAGCGAGAGGTTTCGCACGAATTCGACTGCGCCGGGCATTTCTTCGAGGCGTTCCTGCAGCAGCGGCAGGGTGCGCGCGCGGAATTCGGGTTCGATTTCGTCGCTTGGCAGCCATGGATAATCGCGGCACAGGCCTTCCAGGCACAGCGCAAACTGCACGCCACGAAAGCGTTGCAGCACTTCGTCGACGCTCAGCAACACTTGATGCTTGTTGAGGATGTCGCGCAGCAGGCCGGCGGCCAGCCGTTCGCTGTCAACCAGGGTTCCGTCGCAGTCAAAAATGACGCCGGCAATATTCAAACAGGGCTCTCCTTCTCTCTCGATCGGGCTTTCTCGACCGGAATGCGTGTTCAGGTGTCTGGAATGCGGGTAGGGGCAATTCGACCGGCATTATCCAGAAAAGTTGGCGTCGATGTTCAGTCACTGACTTACGGTACGGCGCACCCAGTCCACGGGGAAGGTGTGCAGGAGGGCTAACCGCCATGGGAGCAGGCCGACGGTTCCATCGTCGGGCCTGCGCGTGACGCATCGGTTACAGCTCGACCGGGGTGACCAGCGTGCCCTTGTCGAAATGACCACTGACGTTAGCGAACACCAGATCAGCCATGGCCTGGCGGGTTTCGTAGGTCCCCGAGCCGATGTGCGGCGTGAGCACCACATTGTCCAGCTTCCACAGCTCGGCGGGCACGTTGGGCTCGTCTTCGAACACATCGAGGCCGGCCCCGGCGATTTCCGAGGCCATCAGCGAGGCGACCAGGGCCTTCTCGTCGACGACGCTGCCGCGGGCGACGTTGATCAGGAATGACTTGGGACCGAGGGCTCGAAGCACGTCGGCGTCGATCAGGTGTTGGGTGTCCGGCCCGCCCGGGACGATGACGATCAGGTAGTCCGAGTCCTGGGCCAGGTCCCGAAGGTCACCGTAGTGCCGGTAGGGCACATCGTCGTAGGCGCGGCCACGGCGGAAGTAGGCGATGTTCATTTCGAACGCGGCGGCGCGCTTGGCGATGGTCTTGCCGATCTTGCCCAGGCCGACGATGCCGCAGGTCTTGCCGCACAGGTCATTGCCGAGGGGGAACTTGCCGTTGGGCCACTGACCGGCCCGCACGAAGCGCTCGGCTTCGCTGATGCGGCGGGACACGCAGAGCATCAGCGCCATGGCGGTTTCGGCGACAGCGTTATTGAGGACCTCGGGCGTGTTGCTCAGCTTGATACCACGGCGCGCCAGATACTCGGTGTCCACCGCGTCGTAGCCGACGCCAAAGCTGCTGACCACTTCCAGGTTCGGCAGCCGATCGAGAACGGCATTGTCGGTGCCGAACACACCGCTGGTGACGACGCCGCGCACCTTGGCCCCGTGTTGGCTGGCCCAGGCGTCGATGTCGTGGATGTCGGCGAGTTTGTGCACGCTGTAATCGCGCTCAAGGTGGTGCATCAGCGAGGCATGCATCGGACCCCAGACCAGAATGTCGGCTTTCTTGTCGCTCATTGTTTTCTCCTTCATCAGGCCAGATAAGCTTCGGTATTCAGCACCTCGGCATAGGCGAAGCCCAGTGCGGACATGAACGCGGCGTGGACCTGGGCGGCCGGCACTACATCGCCATTGAACTCCAGGTCACGACTGGCGCAGGCGTCATGAATCACTTTCACGGTGTAGCCGAGGTCCGCCGCCGCTCGGGTGGTGGCGTCGATGCACATGTGGCTCATGGAGCCGATGATCACCAGGTGCTCGATGCCTTTTTCTTCAAGCAGCGCCTGCAGCCCGGTGTCGCGGAACGAATTGGGGAAGTGCTTGAGCACCACCGGCTCGTGCTCAAGGTTCAGGACTTTGGGGTGCAGCCTGGCGCCCTCGGAACCAGGCGTGAAGAAGGGCGCGTCGGCACCGGACTCATGGCGGATGAAGACGATCAGATCCCCGGCGTCGCGGGCCGCCTGAACCACCTTGACGGCGTTGTCCGCGGCGGCGTCGGCGCCAACCAGCGGCCATTTACCGCCAGGGAAGTAGTCGTTCTGGATATCAACTACGATGAGCGCTGTGCTGGACATTCGGGCTTCCTTCTTGGAGGGGTGGGTGGTTGAGAGTAATACCTACCCGAGAACTGAACCACTGCCGCTGCACAGACTGAACGCGATACTGGCAGTAGGACCGGCTTCACCCGGGAACAGGCCGGTGTGCACAACTTCGATTTTGCAGTGTAATGATTGACGCCTTCCCGGCTAAAGCCAGTCCCACCGGTTGTGCGGTCCTGCTGGCACACGGCCTGTTTGAATCAGCAGCGCTTCCCGCTGTCCATACCGCGCCACCCCGTTTGAGTAACCACCGAGAAGTCATGACCGTGAATGGAATCAGCCGCCACCTCCACGCCCTAGCCAGCCTGATCCTGCTGACGCTGCTGGTCGGTTGCAGCTCGCAACGCCATCAGGAACCCGCGCCGGATCCCTCGGTGGTACGCAGTGAAATCGTGCGGCTCTTGCCCGCCCGCGTCGCCGACCGCCAAGGCTGGGCCCAGGACATTCAACGCGCGTTTGACGTGCAGAAGATCAACCCCAGCGTTGAGAACCTCTGTTCCGTGCTGGCCGTGACCGAGCAGGAATCCAACTTTCAGGTCGACCCGGCCGTTCCGGGAATGGGCAAAATCGCCCAGGACGAAATCGACCGTCGCGCCAGCAAGGCGCACATCCCCAATCTGCTGGTGCGCAGCGCCCTGGACATCCGCTCCTCGACCGGCAAAACCTTTAACGAACGCCTCAGCGCCGCCCGCACTGAAAAAGACCTGAGCGCCATTTTCGATGACTTCATCGGCATGGTCCCGCTGGGTCGTACATTGTTCGGCAACTTCAACCCGGTCCATACCGCCGGGCCCATGCAGGTCAGCATCGAATTCGCCGAGCGGCAGGCCCGGGATTATCCGTATCCGGTCGAGGGCTCGATTCGCCATGAAGTGTTCAGCCGTCGAGGTGGCATGTACTTCGGCATCGCCCATCTGCTCGGTTATCCGGTCAGCTACGACAGACCGCTGTATCGCTTCGCCGACTTTAACGCCGGCTGGTACGCCAGCCGCAATGCCGCGTTCCAGAGTGCGGTGGCGCGTGTGTCCGGCAAGCGTCTGGCCCTGGACGGCGACCTGATCAGCTACGGTTTCGGCCCGGCGCTTGGGCAGACCGAACTGGCGGTGCGCAGCCTTTACCCCAAGCTGGACATGCGCAACACGACCATCCGCAGCCAGCTGGAGAAGGGCGAAACACTGGCCTTCGAAGAGACCGAGCTGTACGGGAAGATTTTTGCCATGGCCGACGAGGCCGCCGGCAAACCGCTGCCACGGGCTATTTTGCCGGGCATCGTGCTGGAAAGTCCCAAGATCACCCGCAAGCTGACCACGGCCTGGTTTGCGCAGCGGGTGGAAGAACGGCGAGTTCGCTGCATGGCGCGGGCGTCCGGGTCTTTGAAGTGAGGCTACGATTGCTGAAAGCTTCCCGGCTAAAGCCGGTCCCATATTCAATTTGCAGGAGGCATCCTCGTGAGCCGTGACATCGAAACACCGATCATCATTACCAGCAGCAACCCGGCTGCCGAGGAGCAGGCAGCGAGTGATCAGGTCGCCGACGCCATGCTGTTCGGATCACCCAAAGACCGGCTGAATTTTTACCGCAAGGAAATCCAGTACGAGACGGCCATTCTGTCCAACCGCACCAACGCCTACCTGTCCGCGCAATCGTTTCTGGTGATCGCCTTCGCCTCGTCGATGGCCAACCTCAATCCGGAGTGGGGCAAGATGTTCACCCTGGTGGTGCCGCCTTTTCTGACGTTGCTCGGGCTGATCAGCTCCATGCACGCCTGGCCGGGCATTCGCGCGGCGTACGAAATCATCGATCACTGGCATTTCAAGCAGGCCCAGTTGCTTAGCAGCCAGCCGGCCATGGGCCTGGCGTACGACGACTCGCCGCTGTTCAGCGAACACGAGTCCAGCGAGAAGGGCTATCGCAAGTCGCTTATGTTTTCCATGCGCACGCCGTGGCTGTTCACCGTGTTCTGGTTTTTGCTGGGGGCGTTTTCGATCTACGTGCAGGTCGTCGACAGCGTTTTCTAAGTCCGCAAGGACCACGCCGATAAAGAAACAAAGAAAGCGGGGTGATGTTACCTTGACACCTAGTCGCGGCAGGCGTATCTCGTCTGCCCGGTGCACGCCCGCTGCGGCGGCTGCAATCCCAGGGTCAGACAGCTTCTTGGTCCACACCTTGCAACAACCTGCCGCGCAACGTTCTGCGCCGTTTTTTTGACCCTTTCGCGTATTTCACAGGCCTGCTCACGTCGACTAATTCTAATTCTCGACCTGCACTCACTGGAGCCACCCTCATGGCAGCATTGCAACAAATCACCGTAGACGCGCTCAAGCGCTCCGAATCCCAGCTGGCCGTTCAATGGCACGCCGATCTGGAAGCCAGCGGCGCGACGCGCAATCTCAAGCCCGAGGAAATCCGCCAGCAAGTTGCCGACTTCCTGCGCCTGCTGACGTCGACGCTGGAGAAGGGTGGCTCCGCCAACATCACCACCACCGAGTGGGATGACGTTCGCCACTTTCTGGAAAAACTGTCCAGTCAGCGCGCGTTGGCCGGTCAGGATTCCCAGCAGACCGCCAGTTTCATCTTCGCCCTCAAGGGCCCGCTCTTCACCCAACTGCAAAATGCCTTCGCTGATCAGCCGTTGCTGATTGCCGAGCAAGTGCTGCAGATGTCGGAGCTGCTCGATGGTCTGGGCCTGCACACCATCCGCACCTATCAGAAGTCCCGTGAAGCGGTGATCAAGCGTCAGCAGGAAGAACTGCTCGAGCTGTCCACGCCGGTGGTCAAACTGTGGGACGGCGTTCTGGCGCTGCCGATGATCGGCACGCTGGATTCGCAACGCACCCAGGTGGTCATGGAATCGCTGTTGCAGCGCATCGTCGACACCGGCGCTGAAATCGCCATCATCGACATCACCGGTGTGCCGACGGTCGATACCCTGGTCGCCCAGCATTTGCTCAAAACCGTGACCGCGATCCGCCTGATGGGCGCCGATTGCATCATCAGCGGCGTGCGTCCGCAGATTGCCCAGACCATCGTGCACCTGGGTCTGGACCTGCAAGGCGTCGTGACCAAAGCCAATCTGGCCGATGCCCTCGCACTGGCCCTGCGCCGTCTGGGCGTCACCCTCACCAAGGCGGTATGAGCCCATGGAGCGCATCCCGATTTTGCAGATGGGCGACTTTCTGCTCGTCACCATCCAGGTGGACATGCATGACCAACTGGCCCTGACGCTGCAGGACGACCTGTCCGAACGCATCAGCCGCACCTCGGCCCGCGGCGTGCTGATCGACATCTCCGCGCTGGACATGGTGGATTCGTTCATTGGCCGCATGATCGGCATGATCTCCGGCCTGTCGCGGATCATGGACGCCGAGACCGTGCTGGTCGGCATGCAGCCTGCGGTGGCGATCACCCTGGTCGAACTGGGCATGACCCTGCCCGGCGTCAGCACAGCGCTGAACGTCGAGCGCGGCATGAAACTGCTGCGCGAGCGAGCCTACTCCCAATGACCGTGCGCAGCAGCGGCACTCAACCCATTCGCATCGAGCAGGATGTCGTGCTGGCCCGGCAGACCGCGCGCAAGCTGGCCCAGGAATGCGGCATGCGCCTGATCGACCTGACCAAACTGGTCACAGCGGTCAGCGAGCTGGCGCGCAACACCATGGTCTATGGCGGCGGCGGTGACATGGACTGGGAGATTGTCGAGGACGGCCTGCGCGTTGGCCTGCGTCTTACCTTTCGTGACGAAGGCCCCGGCATCCCTGACCTCAAGCTGGCGATGACCGACGGCTGGACCTCCGGCGGCGGCCTGGGCCTGGGCCTGACCGGTGCCAAGCGCCTGGTGGACGATTTCGAGCTGGACACCGCGCCCGGCGCCGGCACCCGCGTGACGATCTGTAAATGGACCTGAACCTGCACAGCCACCTGACCCAGGTCTTGTCGGTGGAGGACGTCAGTCAGGTCGGTCACGCCCGACGCACGACCCAGAAGCTGGCCGAACAGGCAGGCTTCGACGAGGCCGATTGCGGCCGGGTGGCGCTGGTCGTCACTGAACTGGCGAGCAACATCCTCAAGCATGCGCAGAGCGGTGAGCTGCACGTGCGCGCGCTGCCGGGCGACGTTTCGGGTGCAGCGGCAGGCGTTGAGGTGATCGCAATCGACCGGGGCAAGGGGTTCGACGTGCAGAACTGCATGGCCGATGGCTTCTCCACCCGTGGCACCCAGGGCATTGGCCTGGGTTCGGTGCTGCGTCAGGCGCAAGTCTTCGACGTGCACAGCGACCCCCGTGGCAGCGTGCTGCTGGCGCGCTTCTTCCCGCGCAAAAGCGTGGTGAAGGACCTGCGCATGGGCATCGCGCAACATTCGCTGCACGATGACCCGGCCTGCGGCGATGTCTGGGAAGTCGCGATCAAGGGCCAGCAGGTCTCGATCATGATGATCGATGGCCTGGGACACGGCCCGGAAGCCGAAAACGCCGGCATGGCGGGCGCCCGCGCGTTCATTCGCAACCCCTTTGCCGACCCCGGGGTGCTGCTGGATGACTTGCACTTCGACATGCGCGGCAGCCGTGGCGGTGCCGCTGCGCTGGCGCAGTTCGATGGCGCGACGGGCCAGCTGCGCTTCATCGGTATCGGCAATATCGGTGCGTCGCTGATCGGCCAGGACAAAACCCGCGGCATCCCCTCGCACCCCGGCATCGTCGGCCTGCAGTACCGCAAGACTGCGCCGATCGATTACACCGAGTGCACCGGGCAGTTGTTGATCATGTTCAGTGATGGCCTGCAATCGCGTTGGAATCTTCGCGACTATCCAGGTCTGATGTACCGACACCCGGCGGTGATTGCAGCGGTATTGCAGCGTGATTACAACCGGGGCAGGGACGATGTAACGGTCTTGGTAATGGCTCTGGAGACGCTCGATGACTGACAACAATGCCCGCGAGACCCCTGAGGGCTCAGCCGGGGTCGAAATCGAGACCCGGCGCGAGCTGGAACGCTTGCGCGCTGAAACTGACTCGCTGCGTGCCGAACTCGATGAAACCAATCAGGGCGTGCTTGCGCTGTACGCCGAGCTTGAAGATCAGGCCGACCAGCTGCGCGAGGCGTCGGACCTGAAGAGCCGTTTTCTGTCGTACATGAGCCATGAGTTCCGCACGCCCCTGGGCTCGATCCTCAGCATCGCCAGCCTGCTGTCCGACGAGCTGGACGGTCCGCTGGGTGCGGAACAGCACAAGCAGGTGGCGTTCATCAGTACGGCGGCCCGCGAATTGAGCGACATGGTTGACGACCTCCTTGACCTGGCGAAGATCGAAGCGGGGCGGATCAGCATTTCGCCGGCGTGGTTCGACATGTTCGATCTGTTTTCGGCACTGCGTGGCATGTTCCGGCCCATCGTCGACACCTCCGCCGTGGACCTGATCTTCGAAGAGCCGGTGGGCCTGCCACGGCTCTATACCGATGACCAGAAGCTCGCGCAGATCCTGCGCAACTTCATTTCAAATTCCCTGAAATTTACCCAGCGCGGTGAAGTGCGCGTGTCGGCGCGGCTGGAGTCGGAGGACTCGATTCGCTTTGCCGTGACTGACACCGGCATCGGCATTCCCCAGGAACTCCATGGCGCGCTGTTCGAAGACTTCATTCAGGTCGACTCGCCGCTGCAAAAACGCCTGCGCGGAACAGGGTTGGGCTTGTCCCTGTGCAAACGCTTCGCCGAATTGCTCGGTGGCCGCGTCGGTGTGGACAGCGAGCCCGGTGTGGGCTCGACATTCTATGTGGTGATTCCGCTGGCGCTGACTCAGGAGCCTGCCGATGAAGCCTGAAACCCGGCTGCTGATCGTCGATGACAACACCGCGACCCGCTATGCCCTGCGTCGCCGCCTGGAGCGTCAGGGTTTCGTGGTGTCGGAGGCGGGCACCGGCACCGAAGGACTCGCGCTGCTTGAAGAGCGCTTGCCGGACGCGTTGATTCTCGACGTCAACCTGCCCGACATGAGCGGCTTCGACATTGTCCGCCAGCTCCGCGCTGCACCACGGACGGCCCTTTTGCCGGTGGTGCATGTGTCGGCCGCATCGATTCAGACCGGCGATATCGTCACCGGACTGGAAGCGGGCGCCGACGCCTATCTGGTGCACCCGGTGGACCCCGACGTGCTGCTGGCGACACTGCGCACGCTGTTGCGGGTGCGTGACACCGAGCACGCCCTGCGCGACAGCGAAGAACGCTTTCGCGAGATTTTCGCTAACGTCTCGGCCCCGATCGCGGTCATGGACGGCAACCTGAAAGTCCACGAAGCCAACCACGCCTTTGCTCAGTTGCTCGGGCAGGACGCCGGGGACCATTCGGTGCTGCGCAGCTTCAGTGAAGATCAGGGCTCTGCGCTGGACGGGCTGCGTGAGGCGCTGGCGACGGGCGAGCGCTGGATGGGCACCCTGAGCATGCGGGTCAAGGGCGAACTGCGCGAGACCGAGTGGCAGGTTTCGCCGTACCGGGTCACCGGCATGAGCCTGGTGTTCATCGAAGACGTGACCGAGCACCGCCGCCGCGAACAGTCGCATTTGCAGCAGCTGGACTCGGTCAACAGTCGGCTCGCCCACGAAGTGGCCGAGCGTGCGCGGACCGAAGAGCAATTGCTGCAGGCGCAGAAAATGGACGCCATCGGCAAGCTCACCGGCGGCATCGCCCACGATTTCAATAACCTGTTGACCGGCATCGTCACCGGCCTTGAGCTGGTCAAGAAGCGCACCGAAGACGGCCGCACGGAAAAGGTTCTGGTCTACGCCGATGCCGCACTGGCCTCGGCAAAAAGCGCGTCGGCGCTGACCCACCGTCTGCTGGCCTTCGCTCGCCAGCAGCCCCTCGACACCCGCGCGTCAGACGTCAATCAGTACGTGCGCTCCCTTGAGGACTTGCTCGGCCGCACCATCGGCAAGGGCATCTCCCTGACCCTTGAGCTGACCTCGCGCAGCGCTGTGGCCATGGTCGACGCAGGCCAGCTGGAAAGCGCCTTGCTCAATCTGGTGATCAATGCCCGTGACGCCATGCCGGCGGGCGGCAATATCTGGATCAGCACCTTCGAAACCTATTCCCAGGGCCATTCGCGCATGGCGGATGGTGCCTACATTGCCCTGACCGTGCGCGATGATGGCGTCGGCATCGAGCACCACCTGATCGACAAGGTGTTCGACCCGTTTTTCACCACCAAGCCCATCGGCCAGGGCACCGGCCTGGGCCTGTCGACGATCTACGGTTTCGCCCGGCAGTCGGGGGGCGACGTGCAGATTCGCAGCGTCGTCGGCCACGGCACCGAAGTGACCCTGATGCTGCCGGCGGCAGACGTACAGAGCGTCGAACCTCAGCAGCCCGCTGCCGTGGCGGCGCCGGGGGCAGGGGAGCATGTGCTGATCGTCGAAGACACGGCGTCGGTGCGCATGTTCGTCAATGAAGTGCTCACCGATGCCGGGTACCGCTGCACCCCGGTGGCGGATGTCACCACGGCACTGTCGTGTCTGGAAAGCGACGCCACCATCGACCTGCTGCTGACCGATGTCGGAATGCCTGAGATGAACGGTCGCGAGGTCGCGCAGCGGGGGCGTGTCTGGCGTCCGGACCTGCCGGTGCTGTTCATGACCGGCTATGCGGAGAACGCCCTCAATCGGCAGGATTTCCTGGGCGAACGGATGGATATGGTCCTGAAACCTTTCCACTTGGCGGATTTTTTGTCGAAAGTGCGCGCGATGCTCGATTCCTGACGCGAATGGGTGGGTTTTTTTGGCGTAAACACCCAATTCGGAGTATTTGACCGGGCCGGTTTTTGTTACCGTGAGCGCCATTCCCACCCGTGCCACCCCCCGGGGCACATATTGCCGACGCCGTTTGCCCAAACGCTGAAGGTTGAAGGAGCCAAACCTTGACCCTCACCGACGATTTCCTCCAGAGCGCGATAGACAAGTGCGCCCAGGAACCGATCCAGATCCCCGGAAGCATTCAGCCCCAGGGCTTTTTGCTGGTCATCAATGAAGCGGCCTCGACGGTCATTCAGGTCAGCGCCAATGTCAGTGACTGGCTTGGCCTTGATCCACAGTCGTTGATTGGCGTGGCGCTTTCCAATGTGTTCGCCGAACACGAATTGCTGCTCGAGCGCTTGCGGGCGCTGCCGGATGAAGAGCAAAACCCCTTTCACCTGGGTGAAGTGCGCTTTCTGCAGGGCTCAAGAGCCGGTCAGCCGATGACCATGATGGTGCATCGTCATGATCAGGTGCTGATGGCCGAGTTCGAGCCGGCCGGCGACATGAGCACCGCCTATGGCAATGTGTACCCGCTGATTCGCGGGTTCATCAGCCAGATGAGCGTTGACGAAAGCATTGAAGCGCTGTGCCAGCGTTCGGTGGCCGAGGTCAAGCGCATCACCGGTTTCGGCCGGATTCTTGCCTACCACTTCGACGCCGACGGCAACGGCCTGGTCAACGCCGAAGTGGCTGATCAGGGTTATGAGAGCATGCTTGGCCTGAGCTTCCCGGCGTCCGACATACCGGCCCAGGCTCGAAGGATGTACCTGGCCAACCGGATCCGTGTGATCGAAGACGTCGACTACCAGGCATCGCCGCTGATACCCGCTTACAACCCGTTGACGGGCGCGCCGCTGGACATGACCTTCGCCACGTTGCGCAGCGTATCCCCCGTGCATCTGCAGTACATGCGCAACATGCAGACGATGGCCTCGATGTCGATCTCCATCGTGGTGCGCGGGCAGTTATGGGGCTTGATTTCCTGCCACCACGCCACGCCGCGGCGGGTCAGCTTCCAGACCCGCACGGCGTGTGAGTTGCTGGGCAGCGTCTTGTCCCTGCAGCTCGAGAGCAAGGAAGCCCACGCCGACAACCAGCGCATGCTCAGCCTGCGTCGGCAGATCGTGCAGATGCTCGCGGCGATGGCCGACCTCGACAGCGTGACCGGCGGCCTGCGCGCCATGCCCGACGTGTTGCTGGGTTTTGTCGGTGCGAGCGGGGCGGCGGTGATTTCCGGCGCCAGCGTCGATGTCTACGGCGAAACCCCCGAGCGCGAACAGATCGTCAAGCTCGCCGGCTGGTTGAGCGGTCGCGATCCCCACGAGGTCTTCCGCTCCGACAACGTTAGTCGCGACATCCCCGAGCTGCCGGTGCTGGCCAAATCGGTCAGCGGTGTGCTGGCGACGGCGATCTCCGAGCTGCATTCCAACTTCATTATCTGGTTCCGCCCCGAGCAGACCCGTGTCGTGAACTGGGCCGGCAAACTGGAAAAAAGTGTCACCCCGAGCGGTTCGCTGAGCCCACGCCACAGCTTCGCCTTGTGGCAGCAGACGGTGCGTGGGTTTTCCCGGCCCTGGGACGACATGGATTGCGAGGCCGTGGGCGAGCTGCGTGCGGCGGTGCTGGGCATCGTCCTGCGCAAGGCTGAAGAAATGGCTGCCCTGGCCGATGAGTTGAAGAAATCCAATAAAGAGCTCGAAGCATTTTCCTACAGCGTGTCCCACGATTTGCGCGCGCCGTTGCGCCACATTGCCGGCTACGCTGAGTTGTTGAGCGACATTGAAGGCAGCAAGCTGTCCGACCGAGGCGTCCGCTTCCTCGAAAACATCAGTGATTCGGCGCGGTTCGCCGGTACGCTGGTGGACAACCTGTTGAGCTTTTCGCAGATGGGCCGGTCGGCGATGCGCTTTTCCGACGTCGACCTCAATGCCATGGTCGAGTCGATTCGCCGGGAAATGCTGCCCGATTACGAAGGCCGCGCGCTGGAGTGGAAAGTCCTAGAGTCGTTGCCCGTGGTGATCGCCGACGCCGCCTTTCTCCACCTGGCGATGCGCAACCTGCTGTCCAACGCGATCAAGTACACCCGTAAACAGGACCCGGCCGTGATCGAGGTGGGCAGTTACGAGGAAGACGACAGGATCGTGGTCTACATCCGTGACAACGGCGTGGGCTTCGACATGGCCTACGCCAGCAAGCTGTTTGGCGTGTTCCAGCGCTTGCATCGCATGGAGGAATTCGAAGGCACCGGCATTGGCCTGGCCAGTGTCCGCCGGATTATCGAACGCCATGACGGCACCGTGTGGGCCCATAGCCAGCTGGGCCATGGCGCCACTTTTTACTTTGCGCTGCCCAAGCGCGGTTTGACCGTAACTCTTTGAGTGTCGAAGGAGACGCCCAGTGCTAAAGCCCATTCTTCTGGTGGAAGACAACCCCAACGACCTCGAGCTCACGCTCGTCGCCCTTGAACGCAGCCAGTTGGCCAATGAAGTGATCGTGCTGCGCGACGGTGCCGAAGCCCTTGATTACCTGCTGCGCCGCAACCACCATCATGATCGTGTGGTCGGCAATCCGGCGGTGATGCTGCTGGACCTGAAACTGCCGAAAGTCGATGGCCTTGAAGTGCTCAAGCTCATTCGCGAAACCGAGGAACTGCGCAGCATTCCCGTGGTGATGCTGACGTCTTCGCGCGAAGAACCCGACCTGGATCGCGCCTATTCGCTGGGTGTGAACGCTTACGTGGTCAAACCGGTCGAATTCAAGGAATTCGTCTCGGCGATCTCGGACCTTGGCGTGTTCTGGGCAGTATTGAACGAGCCACCACCGGGTTCCCTGCGACTCGCACGCCGCCCGGGCTCCTGAATCCGGCTTCTGCTGGCCTGCGTAAACCCGCTTCGCGCAAGCCCTTACTGGAACAATGACTTTTATCCATGTCGTTATCGCAGCTTAAATTGCTTTTGGTCGAAGACAGTTCGCTCGACGCCGAGCTGATTCTGCTCACCCTCGAAAACAGCGGGTTGAAGATCGACGCCACGTTGGTCTACAACCATCAGGACGTTGAGCGCGAGCTGGCCGCCGCGCGTTTTGACCTCATTCTCAGCGACTACCTGTTGCCCGGCTCGTCCGGCGCCGACGTGCTCAACAGCGCGCTGCGCCTGGCGCCGAAGACCCCGTTCATTTTTCTCTCCGGAATTTTCGGCGAGCAGCATGCGGTCGAGATGATGCGCATGGGCGCCATCGATTACGTCCTCAAGCAGAACATGAAAATGCTGCCCAAGGCGGTCATGCGCGCGGTGTCGGAGGTGCAGGAGCGGGAAAAGCGCCTGTATGCGGAGAAGACGCTGCAAGTGGCGGAAGTGCGCGCGCACCTGGCGATCGAAGCGGCCGACATGGGCGTCTGGACCTACGATCCGCGCACCGACACGCTGCTGTGGGACGAGCGCTGCAAAGCGCTTTATGGCGTTGGCGCCGACACCACCGTCAGCCTGGCCCTCATGTTTCTGCTCTGTCACCCGGACGACCGCGATCACTTGCACAGCAAGGTCATGGCCGCGCTGACGGTGGACACCTCATTCCAGATCGAGCACCGGCTGATCACCGACGACGGCGAGGAGCGCTGGGTGTTCTCCAACGGCCGCTCGCTTTTCGAAGATGGCCAGTGCGTGCGCTTTACCGGCGTCATCCAAGACATCACCGAACGCAAGCACGCCACCGAGGCGCTGCATCAACTCAACGACATTCTCGGCGAACGCGTCGTCCAGCGAACCCGCGAGCGTGACCGCACCTGGGAGCTGTCCCGGGAGTTGCTCGGCGTGCTGCATTTCGACATGACGCCGATCGCGCTCAACCCGGCGTGGGAGTCGACCCTCGGCTGGAGCCGCGACGAGGTCGGTCGCCAGCCGTTGAGCGAGCTGATTCACCCGGATGATCTGGCGGCCACGCTGCGCGAGACCGCCAGTATTGCCGAAGGCCATGTCTCGACTCGTTTCGTCAACCGCATGCGCCACGCCGACGGGGGATTCCGCTGGTTGTCCTGGACCATCGTGCCGGACGACGGCCTGATGTACGCCGCGGTCCGCGACATCACCGGCGAGCGCGCCGTGGTGGACGAACTGGCGGCGACCAACAAGCGTCTGCGCGATCAGATCAAAGAGCGCGAACGCGTCGAGGCCGCGTTGCAGCAGATGCAGCGGCTGGAGGTGGTCGGCCAGTTGACGGCCGGCGTCGCCCACGACTTCAACAACCTGCTGACGGTGATCCTGACCAGCGCGAATTTCCTCAGCCGGGACTTGGAAAAAGGCGTGTTTACCAAGTCTCCGCAGCGCTTGCAGAACATCCGCGAAGCGGGCGAGCGGGGCGCCAAGCTCACCAGTCAGCTGCTGTCGTTCTCCCGTCGCCAGCGTCTGGAGCCCGTTGCTCTGAACCTCAACGACACCATCGACGGCATGCGCGAGCTGCTCGGTCGTGCCCTGGGCGGCAGCGTCTGGGTGGAAACCGAACTGGCCGAGGACCTGTGGAGTGCGTTGGTGGACCCGACGCAGACCGAGATGATCATCCTCAACCTGGCGATCAACGCCCGGGACGCCATGCCCCAGGGCGGGCAATTGCGCCTGAGCACCTGGAACGAGATGGTCTATCGCCTGCCGCAGCGTCCCGAAGATCCGGAGCCCGGCGCGTATGTGGTGTTGTCGGTGAGCGACTCCGGCTGCGGCATGAGCCCGGAGGTCCTGGCCAAGGCCTTCGAACCCTTCTTCACCACCAAGGCGGTGGGCAAGGGGTCGGGGCTGGGCCTGGCGCAGGTGTTCGGTTTTGCCAAGCAGTCCGGTGGCGGCGTGAGCATCGACACCGCTGAAAACGCCGGGACCACGCTGCGGGTGTATCTCCCGAGCGTTGCCCGCATGGCGGTCCCGGTGGTCAGCGCGTCCGACATGCCCGGCCGCGCCGACGCCGATGACAAGCACCGCACCATTCTGCTGGTCGACGACGACCCGGCCGTGCGGTCGGTGACCTCGATGATGCTGGTGTCGCTGGGGTATTCGGTGGTCGAAGCCGACAGCGGCGACGAAGCGCTGAAGAAGCTCGACCCCGGCATCGAACTGCTGCTGACCGACTTCGCCATGCCCAACATGACCGGTGGCGAGCTGGCAGAAATCGTCCGCCGTGACCACCCGGCACTGCCGATCATGTTCATCACCGGCTTCGCCGATATCGACATCCTCGACGTCGACCCGAAACTGATCGTGCAAAAGCCCTACAAGGAAGAAGAGCTGGCCAAGAAACTGGCCCGGGTCTTGATGAAAGCGTAGGTCCGAAATGGTGGGGCCGAAGGCAGGCCCCACTGAAAGCATTGCGTGCAACCAATCTAACTGTTGACCACAAACTGTGGGACCGGCTCTGGCCGGGAAGAGGCCAGTGTGATCACCCTCATTTTGCAGTGTGACGCCTGACGCTTTCCCGGCTGAAGCCGGTCCTACGGGAAGTGGTGCACACCCGCAGGGCTGGGGTGGACTCCGAATGGTGGGACCGGCTTTAGCCGGGAATGCGTCGGTTGCCATACCGCAAAGCGTCGGATGAATATCGCTCGCAAACCACCTCAATCATCCCGCGTCAGCACTTCCAGCAATTCAATCTCAAAGATCAGATTCGAATGGGGTTTGATGTGCGCCCCCATCGAGCGCTCGCCGTACGCCAGCGCTGCCGGCACTGACAGCTTGCGTTTGCCACCGACCTTCATGCCCATCAGCCCGATGTCCCAGCCCTTGATCACCCGCCCGGTGCCGATCACGCACTGAAACGGCTTGCCGCGCGCCCAGGAGGAATCAAACACGGTGCCGTCTTCGAGGGTACCGGTGTATTGGGTGGTGATCAGCGCGCCTTTGACGACGGCCTTGCCGGTGCCTTCCAGCAGATCGAGGATGCTCAGTTCTTCATTCATGTTCAGGTGTCCACAGAGAGAGGGGCGGGATGCGGGTCGGCCAGGCGCCTGACTGGCCTGGCTGGCGGATTGGCTAGGTCAAATCGTGCAGGTCTCGCCCGAGAGGTGGGCTCAGCGACCATTCGGAAAACTTTACCCTCAAGCCTTGCCGCTCCGGTGTGCAGCACATAGGGCCTACCGTGTAGCGTTCCGCCTCTGGAAAGGGAGCAAGTCTGAGCAGCGGCCAAGTCAGTCCGTCTGTGGAGTATTGCAAGCGCAGCACTCCGCCGGAAACGGTCACCCGAAGCCAGAAATCGGTGGGGTCGCCAGGAAAGCGGCTGGGCGCCCAGTCCGAGGTGCCTCGTGTCAACACGCTGCTGATCATGGGCATTCCATCGTTATATTCGATTCCTGCCTTGAGCCAGGTCTCCTCATTAAGCCTAACCATGATTCCCGCCTGGTCATAGAGCTCACGAAAATCGGCATTCACTCTGACTTGAGCGGTGAAACCTCCAGTGATCTCAAACCCTAGGAAATGTCCGCTGTCTCGAATGAACCCATAATGGGTTTCACGCCAGAAATCGGTCTGGAGGTCAGTGAAAACCTCTAACCTGTGGTCAGTAGAGATTTGGCAGCGGCTCGGCCGGTTCAGCCATTTAGCAGCCTGCCACATTGACGCTTCACCGCTCTGACTGGCCATTTCAATCTGCTTTTTATCCACCAGGCTAACCCCTCCATTCATAGCTAAATCCAGCCGTGCCAACGCTCCAGGCGTGTCACAGGGCAAAAAAAACGGCGCGGCCCTCACAGGGTCGCGCCGTTTTCGTGGGTCCAAGGCATCAGACCCAACGCGTCGGACCTGACGAATCAGGCCCCATCATCACGCGATGACGTCAGTGCTCCACTCGCCGTTCACCAGGCGCTTGAGGCCCAGCGGGTTGGCGTTTTGCAGAGCGGCCGGCAGCAGGCTGTCCGGGTAGTTCTGGTAGCAGACCGGGCGCAGGAAACGATCGATGGCCAGGGTGCCTACCGAGGTACCGCGCGCGTCGGAGGTCGCCGGGTAAGGACCGCCGTGAACCATGGCGTCAGACACTTCAACACCGGTCGGGTAGCCATTGACCAGGATGCGGCCGACTTTCTCTTCCAGCACCGGCACCAGCCACTGGTACTTCTGCAGGTCAGCGGTTTCGCCAATCAGCGTGGCCGTCAATTGGCCGCGAAGGGCGAGCAGTGCGGCTTTCAGTTCAGCGTCGTCCGCCACTTCGATCAGCAGCGTGGTCGGGCCGAACACTTCTTCCTGCAGCAACTCGTCGCCGTTGAGCAACATGCTGACGTCGGCCTTGAAGAGTTGAGCCTGGGCCTGCTTGCCTTCCTGCGGCTTGCCGGCCAAGTGCGTGACGCTTTTGTGCGCCAGCAGTTTTTCCACGCCTCTGCTGTAGCTGCGCAGGCCGCCTTCGTTGAGCATGGTCTGCGGGGCCTGACCGCCCATGTGCTCGATCAGTTGCTCGGTGAAGGCGGTCAGGGCAGGGGAGCGAATGCCGATCACCACGCCCGGGTTGGTGCAGAACTGGCCTGCACCCATGACCACGGAAGCCGCGAGTTCGCCGGCGATGGCGGTGCCACGTGCCGTCAGGGCGCCGGGCAGCAGGACCACCGGGTTGATGCTCGACATCTCGGCGAACACCGGGATCGGCTGTGGACGCTCGGACGCCAGTTTGCACAGGGCGTTGCCGCCGTGCAGAGAGCCGGTGAAACCGACAGCCTGAATGGCCGGGTGCTTGACCAGGCCTTCACCGACGCCGCTGCCGAAGATCATGTTGAACACGCCTTTTGGCATGCCGGTCTTCTCGGCGGCGCGAACGATGGCGTTACCCACCAGGTCGGCGGTCGCCATGTGGCCGCTGTGGGCTTTCACGACCACCGGGCAACCGGCGGCGAGTGCCGAAGCGGTGTCGCCGCCGGCGGTGGAGAAGGCCAGCGGGAAATTGCTGGCGCCGAACACGGCCACCGGGCCGACGCCGATGCGCTGCTGACGCAGGTCGACACGTGGCAGGGGTTTGCGATCCGGGAGCGCTTGATCGATACGCGCGCCCAGGAAGTCACCGCGGCGCAGGACTTTGGCGAACAGGCGCATCTGGCCGGACGTACGGCCACGCTCGCCCTGGATACGACCGGCCGGCAGCGCGGTTTCCTGGCAAACGAGGGCAACGAAGTCATCGCCCAGGGCGTCGAGTTCGTCAGCGATGGCATCGAGGAACTCAGCGCGGCGCGCCGGGCTCAGTTGACGAAATTCGAGGAAGGCGTCTTTGGCGGCCGAGGCAGCGGCGTCGATTTCCGCGTCGGTGGCCTGATGGAAGGTGTAAGGCAGTGCTTCGCCAGTGGTGGCGTCGAGGCTTTTATGGCGTGCTTCGCCGAGGCCGCTGCGGGCGCCGCCGATGAAGTTCTGACCGAGAACGGTAGGCATCTGCTTCTCCTGTTATTTTTGGGGCGAATCGATCAGGCGTGGCGCCTGATGGGGAATTCGAGATCGTTTGAAGCGTAGCGGCGACGGGCTGAAGGGCTCGTCGCAAAAGTCGACAGTCATCATACAACTGCATTTTTTCAGCCGCAAGGCGCGCGGCAATGAGCTGCCGAGCAAAGCCCGGCCATCAAAATAGCCGGGCTTTGAGTTGTGATCAACGTGCGGCGTGAAGCCATGCCTGATTGACGTGGGGCCACGCGTGATCAATCCGCACGATCATGCATTCGGCTCGTCGGTATTGATGTATTCCGGCACCTTGGCCAGTGGCAGGCGACGAGCTTGCTCGATGCCGATGCCCGGGCGCTCCGGCAGTGGCTCGAGCTTCTGCGGCTGGCCAGTGGTCAGCGCGCGCTCAATGGCCTCGACCACGCGCACATCGCGCCAGCCTTCGTCGCCGTCCGGCTCTGGCTCGCGGTCTTGCAGGATGCAGTCGGAGAAGTACTGGGTTTCGCCGCCGAACTGGTCGACCACCGGGTGGGTGTGCTCAGTGGTCTGGCCGTCGATGATGGCCCGGTAACCAATTGCCACGCCTTCGCCGAAACCGAAGCACGGTGACGCCTCGAACTCGCCCTTGGTGCCGATCAGCTGGAAGCGCTCGGTGGACGGCAGGCTGTAGCTGACGGTGAAGGTCGCCAGGCGTTCTTCGGCAAAGCGCAGCGTGACGTTGACCGTGTCGAATGTGTTGATTTCACGGCCCGGCGTTTTGATGCCGACGGCGTGGACTTCAATCGGCTCGGCGGCAAACAGGTTGCGCACGGCATTGATCGGGTAGGGTCCCATGTCTGCCACGGGACCGGCGTCGAAGCCACTCTGCATGCGGTGGTTGGCCGGGTCGGTGGTCTGGGCGAAGGTCGCGATGAACAGGCGCAGGTCGCCGAGGTCGCCGGCGCGTACGCGGTGGACCATTTCGACGGTGCCGGGCTCGAAGTGCAGGCGGTAGGCGACCATCAGTTTGGCGCCCGAGCTTTTGGCGGCTTCGGCGATGGCCAGGCAGTCTTCTTCGTTGGCGGCCATGGGCTTTTCGAGCAGCACGTGGATGCCGGCGTTCAAAGCGGGGACGGCGAATTCGCGGTGGCGGAAGTTGGGGGTTGCCAAGTAGATGGCGTCGATTTCGCCGGATTTCAGCAGGGTGTCGAATTCGTTGTAGTGGTAGCTCTTGAGGTCGTACAGTTCCGCCAGTTTGTCGGCCTTGACCGGGTCGCCGGTGACCAGGGCGGTCATGACGGAGTTGTCGGTCTGTTCGAGTCCGGGCATGAAAGCGCCTTGGGAGATCCAGCCTCCAGCGACCACTGCGTAGCGGATTTTGCCGTTTGCGTCTGGCATGTATAAGCCTCCATTTCTCAGCGGACGGTGTGTCCGGCAGCTGTGTAGTCGGCAGATGTATGGGGCAGAAGTTCAATCCAATCGCGGCTTGAGCTGCGGTGTGGTTTATGAAGATCAAGGGCGTCGGCCTAACGGCCTCGGGTTTCGCCTTCGGCGAGTTACTTGGAAAAGCACCCCAAGTAACCAAGGGTGCTTGCTCCTGGTTGGGCCCCTCGTTCCTCGGGGTTCCCTCACTCCGGTCTCGCTCCGTGGGCCCGCCGCCATCCGCCATCCATGGCGGGGGGCGGCTCTCGCGGCATCCATGCCGCTCGGCCCACGGAGCGAAACCTCCGTTCCGCCTGCACCCAAGTCGCGATGGGTGTCGTCTGGAAATTTTGCGTATGAAGATCAAGATCAACAGCTTCCCGGCTGAAGCCAGTCCTACGGGGTGTACGGGGTCTGCTTTTAGTGGGACCGGCTTTAGCCGGGAAGGGGCCGGTGGAGGCGCCATCGATTTTTGATCGACCGGTATGCATCCCGGGACGCTCCGCGTCCTTTGCTATTGAATGCACGCGCTGCTTTAGTAGGACCGGCTTTAGCCGGGAAGGGGCCGGGGTGAGCGCCCTCGACTTACCGGGTTAACCAAACCCCCTCAGCAGATCCCGCAACCGGTCCAGCGCGGGGTCGATGTCGAGGAGGTCGATGGCGCCGAATCCCAGCATCAAGCCATCGCGCGGTGTCGCGTCGCTGTAGAAACCGTGGAGGGGGTGGAGGCCCAGGGCCTTGTCCCGCGCGCGTTCGACCAGCAGGTGCAGGTCGATCGCCGGATCAAGGGAGGCTTTGAGCATGACGGCCATGTGGAAGCCCGCCGTGCACGGGATGGTTTCCAGCCAGGGCGACAGGTCGCCGGCGATGCGTGACAGGATGCGCTCGCGGCGCCCGGCGTAGGTGCTGTGGCAGCGGCGGATGTGTTTGTTGAGCAGGCCTTCGCTGATGAATTTGCTCAGGGCCCATTGCGGCAGTGTCGAGGTGTGCCAGTCGGTCAGTTGCTTGGCTTTGATCACCGCTTCGAGGATCGCCGCCGGCAGCACGGCGTAACCCAGGCGCAATTCCGGCAGCAGGGTTTTCGAAAAGGTGCCGACGTAGGCGACCACGCCGTGCTCGTCCATGCTCTGCAACGAATCGGTCGGGCGGCCTTCGTAGCGGAATTCGCTGTCGTAGTCGTCTTCGATGATGATCGCACCGATTCGCCGCGCCTTTTCCAGCAGGGCGTGGCGGCGGGCCAGGCCCATGGGCATGCCGAGGGGCATCTGGTGGGAGGGGGTGACATAGATGGCGCAGACGTTGTCCGGAATCTGCTCGACGATGATGCCTTCACTGTCGACCGGCACGCTGGCGACGTCGGCGCCTTGGGCAGCAAACAGCAGCCGCGCCGGCGTATAGCCCGGGTCTTCCATCGCCACGCGGCTGCCGGTTTCGATCAGCACGCGGGCGATCAGGTCCAGGGCCTGTTGCGCGCCATTGCACACCACCACGTCATCGGCCCCGCAGCGGACGCCGCGGGCGAAGGCAATGTGCCCGGCAATCGCGGCGCGCAGGGCGGGCAGGCCTTCGGGCTGGCTGTAAAAGCCGCGCTCGGTGGACATCTGCCGCACCGCGTGATTCACGCAGCGCCGCCATTCGTCATGGGGGAACTGGGTTTTTGCTGTCGCGCCGCCGAGAAAGTCGTAGCGCAGGGTGCCCGCGCGGGTAGGGTGGCGCAGGGGCAGGGAGATACGTTCCCATTTCGCCACGATGTGGGCGCTGGCCAGCTGCGAAGGTGCCGGCCGAGGTGCGGAAGAGGCGCTCAAAGCGTTGACGAACGTGCCGCTGCCGACCTTGCCCACCAGGTAGTTTTCGTAGGTCAGCCGGCTGTAGGTGTCGGAGATGGTTTTGCGCGACAACCCCAACTGTGCCGCCAGCAGGCGACTGGGCGGCAATTGCACGCCCGCCGCCAGCCGGCCGGACACGATACTGTCGCGCAGCTGTTCGTAGACTTGATGGGCGAGGTCCTTGCGGCCCTCGATAACGATGTGTAATTCCACGCAAACCCCTGAACAGCGCTGGCGGTGCGGACGCACGCGGGTGGATTTTAGCCAGCGCCGCAGCCCATGGCATAGCAACCGATGCAACGTTTGCGCGCCAGGGTGCTCTTAGAGTTAGGCATAAACCTGGATACCCACAGGCAGGACGGTCCGCACAGCGCTCGCAGCGCCGTTGGCCGCCGCTCCCATCCACTTGAAGATGGAACCCCGAACACATGACCACCCCGGACAAGCAGTACGTGGAATGGCTGGTTGAGCAATCGATGCTCAACGCCGCAAAGCAACGCGCAAAATTGTATGGCGGCCAGGGCCGTCTCTGGCAGCGGCCTTACGCCCAGGCCCGTCCAAGGGACGCTTCGGCCATCGGCTCGGTCTGGTTCACCGCCTACCCGGCGTCGATCATCACCCGCGATGGCAGCTCGGTGCTCGAAGCGCTGGGCGATGAGCAGCTCTGGCACGCGCTGTCGGAAATCGGCATCCAGGGCATTCATAACGGCCCGCTGAAAGCTTCCGGCGGTTTGAAAGGCCGCGAGCGCACCCCGAGCATCGACGGCAACTTCGACCGCATCAGCTTCGAAGTGGATTCGGACCTCGGCACCGACGCCCAGTTTCTCAACCTCAGCCGCATCGCTGCCGCGCACAACGCGATCGTCGTCGATGACGTGATCCCGTCCCACACCGGCAAGGGCGCGGATTTCCGCCTGGCCGAAATGGCTTACGAAGAGTACCCGGGCCTCTATCACATGGTGGAGATCAAGGAGGAAGACTGGTCGCTGCTGCCGGACGTTCCGGCCGGCCGCGACGCCGTCAACCTGCTGCCCGCCACCGTCGATGCCCTGCGCGACAAGCACTACATCGTCGGCCAGTTGCAGCGGGTGATCTTCTTCGAGCCCGGTGTGAAAGAAACCGACTGGAGTGCCACCCAGGTGGTGACTGGCGTGGACGGCAAGGACCGGCGCTGGGTTTATCTGCATTACTTCAAGGAAGGCCAGCCGTCGTTGAACTGGCTGGACCCGAGTTTTGCCGCGCAGCAGATGATCATCGGCGACGCCCTGCACGCCATTGACGTTATGGGCGCGCGGGTGTTGCGTCTGGATGCCAACGGTTTCCTTGGCGTCGAGCGCAAGGCCGACGGCACCGCGTGGTCCGAGAGCCATCCGCTGTCGATCACCGGCAACCAGTTGCTCGCCGGGGCGATTCGCAAGGCGGGCGGTTTCAGCTTTCAGGAGCTGAACCTGACCATCGACGACATCGCGTCGATGTCCCACGGCGGTGCCGACTTGTCCTATGACTTCGTCACCCGCCCGGCCTACCAGCATGCGTTGCTGACCGGTCGCACCGAGTTTCTGCGGCTGATGCTGCGTCAGGTGCACGAGTTCGGCATCGACCCCGCATCGCTGATTCACGCGCTGCAGAACCACGACGAGCTGACCCTGGAACTGGTGCATTTCTGGACCCTGCACGCCCACGATCAGTACCTGTATCAAGGCCAGACGTTCCCGGGCAACATCCTGCGCGAGCACATCCGCGAGGAGATGTACGAACGTCTGGCGGGCGAGCACGCGCCGTACAACTTGAAGTTCGTCACCAACGGCGTGTCGTGCACCACGGCGAGCATCATCACCGCGGCGCTGGGCATTCGCGAGCTGGACAGCATGACCGCCGCCGACATCGACAAGATCCAGCACATTCATTTGCTGCTGGTGATGTTCAACGCCATGCAGCCGGGCGTGTTCGCGTTGTCCGGCTGGGACTTGGTGGGCGCGTTGCCGCTGCCGGCCGAGCAGGTGGAGCACTTGATGGGTGACGGCGATACCCGCTGGATCCATCGCGGGGGCTATGACCTGGTCGACATGGACCCGGACTGCGAAGTCTCCGCAGGCGGCATGCCCCGGGCTCGCGCGCTGTACGGCAGCCTCCCTGAGCAGTTGAAGCGCCCGGATTCGTTCGCCTCGCAGCTTAAAAAACTGCTGGCGGTGCGCCGTGCCTACGACATCGCGGCGAGCCGGCAGATTCTGATTCCGGACGTCGAGCACCCGGGGCTGCTGATCATGGTTCACGAACTGCCAGCCGGGAAGGGCACGCAGATCACCGCGCTGAACTTCAGTGCCGAAGCCATCGTCGAGACCCTGCACCTGCCGGGCATCGCGCCGGGCCCGGTGGTGGACATCATCAACGAGCGGGTCGAAGGCGACCTGACCGAAGAAGGTGAATTCACCATTACGCTGGACGCCTACGAAGGCCTGGCGCTGCGTGTGGTCAGCATGGCGGCACCGATGATGTAATCGCGCCTCGTGTGGGACCCGCTTCACCCGGGAAAGCGCCAGTGGTAACGCCCTGGAAATGAGGGTGTCCACACTGACCTCTTCCCGGCTGAAGCCGGTCCTACGAAGGAATGCGTTCAGCGAGGGATCGCTTTTTATTCACCGTCTGCCGCTCGCGCAGACCTGTTCAGGTCGTTGCTTGTGTCTATCGCTCAATCCGTTCGTGCCCCCGTCTTCGTTCACCTGTGGAGTTATCGCCTGACGTTCTTGCTGTCCGGGATGTCCCTGGGGGCGTGGGCGCCGTTGGTGCCTTTCGCTCGCGACCGCGCCGGGCTTGAAGAAGCCCAGCTCGGCTTGCTGCTGTTGTGCTTCGGCCTCGGTTCCATGCTGACGATGCCGCTGGCGGGCATGCTGACCACGCGCAAGGGGTGCCGGTTTGTCTCGATGATCGGCGGGACCCTTATCTGCTGCATGTTGCCGCTGCTCGCCACGCTGTCTTCACTGCCGGCGCTGGCAGTGGCCCTCGCCGTGTTCGGCGCCGGGCTGGGCAGTATCGACGTGGCGATGAACGTGCAGGGCCTGATGGTCGAGCGCGATCACGGGCGGCCGATGATGTCGGGGTTTCACGGGTTGTTCAGCCTCGGCGGCATCAGCAGTGCGCTGTTGATGACCTTGCTGCTGTGGCTGGGCGCGTCGCCGTTGCTGGCCGTGGCCGTGGTGGTGGCGCTGATCGGCGGGATGCTGTTGTGGCACGCGCGCTACCTGGTGCCCCACGGCGCGGATGATCCATCAGCGCCCTTCGCCTGGCCGACCCCCCACGTGGTGATCGTCGGGATTCTCTGCTTCATCGCGCTGCTGGTGGAGGGCGCGATGCTCGACTGGAGCGCGGTGTTCCTGAACCGCATGCACCAGATCGATGTGTCGGTGGCTGGCGGCGCTTACGCGGTGTTCTCCCTGACCATGGCGGCCGGGCGTTTTTCCGGAGACTGGTTAAGGAACCGCTTCGGCGCCGTGAACCTGCTGATCGGCGGCGGGCTGCTGGTGATGGTCGGGTTTGCCATGGCGATCCTGCTGGAACCGTGGCCGTTGTTCCTGCTGGGCTTTGCGCTGATCGGGCTGGGCTTGTCGAACACGTTTCCGGTGTATTGCTCGGTGGTCGGTGCCCAGACCGCGATGCCGGCGGGGCTGGCGATCGCGGTGATCACCGGCATCGGCTACTGCGGGATTCTGCTGGGGCCGGCGCTGATTGGTTTCGCTGCCCATGTGGTCGGCCTGCGCGAAGCGCTGTTGTGCGTCGGCGCGCTGATGCTGGCACAGGTGCTCACGGCACGGCGTATGGCGAAGCGCTGAGGCTGTCGCCTTCCCGGCTGAAGCCGGTCCTGCTGACAGCACGCGGTGTTGACGGTAGGACTGGCTTTAGCCGGGAAGGGGCCGGTGTGGACACCCTCGGTTTTGCGGCGTGGCATCCGATGCTTTCCCGGCTGAAGCCGGTCCCACGACAATCGCGTGTCCAACCATCCAGCCACTCTTCAACCCACTGGCGCGTCTGTTAGACTTCGGCGCCTTGAAACTCAGGGGCTTCCCATGACCGACCCGATTCGTCTTACCCAATACAGTCACGGCGCCGGTTGCGGCTGCAAGATCTCGCCCAAGGTGCTGGAAACCATCCTCGCCGGCAGCGGCGCGCAGAACCTCGACCCGCGCCTGTGGGTCGGCAACGCATCGCGCGATGACGCAGCGGTGTATGCCATCGACGACGAAAAGGGCGTCGTGTCCACCACCGATTTCTTCATGCCCATCGTCGACGACCCGTTCGACTTCGGCCGCATTGCCGCGACCAACGCCATCAGCGACATCTACGCCATGGGCGGCGATCCGTTAATGGCCATCGCCATTCTCGGCTGGCCGGTCAATGTGCTCGCCCCGGAGATTGCCCGCGAAGTCATTCGTGGCGGACGTGCGGTGTGCGACGCGGCGGGCATTCCACTGGCGGGCGGCCACTCCATCGACGCGCCGGAGCCCATCTTCGGCCTCGCCGTGACCGGCCTGGTGGAGAAGCGCTTCATGAAGCGCAACGACACCGCGACCGTGGGCTGCAAGCTGTTCCTGACCAAACCCCTGGGCATCGGCATCCTCACCACCGCCGAGAAAAAAGGCCTGCTGCGCGACGAAGACATCGGCCTGGCCCGTGACGTGATGTGTACGCTGAACAAGCCGGGCAGCCGTTTTTCCCGACTGGCCGGCGTCACCGCGATGACCGACGTCACCGGCTTCGGCTTGCTCGGGCATCTGGTTGAGATGGCCGACGGCAGTCAGGTCACTGCACGGCTGAACGCTGCCGCCGTCCCGCGTCTGGGCAGCGTCGACTTCTATATCGAGCAGGATTGCATCCCCGGCGGCACCCACCGCAATTACGACAGCTATGGCGAGCGCATCGGCCCCCTGACCGAGGCGCAGAAGTTGCTGCTGTGTGACCCGCAAACCAGCGGCGGCCTGTTGATTGCCGTGGAGCCCGCTGAAGAAGCGGCGTTCCTGGCCATGGCCGGTGAACTGGGCCTGAGCCTTGCGCCGATCGGCGAACTGGTCGAGCGACAGCCGCTCGCGGTCGAGGTGTTCTGATGCGCGACAACAGCGTCGACCTGCGCGAGATTTTCCTCAGCGACGTGCCGATGATGGATGTCCGCGCGCCGGTGGAATTCACCAAGGGCGCGTTCCCCGGCGTGATCAATTTGCCGCTGATGAACGACGTCGAGCGGCAGAAGGTCGGCACCTGCTACAAGCAGGACGGTCAACAGGCCGCCATCGAGTTGGGCCACACGCTGGTGTCCGGCGACGTGAAACAGGCGCGAGTCGATGCGTGGGCCAGTTTTGCCCGCAACCACCCCGAGGGTTTTTTGTATTGCTTTCGTGGCGGCCTGCGTTCGCAGATCACTCAGCAGTGGCTCAAGAGCGAGGCGGGTATCGAGTACCCCCGGGTCATCGGTGGCTACAAGGCGATGCGCAGCTTTTTGATCGAGGTGACGGATCAGGCCGTGGCCGAGTGCGATTTCGTGCTGATTGGCGGGCTCACTGGCAGTGGCAAGACCGAGGTGCTGCAGCAACTCGACAACGGTCTCGATCTGGAGGGCCATGCCAACCATCGCGGTTCGAGCTTTGGCAAACACGCGACGCCGCAGCCGGGGCAGATCGATTTCGAGAACCTGCTCGCCGTGGACATTCTGAAAAAGCGCGCGCGGCATGTGAATCAGTTCGTGGTCGAGGATGAAGGGCGGATCGTCGGCAGTCGTGCGGTGCCCCTTGAGTTGTACCGGATCATGCAGGACGCGCCGCTGGTGTGGTTGGAGGACAGTTTTGAAAGCCGGGTCGAGCGGATTCTGAAGGATTATGTGACGGATCTGTGTGCGGAGTTCATCGCCGTGCAGGGCGTTGAAACGGGTTTTGCGGCGTACGCCGAGCGGCTGAAGCAAAGCCTGTCGAGCATCGTTCGGCGGTTGGGCGGTGAGCGTTATCAGCGGCTGGCGGCGATTATGGACAGTGCTTTGGCCGAGCAGGCGCGCAGCGGGGCGGTGGATCTGCACCGGGGCTGGATCAGCGGGATGTTGAGTGAGTATTACGATCCCATGTATGCGTTCCAGCGGGACAGCAAGAATCCCCGGATCGAGTTTTCCGGAGATCAGAGGTCGGTTGTCGAATATCTGAAACAGCGGAAACTGAACTACCGCGGTTGAAGATCAAGATCAAGATCAAGAGCGTCTGCCTGGGGGCAGACGTTTCGCCTTCGGCGAGTTACTTGGAAAAGCACCCCAAGTAACCAAGGGTGCTTGCTCCTGGTTTGGCCCTTCGTTCCTCAGGGTTCCTTCACTCCGGTCCCGCTCCGTGGGCCCGCCGCCATCCGCCATCCATGGCGGGGGGCGGCTCTCGCGGCATCCATGCCGCTCGGCCCACTCCACGAGACCTGCGTTCAGCCTGCACCCAAGTCGCGATTGGCGGTGACTGGGCATTTTGTGTACGAAGATCAAAAGCCCATCAAGGGCTTCCCGGCTGAAGCCGGTCCTACGATGCGTACGCGGTGCTTTCAGTGGGACCGGCTTTAGCCGGGAAGCTTTTGCTTTTGCCTTCGCTCTTGATCTTCAAACGCAAAGAGCCCAGACACCGCAACACGCGACTTGGGTGCAGGCCGAACGCAGACGACGCGGAGTGGGCCGAGCGGCATGGATGCCGCGAGAGCGCCGTCAGGACATGGATGTCCGTTCGGCGCGGGCCCACGGAGCGTCGTCGGAGTGAGGGAACCCGACGAAGTCGGGCCCAGCCGAGAGCAGGCACTTTTGGTTACTTTTAGTGCTTTTTAAAAGTAACTCGCCGAAGGCGAAATGCTCTGCCGTTAGGCAGAGCCGCTGTAGATCTTGATCTTGATCTAAGCCTTACAAAAGCAAAGCGCCAACAAGCCCACTGATTACCCCGACCAGCATGGTCAGCACCCCCACGATCACCAGCACCTTGGCGTCGAAGGATTTACGCAGCATCAACAGCGACGGCAGGCTCACGCTCGGCAGGGTCATGAGCAACGCCACCGCCGGCGCAGTGCCCAGACCCAACGCCAGCAGCGTCTGCACGATCGGGATTTCGGCCGCCGTCGGGATCACGAACAACGTCCCGACAATCGCCAGCGGCACCAGCCACAACAGACTGTTGCCCATCGCGCCGTCAACGTGAGGGAACAGCCAGACCCGCGCGGCGCCCAGAATCAACACGGCGATGACGTAGATCGGAATCGTCGTCCAGAACAACTGCCAAATCGTCTTGCCCCAGCGCACCAGCAGGCTGCCTTCCTCTGGCCGCTCGGCATTCGCCACGGCCTCCAGCGCCTGCTCCGGGACGGCTTCAGGGCGGGAAATGCGTTGTGCAACAAGGGACACGCCGATCACCAGCACAAGGCCCGCCACCAGCCGCAGCGCCGTGAAACCCCAGCCCAGCACAAAGCCCATGAACACCAGCGTGGCCGGGTTGAGCACCGGGTTGGCGATCCAGAAGGCCAGCGCCGCGCCCACCGACACGTTCTGCTTGCGCAAGCCCGCGGCCACTGGCGCCGCACAGCAGCTGCACATCATGCCCGGCAGGGCGAACAGGCCGCCGCGAATGGTCGAGCCGAGTCCGGCGCGGCCGAACATCTTCAGCAGCCAGTCCCGGGGAATCAGCACCTGCAACAGCGAGCCGAGGATGACCGCCAGCACGGCGGCTTTCCAGATCGCCAGAAAGTACACTTGGGCGTACGCCAATGCGGCGGCCCACGGTGTGGCCGGGTTGTCGTTGATGATCGAACCACCGATGTTATGGGTATCGGCGGCGATGAAGGATTTCAGGTAATACGGCGACCACTTGACGTAGTACAAGCCGATGGCGGCCACCAGCAGGAACGCCAGGGGTTTCCACCAGAACGACCAGCCGCGGCGTTCGGAGGTGAGCGGGAGGGCAGTCATGACAGGCACCAGAGCAGGAAATCGTGGGGGCGGGATGATACGCCGTGGCCGGGCATTATAGTAGGTGTCGCAAGGTATGTCGGCTCACGCCCGTCCGCCGAAATCCAGCCCGGAGGCGCGCAGCAGTTCCTGGGTGTAGGGCTGGCGCGGATGACCGAAGATAACCCGCGCCGGGCCTTGCTCGACCACCTTGCCGTCCTTGATCACCAGCACCTCATGGGCCAGGGCGTGAACCACCGCCAGGTCGTGGCTGATGAACAGATAACTGAGGCCGTGACGAATCTGCAAATCCCGCAGCAAGGCAATGATCTGTTTTTGCACGGTGCGATCCAGCGCGGAAGTGGGCTCGTCTAGCAAGATCAGCTCCGGTTCCAGCACCAGCGCGCGGGCGATGGCCACCCGCTGGCGTTGACCGCCGGAGAATTCATGGGGGTAACGGTGGCGGCTCTCCGGGTCGAGACCGACTTCGCCGAGCACGCGGATCACCGTCTGTTCACGTTGGGCCGGTGTGCCGATGCCGTGGGTCAGCAGCCCTTCGGCGATGATCTGCTGCACCGTCATGCGCGGACTCAAGCTGCCGAAAGGGTCCTGAAACACCACCTGAATGCGCTTGCGCAACGGCCGCATCAGTTGCTGGCTGCGCAGGCTCAGCTCCTTGTTGGCGAAACGGATGCTGCCTTCGGAATCGATCAGCCGCAGGATCGCCTGGCCCAGGGTCGATTTGCCCGAGCCGGACTCGCCGACGATGCCCAGGGTCTGGCCTTTCAACAGCTCGAAACTCACCCCGTCCACCGCCTTGATGTACTGCCGCTCGCGCCGCAACAACGGCTTGGGCAGGGGAAACCAGACCTTCAGCGCGTCCACCGACAGCAGGGTCTGGGTGTGCTCGCCGGGCACCGGTTCGCCGTCGGGTTCAGCATTGATCAGCAGGCGGCTGTAGGGGTGTTGCGCAGCGGCGAACAGCGTCTGGCAATCCGCCTGCTCGACGATTTCGCCGGCGCGCATCACGCAGACCCGCTGGGCGATGCGCCGGACCAGATTGAGGTCATGGCTGATCAGCAGCAGCGACATGCCCAGCCGTTGTTGCAGGGATTTGAGCAGTTCGAGAATCTTCAGCTGCACCGTCACGTCCAGCGCCGTGGTGGGCTCGTCGGCGATCAGCAGCTCGGGTTCGTTGGCCAGGGCCATGGCAATCATCACCCGCTGGCGCTGGCCGCCGGACAGTTGATGGGGCAGGGCCTTGAGCCGCTGCGGCGGGTTCTGGATGCCCACCAGCCCGAGCAGCTCCAGGGTGCGCTCGCGGGCGGCCTTGCCCTTGAGGCCCTTGTGCATGGCGAGGATTTCGCCGATCTGTTTCTCCACAGTGTGCAACGGGTTCAGCGAGGTCATCGGCTCCTGAAAGATCATGGCGATGCGGTTGCCACGCAGCCCCCGCAGCACCTTGTCACTGGCCTGCAGTAGGTCGACACCCTTGTAGCGAATGCTGCCCTGGGTGCTCACGGATTTGGCCGGCAGCAGCCGCAGGATCGAGTGCGCGGTCACCGACTTGCCCGAACCGGACTCACCGACCAGCGCCAGGCACTCGCCGGGCTGGATGTCGAGGTCGAGGCCGTGCACCACTTCGGCGCCGGTGAAAGCCACGCGCAGGTTGCGGATCTGGATCAGAGGGTCAGTCATGGCAGCGCTCAAGTCCGGGGGTCGAAGGCGTCACGGCAGGCTTCGCCGATGAACACCAGTAGCGTGAGGATCAGCGCCAGGGCGCAGAACGCCGTGACGCCCAGCCACGGCGCCTGCAAGTTGCGTTTGGCCTGACCGATGAGTTCGCCCAGGGACGCGCTTTCGGCGGGCATGCCGAAGCCGAGGAAATCCAGCGCGGTCAGGGTGGCGATGGCGCCGGTGACGATGAACGGCAGGTAGGTGAGGGTGCTGGTCATGGCATTGGGCAGAATGTGCCGCCACATCAGTGCGCCGTCGCTGAGGCCCAGGGCGCGGGCGGCTTTGACGTATTCCAGGTTGCGCCCACCGAGGAACTCGGCGCGGACCACGTCGACCAGCGCCAGCCAGGAAAACAGCGACATGATCCCCAGCAGCCACCCGAAGTCCGGCTCGACGAAGCCCGACAGAATGATCAGCAGGTACAGCACCGGCAGCCCCGACCAGACCTCCTGCAAGCGCTGGCCGATCAAATCCGCCAGCCCGCCGTAATAGCCCTGAATCGCCCCGGCGAACACGCCGATCACCGTGCTGATGGCGGTCAGCGCCAACGCAAACAGAATCGATACGCGGGTGCCGAACAACACCCGCGCCATGACGTCCCGGGCCTGATCGTCGGTGCCCAGCCAGTTGCGCGCGCTGGGCGGGCTGGGCGAGGGCTCGCGCAGTTCGTAATTGACCGTGTCGTAGCTGAAGGGGATCGGGGCGAAGAGCATCCAGCCGCCCTTGTCGACGATCAGTTTGCGCACGTAATCGCTGGAGTAGTCCGGCTCGAAAGGCAGCTCGCCGCCGAAGTCGGTTTCCAGGTATTGATGCAGGGCCGGGAAGTACAGCTCGCCCTGATAACGGACGATCAACGGCTTGTCGTTGGCGATCAGTTCGCCGCACAGGCAGATGATCAACAGCGCCACGAACAGCCACAGCGACCACCAACCACGCCGGTTGGCCTTGAAGTTGGCGATGCGGCGGCGGTTTTGCGGGGAAAACTCGAACATCAGGCGCTCCTCGCGGAAAAGTCGATGCGCGGGTCGACCAGCGTGTAGCACAGGTCGCCCACCAGCTTGATCAACAGGCCGAACAGGGTGAACAGAAACAGCGTGCCAAACACCACCGGGTAGTCGCGGGAGACGGCCGCTTCGTAGCTCATGCGGCCGATGCCATCGAGGCCGAAGATGGTTTCGATCAGCAACGAGCCGGCGAAGAACACTTCGATCAGCGCCTGGGGAATGCCCGCCACCACCAGCAGCATGGCGTTGCGGAACACATGGCCGTAGAGCACGCGCTGCTCGCTGAGGCCCTTGGCCCGGGCGGTGACCACGTACTGGCGGCCGATCTCGTTGAGGAAGCTGTTTTTGGTGAGGATGGTCAGGGTCGCGAAGCCGCCGATGACCAGCGCGCTGACCGGGAGCACCAGATGCCAGAGGTAATCGCGCAGCTTGCCCAGCGGCGAGAGGCTGTCAAAGTCGTCGGAGAACAGCCCCTGGGCCGGAAACCAGCTCCAGTAGCTGCCGCCGGCAAACACCACGATCAGCAGAATGGCGAACAGAAACGCCGGGATGGCGTAGCCGATGATGATCACCGTGCTGCTCCAGACATCAAAACGACTGCCATGCAGCACGGCCTTGCGGATGCCCAGCGGGATCGAGATCAGGTACGTGATCAGGGTCGCCCAGAGCCCGAGGGATAGGGTCACCGGCAGCTTCTGCAGGATCAACCCGGTCACCGTGGCGCCGCGAAAAAAGCTGCTGCCGAAATCCAGCTGCGCGTAATGGGTGAGCATCAGCCACAGGCGCTCGTGCAGCGGTTTGTCGAAACCGTATTGGTGCTTGATCGCTTCGACCAGCTCCGGGTCCAGGCCTTGGGCGCCCCGGCTGATGCCGCCGGTGGCCGCGACCTCGCCACCGCCGCCACCGATGCCGCCCGCCGGGCCCATGCCCTGAACCCGGGCGATGGCTTGCTCGACGGGACCGCCCGGCGCGGCCTGCACGATAAGGAAGTTGACCACCAGAATGCACAGCAGCGTGGGAATGATCAGCAGCAGTCGACGCAGGGTGTAGGCGAGCATGTCACTGGCCCTCCGTTGTTGGTGCGGCACGGCTATTAGCGCTGTTGCTGTGTGTCGCCAGCTGCGCGGCCATCTGCGCATCGGTCAGCGGCACGCGGCTGACTTCCCACCAGCTTTCCAGACCGACGTCATAGATCGGTTCGATCGCCGGCCGGCCAAAGCGGTTGGCGAACACCACTGGCGTGCCCTGGGAGTAATAGTTCGGAATCATGTAGAAACCCCAGAGCAGCACCCGATCCAAGGCGCGGGCGTAGTGCAGCATGTCGTTGCGGTTGTTGGCCGCCACCAGACCATCGATAAGGCGATCGACCGCCGGATTGCGCAGCACCATGGCGTTGGAACTGCCGACCTGCCGCGCGCTTTGCGAGCCGAACAGGTTGTACAGCTCGCGGCCGGGGGAGAGGATCGGATTGCCGTTGCTCGGCAGCGTGACCACGATCATGTCGTAGTCCCGGGCGTTCAGGCGGTTCATGTACTGCGCCGAGTCCACGCGACGAAAATTCAGGGTGATGCCGATCTGCGCCAGCACCCGCTTGTACGGCAGCACCAGCCGCTCGAAACCGCCCTGGCCGTCGAGGAAGGAAAACTCCAGCGGCTGACCGGCGGCGTTCACCAGCCGGTTGTTCTTCGCGTGCCAGCCGGCGTCGGCCAGCAGCTTGAGGGCCTTGAGCTGCTTGTCGCGGATGTAGCCGCTGCCGTCGGTCTTCGGCGCGTGCCAGACCTGATCGAAGACTTCGTCCGGCACCTGCCCGCGCAGGGGCTCGAGAAGGCTCAGCTCCTGGGCGTCGGGCAGCTCGGTGGCGGCCATCTCGCTCTTCGGGAAGTAGGTTTGTTCGCGCACATAGAAGTTGCGCATGATCTGGCCGTTGACCCACTCGAAATCCCAGAGCATCGCCAGGGCCTCACGGACACGCCGGTCCTGGAACATCGGCTTGTCGAGATTGAACACGAAGCCCTGACCGGCCACCGGGCGGCGTTTAGCCAGAATGGTCTTTTGCAGACGGCCGTCCTGCAGGCTCGGCGCGGTGTAGCCGACGACGTAGCCAGCCGAGGAGAACTCGCGGTTGTAATCGAAGTTGCCGGCCTGGACCAGTTGCCGGGCCACGTCGACATCGCCGTAGAAATTCACCGTCAGTGCGTCGAAGTTGTAGAGCCCACGGCTGACCGGCAGGTCTTTGCCCCACCAGTCCTTGACCCGCTCGAAGCTGACACTGCGCCCGGCGTCGACCCGCGAGACCCGATACGGGCCACTGCCCAGTGGCGGTTCGAAGCCGCCGCCCTTGGTGAAGTCGCGGGTTTTCCACCAGTGCTCGGGCAGGATGCGCAGGCTGGCGAGGTCCAGTGCGAGGGTGCGGTTGGTGCCGGTCTTGAAATCGAAACGGATCTGCCCCGACGCTTCAATGACCGCGTCCTTGACGTCGGCGTACAGCGGTCGATAGCTGAAGCTGCCTTGGGTGATCAGCGTCTGCCAGGTGTAGCGCACGTCTTCGGCGGTAATCGGCGTGCCGTCATCGAAACGCGCCTTGGGGTTGAGGTAGAAACGCACCCAGAGGTTATCGGGGTCGCGCTCCATTTTCTCGGCGACCAATCCGTACACCGTGTAGGGCTCGTCCAGTGAGCGATAGGCCAGCGGCGCATACACCCACGTGTCGATCTGGCTCACGGAAATGCCCTGATCGACATAGGGCATGAGGTAGTTGAACTGGCCGATCTCCTCGGACGCGCGGCTCATGGAACCGCCTTTGGGCGCATCAGGGTCGACGTAATCGAAGTGCTGGAAATCAGCGGCGTATTTCGGCGCTTCACCATAGACGGTCAGCGCATGAACCGGCGCGGCAGACACCTGGGAAGTACCCAGCAGCAGCGAGCCACACAACAGCACCGAGTACAGCAATGCCCCGCCCGGTAAGCGGCGCGGCAGCGAAAAGGGGGTCGCGGACATGCGGACATCCTTGAGTGCAGCCCGACGCGCCGCAGCACCTGCGCGTCGGGCGTCAGCGCTTAGAAGTGGTACGTGGCCCGCGCAAAAAGCGTGCGGCCCAGTGGATCGGCGTAACGGGGGTCATAGCCGGACTGGAAGTTGTAGGCCTGGTTGGTGAACGGCGGGTCGCGATCGAACAGGTTGCGCACGCCGGCATCGACGTCCAGCACCTTCTCGAAGGTGTGGCCCACCGACAGGTCCCACAGCGAGTACGACGGCACGGTGCCGTTGGTGCTGCGGTCGTAGTCGTTATAGCCGCTGGTGAAGCGGTTGGTCAGGGAGGCACGGCTGTCGCCCAGGGTCCAGCTGCCGATCAACACGTGTTTCCAGCGCGCGATCACGCCATCACCCTGGAAGTCGCCGACCTTGTCGGTGTACGGACCGTCGATGATGTTCTGGAAGTCGTAGCGGTTGACGTAGGTCCCGGTCAGCCCCAGACCGAACTGGCCATACGGCGTGTTCGGGAAGCGGTAATCCAGGGTCACGTCGACACCATTGGTCTTGACGATGCCCAGGTTGGAGTTGCCGGTGACGATGTTGGCGATGGAGCCGTCGGCGTTGCGGATGATGCGGTCGCCGTACAGGTCCGATTGGTCGAACACGGTGGATTCAGGAAACGACTGAATCTGGTTGGAAATGTGAATCCACCAGAAATCCAGGCCCATGGAGAGGTTGTTCATCGGCTGATAAACGAAGCCCAGGGTCACGTTGCGGGCTTTCTCCGGGGACAGGCTCGCGTTGCCACCGCTGCGGTTGAGGAACTGCTGATTGCAGTCACGCCCGGCCTGGCCGCCCGGTTGCACGGTACCGCCGGCGCACAGCGTCGGGTCGTCGTAATAACCCTGGCTGTAGGCCAGGCTCTGCGGGGCATACAGTTCGTACAGCGACGGCGCACGGAAACCTTCGCTGTACGCGCCGCGCATGACCAGCTCTTTGAACGGCTGGAAGCGGAACGAGTATTTCGGGTTGGTGGTGCTGCCGAAGTCGCTGTATTTGTCGTGGCGCACGGCAGCGGTCAGTTCCAGGCTGTCGATCACGGGGACGTTCAGCTCGGCGTATTCGGCCTTGACGCTGCGATCGCCGGACACGGAACCGGCCGAGTCCAGGCCCAGGCTGTCGATGTCATCGACGAAGTCCTCGTAGTTCTGATGCAGCTTTTCCTTGCGGTATTCGCCGCCCAGCGCCAGACCGGATTCCCCGGCGCCGAACCAGTTACCGATCTCGCGACTGATACGTCCGTCCACGCCATAAACGCGGCCAACGGCGGTGGAGTATTCGCCGTGGTACGCCGCATCGTCGATGTACTGCTGTCCTGCCGCCGATTGCGCGCCGAACGGGTTGAGCAGACCGCTGGCCAGGCCCGCCTTGAGGGCGGCGTCGCTGGCGTAACCCGAAGTCACGCTGGAAACGACCTTGCTCTGGTTGTAGTTGGCGCCCAGGTTGTAATCCCAACCGCCGACGGTGCCGTCGAAGGTCAGCAACAGGCGCTGGTTGGTGTTCTGGTCCTTGCTGCCACGGGGGCCCGCGGCGGTCTCACGCCAGGCGGTGTCCACCGGTTGGGTCGGGTCGAGGTCGAAGTTGTTCGGGCCGGGGGTGATGCCGTTGCCCGGGTAGTAGGGCGAAGACGGGTCGATGCTCAGGCCGGTCAACGGCGCCGGGCCAACGGTGGCGGCGTTGTTGTTGCGGGCAAAGAAGTATTCCAGGCTGACGTTGTGGTCCTCGGCCAGCTTGCCGGTGGCGCGACCGAAGAACGAGGTCTTCTCGGTCTGCGGCACCAGGTTGATGTAATCGCGGGTGCTGAAACGGCACAGCCCGTTCACGCTGACCAGGCCCGGTCCGGCGCAGTTGGGCGCGAGGGGGTTGGTGCTGTTATTGCCCTGGTAGTAGTTGCCGGGATAAGCGGTGCCGGAGGTCTGGTTGAGGCCGCGGCCCGGGACGTAATCCTTGTCGAACGAACGGTCGTTGGCGTCGAGGTTCTGCTGCTTGTTGTAGTTGAACACGCCCATGACGTTGAAGCGGTCTTCGTCCAGATCGCCGAAACCCCAGCTGGCGCTGACGTCTTTGCTGGCGCCGCCACCGCTGGCGGTCGGGGTGTCGCCGCCGAGGCTCAGGGTGCCGTCGGTCAGGGATTTCTTGGTGATGAAGTTGATCACCCCGCCGATGGCGTCGGTGCCGTACAGCGCCGAGGCACCGTCGCGCAGCACTTCGATGCGGTCGATGGCGGCGAACGGAATCATGTTCAGGTCGATGGCGCTGCCGTTGGGCGTGCCGACGCCGGACAAGGCGTTGTTGGCCAGACGGCGGCCGTTGAGCAGGATCAGGGTTTTGTTGGCGCCGATGCCGCGCATGTCGGCATAGGACGCGCCACCGGTGGAGGCGCCGACCGAGCCTGCGCTGTTCATCATCGACTGGCTGCCGGTGATGCGCTGGACCATCTGCTCGGTGGTGGTCACACCCTGTTTCTTCAGTTCGTCAGCACGCAGGATGGTCACCGGCACGGCGGTTTCCGCGTCGGCCCGGCGCACGGCCGAACCGGTCACTTCCACCCGTTTGAGCTGGGTGGTCGCCGGCGCAGCAGCCACCGCCGCCGCGGGGACAGCGGCTTCACTGCCAGGTGCGGCATCGGCGGCGCTGTCCGTGCTGTCGGCGCCATAGGCCGGGCTCATGCCGACCGCCAGTGCGCAGATCAGCGCACGGGGGTGGCGTTGTACGGCAACAACAAGGGGCTTGAGGGTAAAACCGGGAAAGCTCATCAGCATGGTAGTTTCCGACTTATTCCAGATGTTATTGAAATGGCCTTGTGAGCCCTCGTTGCTCCGACACGGTGATGGCGGTCGGCAATTTCCTTATTTCAAACAAGCCGCTCCCCTCCGGGGCAAAAAACCGGACGGCGGTGAATCGGGAGTAGGGTGCGCAGGGCCGCAGCGGGGTGCGGCGCCTGCTTCAGGTGCAGATCAGGTGCGGGTCATGTGTCGATCATTTGGACGTCATCACTGAAATCCTGGTGATGCCCGAGCGCTCGATCGACGCCATCGCCTTGGCCACCTGGCCATAGTTGACGTTGGTGTCGGCCTGCAATTGCACGCGCACGTCCGGGTCCTTGGCCTTGACGTCCTTGAGGCTGAGCTCCAGGGATTCCGGCGCGACTTCGGATTTGGCCAGGTAGAACTTGCCGTCCTGATCGACGCTTACCACCACCGGGTCTTTCTTGTCGGCAGGGGCGACGGCGTCGGTCTTCGGCAGGTTGACCTTGATGGCGTTGGTCATCAGCGGCGCGGTGACGATGAACACCACCAGCAGCACGAGCATCACGTCCACCAGGGGCGTGACGTTCATTTCGCTGAGCACTTCATCGCTGTCTTGGGTGGAGAACGACATCAGCTCGCCTCCCGCACAGTCTGGCTGTGCTTGCTGGCGATGGCCTGACGGTTGATGGCGAAGGCGCTGCGCTGGGCGAGGGCGTCGAAGTCGTGGGCGAAGTCATCCATGTCGGCGACGGCGAGCTTGAGACGGCGCAGGAAGAAGTTGTAGATCAGCACTGCCGGGACCGCGACGGCGATGCCGACACCGGTGGCAATCAGGGCGTGACCGATGGGGCCGGCCACGGTTTCCAGGCTCGCCGAACCGCTGGCGCCGATGCTTTGCAGCGCTTCCATGATGCCCCAGACCGTACCGAACAGGCCGATGAACGGCGCCGTGCTGCCGATACTGGCGAGGATGGCCTGGCCGGCTTCCAGGGCCCGGCGTTCTTTCTGGATCTGCTGGCGCAGGTTGCGCTCCAGCCGGTCGGAGCGGTTGATGGTGTGGGCGAGCTGCTGGGTGTTGCGCGGCGTGTCGTCCACCGCCATGGCTTCGAAACCGCTGTTGGCGATCCGCGCCAGTGAGCCCGGGTATTGACTGGAGTGCTCGGCGGCGGTGAGCAGATCCGGCGCTGCCCAGAACGCTTTGGCGAACTGTTTGTTTTGGGTCTTCAAGCGTACGTACTGTGCGGATTTGATCAGCAACAGTCCCCAGCTCAGCACCGAAAACACCACCAGCGCCCAGAGCACGCCGGGGACAATCATCGAAGAGATCGATTCGTTCATGGTTACACCTCACCCGCTATATAAAGAGTTGTTGTTGATGGGCTGACCGGGTTCATTCGGGCAGCTTGAAGTCGATGGTTTGCGTCGCGAAGCCTTCGATCGGGGTGTCGCCGCGCTTGGCCGGAATAAACTTCCAGTTGCGCACCGTTTCCACCGCCGCATCGTCCAGCACCTGCTTGCCGCTGGATTTGGTCACCTCCACCGTGCCGGCGCGGCCGTTGGGCAGCACCTTGATGCGCAGGATCACGCGGCCTTCCATGCCTTTGCGCAGCGCCGCACCGGGGTATTCCGGTGGCGGGTTGCCCAGGCTGGCGAGCCCGGAAATCGCGGCCGATTCCTTGACCGGTGCCGCCGGTGCAGGCGCCGGGGCAGGGGGCGCTGGCGAAGGTGACGGGGCGGCCGGCGCAGGCGGGCTCGGCGCAGCGGGTGCTGGCGGTGCGGGCGGCGTTGGCTTTTTCACCGGTTCGGGTTTCTTCACCGGCTTGGGCTTCTCGACCTTCGGTTTCTCGACGGGCTTCTCCACCGGTTTCGGCGGCGGCTTGACCGCGTCGGGGTCCTCGACCGGTTGCTCCGGTTCGGGAGGCGGCGGAGGCGGTGGCGGCTCGGGCGGAGGCGGCGGGGGTGGCTCAGGTGGCGTTTGGGGCGTTGGCGGTGTCGGGCTGGTCAATTCGACGGTCATCTCGGGCACTTGCGGCGCAACTTCCGGGACGTCCGCTTTAGCAGTCTGAATATACCACCAGAGGGCGCCGTGAATAAGGACCGAGGCGGCAATCAATATCAACACGTGCGTGCGGCTTAGTTCACCCGGGCGCGATGTGTTTTCCTTGAAAGGAATACGCGGCCAGGCCATGGACAGTTCGTCCGGTGCCGGGTCAGGTATGGCTTTCGTTTTTACCGCGTCATTCATTAAAGCTCCCTCGGGTTGTTGAAGGGCAATAAGGGTCCGTTCAAACAAGTTGCCGTGTTTGAAGTTGACGTCCGTGCTGTCGGATGCACGAGGCCTGGGGAAGCAGGTCTTTAAGAGAACTGCCTTTATAAGTGCTGTTGCAGCGTGGGCTATGGAGAAGACATTGAGTTTCCCTGATTTCTTGTTGAGTACGAAGACGTACGTCTTTATTTCAGAATGACTACCTAACGATCATCGCTATTGCAACCGCTATGCCAGCGCAGGGCTCTAGCGCGGCATTCATGGCCTGGGGCGGGGCGATGTCGCATTCCTGTAACTTTTTAGCGAATTTCATTTGATCGGGCTCCGTTCACGTTATGGAGGCAGGGACAGTTACCTGAACAGGGGGCGAACCTATTCAGTCGGGTTCACCGCGTGGTTGCGCGTTGACCTGTTCCGGTTGAATCAGAAGTGCAATGCACCAAACAAGATTAAGTAGGTGCAAGTTGGTGCGTGAGTGTTCAAGTGATCATTGGGGTGTTTCCTGAAAGTGTGACTTGTCGGTCAGGGAGTGGAGAGTCGTTATCGTTGTCGTGCACTGACTAAAAATGATCAGTGATGCCTTTTAGTGTGTGCAGATCAACAGCGAGCGATCGAGCGGGTAATTCAAAACGTTATGGGAGCAGGCGCACCTGTCCCGAATTGGAACAATAAAAAGTGGCTACTGAATCGCTATAAAAGCGGCAGCCGTTGAAACGAAATAAAGGTAAGGCACTGCAGCGCATTGGCGCTGGGTTTCAGCCGGAGCGCTGAAGGGAGATGGGGCGGATGGCAGGCTCGCTGACGGAGGCGTGCAGCGGATAAGGCGAGGCGCGGCGTGGGCGGATCGGGTGTGAGGGGCGCATGTCTGGCACGAATCGAATTCCTTATCGACGGACGCCAGACTTCTGGTCGGCGTCCTGCACTGTTTCGGACGGGGTAATGTCCGGTTTCTGCCCGTGGGTGCGGGGTGCGCACCGTTTGGCAGCGTAGACTCGCGGCAGCCGGGGCTGGACGCGAAGCGTTTCGTGGTACTGACGTTCCACAAGAGAAACACTAGAAAGAAGTGTGCCAAAACGTGTCCGGTTGTAACATTTTTGACGCAGTGTCCCTTTTCCGTGGCGTTCGGCCTGTCTCGTAAGCGCCTGTCCCCCGGTGCCACTACCTTTGGAGCGCATCAATGAGCCACCTTTTTCCTGATCGTCCGGGTTATCGCCTGCTTCGCGAACGCTTCATCGCGGCAGCCACAGCCGCTGGCGCACGATTGAGCGAATACGTCCACCCGCTGACGGGGCCGTTTGGCGAGACGCTGGCCACGGATGTCGCCTGGCTCGGCGACCCGGGTGCGCAGCGGGTGTTGGTGGCGTTGAGCGGCACCCATGGCGTCGAGGGCTATTACGGTTCCGATTGCCAGAGCCGCTGGCTCGAGGGTTTTGACCCACGCTCGTTGCCCGAGGGCGTGGCGATCCTGATGATTCACCTGATCAACCCCTGGGGCACGGCGTGGATGCGCCGGTTCAATGAGGACAACCTCGATCAGAACCGCAACTACCTCGACTTCAGTCGGCCCTTGCCGGATAACCGCGACTATGCCGATGTCCACGCTATCTATGCCTGCGATCAGTTGCGCGGGCCCCGGCGGGATCAGGCTGACGCGTTGTTTCAGGCAGCGATCGACGTGCGGGGTTGGGCAGGGCTGATGTCGGTGGTGGAGGCGGGGCAATACGCATTCCCCGATGGCCTGTTCTTCGGCGGCCGCGAGCCGAGCTGGTCCAATCGCACGCTGCGCAGCATCGTCGGGCAGTATTTGCAGGACGCCGAGCTGGTGACCTGTTTTGACCTGCACACCGGCGCCGGTGCCTACGGTCATCCGATGCTGATGAGTATCGTTGAATCAGCCTACCCGGCGCTGGAGGACGCGAAAGCGTTATTCGGGCCGTGGCTGTTCACCCTGATCACCGGCGCCAATCGCGTCAGCGAAACGGGTGTCGCGGCGACGTCCACCGGCTACACCTCGCAAATGCTCCTCGACGCCTTGCCGGGGGTGCACCTGATGCCGTTTGTCATTGAATGCGGCACGTACCCGGGAGCAGCGGTGCATGGGCATTTGCGTGACGATCACTGGCTGCACCTGCACGGCGACCCGCTGGACGAAACCGGGCGGCGGATCAAGCAAGGGCTGCTGGAGCAGTTCTATCCGGCGGACCCGGACTGGCAGGAAGTGGCGTGGGTCAGGACGCGGCAGGTATGGGACCGGGCGTTGGCGGCGTTGCCGGGGATTCGTGCAACCCGATAATGGATCGAGCGCGGCGGGAGGACTCCGGTCCTCCAGAGAACGCGCTATCTCGCAGCGAACAGTGTCCGTTAACCCACCAGCAGCCGCTGCGCCAGCGCTGGCAACAGCACCTCGCACGACGCTTCTATCTTGAGATCCAGCAGATCATCCGCCCGGGTTTTGCCCAGGTTGATGGCGATCAGCGGTTTGCCCTTATCGCTGACGGCGCGGCACAGGCGAAACGCCGAAAACGCCATCAACGATGAGCCCACGACCAGCAGTCCCTGCGCTTCTTCCACCCGCTGCATGGCCTTGGCTGCAGTAGGCGGCGCGACGTTTTCACCGAAAAACACCACGTCAGGTTTCATTCGCTCGCCGCCGCAATGGGGGCAGTGGGGCACCTGGAAGCGCTCTTCGAACGCCGGGTCGAGCAGGGTGTCGCCATCGGGGGCCTGCACCGCATCGACGCCCGCCAGGTAGGGATTTTGTTCAACGAGGGTCAACTGAATGATGTCGCGCTCGGTGCGCTGGCGGCAGTCCAGGCACAGCACCCAATGCAGGCTGCCGTGCAACTCCACCCCATCATGGCTGCCGGCCTGATCGTGCAAGGTGTCGACGTTCTGAGTGATCACGCCGCTGATGAGGTCGTGCTGCTGCAAGCGCGCAATCGCTTCGTGGGCGGCGTTGGGTTGCGCGGCGCGAACGCGGGGCCAGCCGAGCATCGCCCGGGCCCAGTAACGGCGCCGGGCCTCGGGTGCATTGAGGAATTCCTGAAACATCATCGGCTGCCGACCCCGGCGCACGCCTTCGCTGTCGCGGTAATCCGGGATTCCGGAGGAGGTGCTGATCCCGGCGCCGGTCAGGACGACGAACGAGCGGTCGTGCATCCAGTGCAGCAGGGTATCGACGTGAGTGTCAGGTCCATCAGGCATGCACAGGTCCTCATGATCGGCTGTGCGCTGATACTAGTAGGACCGGCTCCGTGCGGGAAGGGGCCCCAGTGAGCACCTTCAATTCTGCAGCGTGACGCCTGACGTCTTCCCGGCTGAAGCCAGTCCTACAGGTTGACCGCGTTGTGTCAGTCGGACCACTGCAAATCTCCGGTGGCGCCGCGGTCAATTTGTAGGACCGGCTTCAGCCGGGAAGGGGCCGGTGCGAGCACTATCACTCTCGAACCCGGCCCTGACCGTACCTAGCTCAACAACTCCGCAAACGCCTTGTCATCCTCCAGCACCTTCGGCAGGGCGGCGAACAGGGCATCCAGGTCAATCCCCTCCAGCAACGGCCCGTCGACTTCCTGCCTGGCCTGCGCGGTGGCGCCGCCGTGATTCTCCAGCGCGGCAGAAATGGTCAATGCCTGAGCCACGATCCGGGGCTGGGTCGCATCCCCCGGCGCCTGCATGGGCCGCGCCTGATAGGCGATGGCGTTCTGGATGACCTCCGGCAATCCCCAGCGCCGGGCCAGTTCCGCGCCGACTTCCGGGTAACCAAAACCCAGCTGCAACGTTTCAATCGCCGCGCGGCCGGTCGTCCCGGTCTTGGTCACGCTGTTGATGCGCTCGGCAACGGCGGGCGCGCCGGTCTGGATCAGCAGTTCGCCGATGTCGTGCATGACCCCGCAGGTGAAGGCGATTTCCGCATCGGCGCCGGACTGTTTCGCCAGCAAACGGCAGATCCCCGCCACCTGAAAACTCTTCAGCCAGAAGCCCTTCAGATCAAAACTCGGGCCTGCCTTGAACGCGCCGGTCACCGCCGACGCCAGCACCAGCGTGCGCAGAGTGTTGAAGCCCAGGCGCATGGCCGCGTCCTCGATGCTCGACGACTCCCGCGCCCCGCGAAAGCGCGCGGAGTTGGCCAGCCGCAGAATCTTCGCCGCGATCACCGGGTCCTTTTCGATGTTGCCGGCAATGCTGCCCAGGTCCGACGACGGGCTGTCGAACTGTTTGATCAGGTCCTGCGCCACCTTGGGAATGCTGGGAAGACTGCTCAAATCGGCGAACAATTGATCGATACCCATGGGTGCTGCTCCTGTCTCGGACGATTTACACACCATAGGCAACATTGGCGAAACTGCACGGGTCGGCCGGCGGTTTTGCTACAGACGGCACAAACCCCGATGCTTGAGTCGGGCCGCCCAGGATCTTTTTCAGCTCATCTGCCGCGGAGGCGGTTTGCGGGGAGAAAAATCAGTAATATGGCGGCACACCGGAACGGGTCGCGTCCTGCTCCGGGCCTTATCGATGAAACGCCAGACGCCGGACACTCCCGGCCGCGCTGGCCTGGACATAGAGGGTGTCATGGGTAACGACAGCATTAACTGGGACAAGCTCGGCTTCGACTACATCAAGACCGACAAACGCTACCTGGCTCACTGGCGCGATGGCGAGTGGGACCAAGGCACCCTGACCGAAGACAACGTGCTGCACATCAGCGAAGGCTCGACCGCGCTGCATTACGGTCAGCAATGCTTCGAAGGCCTCAAGGCCTATCGCGCCAAAGACGGCTCGATCAACCTCTTCCGCCCCGACCAGAACGCCGCGCGCATGCAGCGCAGTTGCAGCCGCCTGTTGATGCCCCATGTGCCGACCGAGCAGTTCATCGAAGCGTGCAAGCAAGTGGTCCGCGCCAACGAGCGTTTCATCCCGCCGTACGGCACCGGCGGCGCGTTGTACCTGCGCCCGTTCGTGATCGGCGTCGGTGACAACATTGGCGTGCGCGCTGCGCCCGAGTTCATCTTCTCGGTGTTTTGCATCCCGGTGGGCCCGTACTTCAAGGGCGGCATGAAGCCCCACAACTTCGTCATCTCCAGCTACGACCGCGCCGCACCACAAGGCACCGGCGCGGCGAAAGTCGGCGGTAACTATGCCGCGAGCATGATGCCCGGCGCCGAGGCCAAGAAAGCCAACTTCGCCGACGCCATCTACCTCGATCCGTTGACCCACACCAAGATCGAAGAAGTCGGCTCTGCCAACTTCTTCGGGATCACCCACGACGACCAGTTCATCACCCCGAAATCGCCGTCCGTGCTGCCAGGCATCACTCGCCTGTCGTTGATCGAACTGGCGCAGAGCCGTCTGGGCCTGAAGGTCACCGAGGGCGAGGTGTTCATCGACAAGCTCGACCTGTTCAAGGAAGCCGGCGCGTGCGGCACGGCGGCGGTGATTACCCCGATCGGCGGCATCAGCTACAAAGACAAACTGCACGTGTTCCACAGCGAAACCGACGTCGGTCCCGTGACCCAGCGCCTGTACAAAGAGCTGACCGGCATTCAGTCCGGGGACATTGAAGGCCCGGCGGGCTGGATCGTCAAAGTCTGATCCGACGCGTCTTGCACGTCCGAAAACCACCGCCTTGCGCGGTGGTTTTTTTTGCCTTCGATTTGGTCAGGTACGTCATCGCAGACGTCAGGGTATCAAGCCACTGAACTGATCACCCGGTGCGACGCCGGTGGGTGAGCTAGGGTTCAAGCACGCGCGTTCTTTCAGTGGGCCCGGCTTTGGCGGGTGATTTACCCAATACACCTGCCGGGAATTGACCGACGTCCGTCACCGACGACAAAAAAGGATACCTCATGCACCCACCCGTCTGGTTCCGTCCCGGCGCTTTCAAGCGGCCGCTGACCCTGTCCGTCGGCGTGCTCGCCGCCACCCTGGTGTCCAGTGCATGGGCAGACGACTATCCCCACGCCCAGGAACCCATTGGCACGGTCGAGCAGATCTACGACGGCGCCATGCTCCCGGACCTGGCGGTCAGCACCTATCGCAATATCGGCCGACTGTTCCCCACCCACACGATCAAGGCCGGCGATCACCCCTATGCGCTGCCGAAGTCGGATCGGCAACTGCCCAACGTGCGCCTCACCGTCGAGGTTTTCTAGACAGGCCCTGCTTTGGTGTCAAAACCCACAAGGCTTTGACTGCTCCTGCTCCTGCTCCTGCTCCTGCTGGGAAAGCTTAAGTATTTCTTTTGACTGGGAGTGCTTCTAGCTCGATCGTGCTGATTCACCTAATCTAAGCCATACCCCGGACGCCCGAAGGATTTGAAACGATCAATGGCGGTCGACTCCGTAGACCACTCTGGGGCTAGCTTCAATCCTCCGCATCGGTAGGCCGGGCCAGCAAAGCCTTCGCAAACTTTTTCATCCGCGCTTTGAAGCCTGTTTTGTTTGAAAGGTCTGCATAAACGTTGGGTAACCGATCTTTGAGCTTTGTCACATATGAGGCGTAGGTATCCTTGTGATCCTTGGAAGTCGACCAGTCCGCAAGCTGCTCCCACCGACCATCCAAGAAGTCAGAAACTCGGGATGTAGACTCTGGGTTGCGATGGAGGAACAAAAGTATTTGGAGTAAGCGTTCTTCCTCAACTGCGTTTCGAGGGGTGACACTTGGAAGAAGGAAGTTGAGTTCAGACAAAATAAATATTGAAGACTCAATCGTGGCACTAGCATCATAAACGAAGGTCCGGAGCTCTGTTCCGATGACAAATAGAGTATCCTTGTCGAAAAGCTTTAGCACGTTCTTAATATTACCCATTACCGGCGCGGGTGGGGATGCAAAGGGTGATTGTTTTGTCAAGTCTGAGACGTATTTAGAAAATGCAGGGTGAGCATTTTTTTCACCTTTGAAATCCAGCTTTTCTTTGACCATTCGATTCAGCGTATTGGCTACCCTAGCATCAGGGCTGTTAAAGATAGTGAGCCAGCCGCTTGCATCAATCTCAGAGCCAAAGTCTCTATTTAGGACACGAGCTCTGAGCGGAAGAAGTTCGTCATTCGATCCGGTCAATATCACGTCTAAGAAGTCTGGGTCTATCTTGTCTAGTGTCGGGAGATGTTCAACAATCGTAGGAAATGAAAGGATCCATGCTAGAAATTCGCTTTCCGCTAGGCCCGCTTCTTCCAATGTTTCGCGCAGCTCCGTGTATTGCCGAAATAAGTGAAATACAAATAACGTGGCTACATGGCGCTCTTTAATTGCATGGGCAAGAAGCGGAGTCACTATCGCTTTTGACTCAGGTTGGAGAGCAAGAGATAAAAGATTACCGCTAGTAAGCAAGGCCCCAGCTAAAGAATTGAGGAATTCTGGCTCTTGATTAAACGCAGATTCGATTTCTGGGATTTCGGCAAGATCTGTACCCATATCTTGGCGCATATATACGACTGCCATCGCAATTTTTATGCGGTTCGACTTTGTAGTGAGTACATGGCTTTTGATTAGCGCGGGCACCGTGCTTGCGTATTTTTCACAGAATGCCAGGCCTAACCAAGATCTCTCTTCTGTAGGATCAGCGTTTATCGCAGTTGTGATCTCCGTCGATTGTTCGTCGCCTAGGTGATAGTCACGCTTCGCGGTGGACATTCGGATGTTTCTAAAATACTGATAGAAGCAGTGCACCCATTCCTCCTTTGGCAGAGGAGTCATATCGAATGCAACCGTATCATTCGAAACAAGCTGTCTCACGGCATCTATGCGTCCTTTCTGACTAAGCGTGATGCGGTTCACGTCGACTACGAGGAGATCAGGATCCGGAACTAAGGTATGAAAGAGAATTTCTGAGCTGTCCATAGCGATTTCTGGGAACGGCTCATCCAATGCGTGTAGATAGCTGTCATACATGTTCACTGTTTTTTGATAGGCATCCGTAGCGTCTGGGTCATATGCCTGCTTATTCATCTGCAAAAATGCGTCTCCCGCAGCTTTCAGCTCTCCATCGAATATGGTTTTACTAAGCCCTAGGCTAATCAGCTCTTTTGCCGCTTCAAAAAAACCGGTCTCTGGAACGTGACCTGCCAGTAAATTATTCTCTGTAAATTTCTTATTTATATGAGGAATTAACATGGCAATGTCGCAATTTTCTGAGGTTGCGGCCTCGTGAAGTGTTAGGAAAAGATTGTTAGGTGATACTTCTCCTTCGAGCTCTCTTAGGAACGAGTCGGTAAATCCGAAGTACCCTGCTAGCGAAGCTAGTTGTTTTCCATCTTGGGATTCAATGGCAGTAGCCAAGGGTTGGTCTATCAATTCTGCGATGGCAATATCTGGGGATGTTTGGAAGTGTATCTGAAGGACTTGAATGGGCCAGCCTTGATCCATGTCCTCGCCTAACAATGTTTGAAGAGTACGTTTCGTCCTGGCTAAATTGGCGCTGTTCTTTTCATTCTGTTCATTCTCATCAGGTTTGCCACTAGCGGCGGTATCTTCGGCTGAAGGCGCAACCGGTTCTTTTAGCAAAGATTCAATAGAAATGTTATTGTATTTGCAGATTGCGATGTAAGCTGCGATGCACACCACGCTCGGTCGGCCAGCTGTGACTAACATGGTCGTCGCGATGTCATTGATAAATCTTTTTTGTAGTCGAGGGGTAACCAAACCTGCTGCCATGGGACTGTGGCGTTGCAAAATAACGCTACAGGTATCTGCATCGTTTTGGCTCCCTAGGCCGAAGGTTTGAGCCCAAAGTGCCCTAAATGCGTCTTTCCACCCAGAGGTGATAATAGGTGGTGTACGAAATACCACGGGGAACTTCTTTGCGATGAAGTCCCTTGAGTCATAGCTTTGCTCAGAGTCTCCGTTAAGGTATTGCGAAACCTTTGTTGAGCAGAAAGGAACAATTACGCTTAAGTTCTCGGTTCCCGTTACTGAAGTGAAAATTTCAAGGTCACTCCAAACCGAACGAAGTACGTCCCGAGGTAACCGGTCGAGGTTGTCGATGACAATTATGAAGTGATGATCTTTAACAGCGTGAAGGTGGTTCCTCAGGGCCCTTTTCAAGTCTAATGGGCTGACTTCTTTGCTGATCTCGATCGTTTCAGTGATCTGATCATCCGAGCTGCCCTTCAGGAGGCTGCTGATATTCCACCGTTTCTTACCAACTTGCGCCTTTCCATTGAAGAAGTAAGCAAGCGTCAGAATTATTAGCGGTGCAAGACTTGTACCTAGATAGAGTAGATGTTGCCACCACGACAATTCCAGACTTCCCCGAAGCTGAGGCAGATAATCCCGAATAAAGGTAGGGCTAAGCACGCCACTTGCGATAAGCAATACAGCCCAGACGCTTATGTGACTTCTTGTGTCCTTCGTATAGCTGAAGTGTCGACCTAAGGCGATGTCTCGGGTTTTGAGGGCCTCTGGGATAGCAGCTTTGTCCCCAGTCTTTGTGAGGAGAGAAGTGATTTGATCGGTAAATAGCTCGATAAAATTACTCTTAATAGAGCCTTGGTAGTTTTGCTCGCAATCAAATATCCATAGCACGGACTTCGAGCCTTTGTCCTTGATCTTTCGTTCGAGCATCTGGAGTATGGAGCTTTTTCCCGAGCCGAACTCACCATCAAGGCCAATTACACGGTGATTTTTTCCGCTACTAATGTAGTCATGGATGGCTTGTGCGACTCTATCGTGGCTCTCGCCCTTGAAGGCATCACGTTCAGACGGGTTTTCGCTTTGGAAATTTAAGATGTTCATCAGTCCTTTGCACCTTTCCAGGCCCTACGACGTGGCCGATAGGTGTGAGGATACTGGTTTTGATGGCCAAGTGCCCGATTGCTTTCTGAGAAATTGAGTCCAGCGTTTCAGTGGTCGATTTTGCGAAGGAATGCCTGAGACCGATGGTGTCCATCGATTGACGAGTCCCCGAACGGTGCCTCTCGTTGGTGGTCTAGAGTGCAGCTGCGGCAAAAAGTACGACCTGTACGACTTCGTGGCGCTGGACAGTATTACCGCGATGCTGGTGATCAAGGACGGCAAGATCGTCTTCGAAACCTACCAGCGCGGCAACACTGAAAAGACCCGCTGGATGTCGATGTCCATGGCCAAGTCCATCACCTCGACCCTGACGGCGGCGGCGATCAGGGATGGCCTGATCAAGGGCCTTGACGCCCAGGTGGTCGACTACGTGCCGGCCCTCAAAGGCAGCGCCTACGACGGGGTGACCGTGCGCAACGTGCTGATGATGTCGTCGGGGGTGAAGTGGAACGAGACCTACACCGATCCGGCGTCGGACCGGCGGGCGTTGCTCAAGGCGCAGATTTCCCAGCAGCCTCACTCGGCCATGGCGCTGATGGCAAGCCTGCCGCGCGCTGCCGAGCCCGGCACGGTGAACAACTACAGCACCGGTGAAACCCAGGTTCTCGGCGAGATTGTGCGGGGTGCGGTGAAGATGCCGCTGGCCGAGTACCTGTCGAAGAAGATCTGGCAGCCGTTCGGCATGGAAAGCGACGCCACCTGGTGGCTGGACTCGCCTGACGGCGTGGAGATCGGCGGCAGCGGCATCAGCGCCACGCTACGGGATTACGGGCGCTTCGGGCTGTTCTTCATGAACGACGGCAAGATCAACGGCACCTCGATTCTGCCCGACGGCTGGGTCAGGGAAGCGACGCTGCCGACCACCCTCAAGGGCGGCAAAAGCCTGGATTACGGCTACATGTGGTGGACCGCCTGGACCGCGCCCTCCGTCAAAGACGGCGCCTATTCGGCGGTCGGCATCCAGGGCCAGAACATCTACGTCAACCCGGCCAATAACGTCGTGATCGTCACCTTCGGCGCACAGCCCAAGCCGGTGGACAAAGAGCCCATCGACCCGATGGCCTTCTTCGATGCGGTGGTCACGGCGTTGAAGTGACCTTGTATGCATCGCTGGCCCCACCGCGCACGCCTGACCTGCAGGCGCGCGTTTGCCTGCCAAGAGGCGGGCATGGGCACCTCATCCGTTGATGTAATAAATGCACAGCGACAGCGTGACCAGCGAGCCCAGCGTCGAGATCAGGATCGTGCTCGACACCACCGACGCCTCGCGCTTGTAGTACTCGGCCAGCATGAACGGCCCGGTGCCGGTGGGCAGGGCGCTCAACAGCAGGGCAGAGTTGGCCCACAGCGGCGGCAGGTGGAACACCCGATACGCCAGAAACCAGGTGAGCAGGGGGTGAGCGATCAGTTTGATCAGCACCAGCAACGTCGTGCCCTCGCGCGGGCCTTGCTGCTTTTGGGCGAGAAACAGGCCCAGGGAAATCAGCGCGCAGGGTGTCGTCGCAGCCCCCAGCAGGCTGAGGAATGTATCCAGCGCGCCGGGCAATGCCACGCCGGTCGATGCCCAGCAGGCGCCGAGGATGGGCGACACCACCAGCGGGTTTTTCGCCAGCGCCAACAGCACTTTGAGGACGATGCGGTGCACCCGGGCCTCGCTTTGCAGGCCGACTTCGATGCACACCAAGGCGATGCCGAATACCACGCAGACCACCAGCAACGAGGCGATGAGGGCCGGTTCCAGGCCTTCCTGCCCCAGCACCATGACGCACAACGGAATGCCGATGTAGCCGGTGTTGGCATAGGACGCGCTGAGGGCATCAATGCTGGCATCGGCGAAATGGCCGGCCTTGCGGCGCCGCAGCAGTAAGGTCATGACGAACATCGCGAGGGTCGACAGGGTGAAGGTCAGCACGAAGCCCGGGTGCCAGATCTGTGCCCAGGTGGCGTGGGCTGTGGCGGTGAACAGCAGGGCCGGCAAGCACAGCCAGACCACCATTCGATTGATTTCAGACGCGGCGGTCGGTCCGAGGCGGTTGGTGCGGCGACAGAGGTAGCCCACCAGGATGAGAGCGAAGATCGGCAGCAAGACATTCAAAACGGAAGACATCGAACCCGGGCCTATGGCGCAACAAACGAGAGGCGCAGAGTAGAGGGCGCCATCGCCAGGGTGCAACTTTTCTTGTCAGCGAAAAGCAGCGGGGGCGGGCGTTTGGACAGGGTGCTGGCAAAGCGATGCCCGACGGGTGTCGGGCACGGTAACGGGCGTAGCGGTCACTACTTTTTCAGCGGTTTGAGGTTGCCCGGCGCGATGTCGAGGACCTTGCCGTCTTCCATGTTGATCAGCGCGTATTTATCGCTGATCAACACCCATTGGGTACCTTCCTTTGGTGCGTGCAGGCCCTTGCCCTCCCAGTCCTTGACGCCGACGCGCTCGTCTTTGTACAGGTCATGGGTGGTGTCGCCCACCTTGTACTGCTCATTGGTGTGTTCTGCCTGCACGCTTTTCGTCGCTGGGGTCTGTGCCGCCGCGGCGAAGCTGGCCCCGCCCAAACAAGTAAACACGGCCGCGCAGGCCATCAGTTTCTTCATGTTCATGGGAATTCCTCTGGTCGTTCTTATAAGTTCTTCAAGAGATGGTGGGCGCCACGCAAACCCGGCGCGCTGGGTCGCTGCCCCGACTTATTTCTCGATCGGGACAATCTTGGTGATCTGGCCATTGGTGGTCTGCACTTCAACGTATTTGTTGTTGATGCGCACCCATTGGCTCATCTTTGCCGGCTCTTCCAGGCCCTTGGCTTTCCAGTCCTTCAGCGCTGCATCCGGGCGCTGAAATTCCTGCGGCGATCGGCTGCCGACTTCGAGCTCCCGCATGTTGTCTCTGGAAGGTTGAATGGTCGGCTCCGTTGCATCGGCGGCCTGCACCGTGAAACTCGCAACGGAAATGCTACCCAGAATCGCCAGACCGGCAATGAGCGATTTGCTGTTCATTCGAAACTCCTTGGCCAGCGCGTGGTGCGCTGTCATTAGTTCCGACCGTGGGCCGCGCAAATCATTCAGTGCAGGTGCTGGCGCGCCGCCCGTTCTGGTGGGCGGCGGTCACGAATATCAAAGGGACAGCGCATCGGCAACGCTGGCCGACAACGGCGTGGTCGGCCGGCCAATCAGACGGCTCAACTGCCGACCGTTGTCGAACAGCGCACCTTTGGCCGCGGCGGCATCGGAGTTGGCGAGCAACTCGGCGACGAATGCCGGCAGCCCGGCGTGCAGCAGCGCAGCCTTGTAATCGGCCTCTGGAAGATCGGTGTAGACGACAGGCTTGCCGGATTGCTGCGCGATTTCAGCGGCGAATTCCTTCAGCGTGTAAGACTCGTCGCCGGCCAGTTCATACACCTTGCCGGCCTGATCGTCAGGCGAAGTCAGCACCATGGCCGCCGCCGCGGCATAGTCCACCCGCGCGGCGGAGCTGATCCGGCCTTCGCCCACGCTGCCGTAATGCGCGCCGTTCGCCACCGCGTGGGCGACGCCGGCCGTGTAATTTTCGTGGTACCAGCCGTTGCGCAACACCACCGCCGGAACGCCGGACTGCGCCAGCGCCGCCTCGGTCTGCTGATGTTCTTCAGCCAGGCCCAGCGCCGAGGAGTCGGCATGCAGCACGCTGGTGTAGCCCAGCAGTTTGACACCGGCGCGTTGGGCGGCATCGATCACCGCGCGATGCTGAGCCACGCGCTGGCCTACTTCACTGGACGAGATCAGCAGGACCTTCTCGGCGCCTTCGAAAGCGCGGTCGAGCGTGTCCGGCTGCGAATAATCGGCCTGGCGAACCTGCACGCCCTGGGCAGCAAGGTCGGCCACTTTTTCCGGGTCACGGGCGGCCGCGACGATCTGCGAGGCAGGCACGGTTTCGAGCAGTTGAGCGATGACGAGGCGGCCAAGCTGGCCTGAGGCACCGGTGATGACGATCATGATGATTCCCGAGAGAAGTGATTGAGCGATCAGCATAGTCACCGTGCTAACCTTTCGTAAGTACGTACGAAAAGGTAAGTGTCATGAACGATATGTCCCCTCCCTCTGCCGGGAGCGTCTCGTTGCTCGAGCGAATCCGTACCGGTGAGGTGCTGGCCCGGGATTGCCCGTCGCGGGAAATCCTCAATCATGTGTGCAGCCGCTGGGGGGTGTTGGTGCTGGTGGTGTTGCTGGACGGCATGCACCGGTTTAGCGAGCTGCGGCGCAAGATCGGCGGGGTCAGCGAAAAGATGCTGTCGCAGACGCTGCAGAGCCTGGAACAAGATGGGTTTGTCGATCGCAAAGCGCTGCCGGTGGTGCCGCCCCACGTCGAATACCGTTTGACCGCGATGGGCGAGGAGGTCGCCTTGCAGATGGACGGGTTAACGTCCTGGATCGAGGAAAATCTGTCGCGCATTCTGGCGGCGCGGGAAGGGAAAGCACCGGCGCTGGAGTGAGCGGTGCTTCTCGTTGCAGAGGCGGGCTGGGGCGCTCAAAAAGCGGCATCCCGACTCTGCGCGTTCGGCCTGGCCAGGCAGCAGCCCACCCTCGCTTCACTGCCAGCCAAACCAACGTGCAGTCGGTCTACAGACCGATCAGACGCTTAACGCTTACGCATCATCAACAGCGCAACCACAATCGCCAGGGCGGCGATCCCGGTCGCGATCCAGCCGAGCGACCCAAGTCCGAAGTGGCCAATGCCCAGGCCACCAAAGATCGCACCCAAACCGATACCGGCGTTAGCCGCCGAGATATTCATGGTCGCCGCCAACGCCTGAGCCTTGGAGCCGGCCTGCATCACACGCACCTGGCACACCGGGAACAGTGCGGTGTACGCAACGCCCCACAGCACCAGCGCGGCGATCAGCCAGATATGATCAGTGGCCAGTGGAATGGCGGCGGCCATGCCGACACTCAGAATCACCAGAAACAGCACCATGGCGCCCAGCGGGCTGCGGTCGACCAACTTTCCGCCCCATTGGTTGCCGATCATGCCGACCGCGCCGAAGCCCATCAGCCACCAGCCCACTTGATTGGTCGGCACGCCGGCCAGGGTCTGGAGGATATCGGCCAAGTAGGTGTAGGCCGTGAACATCGCGGTGAACGCCAGCACGGACAGCAACACGTGGGCGAGAAAGCGCGGCTGTTTCAGAATGTCGGTCTGCTTCTCGCCGTGCTTGGCCGGCGAGGAGGGCAAGGTCGGCATGCACAGCTGCATCAGGATGGCGATGACCAGGGAGATAACGGCCAGCACCCAGAAGCTGCCGCGCCAGCCGAGGGTATCGGCGGCGACGGTGCCCAGCGGTACGCCGAACACCAGGGCGGCGGAAATGCCCAGGTAAACCCGCGACACCGCCTGACCCGACTTGCCGGGTGCTGCCAGTTGTCCGGCGGTTTCGCTGGCCGTGCCCCAGAACACGGGCAGGCCCAGCGCCGGAATAAAGCGCGCGAGGGCCATGACCCAAATGTTGGTGGACAGCGCCGCCAGCACGTTGGAGGCGGCAAACACCAGCAGGATGATGGTGAACAGCTTTTTGCGTTCCACGCCGGCCAGTTTTGCCGTGAGGAACGGCCCGAACAGCATCACGGTAAAGGCGAACAGCGTCACCACTTGGCCGGCCACGGCGATGGAGACACCGAGGTCGTGTGCCATCGCCGGAAGCAGTCCGACGATCAGGAACTCAGTGGTGACGATGATGAAGGCGGCGATCGCCATGATCAGGATCTGTATCCCTGACCGAGACGTGGCATCCGGCGCTGACGCCGTTGCGGAGTGTGAGGGTTGCATAGGTGAAGCTCCAAAAGACGATGCCATAGCCTATTGGAGATCTGTGTTCTCATCCGCGACATAAATGACTTACTATCGCGAATCCAATTCAGTAATGGTGTTCGCGTTGTTCTCCTCCGAGCGTCTCAAAGGCATTGACGTATTTGTGGCAGTGGCCGATTTCGGCAGCTTCGCCAATGCCGCACTCAAGCTGAACCTGACAGCCTCGGCGGTCAGCAAAGGCATCGCCCGCCTGGAACAACGGTTGGGCCAGCGTTTGTTCAACCGCACCACTCGCCGGTTGTCCCTCACCGAAGCCGGTGTGAAGTTCTACGCCACCTGCAGCGGCGTGCTGGCAGACCTCGAAGAAGCCGAGCTGGCCCTCGCCTCGGAGCGGCATGAACCCCATGGCCGGGTGCGGATTGATTTGCCCGCGTCCTACGGGCGCCTCCATGTGTTGCCGCTGATTCTCAATTTCGTCAAAGAGTACCCGCTGCTGCAACCGCATATTTCGTTCTCTGACCGGTTTGTCGATCCGGTGCATGAAGGCATCGATATTGTGGTCAGGATCGGTGGGCGCGACGCCTGGGCCGCGGGGCTGGGGCATCGGTTCATCGGCGCCCAGCGACTGGTCTTCTGTGCCGCGCCGAGTTATATCGCCGAGCACGGTCGGCCGCAGACCGACGCCGATCTCGAGCATCATCACTGCATCGCCTACGGCCAGTCCGACGGGCAGGTCGGACCCTGGTATTTTCGCGGGCGCGTGCCGGGTGATCAGGAGCGGCGGGTCATTCATCCGCGCATTGCCGTCGGCGACGGCGAGGGCGAAGTATCGGCCACGCTGGCCGGGCATGGCATCGCCCAGTTACCGACCTGGCTGGTGCAAACCCACCTCAACGAAGGTCGGCTGGTGGAAGTGCTGCCGGAGCTTGCGACCGATGGCCTGCCGATGAACCTGGTCTGGCTGAAAGCCCGAGAGGCGCTGCCGAAGGTCAGCATCCTGCTCAAGTACCTCAGCGAGCATCTGGCGCCCTACGGCAGCGTCGATTCTGCTGCCGGGCCGGCCTGATCCGGGCGCACACAGCGGCGGGCTATAAATCCTTGCCCATGGTCATCTCGCAGACCGCCATCCCCGAGGTCTCGTAGAGCGTCCGCGCGGCAACGTTGTCCGAAAACACGTTCAACTCCAGACGCCGAATGCCGCGCTCGAGGGCCCACGCTTCGACGGCGATCAGTGCCTGCCTGCCCAGGCCCTGACCTCTGAAGGCCTGATCAATTTCCAGGTCGTAGACGAACAGTCGGGTGGGCAACGGCGAATTCTCCACAATCCCTATCCAGAGGCTGCCCACCTCAGTGTCATCGGCGTTGCACACGCGGTAGAAGTAATGCCCCTCGGTGTCCAGACCGTCCTCCAACAGTTCATTGAAGTCAGCGTTTGCGCTTGTGCAGGCCAGCGCATCAGGCAGCCCGTAGGTCCGCGCAATGTCCCGGGCGTACCCGGCGACCGAACGGGCAGCAAACCCCTGAAAATCAGCCGCGTTCATCGCGATCAGCTTCATACCTGCGGCCCTGCCTGTGACGCGGGCGCTTTCCCGCGATAAGCCACCAGCGCCTGCTCCAGCGCGCCCATCGCCGCATTGAGTGCAGACTGCCGCTCGCCGACGATGGCCTCCGGCGCGTCGGCCTCGCAGGCCGCTTCCAGCGCTTCGCAGCCTTGAATGACCGCGGTTGCCGAAATGATGTTCGCGGCGCCGCGTACCTTGTGGCCGATGTCTTTCAGCTGGCTTGGCAGCGTGGTCGCGTTCAGCTCGGCGCGGTCCTGACGCATGCTGGCGATGAGCTGATCCAGTAGTCGCTCATTCATGTCGGCCCTGCCACCGGTCAACGCTTCGATGGTGTGCGGGTCGAACACAGCCTGGGGCGGCAGAGCGGACAGGGACGGGAGCGTGGCCGGCGCAGACGAAGTCCGCAGCGGCATGACCTTGCGCAGGCGGTCGTTCAGCGCGGTCAGGCTGATGGGTTTGAACAGGCAGTCATCCATCCCGGCATCACGGCAGCGTTGCTTTTCCTCCGGTTGCGCATTGGCGGTGTAGCCCAGCACGGTGCAGCGCGGACGCGCCTCGGTTTGCTCCAGCTGACGGATGGCCCGGGTGAGGTCGTAGCCGTTCATGACCGGCATGTTGCAGTCGGCGATCACCAGATCGAAACGTTCTGCACGCCAGCGTTCCAGCGCTTCGGCACCCTGAAGCGCCATGTCGCAGCGGTGCCCGAGAAAGCACAGTTGCTCGAACAGCAACAGACGGTTCGCCGGGTGGTCGTCGACGATCAGAACATGCAGCTGTCCCGAGGCATGGGGGACCGCTTCACGGGCGATGCTTTTCGCCTCCAGCGGCTCCAGGGTGGTGAACTCGAAGGTCATTTCGATGCGCGTGCCATCCCCGGGACGGCTGCTCAGCTTCAGCTTTCCGCCCATCATTTCGCACAGGCTTCGACAGATCACCAGACCCAGGCCGGCGCCGGTGCGCGCCAGTTGCCCGGATTGATCGACCTGAGAGAAGGGCGCAAACAGCCTCTGCTGGTCCTGCTCGGTGATGCCGATGCCGCTGTCGTGAATCACCACTTGCACGCGCATTTGCTGGGGGCTGCGGCCGGCTTCGGTCTGCAGGGTGATCTTGACCTGACCCATTTCGGTGAACTTGATGGCGTTGCTGATGAGATTGGAGAGGATCTGCTTGAAGCGCAGCGGGTCGATCAGCACATCGGTGTTGGTCCGCGCGTCCAGATCCAGGGCCAGCGTGAGGCTTTTCTGCCGGGCCAGACCGTCGAACACCCGCACCACGGATTCGACCAGCTGGCGCAGGTTGGCGCGCTCGGGGCTCAGGCTCAGTCGCCCCGACTCGATGCGCGCGATGTCGAGGATATCGCCAATCAGTTCGAGCAAATCCTTCGCCGAGCTGTAGGCCACTTCGATGGCCGGTCGGTCGAGATGGCCGTGGTCGGCACGCTTCAGGGCCAGCTCGAGCATGCCGATGACGGCGTTCATGGGCGTGCGGATCTCATGGCTCATGGTTGCCAGGAAGGTGCTTTTGGCGCGGTTGGCATCGTCCGCCAGGTCCTTGGCCGTCTGCAGTTGCTCGATCAGTTGCCGCCGTTCGCTGATGTCGATCCAGCCGCCGATGATGCCTTGCACTTTGCCGAGGGAATCGCGGAACGGCAGGATCCAGTGGTAGATCGTCAGCTCGCGGCCGCCGATGTGCAGCGAGCGGTCGAGAATCAAGGGCTCGTTGTCGGCCATGACGCGCTTGTAATCCTCGACGTAACCCTGGGCCTCTTCGGTGTTGCTCAGTACACCGTCCAGAATGCTTTTGCCGATCACGTCCTCGCGCCGCTCGGCAAAGGCGGCGAGGTAGCTTTCGTTGCACATTTTCAGCAGGCCGTCGCGGTCGCGGACATAGATGGGATGAGGCGTGCCGTTGAGCAGCGCGCTCATGAATTCAAACTGATCGTTGAGCGCCCGCTCGGCGCGTTCGCGCTGTTTGATCTGCCGGCGCATCCACGCGTTCCAGGCCAGCGAGCCGAGCAGCAACAGGCTGGCGCCGCCGATGATCTGATAGATCAACAGCTCATAGTCGTGCCACGCGCCGCTGCTCGGCGGCGTATACGTGCGCCAGCGATTGTTGATCGCGGCCAGGTCTTCCGGGGCGATGCTCGACAGCGCCTTGTCGAGAATCGAGGTCAGTTCGGTCGCATTGCGTGACGTGGCCATGGCAATGCGCGCCGGTTCCTGCCCGACGGTCACGCGCATCTGCAACGTGTCGTTCAACGCCCGGGAGGAGAGGAAATAACTGGCGCTGAACAGCGACGTGATGGCGCCCTCGGTACGGCCGTGGGCCAGCAGGTCCAGGGCTTGCGCCGGGTTGTCGACCTCCACCGGATAAATGCCCGGGTGCTGGTCGCGCAGGAAAGGCAGGATCGGGCTGCTGAGGGCCAGCGCCACCCGCTTGCCGTCCAGTTGATCGAGATTGGAGGGCGCCGAGGTTTCCTTGCGGGTGACCAGCACGAACACGTTATCCATGTACGGCCGGCTGAAATTGAAGCGGTTCTGGCGCTCTTCGCTGGGAATCATCGCGCCAATCAGGTCGGCCTGGCCCTGGCTCAACTGGTTGGTCATGTCGTTCATGCTGGCGGCATGGCTGACCTTGAAGGTGAGCCCGGTGCGCAGGCGGATGAGTTCGAGCAAGTCGGCGGTGACGCCGCTGAAATTGCCGGCCGCATCAAAAAACGTCAGCGGCGCGTAAGCCTCGTTGAACACCACGCGAACGGTCGGATGCTGAGCGATCCAGCGTTCTTCCCGTTGATTGAGCTGCAGCTTCTGGTCGGTGAGCATCAGATCGCTGCCGGCGCCCCAGCGTTTGGAAATGGCGATGCGCTCTTCCACCGGAATGCCTTTGATGATCCGATTGACGATGTCCAGCAGTATCGGGTTTGAAGCCTGCACGGCGAAGCTGAAACCGTTTGCCTCGTGCTTGCCGAAATTGGCCATCTGCACGTTGTTCAGATAGCCCTTGTTGATCACGTAATGGGTGGAGATGGTGTCGCCCAGAAACACGTCGGCCTGATTGAAGGCCACGGCGTTGATCGCGCTCTGGAAGGAGGGGAAGGTCTGCAGGCGCGCCTTGGGATACAGCGCGGCGATTTCGTCGGGCGGCAGGTAGTGATAAACCATGCTCAGGCGCAAACCGTTGAGGTCGCCGCTCAGGGGCCGGGCCTCGCCGGCGCGGGTCACCAGGACGGGCTGATCCACGGCGTAGGGCGTAGACAGTACGATCCCGCGCGACGCCGCTTCGTAGCCATTGGCGCTGCCCAGCAGATCGATTTCGCCCTTGCTCAGCGCCTGAACCGCCTCGTCGCGGCTGGCGAAACGCAGGACCTTGACCGGCAGGTCGAGCACGCGTCCGAGAATGCCGATGTAGTCGGCGGTAAAGCCTTCGTAGTCGTGCCCGGTCAGGGTCATGTCGAAAGGCGGATAGTCCGGCGCGGAGGTGCCGACCACCAGCTCGCGCTTGTTGCGCACCCATTGCCACTGGGCGCGTTCCAGCGTCACGTCCATGTGCGCAGGGTTGGAGCGGCTCAGCAGCGTGTAGCGTTCCGGCGCCAGGGGATCTGCCTGGCTATCGAAGCTCAGGCAGACAATCACGGCTGCTATCCAATAGTCCTTTAACGCCTTTGGCATCCTGTCTCTCACACTAGCGAATTACGTTTTGCCATCTCGATAAGTTCTACCAGAGTCTTGGCCTTGAGTTTTTGCATCAATCGGGTTTTGTAAGTGCTGACCGTTTTGTTGCTGAGGAACATGCCTTTGGCGATTTCCTTGTTTGTCCGCCCTTGGGCAAACAGTTGCAACACCATCAGTTCACGGTCATTGACGAGTTTGAAGCGCTCAAGCTCGTTGGGGTCACCCTCTTTTTTGATTGATGCGGCAAGGGCCTGACTGGGAAAGTAATTGTAGCCGGATAATACCGCTTTGACCGAACTGACAAGTTCGCTGAGGTCTTCCTGCTTGCAGACATATCCCGAAGCGCCCGACTGCATGCACCGGATGGCGAACAGGCTCGGCGCCTGAGCAGTGAGTACGAGAATTTTCGAGGGCAGGTTCATGGCGTTGAAGCGGGCGAGGACTTCGAGCCCGTCCAGCTTGGGGATGCTGATGTCCAGGATGATGAGATCGGGCATGCATTCACGGACCATCTGCATGGCGTCGACACCGTTGTCGGTCTCTCCGACCACCTCGTAATTCTCGTTTTCCAGAAGCATACGTATGGCCATTCGTATGACCGGGTGGTCGTCGATAATAAAAATATTTTGTGGACAGCCTATGGTTCAGTGTCAAAGTCCAAAGGCTTTTACTGCACTAGATCTTGCTCAAGATCTGCATTGGCTCTGGCCTTTGAGCCCAAGGCCCACAAGGCTTTGGGCTCCTGCTCCTGCTCCTGCTCCTGCTCCTGCTCCTGCTCCTGCTCCTGCTCCTGCTCCTGCTCCTGGTTGTGGCTGTGAGATCTCCACAGTGATTTTGACTGGGAGTGGTCAAGGCACCATCTTCCTGACACAACCCGTTCAATGGCCTGCCGCCGATGCCAACACGGAAGAGGGCTTCTCGTGTTAAGGTCAGAAGGTTTTAAAGAATCTAAGATCTAAAGTAATGTAATAGATGGTAATCGCTAAGTGCTATTTCGAAAAAGATAGTTCTATATTTTATTTGGGTGCTGTGAATGCATATTAGAAATGTCAGAATTTAGAATGTTTTGGTTGCTAAGACTGTTCTTTTTTTTAATTATTAAGTCGAGCCTAGAGTGGCGTTGCGAGGTCACTAATTATCGGTTTAAATAATCGCGGTTTCCGCTGCTAAGTATCGTAACTAGGCTTGGCTTTACTTTGATAGGTTGGTCGTAGAGCTAGCTTAGATAGATACCTAGTTTCGCTGTTGGTTGGGAATAATGGCGCAATTGCAAATCGACAAGCGCAATGATGCAACGACCCGATATGCGAATCATACGGTCTTTTCGTCAGCCCAAAGTCGCGCTACCGTAGCCTTCGAATAGCCCAGTTGAGATGCCACTTGCTTACGACTGGCTCCATCCTTCTTCAACTTCTGTACAAGGTGTTTCTTGTCTCTCGATGTGATCACGCGAGGCCCCTCCAACTTGGCCGGCACCTGAGGCATCAGTTCATCCGCGAGCCCAAGCCTTTCCAAGTCAGCGACTGCAGACAGCAGGACTTCTCTTGGCGATCGCTGCTGCTCCGCTGCTACCACCATCGTGAAAAATGCCGCCGCGCCGACGTTCAGAGCTGCGGCGAGCTCAGTCATTGTGTCTACCGTCGGGGTAGTCTTGAGCGATTCCAGATTACTGATGTGTGATTGGGCTACCGCTCCAGCGATTTCATGCTGGGTCAGGCCCTGCCTACTGCGGAGAAACTGCAGCACAGCAGCAAACGGGCGTCGCAGCGACATCTTCGTCTTCCATCTGAAAAGCAGACGGTATGCCGTGATTGCCTAGGATCACTCAAATATATATAGTGATCTAAGTGAGTCATCTTGATGTGGTGTGCGATCGTGCTTCCTCAGCCGCTGAGACTGTTAGGTGGCAATTCACAACTAATTAGTAGGGGGTAGAAATTGGATAGCAAGCACGTCGACCACCTGTTTGACGGCGCCACTTGGCTTGCGGGGAATCCCTTGAGCGCCGCCGAAGCCCGAGAGGCCGTGGCCAGCAGCTTCCCAGGGAAGCCCTACTGCATAGTGGAGGAGTGGACGATTCTGCGAATTGACCTCACCCCCGATGAGATCGTCCGTGTCCACTCTACCAACCAGCTTCCGCTCTTCATGTTCGCCCATAAGGTGGTAGAGGACAGCCTAGGCCGCTTCCAGCCAGGCGACTGGGTTCGCTCCAGTATGTGCGTCACATTCGAAGGCGGCGTTTTGTTCGAGACCAAAAATACGGCCTACGTCCTAATTGGGCCTGGTCATGAGCAAACCGCGAGTCTCAAGGCCATCTTTTCCATCTTCTAACCTCCGCTCCAACGAGAGCTTCGCGAGAGACATAAGGACATCCGATGTTCAAAACACACGAAGCTGACATGGTTGGCGTTCCAGGCATGTTCGGAGAAGGGCAGTACCAATGGCGCCAGGTATCGCGAATCCTCCGCACCCACTGGTATCACGTAACCCTGCAAGCCACGCAAGAGGGGCGGATTTCTGAAGCAGCACTGATGGTCGATACCGAGCATCAACTGCAGCAGCTCCTGATAGCTCAGGACGAAGAAATTGCGGTCACCGATGTGCAGGTGGTGACGCCCCCTTGGATGAACCGTTGTGATTCGTGGGGAATGCATCGGGTAGTCAAAGTGACTGTCGGTCACGACAAGGTTGGCTGCGATGTGTGCCTCATTGAGGTAGACAAGGGGATTGTTTACCACAGCTCACACCGTCAAGGCTTTCAAATCGAGTCACTAAAAAACCTTCGTCCAGTTTTTCTAGAAAGCATGATTCGATCAGCCTAGGAACTACCAAGAATCCCCCACGATACCAGCACGCCTGGTTGCGTGTGCACTTCCTGATAACTCCATACAGAACGCAACAGGAGCGCAGTGATGCTCGACACGATAGACGTAAATTTTCACGGAAAGCGCCACACCGACTTTGACCTCCGTCGCATTATGAGAGCTCGGGAGCAAGGCTTTGACGAGCCGGTAACCGCCTATCTCTGCGGCGTGTCGATCAGAGCTCGGGCATGCATCGGCGTCGTGTTTGACCACAATCGAAGAGACCAATTTGGACGGTTTGAGGATGGCCACCTCATCCGCACCTCTGACATCGTTAAAGCGGGACGAGAAGGGCGTTACTGGGTGCTGACTACAGAGAACTCCCGCTATGTGCTTGCCACTTTTCAACGCGGGAATGGGCGCTCGAGTTTTCGAGATTTCCTACGACTCTCTAAAGGGCAGCATCACCTCACCCCTCGCTCGCTGCAATAATGGTCGCAGACATCCTGATCAATCGCTGGCGGCTGCATAGCAGGCTTGTCATCTATAAGGGCGGCTCAGCATGTTTATAAAAAAAGACGAGGTTGTCTGCATAGCCTCTGGTTTGTTCGAGAGCTATGACAGGAGTGGCCCCTATGCGGCTGCGCGAGACTTCGATCTTTCAGTTTTCATCGAATCGATCAGATCCTCGAATATGACTCCGTGGGAGGCTGGTGACTTCATGCGTGAAATTCCTAGCATGCTAATAGCACAGGGTCTGCTTGTTAACATGCCCTGTCGAACCGTTTATCTCGGAGCTTTCGGTGAATTTGACGTCGGCGAAGAACGCGATCCTTTATCCTGAAACCCAGGTGCGCTCTCACCTAGCTCCCCAATAAACCAGCACAGCCTAAGGTCAAAGCTTTTTATTATCCCTTGGGAAGCGCCTCCACCTTGATTACCTTAACCTTGCTTTCTGGACGGGTCACGTCGTCGTCGCTGTGTACATAATTATAAATTCCCTCGAACGCCGCTTCGACATCTCTGATTGACCCGCAAGCGGAATATTCAGCTGCGTCTGTACGGATGATCTCATGTTGAACTGCGCTCATAGAGCAATGATTTCCCAGTAACACTGTAGCCACGGTGGTATCAAAGACGACGAAGCTAATAAGGAATTTCATGAGTGCCTACTTATATTCTTTTGTATAAGATCGGCGTCATGCACGGAGGAAGGATCTTCATGAGTAGTGAGCGGCTCAGAGCCGGGAGCCATGTATTGCCAGACCAACTAAGCAGATGCGGGCTCAACCTTGAGCACTTTGACCTTTTGTTTCGGCCAGAGCACCGCGTCATCGTTGGTGGGGAAATTATGGTGCCGCTCGTATGCCTGCTCAACCTCTCGGATATTTTTGCAATGCCAGTAGAGGGGATTGCTTTTCGTGCTTACTGTAATTCTTGAAACTCCGCAAAGATTGTCGGGGTGATCAAGGCGACTCTCTTCGAGGGTGATATCGATGCTGAGATAGTACACGTGATAGTCCATTGCTTGCCTCCGCGCTTTTGCCTGTTAGGTTGACGCTGCGATTTTCGCACAATGGTGTCGGAAATCAAGGAGCGTCGCTAAACTTAAATTACTTGGCAAGCAAGATATGTTGCTATAAAACGCCACATGTTTCTGGCCGCAAAAGGATGACCTAGTCATGATCTTATCCAGTGTAATCGGGGGTTCTGAGTTTCTAAGCCTAATGGCCGATCTATTCTCACTGTACCAAGCGCTGTAGGTTTATACAGTACATGAACTGATTTGCAGGCGAGTATAAGCTCAGGTAATGCAGTTCTTCTTGGGCCAAGGCTTCGATTATCCGTCCACAAACGCAATGATCTGTAGTGCCAAGGATCTTGCTTGGCTTCGGGTGAGATCCAGAGTCACGTCACCGACCATTACTGAAGCCATTTCTTTATCGACCCATAGCAAAACCTTGTTATAGTCTTGAGGTCGTTTCATGTTGACGAATTTTCCTTCCTTCAGGTTTGGCTTAGTGAAAAAGGAAATGGCCCATTGTGCAGTCTCATTGCGAGTTGAAAGGAATGTGCTCGGAGGTATCTTCTTAGTCATTGATGCACCCTTTAACAAGTTGTTTACTTACTAGACGGTATATTTCGGAAGAACTTAAGCGGATTGAACTTTAATTTCGAAAAAAACCACTCGTCGCGCTATACTCGACATTGATCGCATCGAATAGGCAGAGCTTAAGCTCTGTAACAGAGTGGATAGAGAAGGGCGTGCTGCCTAGCAGACGGCTGTCGTGAACCAAGCCACTGCGTGTCTCGGCCCTGGCGGGCGTCCATCCTCGCGCCTTCGGCCGATGGCCTGCGCGCTCTGCTTGCATAGAATCATGCCTTCGAGCCGAGCTCAGATCGATGCGAAAGCTGGTCTACAGCAGGTGCCAAAAAACGTTGCATCATTTGCCTTGTGCGGTTTCACGGTTGCTCGCCGTTTTCTTTGACCGCCTTACGAAAAGGGATCCACATGACGGTCTTTCTGAGATAGCCTTGTGCCATTCACAGAATGGAGTCGGATTATGTCGCGTGAAGTGGTCGATGCAATTGGTAAGGCCCAGCCAGGCATTCAAAAATACCTAGTGGTGATGGACATGCTCGGCACTGTCGATGTCGCAGTTGATCGTACTTTCCAGCGTGCGTACAACGGGTTTTACCGCGTTCAGCGGCGTACGCCGGATTGGTGTTCAACCTACTACCAGTTCATGCAGCAGGGTAAATATCTTGCTCCCTCTTTCTCCGATACCCTGGATTACCTGTATCAGGTGACAGGCCGCTATGAACCCTCCTTTGCGAGCAAGTTGGCAGCAACACTTGACCCGACCAAACCTGTGTGGGACATCCACGTCCTCAGAAACCTCGGAGTTGAGCCGCCAGCCTATTACTCGCGCACCAAGCTGCAAAATTCTAAGACCTGCTACGCGTGGATAGATAGTTGGTATCAAGGTTTTCTGGATTCCGATGAGGGAGCAGAGTGGATAGGTCTGTTCAATCAAAGGATTCCGTATCACCAAAAAATGACAAGCGTAAAAAAGGTGGACTTTATCCTGTGGCAAATGCGCCGGTAGCGTTTATGAGGACACCGGAGAGTCATAGCGCAGTCTACTTCTGTTAATATTATAGCTAACATGCATAAGGGCGAGTGGGTTCGATGAAAGAAGAAGATAGAGTGAAAAATCTGTTTGAGGTTTTGAAAAGGATAGATACATATTTAGTATCAACCAACCAAAAGCTCGCAATCATTGTTTCCTATTGTGCGGCTGTTTTGGGTTGGCTGTCGTTAAATGTGAGTAAGATATCTTCACTTGTGTCAACTACTTGGCTAAATATGGTGGTGTTGATCCTTCTGTTTGTTGTAATTCTATCTTCCTGTATATGTCTTTTTTTTGCTGCTAAAACTATTTTTCCAATAAATAGCAGTAGCGTGGAGAGGGTGATTGACGATTCTCTTGTTTTTTATGGAGACATAGCTGCTGCGAAGGGTGGCAGTGGTGGCTATCATGGGAAGATAAGCTCGGTAAGCTATGACGAGTTAATTAAGGATTTGTCTCAGCAGATTTTTTCTGTTTCGAAGATTCTTGGTGATAAGTTTCGCTCAATTAAAGTCGTAATGCTTGTCTTGATTTTTAGCAATTTCATTCCAGTGGCTTTGCTTTTACTGGCAACGCTTGTTGACGTGATTCTTACGAGGTCTTGATCATGGAAGGTATCAGTAAGGATGCATTTCGTTCTTTGGTGCGAGATGCACGGTCTAAGAAGCCTATTTATAAGTCTGTTATGGAGGGTCTAGAGCACTACGCTATGGACAGCGCTATCGGCTCGACTCAACGGAGCGATCTTGGGCTAGCGCATGAAGAATATTCCATCCAACAGCAAGTGCGACCTTCTTTTGGTAAAGCAGATGTTAACTCCGCGCCGATCGGAGCTCATCCAGACTTCGCTCATCTTGCAAATACTACAAACACTGAGCGCCATCATGTATGCGCGCTATTTCTTGATATCAAAAACTCGACAAGGCTTTCTTTTCTTTATGATTTGGATGACGTGTTTTGGATTAAAAACCTGATATTGAGGGCCGCTTCAGAAACGGTCAGAGCCATGGATGGACATGTCCACCGCTTCATGGGGGACGCTTTGTTAGCTTTTTTTGGTGGGAAAACAGTATCGCGCGACGATAGCGTAATCAATGCGATTAACTGTAGTTCGGTTCTCCAAGCGATGATGGAACGCACGATTATCCCTGTATTGGGTGAGGAAGGAATCGATGCGAAAGATATAGGTTTCCGGATAGGCCTGGATTACGGCGGTGATGACCAAGTGCTGTGGGGTTCTTACGGGTTCTCCAGTGTGTTTGAAGTTACTGCTACATCGTTCTACGTAGATGTTGCCGCAAAATTGCAAAGTATGGCTAGTAAGAATGCTGTGATGATGGGGCAAAGTATAATTGATGTTATCGACTTTCCAAGCGAGTTTGTTCAGAAGAAGAAGGTAGTGAGGGACGGTGAATCTTATCAGGTGGATACCTTAAATAAGACGTATACCGATAAGAATGGTAATGTGACACGATACCGGGTGAGGGAGTTGCAAAGTGGCGGGTATCGAGATCTTCTTCCGTTTCCAACGAGTCTTAAATCTAAGTTTCCCGGCTCGAAGGTTGTGCACGCGGATGGCGTTGAGTTTAAATGTTTTGAAGGAGGCGCGGATTCCAAAGAGTATTATCCTTCACTATCTAGGTCTCTGGAGAAATTTAAATCGCTTGAGTTTCGGCTGAGGTTTGATAAAGCTGTCTATCGAAGTTTTGATTTTCCTCTCAGCGTTGTTTTTAATAAACGAAATTATGGATTTGAGGCTCAGTTGAATAAGTCTGCAGGGCTCTTTTCTGTTGTTCAGGACACCGTTGTAGTTGAGCGCGATGCTTTGCGACAAGTTTTTTTCCCTGGTAGAACAATCAAGCGGACTGAGAGCACGCAATACCGTGGTCTTCACTCTATGGAAGCGATCGTGAAGGACGCGAAGGGGAGTGTGGTATTCAGGGATTTAATTGGGGTTTATATCTCCTGAAAAAGCCTGGGTCTGACCCTCATGACGGTTGGCAGATGCGACTGGTGCGAGGAATGAAAGAGGCGGGCTTAGATTTTGACGCATCAAGGCTATACTCGTAGGCAGGAGGATCATCGCCTATCGTACGTCTTTGTACGATTGATGCTGCCGACGGAGAAGCCTTGCATGAACCAGTACCTTGACCCGTCAGCGCCCTGTATATCCAGCTTCAAACACTTTGGCGCGGTCATCGGGTATTCAGGAGCTTTGGGTTACTGAGCGTCACATACCAGTTAGCATAGAGGGGTCTCAACCCTATGCTGATTCAGGTCTGGAGCTCCGTCACTCCACCAAACCGGCCCACGCCCCCCGAGCCCCGCTTCGGCAGCCAGAACGCGATCCTTGGCATTCTTCATCTCCCTTGGATCACCTGAAGCCTTGGCGGCCTTCACAGCTCGCGTGGCGTCCATAAGGTCATTCACCAATTTCTGACGTTCGTCTTCATCAAGCGCCGGATTCAAACAACGTCACAACCGTCCTTTGACAACAAAATAGCGACCGTCTGGGGTTGTGGGATTCATGGCATGAGTCCTTTGAGCCAGTTACTGCCTGTCCTACCTCTTCGATATTTGAATCTTGATAACCCGCGCCCTTGATGATAGTGGACGAGGTCAGGTCGATCCGCTGTCTGTCTAGCTTCCGGCGAGAGTAGGTATACCAGGCGAGTGGGCATCGTTGCCCCTGGCGACTGACGATAGCGAATCTAGCCACTTGGATCTGGTCGCATGATGTAAGCCAGATCAACCTTTGGAGATGATCATGCTCAGTTATCTGTGGATCGGTGCAAACGACGTCGATGCATCCGTGGCCTTCTACGATTCAATTCTCCTGCCGCTGGGGTATGAAAAAGGCTACTCCGAAGGCGTCTGCAGCTACTCGCTTCCAGGTACGGTAGACAGATTGAATGGCCCAGGGACACTCCATGTCGGCAGACCTTTTGACGGTGGGCCAGCCACTGATGGCAATTGGATGATGCCGGCGTTCCGAACTCAATCTCGGGCTGAGGTCGACGCAATTTACGTTGCCGCATTGGAGCAGGGAGGAGTGGATGAGGGCGCTCCGGGGACACGGGCTGCGTACACGCCCAATTTCTACGTGGCCTACCTGAGAGATCCGACCGGCAACAAGGTCGCGGTGTTTTTCAACGAGTGACAGACGTGGCTATCGAAGCACCTCTGGTTGCTGAGCTGGAGGCTGTTAAAGCTGCCAGGAGGCACAACAAATACGTAGAGGTCGTCTCCGTCAAATCGATGTTGCCGAGATATACCGTCTCGACTGACCTCAAGCGCTGCATGGAATATCCTTGCTACCCGCAATCAACCTTCGGGCAGTGAATAGAACGATGGGTTTTGAACAACTAGCTGAATTACGTGACCGCCTGAGGGCTGAAAAAGAGCCGCCAAAAGCTGCTAGCGCGAAGGCTCTCAAGCGTAAGTCCTCGCCGCAGGCGAAGGCTCGTATCCAAGATCCAGCGGTGGAAGCGATCTGGCCGTTACAGAAGCACTTTCCACTGGCGTTCCCGGTCAATCCGGCTCCCAAGGTTCCGCTCAAAGAGGGCATTCTAAAGGATGCTGAGCAGCACCTTGAGCTGCTCGGATTGACCCGTGAACAGTTGAAGTTGGGTATCTCTACTTGGTGCTGTGGAGCTCGGTACTGGGCAAGCATGGTGGAGAACGCACCACGCTTGGACTTAAGTGGTCAATCAGCCGGTATTGTGACCGGCACCCAGGCTACGTATGCGAAGCAGCAGGCTTCGCGGCAACGCGGCCAAGACCGGCGACAGCGCGCGAATTTGAAGGGAGGTGGCCAGGCTCCAGCTGCCATTACTGCGGTGGAGCAGGCTACAGACTGAATTCAGTCAGGATGGGACGTAGGTGTCCAATCTCACAGAGACGCTTGGCGATGAGGGAGGAGGGAAAGCCCGGCATTGCCAACAGCGCTTTGTGGGCCGCTCTCGCGGACGGCTGTCGTGAACCGAGCCTACGCGTTACCGCTTCGTCTCGGCCCTGCCGGGCTTCCATCCTCCCATCTCCGGCCAAGGCCTGCGCGCTCCGCTTGCGTGTCGCCAGGCCACCGTACCCGCAGGCTTGTTAACAGGTTGGTGTTGGCGAGTTTTTGAAGCCCACGGCGCTATGCCCTGATCATTACCCCCTGCGTAACCGAAATCTGGCTGGGAATGCTCACATTCAATACTCGTTCATAGCAGCTACTCACCGGATGACCTCTTCGATGTGCGGAGGGGCGCGCCGATGGCCTGTTACAGGGAACTGCGAGCTTTGGCCTTTGCCTCGCTCTGACACACATTCCAGTTATTGAAGGTGTACTGGAGCATGTAGTAACCCTCATCGCTGGAGGTGGCTCTGGCGTCCATTTCGATTTCGGAGAGGTTGTATTTCAGCGGGCTCGCTGAAGTCGCTGTCCATGCAACGGATAGGTACCGTTCTTTCTGGCGCAGGCTCATCATCCATTCTTTTGGCTCGCGCCAAATGCTGCCGGCGATCAGAGTGTCCATAAGCACTGGCTTACCGTACACCTCAGTTAAGGCACCCTTCATTTCATCGAACGACGACTTCAGCTCGTATCCAAATCTACTGGTATGGATATCTTTGCTGATCGCGCGAATCTGGCACAACCCAGCGGTTGGAGACACCACCAGCGCGAACTGAGCAAAGGAGGAGTTTGGCTTGGGTGATTTTTCTAGGCCGTAAAGGCTTTGCTTCTCGTCTATGAGTGAAAGCGTTACGCCTGTCATTGCTTCGATTTCGTTCTTGCTTAACCCAGCAGCAAAGCCCAATGGCCCGTCTGCTGGAGGAATCGACAGCCGCTCTTCCAGTTGTGGCGCAGGTGCTGGTGAAGGCTTTGGGGATGATACGGCTGTCGAGGTCGAGGTCGAGGCGCTGAGCTGGCCACTTGTGGGCGCACCCATTGCGGACTGTGGCAAACCATACTTTGCTGACAAATACCGCTGCTCCAGCATCGCGAGCGTTTGCTCCTGGGTTGCCACTGTTGCGAGCTTCAATGCTTTGATGAGTCCCCCATATTGGTTAGCTTCAACCTGCCCGGCCGCAATGCCTGCTTTCGCCGTCGTAATTTCATTAGCGATTGATGACGCTAGCACCTGATCAGGCTGCACTGCCGGGACTTGAATATTGATTTTGGCACCCGATTCGATCGCTTGGATACGTTGCTCCAGTAGGGCCTCATTGGCTTTCAGAATCTCCAAGCGTGCCGTGGCAAGCAGCTTGATGGCACCGCCATACGTTGAGGCAGTGCTGTTTGCCACACCGATCTCTTGTTTAGTGGAGTTGAGTTCGCTGCGCAGCGCTTCGGTTAGCGTTTTTTCCTCGGGAGTGAGCTCTTTGTTGAAGCAACCGGACAGCGTGGCGAGTAGCAGCGCACTGGCGATTATTGACAGCTTGTTCATCTGACATCCTTTTCATGAGTCGAGTGGCAACGGGCGGGCGATTCCCAGACGGTGATTCCTATCGCGACCTGTCACTGCAGGCAGCAGTGCTTGTACTTCTTGTTCAAGCCGCATGGGCAAGGCTCGTTTCGACCTACCGGTGTACCTGTGTAGGGACGTCGAGAAACAATGGCTGCTGCGCGCGCGAGTTGAGGATGGGCACGGTTAATGGTGACATTGATTTGCTCCCAGAGTAGGGGGGTAAGTCTGTCGCAACCCGGAAGCAGATCTCGATGCTGCGAAGTGCTGACAATCGCATCCTGGCAGTTGGTGAGGCAGCTCAGAGCCCTCTGGAGTGCGTCTAGGTCATTCGTTTGCTTTGCCAAAAGATGGGCCAATCGATACCAAGCTCGTATCTGAGTTTCTTGGATGTGACCACATTGTTCGTAAAGCGCTCGAGCGTCAATGCTGGTGCGTCCCGGAATGATTTTTTGCATGATCAACCCGGCTAGTTCAAGCATCGCTTCGGGATGTTTTTGATCTGCTGCTTCAGCCAGCCACGCGATGGCTTTTGGGCTGTCATCGGGAAAGGCATGCCCTTGGTTATGAAGTGAGTACAGGTGAAATTGTGCTCGCGGAAAACCAGCTTCGGCAGCCTGCAGAGAGCATTGGAAAGCAGCATCGAAATCTACGGGGCCACCGAGGCCTTGTTCATGCATTGCCCCTAGTTGGGCGATTGCCTCCGGGTGCGATTGGGATGCCGCCTGTTGGTACAGGCCTCGGGCGGCGTCCAGATCTTGCTCATATAACGCTGAGCCCCAGAAATAGCAGTCACCGATGAAAGCCGAGGCATCTACGTGGCCTTTCTCGCTCGCTTGCCACACGTATCGCTCCCCTTCTTTGCGCTGGTCGTGGAAGTCCTCTCCTTGAAGCCGTGCTAGGTAAACGCCGTACTCATACAGTGCCTCGACATGCCAGTCGTGCGCGGCCAGCTTAAACCAGTGATTGGCTTGATCGATAAATTTGCGTGAATCGAAGCCGTAGCCATCATCAGCACGAAACATAGACTCGGTGGCCCTTAGGCCATCAGCTTTCTCTTTGAAATAAATCCCCAGCATGTGCCGCGCGTCAGCGTCTTCCTCAAAAACGGCCTGGTAGCTGATCAGTTGTAAGTTGTCCCGAGTTGGCAGGGTGACCGTATACCTAGGAGCTTCCCCATCAACCGAATTAAGGCCGTACAGATGCTCAAGCAGTTTTAACGCAGCCGGCAATGCCTCTTTCAGCATCTGTGCATAGTCGTGGGTAGTAAAACTGAATGCCTTAGGGTGAGCCGCGATGTTTCCGTGTTTTTGCAGAATCCGTAGGGGGGCTAGCACTGTGTGGTCTACCAGGCCCGTGTCTCTCATTCTGGCGATCTTTCGCTCAAGCTTCTTCCCCCGATCCATATTCGGATCAAGCGTTTCGCACACTGTTTCTGCAAAACTCCGTAGCAGCGTGAGTGCGTATCCAGGCGCGGAAACGCCGTATTTTGCGGCCCTTTCGTACAGATCACCAAGGTTGGGACTCACGCCGTGCGCAAACTCAATATCGTTCATGGTTTAGCCGTATGTGCTGTTAACCGATGTGGACACGGCGGGACAAGACCTCCCGCAGTGTGCCCCCATTCATATGTGCTTTGGGCGTATGGGGCTATCGGGTGTAGGAATCGCCGCCCGTACTGATCTTATAAATGGTTTCGGAGTAGGGAAGGCGTGCCAGGATGGTGGTGGCGTTCAATACAGCCCCCATGGTCATTCCCCGGCAGATAAGGTTCACGTACCCTTGAATCCGGACGCACATAGCATCAGCGCTATCGATAAACTTCGTTTTATTAAGGCGCAGCATTACAATTGTCCTTCCCTCAGGAACAGCGCCAATAGGTGGCACGGCGAATATCGTAATTTGGGTGTAAATGGCCAAGGTGATCAGGGCAATGCCCCCTGCGATTAATACGTTATTCATTGCATGAAAGTCCTACTCTGCAGTTAATCTATGCGCTTTACGATGCCAAATCGACCGTCTTTGAAGTCACTCGCATGGAGCACGTCGGGAGCAGCTTTATCACAATTGTAGGTGGCGTACTTCACCGGTGGATTGCCAAATCGATCAGACCTTCGATCTGCGCAGCCCAGGAAAGACGCTACGATGTATAGCGGCTTGGTGATCTCGTCATTGGCAATTTGGAGCCCCATGGAAAATCTGATGCTAGCGGTGTTGGCAAAATCGTTCGCATCATCATGGTAATTACCCAAAAACGTCGCATAACTGCTCCAGCGTACGAATTCGAAGCTCATGATTCCTAGCCGCTTAAGCTCGCCGCCGTTTGATCCGTAAACGATAAGAGGAGCCAACAGAGGGTCTTTGCTTTTGGATGAATAGGTAGCGGTCGCTGTGATGTACTTCGAGCCACGTTCGGCCGAACGGTACTCATATTCATCATCGTGATTATTGAATGTCCACTGGGCGCCCATCTGAGCAGACTGAAGTGAGATGGTGCTCTCGTCCGCAGCGAATGAGCCTTTTATCGGAACTGCTTTCATCCCTAAAGCCGCCAGCCTACGTGCCTCTTGATCTTTAGCTTCCCGATCTCTGATCATTTTCTGAACAAGCCCATTCCCGACGGCGGCTTCCGCTGAGTCCGCGTAGCGGGAGATCAAGGACTCTAAGCCTGCTTTGGCGGCTGCTTCGTCTCCGATGTCCACAGCCTTTCTCACCTGCGCTAAGAAGATTGGCGGCGTTTGTTTAAGGGTCGTGTTCTCCTGCTGAAGCTGGCTAATCCTGCTGTTGGCCGCCCAAACCTGTGTCTGAAGAGAGGTCACCTCCGCACGAAGGCTTTCGGCCTCCTTCTTATACCTCTCGCCGCCATCACCACACCCTGTCAATGAGAGGGCCAAACAAGAAACTACCAAACCTTTCTTCACAACACATTCCTTTGCTAAAGGTAAAAGTGGCAATCTACCATCGTACGACTATTATCGGAACGAGTTGAGGCCTATCAGTGAAGAGCCAAGCTAAACAGGTGGCTCCATGCGCATGGAGTTTAAACACTGCTTTCCACTGGGTAGGGTAGTGCCAACAGGAAGCAGGGATATCTCAGTGTTGCGAGGCTAGTGGACAGTGATACTTTCAAAGGCATTTCCCCGATGAACCCACCGGCTACTGAACAGCTCCGCAAACTCAACAGCTCCTTTGAAATTCAGCTGAGATGACGCGTAAGATTTCATCAGCAATGAGCGGGGAAGAGCCCAATCCCAATTTTCTCTGATGAGATTCTCCACTCCTTCCAGCAGCGACTCGATGTCGTACGGGTTTAGCTCAGCGATTCTGGCGAGGGCGTCCCCGACATCTTTTTGCGAACCACCGACCGACAGCGCAAGGCCTGAAGTTTCGCAAGCCATCCCAACATGGTTGAACATGAGTACCAGAGCGTAGTTGGTTTGATCGCCGCGCCAAGTGAGTAAATGAGTTTTCGAGTCAGAACCATAGGTGAATTCATTTACCAGCCCGAGTGATCTGAACGATTTACGCGCTTCGCTCAGCAACTCCTTTGCTTTGCTATTGATGAAGGGGCAGGGCGGCGTTTCGGTCAGCACAGCGCGCATTTCCTCGCGGAGATGATCGTGCACCATTGCACCTAGCCCGTCGAAATGGGGTGGCTGACCGGCTCGGGCGGCAGTGACGACACTAGCCCCGAGCTGTCTTGCACGATCAGTCTCTTCTCGCCGAGATCTTTCAGCAGAGAAAAGAAATGAATCTTGGAGATGCTCTTGAATGTCCCGCTTTCAACCAGACAACCCCATAGCTGGGCAGCGCTGGCGCCTCGTTGCTGTGCGATCATTGACAGGATCTGCTGCACCAGAATCGAGGCGTGCAAGCCCTCAGCCCTAGGCGGCTCGAACCAGTTATTAATCAGCAGTTTGATCATCCCGATGGTTTGGACGAGATTCTGGCGGAGCAGGTCTGATGACAGCGACTGGTCAGTAAGCTCACGTTCCTGACAGTACGCCCGGAGCGTGGCAGGTTCGTCGTTGCGTCGGCCTAATCTGCCCAGTCGTTCGCGCAGGCAAGCAACTGATGGAGGCGAAACTATCTGGACGGCTGTCTTGAGATTGCCGACGTCTATGCCGAGCTCCAGGGTGGTAGTGCATACAGCGGTTGCCGGTGGCGCACCTGCTTTGAGCGCGCGCTCGTGTCCTCTCGAAGGTCTTTCGAAAGGCTGCCGTGATGAGGCGGGGATTCGTTGGGCATATCGCTGATTTCGCACAGACGACATAGGCGTTCTGCGTTCGGAAACGCAACTGTTCGGGCTTGGATTGAAAGCCATATTATCGAAGACGCTGATGGTGGATAACACCGTCACATTCGACGCCCTTCGCATTACTGAGAGCCCGCCATTACACCAGCAAAATCTTTGACAACTATCATTGAAGGGCTATCACTGGAGTTCTTTACCTCGAAGGTAGCTCTCTTGCCTTGGTGTTTTGCGTTGATCCTGGCTCCATACTGCACTCAGTGGTACTGCGCAGGAGGTGGAGGTGGTGCGACTCTGGGGCACGCGATACGATCGGATCCCCAATACCTGGGTGATCCGACGGTTCCGCTTGAACACCTGGCGGGCGTTCTCTGCCGGAGCCATTTTCAATGATCTACGCATCTTTGAAACAACACGCCGACTTGCAGTTATGCCAAAGCCACAATCTCCTTTTTAAGGAGATCAGCAGACCTCCTGTGCATTGCGCAAGAAACGCTCAAGCACATTTTTTGTGATCATCACGGTGTAAATGTCGGCCTGCATGAGCCCATGAACCCATTCGCACGTGGCGGCGGTAAAGACCTCACCTCGACCTTTGTGGAAGTGCACCACCATACCGGCCCCACGGCTATGCAGACCGATGCTGGCGTCGCTGAGGTCGGGCGCCAGGATGGAAGCACGAAATCGGGCATCGCCATCGCCGAGCATGAATGAATAGGCATCCTCGGATCGGCCATGCTCGGCATTGGTCGCCCAGCCCATTGCGAGAATTTGCAATCCGCAGGGCGCCCCATCTGTACCGAGCGGTTCTGGGAGGCCGTCGACGAACGTGTATTCCAAGCCATCCACCTCATAGCCAAAGATGTTGGCTTCGTCTCCGAACATGTCCGCGTAGCCGAGGCCCGTCCCCATAAACGCCCAGTGCTTAGGCCTGAAGACCGTGTACCCGCGCGGGTTGCGCGGGGCCATTCCCCCAAAGCTACCGTATATCCCGCGCAGCGCATTCACCCCGAAAGTCGATGCCCCGGGATGATTTACCCTCGGATCTTCCCAAGCCCCCGTTAGCCGATAAGGCTCGATAGCCGCCACAGGATCGAGCGCACCGGCATCGTACTTGTAGGCCACCTGCCGCCGCCCCTCATCCTCCAGGCGAATCTGCCACATAAAATTACCGGCGAAACGCGCGACCTTGCCGCCGCCCTCGACAAAGGCGTCGACCTGGTCGCGCATTTCCCGCGTCCAGTATTCGTCGTGCCCGGCGAAGACGGCGCAGGCGTAGCCCTCTAGCGCGTGCGGGTCGTGATGCAAATCGTCTTGGGTCAGGATATGCACCGTATAACCTTGCTGCTCGGCCCAGACCACAAAGGGGCGCTCGTAAGAAGCCCACCCCGCCAGCGCGTAGTACTTGGCGTACCCGTTAAGGCCAGCCCATTCGATGAATTCATAGCGCGCCGGGCCGGGCTGGCGGGGCCGGCTCACGTTGACGCAACGTGGTGCATCCTTCGGCAGCCACACCTGCCCTCGCGCCCAGGGTCGCTGTGCCGACAGCAACGGCGAGCGGCCACGCGGGGTGCCGACGTGAAGGCCAAAGTAATGATTGGCACCGCCCCAGTCGTTATAAGCGGCCCACGTCGATGTGGCCGCGACGAGTACCAAAACATCTGAACGCTTGCGCAGCGCCTTGACGATAAACAAATGATGCCCGAGGACGCTGCTAGCGCTGTCCCGTATTTCCACTATATAGCCACCCTGCTCAGCATCAGCCGGGATTGCCCATTGCATGAAGACTGGCCATTGGCAGCCATGCTCATAGGCACGTTCAGGTATCGGGTGGAATCGAGCATCAAGGCTGTCGGTGGTATGCAGCGTGCGGGCAGTGGCTCCATCGCGATAGATTCTGAGCCTTACTTGTGGGCAGTTCGACGACAGATACAGGCAAACTGAATCACCCGGGCTGTAGGCGCGGCGATCCGAATAGCACCAGGCGGCCGCCGGGCCGGACTCTGAAGGGACTTCAACCCAGGTCTCGCGTGCGGCCTGACGCGGCCCTGAAGTCTGGCTGACGGTCACGCTGCCTCCGGGTCGTTCACCTCGTGCAGCAGGGTTTTTGGGGGCTGTGGAATCCATTGCGTCGTACTCCTTTATTTGGCTGATTCGGCGGATCGACCCACCAAGGTATTTGCGCTGACTCGAGCACCAGGCGCCTGGATGTGCGCAAGATCGATGCCCGCCGTTTCGTCGATCAGAAACCCTGCCAGGACGGTGACCACGCCCAGCCCGATGACATAGCTGACGTACAGATAGCCAAGGTCGGCGCCGCTAAGATAGTTGTGCAGATAGGGTGCAGTGCCGCCAAAAATCGCCACCGACACCGACGAGACCAAGCCGACGCCCTGAGCCCTTGCCTGGGTAGGTACCTGCTCGGACAGCACGGCGGGGAAAATCGCCGCGATCAACGACCAAGCGCCGAGCCCTAGCAACTGGGCGAGAAACAGCGTGTAGGGCTCAGTGGTCACCATTATCGAGATGGGGTAGGTCAGCACGATGACACCCAGGCCCCAGGCGATGACCATGGGCCGGCGGCCTATTCGATCGGACAACATTCCGCAGATCGGCAACCAGCACACGCAGAGGATCTGCGCGAGAAGACTCGCAACATAGGCACCCGTGGCGTTCATGCCCTGGGCAATCGCCGTCGAGGCGCCGAACGTGACCCAGGCGTAGTAAGTGACATTGGCAGCCGCTGCAAGCATGACGATGTTGCGCGCGACGCGTAGCATCTCCCCGGTGGACAGCTTGCGCGCCGGCCGCGCTTGCCCCTGCTGCGCTACGAACACATGAGATTCCTGCGCACTGCGGCGCAAAAACAGCGCATAAATACCCAGTACTCCACCGATGGCGAAGCCGACCCTCCAGCCGTAGTCAGCCATGGCTTGCGCACCCAGCAGCCACGTCAGCGTCGCCGCCACAGCCGTCGCCGCCATAACCCCTAGCGTTACTCCTACATACACTGAGCTCGACCATAATCCACGGTGTTTGCTGGGAGCGATCTCGGCGACATACGTGTAGGAGACCCCGGTCTCGCCACCATGGGCGAGCCCCTGCATCAGGCGAAAAAACAGCAGCGCGACGGAGGCATAGAGGCCGATGCTTTGATAGTCTGGGATAAAGGCGATGCCTAGGCTGCTGATAGCAAGTAGCAGCATCGTGATCACCATGATGGTACGGCGCCCCAGTCGGTCGCTCAGTCGACCAAACAACCATCCACCGACAGGGCGAGCCACAAAGCCAACCGCGAAAACGGCAAGGGTCGCGAGCATCGCAGAGCGCGCATCTGTCTTGTCGAACAGGTTGCTGGCCAGGTACACCGAAAAGGTTGCGTACAGAGTCCAGTCAAACCATTCAAGCGCATTGCCTATCCCTGCTGCGCGCAACGATTTGAGGCGTCCTTGGTGAGACGTCGTATTGTTCATGAGGTAACTCCTGGTGACGGACGAGATCGAGGCGGTTTGGCAAACCGAATCAAAGGTGCAACTCGGGCTTGGGGTGGCGAACGCCCTGAACAGACGGGACGCGGACACGCATCCCAATCAGCAACGCGGCCAGCAGCATCAGTACTGCCGCCGCCACAAATACGCCTTCGCTGCCACCGACGCTGAACATTGCACCGCCAGCGGCCGCGCCCGTGGCGATGGCCGACTGCACAGATGCCACCACCATGCCTCCGGCGCTTTCCGCCTGATCAGGTACCGAGCTGGCAACCCAGTTCGACCACGCGACCGGCACACCACCAAAGGCCAAGCCCCAGATCGCCAGCAGTAGCGCTTGCCCCGGCAACGAGGCCGGCAACAGCACCAACGCCAGTGCTGCAAAGCCGACCAGCGCGGGCATCAACACCAGCGTTGCCAGCGGGTGGCGCTCCAGCAGCTTCCCGGCCAACAGCGTGCCGACGAAGTTCGCCACACCGAACCCCAGCAACATCAGCGATAGCCCTTGCGAGCCAATGCCGGTGGTGCCTTCAAGGAATGGCCGAACATAGGTGAACATCGCGAAGTGCCCGCTGTGCACCAGCACGCAACCGAACATCCCCATAGCTATGCCTGGGCGCTGCAACACTTCTAAAACAGTGCGCAGTCTTGCCGGCCGACGCGGCGCGAGGCTCGGCAGAGTGAACGACTGAAAAGCCAGGGTCACCATGCCTACCGCCGCCGCTGCATAGAAAGCGCTTCGCCAGCCATAAAGCCCGCCCAGATAGCTGCCCAATGGCACTGCAACGACCGTCCCGATGGCAATGCCGCTGAAAATGATTGATAGCGCCCGGGGCAATAGAGCACTCGGTACCAAGCGCATCGCTACCGCCGCCGCCATGCTCCAGAACCCGCCAAGGGCGATACCCAGCAAGATGCGCATCAACAACAGCACCGCGAAGCTGGAGGACGCAGCGACCAACAGATTAGAGGCGACCATTAACGTGGAAAACCCTAGCAACACCCAACGTCGGTCGATGCTATGGGTCAGGCCGGGCACCAGCAGGCCGGCGAACAGCGCTACCACGGCTGTCACCGTGACTGCCTGACCAGCTAGGGCTTCGGACACTCTCAGGTCAGTAGCCATCAGCGTCAGCAAACTGGCCGGAAGGTACTCGGCGGTCAGTAACCCGAAAACACCCATTGCCAACGAGAAGACGGCCATCCACGCGGGCGTCGCAGGCTCTAAGTCCCCGCCGACGCCGGGATAGAGGTCGGATACGGCGTTACATACACAGTCAGTCATTGCACGGATCTCCCAATCTTCATTGCGAACCGAAGTCTAGGCGCCGAGAGTTGGATGATCTATGATCAACAGTCTCTACTTTTTGACTAAAAAACCTGAATAATGCCTGTAGATCAGTTTGCTCTTTCCTCGGACTTCATCAACGAGCTGTTGCGCGGCATGCGCCTGCGTGGTGTCGAATACCGACGTATCCAGGCGGGCCCTATCTTCGGTTTGGGCTTCACGGAAAAACCTGGGCATGCCTGGTTCAACTTCGTGGCCGTGGGCAAAGCCGTGCTGCGAATGGAGGACGGCACTATCTACGAGCTGTCTGCCGGTAATGCGGTTTTCATCCCCCATGGCGCGGCTCACCAACTGTTTTCCCATGCAGACGTGCCTGTTCAAGACATCGACCGACTAGACGGCGCCCTTCTCGGTGACGCCGTCAGAGCGGTGGACGCCGGAGCCGATGCCTGTCCCACGCCGAGCACTATTTTGTTCAGTGGTTGTATGGAGTTTGAGCTGGGCAGTATCCATGGACTTGGCAGGCTGATGCCGGGCCTGATGCTGATTGATGCCGGTGGCCAGCGTTACCCCGGGCTGGTACCGATCCTGACCACCATGGAACGCGAGGTAAGCGCCGCACGCGTCGGCTACGCCGGTATCCTCGCGCGTTTGGCCGATGTCGTGGCTGCCATGGTCGTTCGCGGCTGGGTGGAGTGCGCCTGCGGAAATGCCTCTGGCTTGGTCGCCGCGTTACGCGATCCCCGCTTGGCCGGTGCACTGCTTGCGCTCCACCAACAACCGGGCCGCGATTGGAGCGTTGCGCAGTTGGCTGAGCAATGCAATACCTCACGCTCGGTCTTCGCAGACCGCTTCCAGGTGACAATTGGCGTGGCCCCGCTGCGCTATGTCACCGAAGTGCGAATGCGCCTTGCAAGCCAGTGGCTGACCCTCGAAAGGCTACCGATTGAAGAGGTAGCGCTTCGTTTGGGCTATACATCGCAGGCCGCTTTCAGTCGTGCATTCAAGCGCGTTACGGGCAAAACACCTGGATTAATTCGTAAGGTGAAGCAGCCCGCTGTTACTTGAAATCTAGCGCAAGTAGTCGATGATCCATGCCTCTGACTCATTTACCGCCGGTTACGTCTAGGAATGTACCGGTAACGAAGGATGCCTCCGCGCTCGCCAACCATAGAATCGCGCGTGCCACTTCCTCAGGCTGTCCGCCGCGCCCCATTGGGATCGAGTCCTTGACACGATCGACCCGCCCCGGCTCACCGCCACTAGCATGCATTTCGGTATAGATATGTCCGGGGCGAATACAGTTAACGCGTATGCCTTCCCGTGCGACTTCCTTTGCAAAGCCAATGGTGAAAGTTTCCAAGGCTCCCTTCGACGCCGCATAGTCGACATACTCATTGGGGCTACCAAGGCGCGCCGACGCCGAAGAGACATTGATCACCACGCCGCCCGGGCCGTTATGACGGTAAGACATCCGTTTTACCGCCTGCTGGGCGCAGAGTATTGGCCCAATGGCATTGACCGCGAAAATGCGCTGCATCCGCTTGAAGCCGAGATCCTCCAGGCGTGACTGAGGTGACAGCATTCCGGCGTTATTGACCAGCACGTCAATGCGTCCGAACGAGTGGTCTATAGCCGCGAACAAATCCGCCACCTGCTGGGGGGCCGCGCTGTCGGCCCTCATCGCCAACGCTTTGCGCCCCAATGCTTCCACATCCGCAGCCACAGCCAGCGCTGCGTCCTCATTGGCCACGTAGCTGATCGCGACGTCATAACCTCTTGCGGCGGCCAGCCGGGCTGTGGCTGCGCCCACTCCACGACTTCCACCCGTGATTAAAATCAGCGGTGCCTGCGAGACGTCGACCATTGAACATAGCTCCTGAGCCGTTGGCTGTATCAGCCGATGATGAGAGTGCCGCTGGAGATCACCACGCACGCCAGTAAACAGCGTGCGGCGAGCGTCTCGCCGAGAGAAACGAAGCCAATCAACGCCGCAACAGCGTGCTAGTTTCGCGAAATGCGGATACCACGCCCAAGGGCGCTTCGTCATGGCGTAGATGGCCATTCCGTACGCAGCAGCGCGTCCCAGCTGGCGTGCACGAACGCGGCGAAAAGTACGAAGAAAATGAGCTGAATAGGCATGCACCACTTTAGGAAAATCGGCGCCAAGGCTAAAGCGAAGTCTCCTCATCGCCGCATGAACGGATGGTCATGGATCACTATTCTACTCGCTGTCCTTTTAGCGCTTCATTGACTGACGTTTGGCGAAAACTGGCGATGTGCAGCTGCGATTCAATGCCCTTGGGGCATACGAAGAAATAAGCGAGCGGCGATGGAAGCGCTAGATCAAAACGCCGAACCAAACAGCCATCCCTGATTTCGTTCTCGACATGCCCGCTGCCCATCAATGCAACACCTTGGCCGAGCAAGGTCGCCTCCGCCGTCATATCGGTATCGCCAAATCTGACGCTTTTCTAGAGCGGCAAATAGGCTAGCCCGAAGGCTTGAAACCACACGTCCCACTTTGGTACCAACTCGGCACCGGCCCGAGTCAGTACCGGAAAATGCAAAAGTTCTGCGGGGCTCTGCGATGTCCCAACGCTGCGCAGCAATTCAGGGCTGTCCACAGGAAATACCTGCTCTCTAAAAAGGAGCCTGAATGCAGACCTAGGTAGTTGCCGTTCGAGCAGCGCACACCCAGGGCGATGTCCCGCAGGACTTGATAGGTTCCGCGCGCGGCGAGTGGGTTGGAGACAAACGGATATACCTTCGTGGCTCTGACTTTGAGGAATAGGTACATGAAGATTTTCTTGCTAGGGCAGGCGGCGCAGCCATCGATTTGATAGCCTCCGTTCACCTTTTGGAGAGTGTTCATGACTACCAACAACCAATCAAAGATGGCGGCTCGATATGGTGAGCCGGATGCATCTGCGCTCCTCGTTTGTAACGATATCATCGATCAACTCCTCGACCATCGCAGCGTCCGCGCATTTACTGCAGAGCCCCTGCCTGAAGGCACAGTCCAAACGCTCATCGCCGCCGCGCAATCTGCGTCAACCTCGTCAAACCTGCAGGTCTGAAGCGTTATTGCTGTGCAGGATGCTGATCGAAAGGCACGACTAAGCACGCTCGCTGGAAACCAGGCCTATATCCGACAGGCACCTCTGTTCTTCGTATGGCTTGCCGACTTGTCCAGAGTTACGCGTGTTGCCGAGCAGAATAATGCTGAACTGGAAGCACTTCCTTACCTCGAAAGCCTGTTACTCGGAACAATTGATGCTTCCCTGGCTGCTCAGAATGCGGTCGTGGCGCTCAATTCCTAGGGCTAGGAAGTGTGTACATCGGCGCCATCCGCAATGATATCGAGGGCGTCGCGAAGGAGCTTTGACTGCCTCCACACGTCTACCCCGTATTCGGCCTTTGTGTAGGTTATCCTTCCAAAGAATTGCCGGCCAAGGTCAAGCCACAGCTTCCTCAGAGCGCGGTTCTTCATCACGAAACATACTCAGCTGGTCAAGAGCCTGAAGCGATCGCCGAGTATGATCAGCGTTTAGGGGCTTTCTATCGGCGCGAGGGTATGAAGGCATCGGGCTGGTCGGAGCAGGTGGTCAATCGGTTAAGCAGCGTCTCTAATCTTCATGGCCGCGAACGACTTGTTGATCAGATGCTGCGAATGGGTTTCGGCCTTCGTTAACCAGTTGTTCGTCATATGCGCAAGCGTAGCGATGACGTCGCCATGCCATCGGTAGGGACTCCGCCTGATCGGCACCACGAAGGCATGGAGGATCGAGGTGAGGGCGGTGAGAACGCGACGCTTGAAACGCTTTCTGTCGTTCGAGTCGCCAAACTTCCCACCCTCGTTCACCTCAAGCGCACACGATATATCCTCAGCCATCACCGTCAGTAATCGAGCACTGCCGCTAGTGAAGGGTGGTGCTTTCAAACGTGCTTCCACCGTGAAGCCACAGAGTACTGAACAACTTTGCGAACTCGACCGCGCCTTTGAAGTTGAGCTGAGACGATGCATAGGATTTCATGAGTAGCGAGCGGGGCAAAGCCCAGTCCCATTTTTCCTTGATGAGATTCTCGACGCCTTCCAGCAGTGACTTGATATCGTCCGGATCTAGCTCGGCGATCTTGGCGAGCGCGTCAGCGACATTCTTTTGTGAACCGCCAACCGACAACGCAATGCCTGAGCTTTCGCACGCCATTCCTACGTGGTTGAACATGAGTACCAGAGCGTCGTTAGTTTGGTCACCACGCCAAGTCACTAGATGAGTTTTCGAGTCAGACCCGTAGGTGAATTTGTTTGCCAATCCGAGTGATGAAAATGACTTTCTCGCTTCGCTGAGCAACTCCTGCGCTTTGCTATCGATGAAGGGGCAGGGCATCGTTTCGGTCAGTACAGCGCGCATTTCCTCGCGAACATGATCGTGCACCATTGCACCAAGCCCGTCGAACTGTGGAGGCTGACCGCCTCGTGCGGCAGTGACTACGATCACCTTTTTTTCAATATCGACATCGAGTACCCGCCAGCGCCGACCACCAAAGATGATTCGCTGGCCTTTCATCAGAGGCCTGCTGACAGGTACTGAGCCAAGCGGTTTGCCTTCCCGTACCAGCCTGAACTCTTCGTCGCTGGTGAAAGCACTGTAGAACTCATAATGGTTGATGAGTCGTTCGCCGATCTCTCCTGGAAGCAACAGACCCGAGCTGTCCTGGACAATCAATTTTTTCTCGCCAAGACTCTTCAGTAGGGAGAAGAAATCAGTCTTGGAGATGCTCTTGAATGTCCCGCTTCCAACAAGACCACCCCACAGGTGGGCAGCGCTGGCGCCTCCTTGCTGTGCGATGACTGACAGAATCTGTTGCACCAGAGTCGAGGCGTGTAAGCCCTCAGCCCTGGGCGGCTCAAACCAGTTGCCTATCAGCAGCCTGATCATCGCAATAGTCTGTACGAGGTTCTGGCGGAGCAGGTCTGACAGTAACGATTGGTCAGTTAGCTCACGTTCCTGACAGTAGGCTCGGAGGGTGGCAGGCTCGTCGTTGCGACGCCCTGACCTGCCTAGGCGTTGGCGTAAGCTGGCCACCGATGGAGGCGAACCTATCTGGACAACTGTCTTGATGTTGCCGATGTCTATCCCAAGTTCCAGGGTAGTGGTGCACACGGCAGTTGCCGGCGGTGTACCTGCTTTGAGCGCACGCTCCGTGTCTTCTCGAAGGTCTTTCGAAAGGCTGCCGTGATGAGGCAGGAATTCGTTGGGCATACCGCTGATTTCACACAGGCGACGCAGGCGGTCTGCGTACCATTCCACCTCCTGCCGGCTGTTCGGGAAAACCAGATTGTTACTGCCGCGCAGCACCTTGTACATGTGTGCGGCGATGGCATGCCTGGAGCCGGACTCGTCTTCTTCCTCCTCTTCCTCAGGGTTCTGATCAGGGTCGGCATTCGGTACTTCGACAGCACGCAACTTTTGCATCGGCGGCATCATATAGCCGCGCACTTGCACCTGAAGATTCTGGCCAGATGATTTCGATTCAATCACCTGCACCCGCTCTGGATGCCCGGGCCTGAGAAACTCGCTCGCCAACGACATGTCTCCCAGCGTGGCGGACAAGCCGACTCTCGGCAGGGTTTTTCCGGCTACAAGCTCGACTCGCTGCATCAATGACTGGAGCTGCTTACCACGCTCGCTGCCGATGAAAGCATGCAGCTCGTCGACCACAATGTAACGCAGGTTCTGGAACAGCCCCATCAGGCTTGAACCCTTGTTGACGAACAGCGCCTCAAGCGATTCTGGGGTGATCAGCAAGACGCCCTTAGGAGACTTGAGAAACTTGTGTTTTTTGCTGGCAGACACATCGCCGTGCCATGCGATGACGGGAAGATCCAACTGCTCACAGAGTCGACTCAACCTGTCCCATTGATCGTTGATGAGTGCCTTCAGTGGGCTGATATAGAGGACGGCCCCAGCGGGGTCTTGGTGCTCCATCAGGTTAGTGAGGATGGGCAGGAATGCGGCCTCAGTTTTCCCGGCAGCTGTTGAGGCGGCGATAATCACATCCCGATCAGCATCCACCAGCGCGGAAATTGCCCATTCCTGTGCGTCCCTTAACGCTGTCCATCCCTGGGCCCAGACCCACTGTTGAACGTCGGGGTGCAGGCGCTCGAAAGACGAGGATTCAGAGTTTGAAACTTGTAAGCTCATCGTCCGCCTCGATGCTTAAATCCTGCTTGCCACCATCATCCTGGGCAACTTGGACGGCGCCTACCAATGCACGCCAGTCCGCTCCAGGATTTTGCTCCAGCACCGCGAGCAAATTGATGAAGGCCGTGATAGTTGTGCGTGGAGTGCGGAAGTAGGCCTCACCCAACCTTTGGTTACAGTGCGCCATGAATGCAGGGATCGCCTCGTCAGGCATCAGGTATTTCCCCGGGTCACCGTAGGCATAAACGTTACGCAGCTTTTGAAGCAGTACGTAGAAGTCTTCTGGAGTCAGGCTGCTCAGGCGGATGACCGGCCCCGACAGGTCGATCAATCCAGATTTGGCAAACGTGTTTTCGGCAAGCCGGGATTGCAAAGCAGGGTAGCTGTAAAGTCCGCGCCGGGTGTCCATCAGAAACTCAGGCGTACCGCCGAGGACGAAGCCAAGGCCCTCGGTCGAGCCTTGTAGGGAGTCATTCAGAATCCGCAAGATTTGCTCGTAGTTGGCGTTGCGTGCTTGAGTGTTCGCGAGCTTGTATAAATTTACGAGCTCGTCCAGGCAAATCATGAGGCCGCTAAACCCCGCCAGGCGTACGAACCGCGACAGCAACTTCAACTGATCGTAGACCGATGCGTCATCAATGATGGTTCGGACACCGAGCGCCGCACGTGCATCTGTCTTGGTAGTGAACTCGCCTCGAAGCCACCGTATGGCATCCGCCTTGAGCTGCTCGTTGCCTTGTTCGAACCCTTGGCAATACTTGGCGATGACGTCAGCAAAATCATAGCCGTTCACCATCTCAGTGAGATCGGCAAAGAATTCTCTGATAACGACTTCGCTCTCGACGCCCCGAGTTTTCGCTTCCGATTTCGCCTGAGAGATGAATTTTTCAACGATGCCCTGCAGCGCACCACCATCCGGTTTCGTCCGGGTGGACATGTTTTTAGCAAGCTCTGCATACAGTGAGCGTGCTTGTCCGCCTGAGGCATGCAGCCGGCGATCTGGGTTCAAATCGGCGTGCATCGTGACCAACTTGCGCTCCATCGCAATGCCCCGAACAAGGTTGAGGAAGAAGGTCTTCCCGGCCCCATATTCGCCTACAACAATCCTGAAAGCGGAGCCGCCGTCAGCGAGTCGATCTATATCTTTCAGAAGTGCGTCCAGTTCACCCGCTCGACCCACCTGAATAAGATGCTGACCCGCACGAGGGACTACACCCGCTCGCAATGACTGGATGACCGCATCGCGATCCTTTGGGCGTATCGTGCTCATAGGGCTAATTCTTCCAGGATATCCGGGTTGATCTCGATGGGGTCATCCCCCTCAGAGACTGGCATGTCGAACCGCTCAAACGCCATTTCGTTGATTTGCTCAAGAGCGCCATCCAGCATGAGCTCCATATCTGTGGCCACATCTTCCAGCTCCTGACGGCTCCATTCGCGGCGGGACACGATCATTCGCAGAAACGCTGAGTGCTCCGTGTCGAGTCCATGTACGGTCGCTGCATTGTCAGTGGGCTGATCCTTGATGCTGTCCACGATGGCAGGCGGTTCTGGAAATTCATCGCTGAATACCTCGGCCAGCAACGCTGACACCACTGCCGTCTCGCGCTGGAGCTGCGCAATTTTATCCATATCCAGATTGAAGCTTTGCGTCGCGGCAGAACTGCGTGGCACACCACCGGTCTGTTGGGAACTAGGCACGGCATCGAATTTCGGCGCCGTTGAGACAAGTTTAGAAGGGATTATGGCTGCGCCGTGTAAGTCCCCGTAAAGCAACTGTGGATCGAGCTCCAAGGTTTTATATACGCGTTCCAGCAGCCGGACTTCCGTCGGCGAAACGTTTCCGTCAGCTTGAGCGAGATGAGCGAGGAAGCTGGCCATGGCGCGTTTGGCATCGGCGTTCAGAGGGCTCAACTTCTTCTTCAGGCTCGCCAGGGTAGGTGGCTGCAGAATCTGGATCTGCAAGCGCGCCTTGAGCCGTTTGCGATGAGTTACGCCAAGATGAGTCCAGGAGTCGATATGCCGTCCCAGCAGGGCCATCTCATTGCTGGAGGTTTCCCGATCTGCTGCTGCCACCGCACTCGCCAAATCTAGCGTCACCACAGCGGCGTGGTAGTCGGAGGTTGTCCGTACACTCGCGTCATCGTCACCCGCCGCGAACAATATGATCGTGTCCGGATTCTTGGGTGTTCGGCTGCCGGACAGTACGTCCGGCTCAAAGCCGATATTCAATGACTCGAATGCTCTCGCCAATGCGACGATTGTTCCGCGCGGAAGAGCGTCTGCAGATCCAAAGCGTCCTGCAAGATCCTCGAAGGTCATGACCAGATGCTCCTCGCCGACCTGCCGTTGCAGGTCAGCGATCACATCCTTTGCTGCTGCCGGCCAAAGGGCAACGGGAAGCTGCAAAATACCTTCAAGATCTGAGGCCCCTTCAGGATTGCGACCGAGGTACCTACTGTAAGGGGCTAGGATTACCGTGCACTCTTCAACTATGGCCTGGAGCTTGTTCCGCGTTGCCGAGGTAACGGAGACATCCGGTATGTTACCCAGCGCCATGTCGGGAACCGTCAAGCGGGAAGAGGCGGAGCGATAGCTCGTTTTGAGTATGGTCTTGTTCTGGTTGAGCACAAGACCATTTGGATAACGGGTGGAATACTGCGCCACGAACAGCTGTTCAAACTGATCCGCACATCTACTTACTGAGGTGCGTCGGCTGATGTTCGGGTCTGTTTGCACCCACGCCAACGCCCATGCCGCATTTAAGGGATGCTTGTCCAACGCCATCTGCCCCAATGCCAACCGCAGCGACATCGGCATTTCAAGGCCACCCGACTCGACACGAGACGGTGCGTTCAAGTACGTCTGAGGTTCCACATTGATGAGCTGTATGTGGTTCAGCAGGTTGGACGCGTAGTTTCGAAACGACGCGTTCTCACCGTAAATCATCCTTAGGAGCTTGATCTCTTTGACGATGCTGGGGAGCTCAGTGCGCGCTACATCGTCCGTGATCGAATCAACGACAGCCCGCCGCTCAAGTCCGTAAAAGAAGATGAAGACGTAGCCAATATCCACGTTGGGCGTACTTCGCCCTTCGGACAGCCATTGCAGGTAGCCACGCCGTGCTGCAGGCGAGATGCCGCTGTAGCTAGGCCAGTAGCCGGTGATTTTCTCGGTCAGATCCACATGCGCAGCTTGTACAGGTAGCTGGCCGTTAATCAGCGAGGGCTCCTGGTTGAAAGTGCGATCTGCTTTTTCAGCAAAATAGACCATGCCACCCTGAATAACGTGGCCGCTGACAGTGATGGTTTCATCCTTGCAAATCCATCGAGCTTGCTGAAAAACGTCCTTGGGCTTGGGGATCGCAAACTGATGCTCAGGCGAGCTCACCCTGACCACATGGAAATCCGAAGTAGCACCTTCGGCGCTGCTCAATTCAAGATTGATTTCTGATTTGGACTCGTAATTCGACAAGGGTGTGGTTTGACCTTTTGAGTCGGGCAGGATCGTCTCCTTCGGGCGAGGAGGGCCGTTTGATGACTCTCTAATGGACTTTTTTACAAGCCAGATGAAGCCAGCGATCCCCGCCAAAAGCGCAACCACGAGCCTCATACCGGATGGGACAGCTACGATGACCACGACCAATATGAATGTCCAGGTCGCGACGGTTGCCATGCCTCGGCTGCTTTTTTGCTTCCTTGCCATTAAGCGCTTCCATGATGATGGCCTGGCTTAGTGGCAGTATCTGCATTTTCTCACCGGACGCCAATCATCGCGCTTGCTGTCGAGACAATGTGCCGACCAACGCTACATCACTCTCCATCGGTTGCGCTGTTGCCGCGAGCTTCAAAGCTTTGAGCTCGGCCTTGAGCCCGTCGTTCATGGCTATCAATGTATGCGTATCAGCTTTCAACCTTCGGATGTCAGACCAGGCTTCCTGCAGCTCGTCCAAGAGCATCAGGCACTGATGCTGATAGCTTTCGAGCTCGGTGGGCATACCACGGTCTAGAGCGTTGTAAGCTATGGGTTGAGTGGGATGGGTCATAAGGTGGCCGTTAGGAGTACGTATGTTCTCCAGCTAGAGTAGCTCCAGATACTGTATGGATCAACAGTTCTGTAGCAGATTTGCTGCCGCCTAGAATGACGCCACTGTATCGCCCGGGAGTCCTGCCTATGCCTGCGTCGTTGACTCGTCCCACCCCCGCACCCTATCTGGCGGCTGATGAAACCGTAGTGTTGTTCGACGGGGTCTGTAAGCTCTGCAATGGCTGGGCGAAGTTTTTGATCCGGTATGATCGCGATCACCGTGTCCGGCTTGCCACCGTCCAATCCGAGGAAGGCCAGGCGCTGCTGGCTTGGGCGGGGTTACCCGTCGATACGTTTGATACGATGGCGGTTATCCGCGACCATCATTACTGGGTGAGGTCGGATGCGTTTTTTGAGGTCATCAATCGGCTGCCGGGCCCTTGGCCCCTGCTTCAAGCCCTGAGAGTATTTCCACGCTGGCTGCGGGACTGGGTTTATGACCGTGTCGCGCTCAACCGGTATCGATTGTTCGGCCAATACGACGTCTGCCTGATGCCGACTCAAGATCATGAGCGCCGCTTTCTAAAGGGCCAGCCATGACCCCTGTGCGCTAAGCACATTGGCTGGGACGTGGCGGTCTCGCATTCATGTTTGCTTACCATGGCCTGGTGCCGAAGCTGATTGCGCTTAGTCCTGGGGAGCAACTGTTGCTGCGGGCCCATGGCCTGGAGGGCGCGCTCTGGCTGTCTCGTGGCGCGGGCATAGCGGAACTGGCATTAGCAGCGTTACTGCTCTTCGCACCAAGGAACAACGGGCCATTGGCGATCGCCGCTATCGTTTTAGTGGGGTGTTTGCGGATATCGCACTGGTGCAGCCCGCACTCCTAGTTGATGCTTTTAACCCTGTCAGCCTGAATATTGCTGGGCTGGCGCTTTGTGCCGTCGCTTGGGTTATCCGAGCACAGCCCCTAACTGAACTACCGAGCCTGCAGGATTGAACCTGCCTATGCAGGACGCGATGATGTTTGTGCTGATTGGATGTCTCGTGCCTCGAAGGTCAGCAGTCCATTTACACAAAAAACTTGCAGGTAAAGTAACACCACCTAACTGCCGGCTCAGGACGTCAAAAACTCCAACACTTGCACCACAAGATTCGCGGCGTCTGCCCAGGCGCCGTCGTTCCAAATCCGGTTAAAGGTCTCCCGTTCGGGATACGCGGCGATTCCCAGGGCAGTCAACCCGATAGTCCCCAAGACCCCGCCAACCAACCACGAGTGCACGATCAGACCGCCGATGCCAAGTAAGGTGAGGGCGATGCCGCAAAATAGGTAGCTAAGACGCAGATAGGGAAATTTGACGTTGGCTGGGCCCAAGATGGCAGCACTCGCAGCGATGGTGTGCTGAGGCTAGCAATGGGCCACCGCAGCGTCCATCGAGAGTTTGTAAGCAAGTTTATGATCGCCTCTTAGTTTCTATGCAGCCCTTCTAAGAAACACCTCCATTCCTGTCGCCGTCGTAGCGAGGTATAGCCCGCCGCAAAAGTTTTCGTCGACCGAGCTTATGGCCCTTGAACGGACATGCCAGCTTGGCATCACTAATTGGGTCAATTCCGCATGAGCGGCACGAGGCGTGATTGTTGCCAGTGGCCCTTCGTTACCGGCCGGCTGCAAGGTGTCGATAACGGCCGCTGCTCAGCTCGCCTTCCCACCAAGTGTAGGGAAACGATCCCCCCTCGGCACCTGGAGACCAGCAATGTTTGGGATGGATACTCGGGGAAGACTGTCTCAAGGCTTTTGTCTATGAACTTTGAGGAGGAACAGCAGGGGGTAAGGGTGTGCCGTCCTCATAGCGAGCCAATTCTTTTCGGGCGATCAGCACTAAGTGTTCAACCTGAACGAATGGCAGATCCTCAGCGAATAGCGAAATTCGCAATGTGTTATCAGCATCAAACCTGAAGACCTCAGCGCACAGTTGATTGGTGGCGTTGATAAGCTCAAGTCCCAGGCCATCACGGATCACGTCCGAAGCAATCTGAATCCGATATTCCATGTCTGATTCCTAGCGTTTAAACGTAAGCGGTCAATTAAGACGAATACCGGAATCGTGCATCGTCTTGCATCATGGCCATGATGACTTCAAACCAATACCTGCGCCTAGTCAAGACGCCTCTGTGGAGTGTTGAAACTATTTCTTTCCCCAGCGGACGTGCCGCAACGAGTCGGAGAGATCACCGGGAAGGCACTGCTATCGAGGATAAGGAGTGCCTGGACACCTCCGCCGTCAGTCGCTAGCCTCAGCCTTCACCGACATCCGGGTGTCTCAGATACAGCCAAAGTCAGGATACGCACTCCTATGGCCTACGAAATCCACATTGTCAGATCGAGTGGAATAGCCCTTCAAGAATGGCAATTACTTTGCGCAAGTGATCCATCCCTGAAGCTAGTAAACGAGTTGGCTGGCAGAAACACCTTCACAGGTGAAACCATTGTCTCCTGCGGCAAGAACACAGCAGCTTGGACGCACCCACTAACACAGCAACAGTATCTCTTTGATTATCGGAGGCGGATGATTTCCTTCGTCTACAGTGATGCGGCAATCAGCAAGGCTAAGGAAATTGCGAGAGCACTCGGAGCCAAGGTTGAAGGCGATGAGGGCGAGGCATATTGAAAATAGCCCAATGACGGACGCTAGCTTCCTATCAGCGAATTTCAACACCTAGCTGCTGACAGGCCGCAATGGGCCGGTAGCAGGTGTTGACGAACGCGAGCTATGGGCGATCAGGGTAGGGGGATTACCTTCAAAACAAGCTATGTTTTCGAGCGTATCAACGTGGCTGTCCCGACTGTATCGTCAGCTCTCCAGAGCCCACACGGAAGAAATTAAGATATGGACAATGAGCGGAGGATTGAAAAATGGAGCGCTCAATGGATGATTGTTGCGGGGCGAGCGGTTTGCAGTGACTGCCTGGAAAGCCAAGCACTGGAGGATTGTGAGAGACCGTTTTCTCATGCCAGCAAATGCGAAGCTAGCAGGGTTAAATCCGAACTCCCGTGGGTTGAACTGCACGACATTCTAGACTGCACGCGAGGGTGAGGTGCCAGTCTTGCTTTGATAGGGCTGCCTGCCAGACAGGTTGTATGGCCTCGCGTATGGGCAGTTACCTAAAAACGGCACCTGCCGGCAGAGACCGAACGTTTGGAGAGCGGGATTATGATGATCACCAAAAAGCCGGAATACTGCACAATCTGCAGCCTTTTACTCGACAACCCCGCAGATCCGCTATCAGGCAATTGCGGGGGAGATTGCTGGGGATGCATAGGTGCTATCGAGGCGGAAATGGGATGCGCAGAGTCGCTCGCCTTAGTACGTAAAGAATACGAAGCAGGACTTCGGCTTGGCTGGATCGATCCATTCAAGCCCTGAGTAGGAGGCTGAACTACGAGTGCTATGAGTCGAAAACAGCCGGTCGCGGCTGACAGCTTTTGACACATAGCCGCCATTCAGTCGCGAACGGACTGGGCGGGAAGGCACTGCGTATTGCCAACGAAGGTGCTGGCGATGCAGCTCACAGATTGGTGCTGAAGGATTCATTGCATGTGGAGCGTTCTGTCTGCCGTCCCCCGCTAAAGATCCTGAATTACTTGATCTCCACCGTGTAATGAAATCTGTCGGCAGGTATATAAGACAATCTCCATTCGACAGGTGCGCCAACATGATCGTGCATCGTCCTTTCGATCTGGATTGCCATCGTCCCCTGAGGGAGTTGGAAGAGTTTGGCATCCTGGTCGGTCAGTGGCTGTGCGGTGAGATCGTCGACCGCGCGGGCCACCAGTACACCGCATTCGGATTCGTACACGGGATACAGCAAGACCGGAGAGTTGGATTCAAGATACGCAGCCAACTTCTCAAATTTCGGTAACGGCAGCCAGATATGCTCCACCAGCACAATTTCCCCGTCGAAAGATCTGCATCGATGCAGGTAGAGCGCGGTTTGCCCAGGCGCAAGCCGTAATTGCTGCGCAGCTTTTTCTGGAGGAGGTAGGATTTTTGTCGCGAGAATTTGGGCGGTGGGCAATTCGTTTCCTTTTGTCCCCCTGAATCGCACGAAGCGCAGCATCGAGGAACGTTCGAAAGAACGCGACACAAAAGTTCCCAGCCCTCGGATTCGCTCTACCAAACCGTCCTGCACTAACGCGTCAAGCACCTTGCGCATTGTGCTTACCGAAACTGAATACTCTGCGGCGAGTTTGTCTTCTGAAGGCAACGCTATGCCGGTCGCCCAAGTCCTCTGATTGATTCTTTGCGCCAGGTCGTCACGGATCTGCACGTAGCGGGGCAGGCGGCTATCCGGCTTTTGGCCAGAAGCGTGATCAGAAACCATTTCACTAATCCTTGAGTTCAAGCGTGGCGCGGCAAGCAGGGAGAGCACATTACCAGACGTTGACAGGTTGCTCAATAAATCTATACTTCTGTACAGAACTACCTAGGAGGTACTTATGACGACCTGCTCAAGCCGCGTTTCAACGGCGGATCTCTGTGATCTCTACTGGGATTCCATCGGGCCCGACATCCAGCAAGCCTTTCCGGGCCTGATCTCCCTGGGTGGCAAACGCGCCTGCGCTGGCCCTGCCATGACTGTCACATGCGTCGACGACAACGTGCTGATCCGGGAGCTCGTGTCTTCACCAGGCAATGGCCGAGTGCTGGTTATTGATGGAGGGGCATCTGCAAACCGTGCCTTGCTGGGCGACGCCCAGACGACCAAGGCAATGAACAACGGCTGGGCTGGGCTGGTGATCAATGGCTATGTAAGGGATCGAGAGCTCCTGGCGCTACTGCCTTTCGCGGTGTTCGCGTTAGGTACTGTGCCCCTCAGGCCACTGAAGACAGGTGCGGGGCATCTCGGCGGCGCCGTCAGTTTCCTGAATATAACCATCGCGCAGGGCGACTGGGTTTATGTGGATAGCGACGGCCTGATCGTTTCCAAGCGCGCACTCGAACTCCCGGCAGAAGCACTGACAGAACAATAAAAGCGCTTCTGGCGTTAGCTGGAAGTGCGAAGGAAAGATATGAACTTAAACGCCGAAATAGATAACGCTCTGTTCTTCGTGCACACCCAAGATGAATGCCGGTTGGCCGTCAGACGTTTGAAACATGCCGCTGATACTGCCCCCACAGTCCTGTTGATTCATGCGTTGGCTATGGACTCTCAGATGTGGACTGACACTGTCCGAGCATTACAAACGCAGGCCAATGTCTACGCTGTCGACTGTCGTGGTCATGGTCAATCTGACAAGCCAGTGGGGCCTTACGATATCGCTCGCTTCAGCGAGGACATGTGCAGCGTCCTTGACCACCTGAAGGTAGACCGGGCCGTTGTGGTGGGCTGTTCCATGGGCGGCACAATTGCCTTGGGTATGGCTGGTCGATACCCGGAACGAGTGGCTGGCCTGGTCGCCATCGACACCACAGCCAGCTACGGCGAAGGGACTATCTCGAAATGGTCAGACCGAGGCGAGCAAGCGTTGCGCGACGGGATGGCCTCGCTTGCAGAATTTCAGTGCGAGCGCTGGTTCAGTGCGCAATATCGCCAACTTCATCCACAGGTGGTCAGTCAAGCGCTCGAAGTCTTCCTGGCCAATGACACCATGGCTTACCACCAGGCGTGCCTGATGTTGGGCAAAGCCGACGAAAGGACGCTGCTGCCCCGCTATAGAGGGCCTGCGCGGATCGTCGTCGGAGAGGATGACTACGCCACTCCGATTTCTATGGCGATGGACATTCAGCGGCTGCTGCCCAATTCAGTGCTGCAGGTCATCCCTGAAGCGAGGCACTACACGCCCATCGAAACGCCGGGATCTGTGGCTGCGAACATCGACTCTATTTTGGCATCGCTGTAAGCCGGTAGTACTGAGGATTCGACAATGACAATAAAAAGAAGAAGTTTTTTGATGGGGGCGGCTGCCGCACTTGCGTGCCTTCCGCTGCGCGATCTGCTCGCAGCCGGGGAAACTTCAGACGAGCCTGTATTCGATGCGCACTTTCATTTGTTCGACCCTGCTTACCCGATAGACGCTAATGGTGGGTACACGCCACCCACGTTTTCCCTGGCTGATTACCAGCGGCTTGCAACCCCATTAGGGATTCGCTCGGGCGTTTTGGTCGGCAGCTCGTTCCAAGGCTACCGGCAGGATTGGTTATGCGACGCACTCACCAAGCTGGGAACTGAATGGGTCGGAATCACCCAATTGCCTTTGGACGTTTCGGACGCGGAAATCCTCAGGCTTGCGAAGTTTGGGGTTCGCGGCATTCGCTTCAATATTTATCGCGGTGATGAAATTTCGATGGATCAACTGGTGGCGCTCTCCCGGCGAGCATTTGATCTTGCAGGATGGCATCCAGAAGTTTATCTGGATGCTTCTCAAATGAGAGCGCATGTGCCGCAGCTAAGTCGACTGCATGGCCTGGTTATTGATCATCTTGGTATGTCCGCAGCGGGCTTGCCTGTGCTGTTGGATCTGGTTGACGCCGGTGCCAAGGTCAAGGCTTCAGGATTTGGCAGGGTCAATCTGGATGTGCCTCGCGCACTGGAAAGTATTGCCCGGCGCAGCCCTGACGCTTTGATGTTCGGGTCGGATATGCCGTCCACCCGCACCAAGCGGCCATTCCAGGCTGCCGATATAGAACTTGTCAAATCTGTCCTGGGGCAAGAGTTGGCGCGTAAGGCGCTTTGGAGTAACGGGCGCAGTCTTTATCGCTTGCCGGTTACCGATCTAGTCAAGCTGACCACGCGCAGAGGCGGTGCCCTATGAACACGTCGATTGAGAAACGCACCATCAAGAAAGTTGGACTGCGGCTGATTCCGCTGATGCTGGTTTGTTACCTGGTCAATTATCTAGACCGTATTAACGTGGGTTTCGCTGCATTACACATGAACGAAGATGTTGGCATCACTGCAACCGTATTCGGATGGGGGGCAGGACTGTTCTTCATCAGTTACTTTCTCTGCGAAGTGCCCAGCAATATGGCCCTCCATCGGGTAGGAGCACGTCGCTGGATTGCCAGAATCATGATTACCTGGGGGATCGTTTCTACGTGCTTTGCCTTTGTTCAGGGGCCAATATCATTCATGGCGTTGCGATTCTTGCTGGGAATCGCGGAAGCGGGCTTTTTTCCCGGAATGGTGCTCTACATAAGCTATTGGTTTCCGCAGGAGTATCGCGGGCGATTGACAGCATTGTTCATGACCGCGATTCCCCTGTCAGCTCTTATAGGCGCGCCGTTGTCAGGTTTTTTGCTCGAAACCGCCAGTTTCTGGAGTATCGCCAGCTGGAAGTGGATGTTCATCATCGAAGGCATTCCAGCGATCATTTTGGGCGTAGTGGTGCTGGTGTATCTCACCGACAGGCCATCTGAAGCCAAGTGGCTCACTCCAGAGGAAAAAGATTGGCTGATTTCCAGGCTCTCCGTGGAAAAAACGGGCGGTCATCTCTCCAGCTTCAAGGACGCCTTCAAAAGCCTGAACGTGATGCTCATGGGTGTTATTCATTTGGGGTTCGCCGTCGGCTCCTATGGGATTGCGATTTGGCTGCCGCAAATCCTCAAAGGGCATGGCTTGAGCAGTTTCCACATCGGACTGATGTCGATGATTCCTTACGGTGTCGCGATTATAGGAATGATCGCTTGGGGCGCATTATCCGATAAAAGCCCTAACCGTTCCCTCCATGTGGCTGCCAGCTGCTTGCTGGGTGCGATAGGCCTGTTGATAGCTGCAGCTGTGCCCACACTGTTTGGAGCCATGGTGGGCATTTCAATCAGCACCTTGGGTGTGATTGCAGCGCGACCGATATTCTGGACTTTACCGGGCAGCTTTCTCACCGGCTCAGCGGCGGCGGCGGGTATAGCGTTCATTAATGCGTTTGGCAATCTCGGTGGATTCATAGGGCCTTACGTCATTGGTCTTATCAAAGACCAGACTGGTTCCTTTACCCTGGGCATCGTGGCTACATCCTTGCCATTGGCATTAAGCGTCGTTGCAGCATTGGTTCTGGCCAAACGCCTGTCGCGACTCAGAACTGACGCTGCAACCAATACTTCTGAATCCGTGCAGGAGCCTATATAAGGGCTGCCTCAATTATGTGTGGAGTTGTCGATGTTCAAATCACCTGTGTTTCCCGTCTCCCAGAATGGCTTTAGCTCTCGGATGCATGCTGGCGTGATGGAGTTGCCAGTGCATTACATGAGAGGGGGTACTTCGACGGGGGTGGTGATTTGGGAGCCCTTGCTACCCCGTGATGAGGGACTGCGCGCAGAGCTACTACGCCACCTCATGGGAGTACCTCTGGCTGGAAATCACCAAGGCAATCGGCAGATAACCGGTCTTGGCCGGGGCCCTGCCACCAGCAATAAAGTGTTCCTTGCACGGGTGGAGGACACACCTTCGGGGCGTCAGATCGTGAGCACGCTTGCCCAGTTGGCCAGTGATCATAGCGACATAGACTGGGGCGTGAACTGCGGCAACATGTCTTCCGCATTGCCCCTCTGGGCTATCGACACGGGCTTGATCGAATTGCCTGCGACTGCCAGCTTTGACGTCGAAATCAAGAACACCAACACCGGCGTTCTTACCGTCGCACGGATGTCCCAGGATTCCCGGGGCGGATTTTTGAATGCTGAAATCCCAGGGGTCACCGGCGCGTTTCCACGCGTCGATCTTTTCTTGCAGTCACCAGTAGGCAACAAGACCGGCGCTCTTTTACCTACAGGCAACGTTTTGGACAGGGTCGCCGGGCACAATGTTTCGTGTGTGGATGTGGCTGTGCCTATGGTAATTGCCGATGCCGCCAGCTTTGGCAAGACAGGCCACGAAGCCATTTCAGAGCTTGAAGCCGACGACGTGTTCATGGCGAAGCTGAGGGAAGTCTGGATTGAGGCGGGTTTGAAGATGCAGCTTCGGCGTCGCGACGGCGAGCTCATGAGCCTGGCCGAACTCGAACGAAGTGAAACCATTCCCAAAGTGTGCATCGTCGGCGCACCCCGTCACGGCGGGCACATTGCAGTCCGGTATTTCACGCCTCAGACCGGACATGCTTCGATGGCCGTCTCCGGCGGGTGCTGTCTCGCCGCCGCATGCCTGCTCGCGGGAAGTACCGCCCATTCGGTGGCCGTGGGTCTGGAAAGCGCATCAGCGACGTACTCGGATGTGGAGGTGAGTATCGAGAATCCGGCTGGCAAGTTGGATACCACGGTCAGTGTCAAGGCTCAGGCCGATGGCATAGACATTCGCGCCGCTGCGTACCGACGCAATACCCAAATTCTGATGCGCGGCTATGTACCCATTTACCGGGCGTCAGCGCAATTGATCGAAGCGATGGAGACAGCGACGAAATCGGTGATCAATTGAGGGTCATCTTTGAGTGTTTTGAGTCATCACGCGACCAACACCTTAGTGTAGGAGGTGACCTAGGGTGCGCCGCTAATGGCTGCTTCTGGCCGATAGCAGCCGGTCGTTTATGGAAACCGTCCGAACCTCGCGCACACAGTTAGGTAGTTAATTTCGATCTATGATGGAAACTTCAAACACGGCATTGAGGGCACGTACAGAATAAGAGAAGTTTTTATTTGTCTCTCCTGAGATGGCGAGACTGGTCTCTCCCTGCCATTCTATGCTCGGATTGGCGCTAGTAGTATCCTGCCAAAGCGTCACCTCTTCTGTGAGGCTGTCCAAATTTACTTCCGGATTGAACTGAATAAACACTCTTGACGCAAATGGAGTGGTGGCACCGCAGCTCCTCCGTCCAAGCGACACCACATACTTTTTGCTTGGAGATACTGTTCTGGCTACCACATCCTCGCTACAACTCGTCATGCCATCCAGTCCCGCAAAATAATATTTTCCAACAAGAAGTAGTGCATAACCGAGCAGCATTAAAAGAGTTGTCCCGATAAAAAGCAACAATAGCCGCTTATGTTTCACGTCTGGCTGCAGCATATAGGTGGACTCCACTGCGGTAATTTACGGCGTTTAAATGGAACGAATCCATAGCGGCGGGGGAACTTTGGGTTCGCCATACATCCAAGCTATGTAGCCATCCCATCTCTGAGTTACCCAGTGCTACTCTTCGTGACAGTCCCCTTAAGGGCCTGCTCAAATAGGTTCCGCAAGTACCTGCATTGCAGTGTGTTCTTGCTGCCTGCAACAGCGCTGTATCAGAGTGAAAGTAAAGGAGGTCGCCTCAGTGACCCCATAATCATAATTCCATATCTCTCATTCGGGTTAAAACAAAACTTTCTTGCATCGACTACTTTTGATTAGCAATACACGTATTCGAGCTTATCTCTTGAGGTTGTTTGATCATCTCGGCGCCAGTAATCTCGCTGATTACGATCCTACATCCCGAGGAAAGAAGATCGATTTTTTTGAATTCTAGTTTAACTTCGTAGTCCTTGCCTGCCTTGGGGGTCAAATATGCAGGCTTTGGGTAGCACCAAGAATGACCCGAATCAGATGATGCATCATAGCTCATCCTCAAGACTGTGGGTTTTCCGGCAGGAATTACAAATTCATCATACCCTAATCGCTCCGACTTCACTGCCTCTGTAGTTAGTGTGGCTGGAATTCCAATTACTCTATTTATGTAATCCTCCTCCTTCATTCCCAGTAAATCAACGCGTCTCCATAGTATATATGTTTTAGTTGATGTACGATCTCTGAAGATTTTTGAGTCTACATCCTTTCCGGTTTTGGGCTGGCTCACATCCTCGCAGCTTGCGAGCGTTTTGTAACTGCCTGTGGTTTCGGGTGAGTTAAATGCTCTTATGCGAGAGCTGAACTCGGGACTATATTTCTCTTTTTCAGCTTCGTTGGTTATGTTTGTTTTTTGATAACTGCAGCCTTGCACTAAGAGAGCAAAAAAAGTGACGCTTAGAATTTTTTTCAAGTTCGCCTCCAGCGAAAAACAAAAATTTGTCCCTTTGCCCATGACATCGATGGCTAGTAAAAAGCATAGCAGGGGAATCAGTTTCTTCAAAGAGCGTCGGTTATCGTTGCTCTCTGGTTTATAGCGACCTGAGCAGCATGCTACAGCGACGGCACCAACCACTCGTTTGGGCTGGCAGGCACCCTCGAACAACGTTTTATAAGCAACAGGGGGGTGGTTGCAGTTCAATCCGTTCGCCATTTCAGCGTCATCGATGATCCGCAGTTTGCGATTAACGCCTCTGCGCCAGAAAAGACGGCTCAAGACGTACACAGACTCAACTCTTCCATACCCGAATCGTATCTGGCCTAAGTAACCACAAGCGAGGACGCCTAGCAATCCCCGATCCATTCAGAAACAGGTTCAGGTAGGTCATGAGTGAACAAGCCAGGTCGCGAAGTTAACTTGCAGGGTGCTCGCGTGGTCTTCTGGTATCGGCCAGAAACGGTCGATCAAATGATTGGGCTGAACGGTTATCCTGACCTTTTCACCTGCACGGAAGAGCGTATGACAGAGGTGTATCAAGGCAGCTGCTTATGCGCAGCTGTGGTTTACAAGCTAGTCGCCGCGCCGAAGGCTGTCAGCCATTGTCATTGCAGCCAATGTCGCAAAGGCCACGGGTCAGCATTCGCGTCATACGGCAGCGTGCCCCGTACCGCGCTTAAAATTCTTCGCGGCTCCCCCAGCATCAAAACCTACGCTTCTTCAAAAACGGTAATACGCCAGTTCTGCGCGGAGTGTGGTTCGACCTTGTTTTGGTCACGAACACAAGGTGAGTTTGCCGATTGGGTCTCGGTAGCACTGGGCACGCTCGATACGCCTTTCCTGCCTCCGCAGCAGCAGCACGTTCATGTCGAATCAGCAGTGCCTTGGTATACGTCATCTAGCCCATGTCCTCAGCACTGACTGCTTAAGGCGTTACCTGCCTCCTAGACTTCCTCCGCCATCGACGCCGATCACTTGGCCCGTCACAAAGGATGCACCCTCACTAAGCAGGAAGGTGATCAAAGAGGCAACTTCTGACGGCGTTCCCAGCCTTTGCATCGGAATGGTGGATAGGATTTGACGCTCAGCATCGCTTCCCACCGGCCTGGTCGCCCGGAAAAGCTCGGTTTCTGTAGGGCCAGGAGCGACTGCGTTCACTGTGATCCCGATGGGCGCCAATTCAAGCGCCCAAGTACGTGTGATGCCAACCAAAGCGCTTTTGGCGGCAGAGTATGCTGTTCGATCTCGTGCTCCGAAAATGGCTCGACTGCAAACATTTACTATGCGTCCTGCCGTGGACTCCTTAAGGGATGGCAGGCAAGCCTGCGTGACCTGTACCGAGGCCCTCACATTCAGGTCAAGGACGCTGTGGAGTGTCTCAAGGTCAAGTGTTTCAAAACTCTGTGGAGCCGCGATACCTGCATTATTGACGACGGCATCAATAGCAGTGCGCTCTAACAGCTTTCTAAGCATCTCAGCCGTTTGCTGGACGTCGGCTAAATCACAAAGGAGCAGCGTGCCGGGAAAATTGTCAACTGGTCGCCTGGCGATGCCAATCACATCCCACCCTGACTCCTTCAAACGAGAGCTCAGCGCAAGACCTATTCCTTTGGTGGCACCTGTCACCAATGCAGTTCGGGTGTTGTTCATGTTTACCCTCTCATTTTCCGACCCCAAATGTCCTGGTAGCACAGACCTCTCGGCGAACAAAATGATGCCATTGTGATCTCATTCGTAGATCTCAACTTCTGCGTCTCTCGCTCCCCCGGGAAGTGCTTTGTGACCAAACGGTTCCTCGGTATCAGGATTGTGATGTCTGTGATGTTGTGTCTGACTGGGTGTGTTTGGTTTCAGACAGTTCCTCTGACCGGGGCCTATGGGGAAGGGTTTCGGAGCGGGTGCGGAGCTCGTGAGCAGGGTTCCGGATATGAGGCCCGGGATGCTGACGCCCGGGCTCATCTTCAAGGGCGCTATTGGCAAGGGTGGGGACGCGGTTTCAACTCCTGTCTGTCGCCGTGGGAAAAAGAGCAGCAAGACAAATGGCTTCATGGGGAAGACAAAAAATACTGCACCAAGCATCAAAAAAAGCGCGGCCACTGCAAAGAGTAGAGAGACGTCCAACGATCTGGCACAGTTTTTTGATACCTAGGGCAAGCTGTAGGGTACGTAGTTACCCTCATCCACAGCCTAGGTCGATTGGCAGCTGCGCAGGTGAGCAACAAGAGCCGCTACTTTGGCTCGGTGCATGATTTACAACCCGCTCGAATCATTCTCAACGTCCAGGATCATCGATGACCAACCTGCTGTTCATTTGCAGTCGGAACCAGTGGCGAAGCCCTACAGCGGAAGCGATGTGGCGCCGTCGACCTGGCTTCCATGTGCGTTCGGCAGGTACCAGTCCCAGTGCACGAAAATCAGTTGGGCCCGCAGACATTTGTTGGGCGGATGTGATCTTCGTCATGGAGCGTAAACATCTGCAGCGCCTTCGCGCGGCATACGCTCAGCACCTTGAGCACAAGCTCGTCCACGTTTTGGAGATCCCTGACGATTTTCAGTACATGGATCCCGAGCTAGTGGAATTGCTGGAGAGCGCGGTGAGTGAATACCTTTAGTGAGTATCAAGCGTAGCTACTGCATCTTGAGTTTTCGTAACACGCTGAATCGTTCCAAAGTGGGCGTACTGCTTGTATACGGCTAGCGTCAACCAAGCCACTTCGGATCTCGGCCCTAGGGGCTCTAATGCTCCGCCTGCGGCCGTCCTAGCCTGCGCTCTCCGCTTGCAAAAAATCGACAAGGCATGAACTGGTACCAAGATGATGTTGCAAAGACAGTGAGAGGTGAACGACCTGCTTAGTTGGTTTAGTGTGCAAGAGCTCAGCACGGGTTTGGACAGCTCAGCTTGCTCTTGGTGGGCCGAGATATCTGTCCAGCAAGCGCATTGTTGTTAGCAACCGTCGTCGGAGCTCATGCAGGTCATCAGTGGCCAGAGCATCGTGTCTGGAGGTCAGGAGCATCACGGCTTCAAACACGCTGTCTGAGTGATGAATCAGCGCCATCAGATGCTGGCCGCTTGGGCCATGTGTTCCCGCTAGCCAATTCTTAGCTGTTCGCTCGTTAGCGGCAGTCCATCGTATCAGCGTTTTGACGGCCTGATGGGACGATCCCACTTCAATTCGTAGAGCTGTGGCTATAGCCGCTGCGTAGGTAGAATCGCTCATATGCCGCACCAGAAATTTGTTACCCGTTTTAGGAAATACTTTTCCCGCGCTGTTTCCTATGCTCGACCTATGACTTAATAACCTTGCTGGCCGTATTCTGAGCTAGCACCATGGGACGAGCCGCGTGAAAGCTGCCGATGAGAAACGCGCTGCCGATTCATTCCGTTCTACCCGCGCGGTCGCGTACGTTCGTATGTCCACTGAGCACCAGCAATATTCAACTGACAATCAGCTCGAGACCATCACCGCTTACGCCATAGCCAAGGGTTTAGAGATCGTCGACGTTTTTACTGATGCCGGCAAAAGCGGGCTTAGACTCAAAGGCCGAGATCGGCTGCAGAAGCTGTTCCTAGAAGCGGAATCTCCTAGCCGCACCTTCAGTACGATCTTGGTGTATGACGTGAGTCGCTGGGGACGGTTCCAAGACCCCGATCTTAGCGCCAGCTACGAAGTACGCTGCCGACAGGCTGGTGTGTCTGTTCAATACTGCGCAGAACAGTTTGAGAATGACGGAAGTCCGGTCTCAGGCATCGTCAAAAGCCTGAAGAGGATGATGGCCGGCGAGTATAGCCGCGAGCTCTCGGTAAAGGTTTTTGCTGGCCAGGCTCGATTAATTCGTCTTGGGTACCGGCAAGGTGGCATGGCTGGATTTGGATTGCGCCGACAGCTTGTTGACCAGTACGGAGTTGCCAAGGGCGTACTTGAGCTCCGGCAGGAAAAAAGCATTCAGACCGATCGCGTCGTCCTGGTGCCAGGGCCGAGCGCTGAGTTAAAAGTAGTTCACGACATATATGGTGCATTTGTGGAAGACGGAAGCTCAGAAAGCGAGATCGCTGACGCGTTGAACCTCCTTGGCCACCGGACAGGAATGGGCACCGCCTGGACTAGAGGCACAGTTCATCAAGTCCTAGTCAACGAAAAATACATCGGCCATAACGTTTGGAACCGTACTTCCTTCAAGCTCAAAGATGAACATGTCAGAAATCCCCAAGACGACTGGGTTAGAGCTGACGGAGCATTCGAGCCAGTCGTAAGCCCGCTGATATTCCAGACGGCTCAGGCCATTATCTCGGCTCGAAGCTTCCGATGGACTGACGAGCAGATGCTTGAATCGTTACGCGCCCTGTTCCAAAAGGAGGGGTTTCTATCCGGCCTTGTCATTGACGAAGCGCCAGGCTTACCGTCCAGCACCGCGTATCGTTCGAGGTTCGGCAGTCTCCTCCGCAGCTATGGCCTCGTAGGATTCACGCCGGCGCGTGACTATCGATTCATCGAGGCGAATCGTCAGATCCGTCAGACATACCCTGATGTGTTGCGCCAAACGGTTGAGCTCATTAAGGAGGTCGGGGCGAAGGTCGAAATTAATCCGCTGACTGACTTGTTGAGGATAAATGATGAATTCACTCTCTCGCTCGTCCTCAGTCGCTGTCAGGAGCTGGCCTCAGGCTCACTCCGCTGGGTTGTAAAATTTGACCTTGGCCTATGCCCGGATGTGACGCTCGCAGTAAGGATGACGCCGAGCGGCAAGTCGGCTCTGGACTACTTCCTTCTCCCGGCTCTTGATATGACTGTTCCAAGGGTTCGCATAGCTGAGCACAACCCCGTCGATCTAGAGATCTATAGGTTTGAGACGCTAGAGATCCTTGCTCACCTCTCTACTCGCACGCCATATCGGAGGATTGCCTGATGTTGGACTTTACCGACAATCACCTATCACTTCATGTGGGGGGCGCCTCGGAAATTCAGTACATCTCAACAAAACGGATTCGGGTACTGAATCCGCGAACGCGCAATCAGAAAATTTTCCAGGAGCTAGTCGAGAACATTGCCAGGGTCGGCATAAAGAGGCCTATCACCGTATGTATGAGCGGTGCAGATGAACAAGGTCACAAATATAGTCTGGTCTGCGGACAGGGCCGATTTGAAGCCCTAATGGCACTTGGAGAAAGCGAGGTGCCGTGCATTGTCGTTGAGACCACCGATGCAGATGGCTATTTGATCAGCTTGGTTGAGAATCTGGCTCGTAGAAGGCATTCCAATAGAGAGCTACTGAACGCCATTAGCGTGCTCTCTGATCGTGGATACAACTGCAAGCAGATCGCGGACAAGACGGCGTTGGATCCGACTTACATAGGCGGCGTGTTGATGCTTCTTCGCCAAGGTGAAGATAGACTGATTTTGGGCGTGGAAAAGGGCTGGCTGCCTATGACTATCGCTATCGAAATCAGCAGGGCTTCCGATGCTGACGTCCAGCTTTCACTTACCGATGCATACGAAGCTGGAACGCTCCGAGGTGAGCAGATGATTAGTGTCAGGAGGCTAATCGACAAGCGCCGCTCTCTCGGTAAAACGTTCAAGGTCAGCGTGGCCAGGGCCCAACAGCCTACAACCGCTCATAGCCTCCTGAGCACCTATCAAAATGAAGTTCGTCGACAACAGCACATGATCAAGAGGGCCAATGTCAGTGAGCATCGGTTGCTGTTCATCACCAGCGCGCTTCGCAACTTATTCAAAGATAGCCACTTCTGTACGTTGCTGCGGGCGGAAGGCATCCAGGATGTACCTACGCCTCTGAGCGACAAGATCCACGGGGAGGCCTGATCATGGGCTCAGTCAAAAGTGCTTTCGAACCAGACATCCTTGCCATTCCGCTCGAGCAGATTTTCTCCGATCGAGGCGTGGGTACAAGGACGGAGGCGTCCAAAAAATATCTGAGTATATTGGCCTCTGTTAGAGAGCTAGGCGTGATAGAGCCGATTGCGGTACATCGGGAAACTGCGGATGAGAACGGGCCGAGGTACCTATTGCTCGACGGGCGGATGAGGCTACGGGCGCTGCAATCGCTGGGTGCGACGCATGCATTGTGCCTCGTAGCCAGCGACGACGAAGGGTTTACCTACAACCGTCAGGTTAATCGCCTTACGCCGATCCAAGAGCACAAGATGATTCTTCTGGCGATCAAGAAGGGTACGTCGGCAGTTCGGATAGCTCAGGCCCTCAATGTGAATGTCGAGCATATCCGAAGACGTCAGCAACTCCTCGAAGGCGTCGCTCCTGAGGTAGTGGAGATGCTGAAGGACAGGCAGGTCAATCAGCACGCCTTCGGTGCATTCAAGAAGATGAAGCCAATGCGGCAAATCGAAACCGCCGAGATGATGCTGTCGGCTAATTGTTTCACGAATATCTACGCCAAGATGATGCTCGCAGCTACGCGACCAGATCAGTTGGCCACCCCGGCTCGACCTCGGAAGCCCCGCACCACGTTCGAAGACATCGATCGACTCGAACGAGAAATGGAAAAGGTCAGCCAAGATTACCGGCTGGTTGAGGACACCATGGGCGAAACTATGCTCGTGCTGGTTGTAGCCAAGGGCTATGTCTCAAGGCTGCTTCGAAATGAGGCTATTGCTGAGTTTCTACAACTCAACTACGAGGATCTCGTCAAAGAGTTGGCCTGTGTGATGGATGCTATGACTGCGGATGGGCGAGGCGATGCCAGGGAATAGATGCTCAGCCGCCTCCAGGTTTGACTGAGCTTGTATCGATGGGGATCTGTGACCTTTCTAGGTACAAGCAACTTTGTCCTTATGTGCGAATTCAACGTCATGCCGACATTTCTGTGATGGATGGCATCAGCCTTCTGGCGCTGAACCCAGTGACGGCCTTGCCGCGTGTTTAGAATACTTTCAGCGCCTATTACAACGATGACGTGCTTGCGTACGTGGGCCGCTCACGCACCCGCTCCACCAAGCCAGGCGGCGATCATCACGCAGGTGGCTAGCCCATCCGGCATCAGCGAGTGAAGCGATTATTTGTCGTCCCTTTGACTTTGTCGATGAACCAAAACGACTGCTCATTCGCTTTGACGATGTTGCACTCTTCGCCATATGCCGTGTAGGCCACACAAATGATATCCCCGGTGATTTTCCAGCTCCCAGCAGCTTCAGCCATTCCCGTTATATGAATCTTGGCTTTGCCGTCAGCTGTGAGGATCTCGGTGAAAGACTGCCCGCTCGCAGTCACGCTTTGGTGCGAACGTCCTACAAATTGATTTGTAATTTCGCTACCGCTGATTTTTACGGCGTCTGGCGGCGGCGGGGAGTGAGCGTCCTTTGCTGGACTGCTTCCACCGCTGGCGCAACCCATCAGGAGAGCCGCGAAGGCAGCTATGTAAATCGCTTTCATGAGTCATTCCTCTGTTGAAAAAGGCATGAGCCATTTGCGGTGGAGACAACATTGTTAACTACGCGCTACTGACATCCCGAAATACTACCCTGCGCAGATATCCAAACAACTCGCTCCTATTAAATCTAGCAGCTATGCCTGGGTTGCCGGTAATCCGTACACTGCTTACGCTTCACTTAGGTAGGTGACGGTTATGAGCCCTAAACGGCAATCGGTTGATTACTAACTACGTCTGTTTGGGGGCGAGGACAGAGAAAAGAGATAACAGGCAAAAGCCTGCTACGCATGGAACCACCTTCCTGACGGCCCAAGCTGATCCAGTCATCAACGTTCTCCGTCATGCCGCACGTAAGAGCGTAGTGATTTGATCGAGGCCAGGCTCTCAGGCCAAACAGATGCCTCGTGCTTAGTCTGTCCACCAGTCCTTTTCCCAGTGCGCCCCGCCGTACCCGCTGTACCCCGTGAACCATTGCTCGATAGAAACAGTCATCGAGGTAACAGGGGCCTTATCCCGGTGAAGGGGATCAAGTCTGTCCGCTTGCGATGAGGCCCACGTTACCCAAAGTGCGGTTTGCTCCTGTACGTGCGCTGGACTGTCAGCGTTTGCCTCGCACGTAGCATTGATAAATGCTCGAAGCTGGACTGCTCGGTGCCATTGTTCGGAATTAGTGACGAGCGCATGGCGCAGCCGACGTTGGCTTTCTTCGTACCTAGCGTGCTCAAGCCTCAGCTCTTCTTCGAGCTGCCTTGCCTTTTGGTGTCCCTCCCGCATGATCCGCTCTGCTCTCACGGACTCGGCGATAATGCCAAGCCCATCGACGATTGCCCCTAGTCTTTGCTCGAGAGTTTTCGTCTTTGTGTCTGCCCATTTCTTGCGCGTGCCGTGGAGGGTGTCAGCTTCGACGTGAAAGCTCAGTTCACCGGTGGGTATCCATTCATATTCAGGAGCGCGCCAAGAAGAAAAATCAGGTGTCCACGGAGTGCCTCGTCTGCGTGGGATTGGAGGTGGAGGAGGGAGAACGACTTTGGTTAATCGCTCCCTAAGCTGGACTGTCATTGTCTCGCCGTTGATCTGAAGCGTGGTGCGGTTGTTAGCGCCAATCATCCAGCGGTGCTTCAGGGCCTCGCTCGCCTTGATTAGTGCGTCTAAAAGGATTGATGATCGATCGACTTGAGCTGCTGAGATACGGGTATCCAGCACCTGCTGCTTTAGAACTACTAAATAGCCCTCATGAGCTTTGGCGGATTCAACGTGTCTCAGCCACTTCGCGACAAGTGGGTGGGGATCTTCGAGTATTTCAGGGACGACGAGGTTCGCCGCTGCGGGATGAACCTCTACCGTCGATGATGCTCGAGGCGGGAGTAACGTCTTATCCAATACTTTGAAACTGATGAGATCTGAGCCCAGCTTGAGTTTCGGCTTGGCGGGGCGCTTCGCTGATTGCTTTGCCCAGTAACCACGGGAGGGGAGTGGGATACCCGCCTTACGGCAGGCTTTCGCCAAACCAACGTCCGATACGCCAATTTCTTGGGCTAGCTTCAACACAGGTATGTTCCATACCTTGTCAAAAATCTCTTGGGCAGTGAAGCTGACCACCTTATACATTTGCTGTACCTCGATGAGCTAAAGACTCAGCGTAGATATATGTCAGCTCGCCTGCTCCTGCTGAACAAGCCAGCAACGTGGCGGCTGAAGACATCAGCTCGAACATGGATGCATTCGTTGTCCCGATTACCGGTTATGCTTAAATGATAAATACTTCATCAAAAGAACACCTGATGCTCCGAATACGCTTATCTTTCCTACTACTCGCCTGGGCTCTTACAGGATGCAGCATTCCTTACCAGACACCTGAGGCTGTACAGCAGATTGAGCGTGATCTGCACCTAGTGCACGGATCAGTTCAGGCCATGACTCGGACTAATTGGTGCTATTTACCATACGGCTCGGGAAGTGGAGGCGATGGGCAGTGTCACGCGGTTCAAGGTCTGGGTGTTCTTTCCGGGGATGGCCTGATCCTAAGCACTTATTCAGGGGGCATTTACGAGCGGTTCATGACGCTGAAAGCAAGCGATGTACAGTGCATCAAAGTCTTTCGCGACCGCGACGCTCCAGCCAGTTTTTTTGTCTTTACCCGTGAAGTAGCTACGCAGATCATTCCACTTACTGCAAACGGTCAGTTTGACACCTCCGCCAAGATCCGTTTTTTGGATTACCTGGCCGGTAAGAGCCAGGTAAGCCGCATAAATTCCGATAGAGACTACGTCCGCGAGAATGGTAAGACAAACTCACTCGTCACCCACATTCCAGGTACCAAAATCCTTGTCATTAGCTCCGTTATTGCGACGGAAGTTTTCAACCCGTGCACAGAAAAGTAGTGGGCCGGGCATGCAACGCGATTAGCCCCGTTCAACATCTAGGATCCGGTGGAGTTCGGCCCACGGCATCTGGGCCACTTCGCCCTGAGCTCTGCAGCTTGGCTCGTGGGGGAATACGTCCTGATTGAGCGAGATGGATTGGCCCCTCATACACCCAGTGCATACGACTTGCCCGCCAACCATGGCCCAAGCGGATGACCATGCGATCATGCGTTGATTGCTATCCATATCCGGCGCTCCTTAGGCCAGTGATTAGCTTCATGCTTACCTAAGCTGCGTGCGCTGTCGACGCTCAAACAGGTGCCCTCGAACGAGTGATAACCCCTAATTGGGAGAGGATTTGACGCTGTAGCTTTCGCCCGCTCGGGTTGGGCGTCAATGCAGATTGAGCTTCAGGATCTTTCCCACTCGCGCGTCCTTCGTGTGAGTACGCATTTTGTCTTCAGCGCTTTGAATCTCCTTGGCCAACTCCAAGAGACGTTTCGCTTCTTCATCTTGGCCAACCTCAGCCAGCCGCACTGCTGCGCTCAACAGAGAGGTGAAAGAGTCGTGCAGCGTATCTGCAACCTCAGTCATGCTTTTTACGAGGTCTGCGGTAGGAGAGTTGGGTTGCATGGGTTTCTCCACAAAGGGCGCCTGGGTGGATTTAGGGGCTCCAGTAACGCTGTCAGAGCCGCATGGCTGGATTAGTTCAGGCCGCCCGGTGGATCTCCGACTGATCTTGAAAAATTCTGGTGTGACGGAGCCGTAGCTTCGCTGCTGCTGGCTTGAAAGGCGGTGCTCGCCATTTCTTGACTGCAACCGGATGTAAGTGCGCAGCAGCGGAGGCAAGAAAACAGGCAAGGCGGCAGACGTTGTGGTTCAGCGTTTTGGAATCAAGCTGTGAAACAGCCTTCATAAAACTTCATGCACCAGCGTAACGCCGGTTAAGAACAGCCTGGATCTGTGTGGCGAATCTCAGATAAGCGCGATCATATCGGCTTGACCGAGACTACTTCCACATATCGAAATTTTTTCCTGGCCGCTTTCGTCGCTTCCTGCTCTGCCAGCAGAGTGCTCATGGTATCGGCCTCATGAGTCATCTCGAACGTTTCCCCTTCAAACTCATTCCCTACTCGCAATACCACCCTGAGCCTAGGCGTAAAAGCTTTAGCTAATCGCTTTTTCACCGGAGCCTTAGGGTGGATCACTACGGTGTCTGCAATGGATTCTTTCGGGACAAAAGGAGCTGACGGTTTGGAGGTCTCTGTATCGCCAAATAAGGCGCGACGCATCTCTTCTTCCGTTAATTCTGAACTCATGTGATGTCCGTGAGGTGGTAATGGATTGTCGATTATGTAGGAATGCAGCAAAACCGGAATATAGTTCCAACTCCGGCTCTTAGCTTGCTTCGGAGCTGCATGGCTAGAAAATTGTTATGTCATGCCGGCAGATCTTTGGAGTAGTGCCTAGGCCTTGCTGCCCGGAGGGATCGCGGATGATAGGCGCTCAGTACCACGGTGCTCGTCGAAAGTCGTTCCGCTGTAATCCAGCGAGATGCGCTGGGCTTTGTGAATAGCTTCGAGCTGATCTCGGCAGCTCTCGAGTCCGGTAACCCGGTTGCCTAACGCAGAGCTCTCACGGCGGCAATCGGATAGCTGAATCTCGGCCGTTCTCAGTTGCATACGCAGGTTGTCCCGCTCGCGGTTGGCTTCGGCATGCATCTGGATCAGCCTAGCCATATTTTTTCGGTACCGGCTCAGCTCCTTCTGAAGCAGATGGCATTCCTCGATCAGCAGGTGCGACTGCTGCTCAAGCATCTCCTCCCGAGTGAATTCATCGGGCCATTCGGCTTCCGGTAAGACGTCCATAAGATGACTCAAATGCTGTTTGCATATACAGTAGTCGTAGTCGATGGAGGAACGCCACCCTAGGTGACGAGTAGCAGGCTTTACAAGCAACGATCCTGCGTTTTGTCATTTCAAACGTAAGAGGCACCTGCGATGCAGATCGTCTGCTCACGTCGCATGGACGCCGCTGCCGCCTTGAAAGCAGGCGCCATAGGAGCACCGGATGAGCGTGGCTCGTAGGCGTTCCGCTGGCAAAATATGGGATTCAGAATGGCGACTAATCGCAACACGCGGAGCTTGAAGATGGCGATCTCGCCGCTCGAATTACGGCACATTGTCGAGACTGCATTCTTGCCCCTCCATTGCAGGTGCAGCAGCAATGCTCGGAGGGAAATCACGATAGAAGTGTTCGACCCCGTGTACGGCTCTGTCGTAGTAATGGGAGGCGTGCCAGCTGAGACTTTAGATAACAGCCGTGCGATTTCGGATTTCATTGCTCAAATCAGATCTGAGGTGTCGCTTATCAAGGCCGGGACGCCCCTACCTGGTCGTGGTCAGTCCAGGTAGCGTTACTGGCGTTCATTGACGGTGAGGTAGAGCATTCTCGTCCGAGACTGGATGTGGGGTATCACCACGTGACAACCGATGCTCGCGTCCTCACCTGAGGGCTACTGATTGGGTCTTTTGAAAATGTAGGCAAGCTTGCCCCGACTGTTTGTAAGTCACTGGCCATTTGATGATCAGATAAGCCCGTCAAAGGCCGTCGTTCGACGCTCTTGGCCTCGGCGACTTTCGCTTCTTGGGCGCCGGGTTATGTACCGATGCGTCGAGGCTGCCAGGCGCATTAGCGGTAGCGGGTATCAAAGTCACACCAGTTACGCCCACTGCCAAGCCTGGAAAATTAAGCTCAGGCTGACCTGGCTTTGCGATGGACGTGCCCGAAGCGTCGAAATGAACCGTTAACCCCCAAAAACCTGAGTGGATACCTTGATCACGCATGAGCGCGACAATAAGGTCTCGGATTGAGAATGCTCTTTCCTTGCTTGCCATAAGTCCTCCATTACCGGGCCGCCTACCGCGAAAGCGGATCGAAGCTTAGCAAGGCCACCACTGCGGCTAGCAACCCTTAGCCTTCGTCTTCTTTCGTCAGTACGATTATTCAATGCTAGCTTGTCAGCGGATAGAGGCCAGTGCTTGGTGAGGCTTCCCGGGCTCAAACCGCTTCCTCAAAACGACAGTATCAAAATGGCCTCAATCGCAAGTGTCCCAGATCATCAATGGCCCTGCGTTGTGGCATAGACGAGGAAAAGGGGAGTGTGCTGAGTTCGCCTGCAGAATGTGCTCGGCATGCTCAGTGCTCTATATGACCTGCTGCGATGATCAGCTTCTACACCACTAGCCTCGCCACCCCCCATGGACATGCGTATCGGCGTCGAAACTGCGTCCATTAAAAGGGCGTCTTGCTCGCGCGATGGCCTAAGATGATTTAGCCAAGACGTGTGTACCGGACGGTTCCGAAACCATGACGATTGAATCCCTATGAAGCCAACGAAGCTGGAACCCTACAAAGGATATTTGGACTGCGCTCAGGTGGCGGAGGGAATTAACGCAGCAAACGCCAATGCACGCCGGTTGGCGACCGATGCCCAAACCTTGCTGGACGTGGGAAGCCATGCTTCCGCCGCGTCGTTAGCCGCTCTGGCCATAGAGGAGTCGGGAAAAGTCTCTATTCTCAGGGCCATCGTCTTATCGGACGATGAGAACGCATTGAAGTCGGAGTGGAAGAGGTACCGATCCCACACGAGCAAGAATTGCCACTGGATCTTCGCTGACCTAGTCGCGAAGGGCGCGAAGCACCTTAATGATCTACTTCCAATCTACGATGAGGCCTCTGATCATCCGAAAATCTTGGATCAATTAAAGCAGCTGGGCTTCTACACTGATTGCCTCGGCGCTAAGGCTCATTGGTCAATCCCGGCAGATGTCATCCCCGCAGAGCTAGCGAAGGCCTTGGTGACCTCTGCCAAAATCTTCAGCGAGCGGTCGCTAATGACAGAGCGCGAAGTCGAGCTATGGGTTGAGCACATGAAGCCGGTGTGGAACAAAGACTTGCAGGGAATGAAGCAAGCCTTGGTTAGCTGCTACGGTGCCATGCAGCTTGAAGGGTTCCAAGGTGAAGGCCCCAACAAGATGGCAGAGTTCGTCTTGGGCCCAAGCTAAGACCAGACGCCCCTTGATTCTTGATCGCTACATAGCGACTCCGCCCGCGTGCAGCGCCGGATGCTTTCCAGCGTTACTCTTGTACCCAGAGCCGGTTCTTTCCGCCTCGCTTCGCCTGATACATGGCTTCATCTGTGGCCTTGAGCCAATCACTCTGGTTAGGATAATTGTCTGAGTAAGGTACCAAGCCAATACTCAACCCCGCCAAGACGGGCACAGCGCCGTCAGTCCAGTTAGCGAATCGCTTACGAACGTCGTTCAAATGTTCGGTAGCTTCATCGACGCTTACATCAATCAACAGAACGCAGAACTCGTCGCCACCATAGCGTCCTGCTATGCCTTTTTCCCCGAACCCTGACCGCAATAGATCTGCTAGCCCGCTGATGATGGCATCCCCCACCAGGTGGCCGTGATGGTCATTGATGCTTTTGAAGTCATCAATGTCTATCAGCGCCAAACTGGCCACAAGCTCGCTTTTTCGGCAACGCCGGAAGACTTCATCTAACTTTTCCTTCCATGCAGCATGGTTCAGCAACCTCGTCATTCCATCGAGCTTGCTGATCAGCTTGAACGCAGTTTTATGTGCGGCAAGCTGAACAGAAAGACCGTAGCTCACACGCGCAACCATAAGCGGGTAGATGATCAGCATCGGCAAGCAAGCAACCAATTGCATAGTGCTGCTCGGGAGCGATACGTGGAAGGCGTTTAGGGCTAGCGTCATGAATAGCCCCATGCACTGCAACGCCACGCTCGTGCGCACCAATCGCCATCCACCGGCCGCCATCGCGTTCATGGTTACCATCGAAAGTAGAAGAGCTGAAGGAAGTGGGAAATTGCAGTTCACTTGACCAAGCGTTTGCATTTCACTTGACCACCTGTTTGCATCGGATTTGACCAGCCGTTTGCATTGGATTTGACCACCCAAAGCACGCAGTGTTGGAAAGCTAAAAAAGCGATATGGGTGGCACCTTTTGAGGCTCGCCGTCAACGATGCACATCCATCCCCAGGTTCTGAGTGCTGACGTTTTGTGGAACTCTTTCACTAAGTCCCCCGCGATCTCACCGATGTCGACTCGCAGGGCAAACTGCGGACGCATCGCGTACATGACGTCCAATCCCATATCGCCGGCTAGGAGCTTGCACATCAATCTAGTACGCAGCTTCCAAGGAAGGTTCTTTCCGCGTCGTTCCGGATGATGGAAGACCATTGTGTTCAGATGGGCTGACGCGTGAATGTAGTCAGTGCTACTCATCCAAACCTCTAAGTGGGCAGGTACACCAAGGGGCAACACATTGAAGACTAGCCAGTCGATCAAGACCACTGCGACCCCGCGTGCTTGTAGCTCCATGGCGAGCATCAAGAGCACTTTGTGCAACGAATCTGCTGCTTTGATAGCAAGGGGACGACGGCCCATCTGATCTGCTTCCATCACTATGGCGACCAACGCCGCTAGGCTATCCAAACTCGCCCTGCGCTCGAGCTTTTCGAGCAGATTTTGAGTGACCGATTCGCGCTGTAAATTGCCCCAGGCCATGTCGCTGGCGGTTCGGAACAGCACCCCCTGTACTTCGGCATTTAATGTTCCAAAAAACTGGCCGAAGTCGACGTCCTCTCCCTTGATCTTCAGCTTGAGAAGCGTCCATAGCGGATGATTCAGATCGCGAGACGATCCCGGTGCCTGAAGCTCGACCTTGGCCAAGGTCTTGGCCTTGGGCGATACCGTTTTTTGTTCGTACCTTGACCACTTGCTTCGGTAATGCCGGATAGTCCCATTGCTGTTCCTTCGAAACGAATCCTCTTCGAAATGCTGCTCAAGCGCGTAGGCCGTTTTGAGACCTGTCCGCTGCCTCAGTCCCTCGAACCAATAGCCCACGGCGAGCATTTCCACAGTGTTACTGCGGGGGTTGGTATTTTCCGGTATTTGTTCGCGCATATTATCTGCGAAATCCGAATAAATTTTCGCAATTCGTTTGAAGTCAGTCACTTACAAGTTTCCAGCTGATGTTTGTACCGTAAAAAATGTAGAAGCCTTACGGCTGGAGTGCAAGAACGTCGTTTATTACTATTAACTGTGACCAAACCGGACATTAAGTGCGATGCGCGAGCCTCTTGAAATCCACAACCTGGCATCCGAATTAGAGCTTGATCTCAAAGATCGATATGGCCTGATGGTGGGTGGCAGTGCGTTGTGGAGAGAGCTGGGATATGCCTCGTATGACGCATTCCGAAAAGCCAAGCAGCGTGGAACTATCGAAGTGCCACTTTTTGAAGTGCCCAATCGTCGAGGCTTTTTCGCCCTGTCCAAAGAAGTCGCCTGCTGGATAGCCACGCAACGCTGTGCTAGACAGCAAGCCGTGTAAATCAAACCGATAGGAGTTTCACAATGAGCCCAGGCTAGGAGTTAGCCGGTGGAATTGGGACACAAAAAAGCCCAGGGGTGGAGCCCTAGGCTTTTTTGATGGTGTTAGGTTTTGAGCCCTACGCACCACCATTCTGTGTTCCCTCGCGTTCGACGTCAAGTCGGCCACCTTCCGTTTGTCTGCAATATTCACACGGCGCGATTTGTGAGGCTTCGACACGCCTATCGCGAGGAGGACACATGAGGCTGCCAATACAATCGCAGCGCGAGGTGCTGCGTCTCGCATGCGACGCCACCTTGTCAAACAGATCAATCGGTCGCTTGGCCAAGGTTTCCCATAATACAGTTCGCACTATTCGCGATCAGTTGAAGTTGTGCGGACAAACCTGGGAACAGCTGCGACACCTCGACGATAAAGCGCTTGCGGAATGCCTACATACTCAGCGCAGGCCCACAGTGCAGAGAAAAGTGTACCCCTCTTGGGTGGCCATTCACGAACAACTGAAACTGCCTGACATCACCCTTGAATTGCTTTGGCAAGAGTTTCGGGAAACGGAGCCAGATGGCCCCTCATACGCCCAATTTACAAGGGTTTATCGTGAGTGGCTGAATAAACAAAAGCTAAGCATGAGGCAGATACACCTTCCCGGCGACAAGTGCTTCGTGGACTTCTGCGGACGGACTATGTCTGTGACAAACCCGGACACAGGAGAAATTGCCCAGGCTCAGGTATTCGTAGCTACGCTAGGAGCTTCCGGCTACATATTCGCCACGGCAGTGGACAATCAGACGACGCCGAATTGGCTCAGGTGCAATGTTCTGGCGCTTGAGTATTTCGACGGGGTTCCACGCTTCATTGTCCCCGACAACTTGAAGTCGGCGATCACGAAAAACACTCGGGATCAGGTCGTTCTGAACCGTGCATACTCCGAGCTTTCCGAGCACTACGGATTCAAGATATTTCCTGCCAGGCCTCGCAAACCGAAAGACAAATCGCTAGGTGAAATTGCTGTGCAGATCGTACAGCGGTTTGTGCTGGCAAGGCTGAGAACCAGGACATTCTTCTCGCTGGAAGAGCTAAACGAACAGATTGGATACTGGGTCGATCAGCTCAACAACCGGGTGACTCGAACGTACCCTAAGAGCAGGGCCGCTCGGTATCTTGAACTCGACTAGCCCGCGCTCGGCTCTTTACCAGAACAGCGGTACAGCTACAGTCAGTGGGTCTACCAGATTCGCGTGGGCACTGACTACCACGTCGCATTTGAAGATCACAGCTACTCAGTCCCCTATCACTTTGCGAACCTGCTAGTCGATTTGCGCGTGCGCGACGATTGGCTGGACATCGTGTACCAGCGCCGCGTCATAGCCTCGCACAAGGTCAACAGACAACGAGGATTCAGCACCTTGAGCGAGCACTTGGCACCCAACCATAGTCAGTACCAAGACTCGCAACCAGACGCACTGATGGCCTGGGCTGAAACTATAGGCCAGCAGACGTTGCGGTACGTGAAAGACAATCTCGCTCTGCGCCGAGACTTTGCGACTGGCATGAAGGCAGTCATAGGCTTGAAGCGAGATGTTCGCAAAGGGGACATCTCCGCCTCCCGGCTGGAATCAGCCTGCGCGTATGCCAATAACCTGAACATCCTCAGTTCAGAGCGCCTGCGGGCAATCATTCGTAACGAGTCCGATCTGCGCCCCAGCCCCCAACGATCCGCCCCTTTGGTCGAACACGCAAACATTCGTGGCGCCGAATATTACGCCACACAAGGAGATGAGCCGCTATGAAACCAGTATTCAACACTGTTCAGAATTTGGTGAGCCTTGGGCTGCACGGCATGGCCGTGGCTTACGAGCGTCAACTGGAAACCCCGGCATTGTTGAAAGAGGCGTTCGACACAAGACTCGGATTGATGGTTGACGCCGAAAACAGCGAACGAGAAAGCAGGAAGATTACGCGTCTGCTGAAAGCTGCAAGGCTTCGTGAGAGCGAGGCCACGATGGACACGATTGAATTCAAATCATCCCGTGGCCTAGACCGGAATACCGTAATGGCTCTCGGGGAGTGCGACTGGTTGATAAGGCGGCAGAACGTAATCATCACGGGGGCAACTGGCACCGGAAAGACTTGGCTGGCTTGTGCCCTGGCGAACCAAGCCTGCCGCCTTGGACGACTAACGCTGTATCGCACGGCAACCAAACTCTTTGAAGAAATCTCCCTGTCTTACGCGGATCACACCATGCCGAAACTGCGACGGCAATTGATCCGCGCAGAGCTGCTGGTCATCGACGACTTGGGTATCGGCGGCATCGATGCCCAGATCGGCCCGTTTCTGCTAGACGTCATTGATCAGCAGTCACAAAACGGTTCATTGCTGATCACTAGCCAGTATCCGAAGGAAAAATGGTATGACTTGTTTTCCGACCCCACAATCGCGGACGCGATTCTCGACAGAATCGTCCACAAATCCCACGTCATCGAGTTGAAAGGTGACTCAATGCGTAAGGTAAAAAGCCGCCAACGCGCTTGATGGACACTGTTCGCGCCTGGGCTGGTCAGGTCGAATGCAATTGGTCACGTCGAATGCAAACGAGTGGTCAGTGCAATGCAATCTTCTGAATTCAGAGCACTTTTTGCGTGCTCCGTAAAGGCTAAATCATTTTGAGGTACTTACGAGCCAACGCCACTGAAGCGACGCTGTCAGAAGGGATCGGGGCCACCCTCGACTCCGGTAAACGTGATCTCAGGAGGTTCGCCTGTTCGCTGCCACCCGAATTGATAATGCAGCCACTGATACGCACCTTCTTGGCGGTCAGCTACGAGCAACAGCGTCCATCCGACCCGGAGCAGCAGATTGGCATTTTCTTCACTGCGGGTGCTGATCAGTTGAGTTGTCTTGTCGATGCTCATCAGATGGCCTTCAAGCTGGGATGATCTCGATACGATAGCTCAAGCAGCCGCTCATCTCGACCATGGGGCGCTGGGGGGGTATCCACGCCCATGAATGAAGAGTCGGCAGTTCTCGTCTCAAAGTTGACAGCGGTCACAGATAGAAATCGGCGAATAGCGGGCACTCTTGCATGGGAAGTGTCGCTAACAGCATTCCTTTAAATCCTGCGCAACCTTATTTACGCCCGATCAGCGTCGCGAAAGCTTGGTGAGAATTCATGTAAGCCTCATCGCAGAAGGGCTACACTAACCGAGTTGTATCTTTATGTTACGAAGCAAGAAGTCGGTCAAAATCCGACGCGGTCGCGCCACTGTGATCGGCTCCACGCCGAAAGCCAGACCTTTCTTCGACCCTCCTCACCATTACCGGGACGCGAAATCCCAAGAGGTACTCATGACTTATACCGCTACTACAGATACAGACATCTCCATCCCGACGATCCCTCTTGGCGAAGTGCTTCCGTGGGCGATCTTCGGTGGGCTGTTGCTGATGTTGGCAATCTACTTTGTCGGTGCCGAACAAGGTGCTACTGCGATTTTCTCCGGTGCCTACGTTCATGAGTTCGTGCACGACGGTCGTCATCTTCTGGGTTTCCCCTGCCACTGACTATTTGAGGTCTTTCACATGACTGGTCGTTTACTCGTCAGGGGCATGCTCGTCGGTCTGATTGCGGGCCTGCTGGCATTCGGGTTCGCCAAGGTGTTCGGTGAGCCGCAAGTGGACAAGGCGATTGCCTTCGAAGAAAGCATGGCGCACATGCACGGTGACGCCGACGAAGAGGAAGAACTGGTGAGCCGCGACATGCAAGGCAGCGTGGGGCTACTGACCGGCGTCGTCGTTTACAGCGTATCGCTGGGCGGCATTTTCTCGCTTGTATTCGCATACGCGCTGGGCCGAATTGGTCGCATTGGCCCTCGTGGGCTCGCGGCGCTACTGGCACTGGCCGCGTTCGTGGTGGTGTTCCTGATCCCGGGCCTGAAATATCCACCGAACCCGCCATCCGTGGGTAACCCGGACACCATCGGGCTGCGCACCCAGCTGTTCTTCCTGATCATGTTGGTGTCGGTGATCGCTGCCGTGATTTCGGTCAATGTCGGAAGCAAGCTGATGGCCCGAAACGGCACTTGGATTGGAGCCATCAGTGGGGTCGCGCTTTATCTGGTGATCGTCTCGGTCGCCGCGTACCTGTTTCCGACCATCAATGAGGTGCCGGAGAACTTCTCTGCCGTGCTGTTGTGGAAATTCCGTACAGCGTCGTTGGGCATTCAGGTCGTACTCTGGACGAGCCTGGGTCTGATTTTCGGCAAAGTGGCCGAGCATGCGCTTTACCCCTCCCTACAGGCTTCTCGCGTTTAAGCCAGCGGTCACGTCGGTAGCGGAGCGTTGATTATTCCGTTACCGACGTGGCGGCAGATCCTTTGTAACATCCAAGTCCCTGAACATGCGCACGTAACGGCTCAAACCGTGCCATGTGTGGCAAGGTTGCGATATTGCCCTTTGAAGTACAGCAATGGCTGTCCCGCAGTAGCCTGTTGCAGGTTCATCGCTTTCACCTCGCCAATCACTATCACATGATCACCCGCCGCGTGCTCAGCGTGAATCTCGCAATCCAGCCAGTGCAGGCTGCCCGCAATGATCGGATTACCCAACGGCGATTCCTGCCAGTCGACACCGTGCCATTTGTTCGTGCCTCGCCGGGCGAATTGGTTGGAAATATCGACCTGCTCACCTGACAAGATATTGACCGCGAATCGACCTGCTCGGCGAATCTTGGGATAACTCGCCGAGCTGGACATGACGCTGAAAGATACCAGTGGCGGGCTCATCGACACGCTGTAAAACGACTGACAGGTAAAGCCAATCGGCTCGCCATCAACGTGCGATGAAATAACCGTAATACCCGATGCGTAGTGCCCGAGCGCTTCGCGAAAGCTGAATGGCTCGATTGATTGACCAGGAAGTGACATCACTCAACGCCCGTTCGAAAGTTCTCTGCGCACGATCGCTGCGCCAGCACTCAACGCATTCAGCTTGCCGCTGGCGACTCGACGAGGCAGAGGCGCCATACCGCAGTTGGTGCAAGGATAGAGCTTGTCGGCATCGACGAATTGCAGTGCCTTGCGCAAGGTATTGGCGACTTCCTCAGGCGTTTCAATGGCATGGTTGGCCACATCAATGGCGCCGACCATCACTTTCTTGCCGCGAATGAGTTCGATCAGATCCATTGGAACGTGGGAGTTGTGACACTCCAGAGAGACGATATCGATGCTGGACTTTTGCAGTTTCGGAAAGGCTTCTTCGTACTGTCGCCATTCCGAGCCCAGCGTCTTCTTCCAGTCGGTATTCGCCTTGATGCCGTAGCCGTAGCAGATATGCACGGCGGTTTCACACTTGAGCCCTTCGATAGCCCTTTCCAGCGTGGCAACGCCCCACTCGTTCACTTCATCGAAGAACACGTTGAAGGCTGGTTCATCAAATTGAATGATATCGACGCCAGCAGCCTCCAGCTCTTTGGCCTCCTGGTTGAGGATCTTGGCAAATTCCCACGCCAGTTTTTCACGGCTCTTGTAATGAGCATCGTAAAGAGTATCGATCATCGTCATCGGGCCTGGCAGGGCCCACTTGATAGGCTGCCCGGTCTGCCGACGCAGGAACTTGGCGTCTTCAACGAAGACCGGTTTTTTTCGAGCGACGGCACCCACTACGGTCGGCACGCTCGCGTCGTAACGATCACGAATCCTGACCGTCTCGCGGTTTTCGAAGTCAACGCCGTCGAGGTGTTCGATGAAGGTCGTCACGAAATGCTGACGAGTCTGCTCGCCGTCGCTGACGATGTCGATTCCGGCCAGCTGCTGTTCATGCAGCGACAGGCGCAACGCGTCTTGCTTGCCCTCGATCAGTTCATCACCCTGTAGTTTCCAGGGTGACCAAAGTGTCTCGGGTTGAGCCAGCCAGGAAGGTTTGGGCAGGCTGCCGGCTGTCGATGTGGGCAACAGTTTTTTCATGGGGGATAACCTTAAGGTTCTAGATAATCAGAAAGCGCAGCTAACAGACCACTGCTCAAGCACAGCCTGATAGGGTTTAATGAAGTGTTCCTGGGCAAACTTGCCTTGCTCGACCGCCAGACGCCCACGTTCCTCTCGGTCATACACGATGCGAGTCAGCGAGTAGTCCTGGTTCTTCAGGCTAGGCTGATAGGATTTTCCAGCCGCCGAATTCGCGTTGTAGATCTCAGGCCGGTAGATCTTCTGGAAGGTGTCCATGGTGCTGATGGTGCCAATCAGTTCCAGATTGGTGTAGTCACCCAGCAGATCACCCGAGAAGTAAAAGGCCAATGGTGCGGCGCTGTTGGGCGGCATGAAGTAACGAACCTGCAAGCCCATCTTCTTGAAATACTCGTCGGTCAACGAGTACGCGTCCTGCTCGTACTCAAAGCCCAGCACAGGATGCTGACTCTCGGTTCGATGGTAGGTTCTGGTGCTCGACACACTGAGGCAGATCACAGGCGACTTGGAAAAATGCTCATTGTAGGCACTCGAATTGACGAACGACTTGAACAGCTTGCCGTGCAAGTCGCCAAAATCTTCTGGCGTGCTGAAACCGGCCTGGTTCTTGTTGTGCTCCAGCAAGCGCACGCTGAAATCGTAGTCCCGCACGTAGGACGAGAAGTTGTTGCCCACGATGCCGTTGACACGCTCGCCGGTTTTTTGATCAACAATCGTCGTTTTCAACACTTCAATCAAAGGGATGGTATGGTCACGACTTTCAGCATCGATATTCATTTCAGCGGAAATGATATCCAGCTTGACCGTGTAACGATCCCCCGTAGGGTTGTCCCAATGCGCAAGGGCGTTGAAGCGGTTATCAATCATCTTCAAGGTGTTGCGCAAGTTCTCCTCACGGCTCTCTCCTCTAGCCAAATTGGCAAAGTTGGTCGTGATCCGAGTATTGTCGGAAGGAGTGTAGTGCTCATCAAAGCTGATGCTGTTGATGGAAAAAGTGAATTCTTTGTTCATCGTGCCTGGCACCCTGTTCGTCGCGCCAGATCTGAATCTGCTGATTGCTTTCAGATGCGGCTATCGTTCCGTTTTCTCACGCCACAGCGTTTAGATTGCCGGTCGTGAAGAGCTGGGCGCATTTTATGCGGGGAGCCTGTATGAATAAAAACGAATTGTTTTCAATAAAATATTAGCCGCGCTCATGATCCCTCCATGGGGTGGTGTCAAGGGCGATGGTGGAATCTCAGTCTAGGGTTCCAGCTGCGTTTGCTTTGAGAAATCGCTGAAATCCCTCTTCTCGATATGCGTGAGAAATATCGCTGCGTACCAGAATGTCCTGGGCTCGCACGTAAAAGTATTCGTGCTTGGCAATGGTGACCCGGCCATACCTTCGTGCAACCTTGTAGCAATGCTTGACTGCTTCGACGACCAAAGGTGCCACCGACTGCTTCTGCGGCGTCGGGCCGTTACTTTCTGGGCTCATCGCCTGCCGTGACTTCGACGTCAATCGGATGTCCCTCTGGTCTGGCTAGCGTCAGCTTCAAACCACCGTGGCCAGGAGCTGCTGTGGCGGCTGCCCTGTTCAACGCAAGGAATCAGTCGATCCGTGAGAACCTGAATTTGGCGAACCGATTTGGCAGTACGGTACTTCACGCTATGGATGCACTCGCGATCTCCGAACTCGCATCTGTTGAGGTAAGTACCGCCGCAGGGGCCATTAGACAACCCTTTCGGGCAGGTCTCAGGGCAGATATACAGGGTGTCTTCAAGTCGACACTGCCCACAGGTGTCGCAACCCACCAACGGGCGCTTTAGGCTCCGCTCCAACTGGCGCAGTAGAGACGCCCCTCTGGCTGACGACCATACCGGGCGCCGGACGGCCCACCCTAGAGCCCCGCCCAGCAATGTGGTGTGGCTGAACAGACTCGAATGAAAGCCCGCCAACACGTGATAGCGCAGCGTTTCTTTCGGCGTCGCCTTTACGCTGGACTCACCCAGATACCAGCTTGCTCCAGGCGGATTGAATGTGACTGCCAACTGGCCTGGCGGCTGCCAGCTGTCCGCCCAGGCTGCTGACCAGTGTTCCAGCGAGCCGATGTTCTTCACCCAAACGGAAATTCTCTGCTCCAGAGCCTCAAGCTCTTGCACGGTATGGATGCCAGACAGATGAATTCCCGCATACCCCATCAATCGCAAGCCAACGATCTGGAGGGCCAGCCGATCCGTGCAGCGTGACCGAGCATGCTCCTTGGAAACAGCTGCTTCAGCCGCAAGTACACCAAGCATTGAGGGGCTGACCACGATGCCTGGCACACTTTTCAGCAAGGATGCGCGCTTCTCGGTTAGCCCCATCACGCAAGCCAGCAGAGGCTTGGGCGTTTTCTGACTGGTCATCCAGGCAACCGCCTCGATATGCTTCTTGGCATCGAAAGCCAACTGGAGTGTGAGAAAATCTGCACCGGCAGCAAGCTTTTTATGCGCTTTGAGATACTGGGCGCAGCCTTCCTCTTCTCGATATTTAAATGGATTGAGTGCAGCACCCAACAGCCAGTCCGGGCGAGCCGCGCGTGCGATTTGCAAGGCAGGCACCGACTCCAGATAACGCACCGGGTGCTGGCCGGGCTGATGACCTGGCAACCGGTCGCCACTGATGAGCAAGAGCTGATTTACACCCAGGCGATCCATTCTGTCCAACTCAGACAACAGGTCGGAACGCCCACGGTCTTTGCCAGAAAAGTGGATGAGTGCTGGAGTTGGCCCCTTTAGGGCAGCGCATGCATCTACGGGAGCAATATCGAATTTGCCACCGACGCGATCTGCGACAGCAGGAACGAGCGGCCATTCGTAAAGGCGCGATTGCTCCATCAGCGCTTCAAAAGCGGTAAAGCGCTCCGACGAAGGTTTGGGAACATACTCAACGACGCACGTAAACACGCCATCGAGCAGCGCCTTTTTCAACACACTCATTTTTTATCCGTATCGACGGGATGTGAACACTCAGCCGGGCATCCTCATCGCTTCCAACCACAAAATAAAGTGAGGAATTTTCCTCATGCCTATGAGTACGGTTTCTCGAAGATCACGACTGGGCTGAACTGTCTTCGTCCTCACCCCCGTAATACTTCACGCCGATCCGGATGATATCTCGCCCCTGATCCTTGCGGTGGTGATTCGTGTCTCGCAACGAGTAGATGCAACCGCAATACTCTTGCTGATAGAAACGCTCGCGCTTGCTGATCTCGATCATCCGCGCCGAGCCACCGCCCTTACGCCAGTTGTAATCCCAGTATGTGACGCCGGGGTACTTCTGTGCGCTGCGGATGCCGCTGTCAGTGATTTGCTTCATGTCTTTCCAGCGGGAAATATCGAGCGAGCTGCTAATCGTGCTGAAGCCGTGCTCGAAAGCGTAAAGCGCCGTACGTTCAAAGCGCATATCGAAGCAGATGGTGCAGCGCACGCCTCGCTCCGGTTCATGCTCCATGCCTTTGGCACGCGCAGACCAGTTATCGGTGTCGTAGTCGGCATCGACAAACGGCACGTTATGGTCGTCGGCAAAACGGATGTTTTCATCCTTGCGCAGCAGGTATTCGCGCTCAGGGTGAATGTTCGGGTTGTAGAAAAAGATCGTGTAGTCGATCCCCGACGCCGTGATCGCCTCCATCACCTCTCCCGAGCATGGCGCGCAACAGGAGTGAAGGAGCAGTTTGTCAGAGCCGTTGGGCAGTGTGAGCAGGGGGCGCTTTACTGCTGTCATCGCGAACGTACCTCACTTATCTCCACGCCAGCTGTACGTCCAATGTGGGGAAATTCGGAGGTTTGGGCCAAGGCCATCAGCGTGTTTCCAGTCTGTTTATCTAGTAGACCTATTGTCAGCGTTTGATCTATGGTGAGACAAATTAATTTTATTACTCACCAACTCAAATTTTATTCATAGTCATGATCGATATTCGTCATCTTAAAACCATACAAGCCATGCGGGGCACCAGCAGTCTGGTGGAAACGGCTGAGCGTCTGAACCTGACCCAGTCAGCCATTTCCCACCAGCTAAAAGAGTTGGAGGAACGGATGGGGATGACGCTTTTCACGCGAAAATCGAAGCCGATGCGCTTTACCAGTGCGGGCCTGAGGTTGCTGCGATTGGCCGACGAAGTGCTGTCATTGCTACGCGAAGCCGAGCGTGACTTCAGCCGGTTAGCAGGTGGTTCGGCTGGGCGGTTGCATCTCGCGATTGAGTGTCACAGTTGCTTCGAGTGGCTGATGCCAGCCATTGACGCTTTCAGGACATCATGGCCGGAGGTCGAGATGGATCTGGCATCAGGATTCTCGTTCGCACCGCTGCCTGCATTGGCCCGTGGAGATCTGGACTTGGTCGTGACGTCGGATCCGATCAACCTGAACGGGATCACCTATGTGCCGCTGTTCACCTATGAAGCATTGCTGGCTGTGGACAATCACCATCCCTTGGTGGAGAAGAGCCTCATCGAGCCAAAAGACTTGCAGCCACTCACGCTGATCACCTATCCAATCGAACGAGACAGGCTCGATATCTTCACCCGTTTTCTTGATCCCGCCGATATAGAACCGCTCAACGTCCGAACTTCCGAGATGACGGTGATGATGATGCAATTGGTGGCTTCCGGCAGAGGCGTTTGCTGCCTGCCCAACTGGGCGCTTCACGAATACACCTCTCGCGGATATGTCACTGCCCGGCGCCTGGGTAACAAGGGGTTGTTTCCCACGCTTTTCGCGGCGGTGCGCTCAGACATGCTGGCTACGCCTTATATGAGCGATTTTCTGCTGACTGCGAAAGACACGTCCTTCTCGACGCTCGCGGGAATCACTGCTGTTCGGGAATAGCGGGAAGGCTGGAAACAAAAAGGTATCTGGGGCATGGCCTGGATACGCTGATGCATCTGGGTTTCTCATCATTCAGGTGTCAGCAATGGGTCGAATTCTGCGGGTCAAGGCGTACGGGTGCGCTGGTCAAATAGGATGCAAACAACTGGTCAAGTCGAGTGCAAATGGGTGGTCAAATCCATGCAATTACGCAGGAAGCAGATTTACCGACATTTGCCCGACCCAAAACCCGGCGTATAACCCATCAATCGCAATGCTGCGCAGTTCGGTTTTGAAAGGATCAGCGGCGCGGCGCGCGCACCTATGGGCAAGTGTCGGCCACACAAGAAGGTTGAGTGCCATCGCCGACCACACCCAGCTTGCGACGTCGGGTTTATCGAGTAGAACCGAACCGATAAACACACTACTCAATAAGCATCCGAGCGACCGTGGCCCATAAATACGGCCAGAAAAACGGAGCCCTAGTTCACGGCGGTTAAGTGGCATGTCTACGGCTTTTCCTGCTTACAGTTGATCGTTCATGGGCCGTTTGTGGATCCAGCGACCGTCTTGATGACTACGTAACGGGCACCGGATGTATCGTGGCGTTGATAGAATACTTGAATCGCATCCTTCAGGGAGCCAGGCTGCGCCGAGCTTCTAGAGAGGGCGTGGATCGCGTCTCATCACATGAACCGGCAAGCGGAGCGCAGGCCTGAAGATGGAAGCCCGAAGCGCAGAGACGCCATGGCGGCTTGGTTTACGACAGTCTGCCCCGACAGGGCGCGCTCAGCATAAACTCAGATTTCGCGGAAGGTCACGGAGTGATGACGATTCCGACGTACCGCCAAGAGATTCGTGGAGAGTGATTGGCATGAATAGTCTGGAGGTTTTATGAGTCGTGATGGCAAAGACACGGTGTACTGCAACATTCAGATGCCCTTGTCCCAAGGACGCGAGCTCCTGCAGCTCGTCGCTGAGCTCCGTGAGTCAGGGAAGCACTTTGCGCTCGATTCAGTCCTCAACGAGATGCAGCACGAGCTAATCTCATCGATTGAGTTCGTAGAGGAGCAGCTCAGTGGCGTCGGTAGATACGGCCGGCGACCAAACTGAGGCACTCAGGCACAATTTTTTATCCTCGCTAAAGTTTCGCCACGATGAAAACCGTTAGGTACAGAAACCTATACGGAGAATTGGCGATGAGCGCTAAATCAAGCAAGAGAGCCTGAGCAACTTACATCCCGCAAAGCTTTGAATTTGCCCACAAGGCTGTCAGCCATGCAGGTGCCACGACTCAAGACGGGTGCATCGTCGAGATGTCGCTTGGAGACTTCCGATACCAATTGAGCGCTAGGCAAGCTGATGCGATCGCACAGGGGCTGTTGATGGCGGTGATGCGCACTTCCCTGGAAATTCAGAAAATGCCATGGGACGGTGGACGTCTGTCAAAGGTTTCCTCAAGTGACCGGGAACGACTCCCTCTTCAGTTTTCGGACGGAACGATTCATGGCGAAGGCGCCTCCTTTCGATTTTTCGGCACTGGTTGGACGTATAAAGGCGAGGGCGCAGACCCAGATTACCCCGCGAACGCACTGTGCATTCGGACAATGCATGACGGTGGGATCCTGTTAGGGAAGGGCAATGCCGATCACCTTCTTACGGCTAAGCAGGCGTACCAGCTTTTTGAAAAGCTCACCAGTTGTGCGTATTCCCTTGAGACTAAGTCTTGGAGGATCTGGGACAAGGTGATTGATTGGAGTATCGCATCGGGCTTAGAGGTGATTGGCCAAACGCCCGGTGAAGAGGAGCTCCGCAAATACCTCAACTTTGTCGCCCGTAGCTCAAAGCGCAGACGCAGTGCTAAAAAATATTGAAGGTTGTCGTCACTCAACGGTAGCCACGATGTTGATATTAATGTGGCACCACAGTTACGCTGTCTCGGCGAGGGATCCAAATTCAACAGAAGGAAATGAACATGGCTGATTTTTACATCTACGCCGTCCGCCGAGACAAAACGGGCGGCCACATTGAGCAGGTCAAAGTCATCAAAAATGGTAAGGCTCTGCAGATGACCACTGACCGCGCATTTGTTGCAGATCTCATTACATTGGGTAATACCACGTTCCAGACGATCTTCTGGGAGAACGCCGGTTGGCGTTTCGGTGCTCATGTCCACGTCGTGGACGGTGAGTTTTTGGCAACTGATCGAAACGCTCGTAAAGAAGACAATCTCGATAGCCTGCCAGCTTTTTAAAACCTAAAGAGCTCACCTCACCCCTCGCACCTGTATCCCCCGTCGAGATTCTGACTTTGCCTTTTAGCTTGTCAATGACGCTTGCAGCCCCTGCTAAACCAGTGAACCACCAGCACCGGTTCGCCATGCCACTAGGGGCCGCCACTCCCTCATCCCACCTCGCTGCACGCTCTACTACCTATCCATTTAGCGACCAGTCCTTACAGGGGCAGACGATCAGGTACCTCGATTGAAGGGGAGCACCACACTATTGCCGCCAGGCTTGATGGACGGGTCGTCGCTGACCATTGACTTCAACTTCGCTAGATGGAAGACGGAAGCTTTCCCTGACAGGTAGCGCTCTGGCAAGCCCGCCAGCTTCTCCACATCGTTGGCAGCCAAACCGATGTAGCCCGCTACTGACTCAATTGGCATTACCCCAGAAGAAGACAGCAATTCAATGGTGCGCTTGAGTAAACGAGGTTGCTCAGGGGCGCGGGCATCATCGCCGGGCTCAGACTTCGCACCCCATCGGGCTGAGCGGCGCTTGAACAGAACAAGCTTTGCGTCCGCATCTATGATCTTGAGAGCTTCGAGGCGCATGATCATAGCCGCGACGGATACGCCCCAGCGTTGTTTAAGCAGCAATAAACTGTCAAGCGTGACCGGAGTCCTCACATCAGCTGCAAACGTTTCTGCCGGCAGCAGGAATGCTCCAGCAAACCGGTGAGCTTGTGATTCCATCAACTTATAGCGCTCAGGATCGGTGGAGCGATCTATACCTTTATGAAGAATAAGGTGGCCGAGCTCATGAGCAAGGTCGAATCGGCTACGAAAGCCGTTAGCCTTGTCTGCTGATAAAAGGATCAGTGGCCGTTGAAGCTCATGACTCCACGCTGAAAGGCCCTCGATCGGTGCGATACCAGTTTCTTCACGTACCACGATGATGCCGGCACCTTCGACGGCCAATGCCAAGTCAGGAATTGCTCGACGACCGAGACTCCAGAGTTCTCTGCACTCGCTGGCTGCTTCTTCGATGTCGGAATTGGCGATTTGATGAGGATCAGTGAATGACCTGAGCGGAAGATTTACATCCGGAAAGTCCACGAATTCGTTCATCGCCAAGACAATGTCCTGCGTCCATTCTAGCCGGGCTTCCAGCATCGCCCTTGCAGACACGTGCGCAGACGCATTGCTTCGAAAAAGAGGCAGCGACCCTTTCTTAGGAAGCGGACGGGTGAACCATTCAGGGCTGACATTGATGACCTTGGAGAGGCTGGCTAGCGCCTCGGCTTCCGGTGCCTGCTGCCCAGACTTCCACTTGCTGATCGTGGCCGGTGATACGCCGACCATTGCAGCGAGCTGTACTTGGGAAAGTGCGCGGGCAGCCAACGCTTGAATCAATCGACCTGGTTGGAAATCAGTAATGCCCCGGCTCATGTTTCTTCCTGTCCTCCGAGTTCGATGAAGCCCGTTTTGAGTTTTACTGTCGCGTTGTCGACCTGTTTCGGAGCAGCATCATAGCGATCCAGGAACTGGCTCAAAGGTTCCCGGAACAGCCACCCGTCCATTTTTGGATTGGGCACTGCGATGTAGACCTGCAGTGGCTTCTCGGGATGGTGATGGAGTGAACCACTGAAGCGTGCGATGAAGAAGAACGCGCCCGAGGTCACATCCCGTGGCCCAAAAAGTGATGGCTGCACCAGTTGGCTCATGGCTTCATTCGATTCAGCCAGCTCACGTCGGATGGTGCTGCGAGTAGGGCGATTCCAGTTCGTCGTACTCATATTCAAGCGTGCAAATTTGAATATTCCAGCCACGCCTACGATCACGCGATTGCCTTGGGAGGAAATCAGCTCAGCATTAGATGCTTCCAGCAAATCACTGAAGCGCTCGTTCATCTGGATGTGTCGCATGTACCCCAGCGCAGTTTTCCGTTGCTTTTTACTGACCTCCTCTGTCAACCCGAAGGCTTGTAGCGCTCCGGCGGCGAAGGCGTCTTCGACACCCATCACAAGGTCACGCGGGACGTTCGCGAGTAACAACGCGGCAACGGTATCTGGATTTGGGGTCATGTAGAGTTTCTCGAGTTTCGGTTATCGAGATTATATGCCTGAAAAGTTTCGTGTAAAGAGGTTTTAGATGATTTTCGGATGCTCCTATACGGTATTGTTGCTTTCAAGGTATGGCGATTTCGTAAGTCGAATCATGCTCAGGCGGCTATAAAGGGTTACTGCCAATTCGGGGTTTCGGCGCTCCATCCGGCACAGACAGCATGTGGTTGCCGCTTTAGCCCCAGTGCCTTAATGGGCTCTGCCTGGTCGCGTAAGCATGCGTTGCTTCTCGACTTCAAGAGGTCAGGCCCCAAGCCGTCTCATCTGGATGCGTCGATATGATGTATCCACAGCAGTTAGGTACCTGGTTCTCGATCTCATACCTGCGCCAGTCCGCCATGGCCTTGCCATCTATGATCTGCGGTTCACGCTCGATCAGCCATGCGACGGCGTTGATAATCTGCCCATGAGAACACACAGCTACATCCTGAGCAGGATGCTCTGCAAGTTGATCCAGGAATGACTTAGCTCGATGAATGAAGTCCCGGAACGACTCGGCGTCGGCACCATCCACGTACGTCGGATCTGATCTCGACCAATAAGCGTCGACCCAAGCCCGGCGTTGGTCGACAGTCGTGTTTGCGCATCTAGCAGGTTCAAGGTAGGTGAACTCCTGAACGGGCCAGGTTTCAATCGGCGTGGCAGGAAAGGTTGTCGCGGTGGCCATCGCAGTCAGCTGAGCCCGGGAGAATGGCGATGCAATAATCAGATCAACCGTATGGGCGTAGGAACGTGCTACGAGGCTCGCCTGCTCGATCCCTGTCGGCGTGATAGGAATGGTTGCGTGATCAGTACTGGCTTCGCCCGCATTTGCGGCGCTTTCCCCGTGACGAAAAAGCCTAACGCGCTTCATTAGCCTGATATCCCACCGGTCGTCGAGTGACTCTGTTGGTATACAGGAAGCGCTCAGCTGAACCACGTGATATCCAGATCTCGATAGCCCGTTGAACGAGCCTTGTGGTTTCGAAGAAATTGAGCTGATGTTTTGTGGAATGCATGAATGTTGAGAGCCACCAGGGATCGCCGTCAATCATGATGCGAGGCTGATAAAAGTAGATGGACGGGCCTTCGCCACGCCAGTTTTTCATCTCGGCCTCAGCCTGTTTTCTGAGCTGGCTAGCCGTATCATCCATGACAGAATTTAAGACCACCACGTGGTGATCGTTAAGCTCATCAACGATGTCTCTGACATCAATGACGGTGTGGTTCAATACGACAGCTTGATACATCGCTGACTCCTCATGCTCCTTGCGGTTTCAAGCTATAGGCTTAATCAATCATGATCGGTCGTCTAGCGATCCGCGCGAGTAAAAAGTGCTCTCAAGTGCCAGGCGTCTGACCTGCAAGTATCGCTTCGAAGTCATGGAGCGCTCGCTGAAAATCTAAAACAGCAAATGATACCGGCTTACAGCCTGCCATCCACCGCGTCTGTACGCCGACCTCAAGCCCGCCTGAAACACTCAGACCAAACCGTGCCCAGGTGACGACTCCATTTGCCACGACCTGCTCGACCATGAGGACGGTGCAATCGAAATCCATGTCATCCCCGCAGACCAGAAGTGGCACCAGTGTTGATGTGTCATCCTCACCAAGAGCGAACCGGCGTTTGGCCAGAGCCTCTTCCTCTTCATCGAGTAACCAAATTAGGGAGAGACCTAGCATCGCTCCCAGCTCGTAGTTCAGATGGTGCGCGACCCATTGCTCTACTCCGACGCCATCGACCATCAGCCAAGCACAGGCATTACGAGAAAACTTAGCCTGATGGCGAGCGGCAGTTATGGAGTGAAGCATGGGGTAGATACTCCTTTACAATTAGTATGCAAGCGCCAAGCAAGCGGAGCGCGCAGGCGTGCGGGATGTCAGCCCAACGGGTCGAGACACGGCTTGCCGTGGCTCGATTCACGACAGCCTATCTGCCGAAGGCGGCACGCCACAAACATTTCCCGCGTTATGAAAATTTGGCGGAGGGCGAATGACCCACGACGAACTCCGTAAGCTTGAGAATCTCATCAGATCGCCGTCTTCGACAATGAAGATCTTTCCCACAACCACCGGCGAGGCGCCTGCATGATGACCTCTCTCTGAACACCTATGACCGAGATACGTTTTACGGCGGCGACGCGGCTGGCTATACCGACTATCCATTTGTAGGGGAGCCGGTAGCAACGACGTAATGTCTCGCAGACCCAGACTCAGGGGGACGCTGATAATCGGCGCAGCGAAGTGTTCAGCATAGAGAGGCATGCTAAACGCACTAGGCTGCGCCGGGATTATTGCAGTGTTCAACGGCTGCAATCGGTTGACCTCTGCCGGTCAAGTACGTCCTGAGCGCTGGGCAATTCCTATTGGACGAGATGGGCAAGCCGAATGCGAATGACCATTCAGTGGCTGGTGATGTAAATACATTCTTCTGGCGAAGTCAGGCCGCGACCCACTGATGCGGCAGCAGTTGACCGATCTCACTGGCCCGCTGTGTAGGCAATTGCATCAGCACATCCTTGAGATATGCATACGGATCATGCCCGTTCATGCGCGCCGACTGGATCAGGGTCATGATCGCGGCAGCCCGTTCGGATGTGTCGAGGCGATGGTCGTCACGAACTCCTACTACACGAAATCAGCGAAGGAGTTGGCCAGCACTGCGGGCGTGCGACTAATCGACCGTGATGGGCTTCAGAGCTGTCTTGATGACTACAATCAGAAGCTCATTGAGGTCTTCCAGGCTGTGGAGGAAAGCGCTTAGTCAAATCTCAGGCGCAAGAGGGGGCAGAGGAGTACGAATGTTTTCCATGGCAAGAGTGTGCCATTGCCTCTCGTCACCAAGCCCTAGCGACCGTGGATTTTGAGAGGGAGAGCTCGGTAGCAGTTTGGCGCTGCGTGAGACCTCTGGCTTTACATTCCTGAATGGCTGCAGTCCGGTCGTCCCTAGCAGCGTTCTTAGCTTGCTGTCCTCCCAGTTCAAGCTGTCTACCCAATTCTGCAGGCCCGCCCAGACGACCAAACTCGTTCAAATCAGATTTGATCCTTTCCAGGATGGAGTCCGTAGACGCCTCTTGGTCAGCAGACTGCAGCAGAACCATGAGTGTGGACGGTTCCACCTTTAGCGTTTTAGCCAACTGGACGAGCATCTCTAGACTGATATTTGAAAAGCCAGCTTCGAGCTTGTAGAGGTGCTTTCGATCAGCGGGCAATTCCGCCTGGCTTACACCCTTCAGCGTTCTGAGAGCGCGGATCACAGCCGCGAGTGCGGAGCGGGGCAGCATAAGACAGCTCCAAGAAATGGAGCATGAAGTCAGATTGCCATGCCCCACTCGATGGTCTATAGTCCCCTCTGTGGGGCATGTGCCGGTGCGCGGGACGTCTGGAACGATACTTACAGTTTGGCTGATCAACCTGGTGCGGCTGCTTCACTTTTTTACGAATGGCTAAATTCATAGGATATGTAGTGATTAAATTCGACTGCGCTAAGGTCTCTGGGAAGCTTGATTACGTCAAAGTGACTGATCGCATGAGCAAAGGGCTTAAGGCGACTGTGAGCCTTGATGGTCAAAAAATACCCAACATCCAGATGGAGACAGAGTTCTTCGAGGAATTGAATGAGGGTGACAACGTCACGCTGTACACCATCGTCAAAAACTCTAAAAGTAAAGAAAAGAATTTTGGCGTTTTATACGGCTTTGAGAACGGTAGCGGTATTAAAAATTTCGCTACCAAGTATCGCTTGCAGGTACCATTTTTACTTCTTGTCTATGCATTCATCGCTTTCGCAGTTGTATTCGTCGTCGGATGGCCGATTTCACTTTACCTGCTAATGTTCTTGAACTTGGCAGAGCCGGGTAGCGGACTTACACAAATCACGACTTGGGCTTTCGTAGAAGCCTGCTTGGCTGCGGCGTTTTTCCTGCACGCCGCTTGGCGGATGCTAAGTGCCACATCTGATCCTCAGTCCTGGATGACGATGGATCCTGCAACGCTATCCAGTCGTTTCAGCAAACTCCATAAGTGATGGATTGGGGGCGGGCTGTCATCGATGTCCTCACGGTCGTCCACTTGCCGATTTTGATCGCAAGCGTAGCGCGCAGGCGCGCGGATGGAAGCCCGGAGGGCCAAGACGCGGCGGTTAGCGGCTTGGTTCACGACAGCCGGCCCCCGGCAGGGCGCGCACCTAACTTTCGAATTAAAGCTGGTTCAGCATCCTTTCTATTGTTTGGTGCTCCCATGTCGACAGCATGGCGATTGGGTCAGTCCCGAAACGGTCACCAGAATCAAATGACCAGCGTCTACCATCCGGACACCGGCAGTCTTCGCAATAGTCGAGTTCACCACAGTCGTTGAAGATCGTGATGCTCCATCCCTCAACGTCGACCACAAACAACCCGGCGTAGACCTCGCTCCAAGTCTGAGCGCATGCCCTAACCATCATGCGCCGTCCAAACGCGACTTCGCGCAGTACCTGACAAACCTCCCTTGTCGTGAGTGCTGGCATAGACTGGTCAGGGCAATCGGTTGAAGTCATAAAAGAAACCAGCCGGCGTCGATCATTTCGTCAAAGATAAAGCGGCATGCATGAACCAGGTACACACAGGGAGGAGAGGATGAAGCTATTTTTAGACTGTGAGTTCACTCGGCTTAACCGAGACACGAAGTTGATTTCGCTGGCACTCGTGTCCGAAGCCGGGCACGAATATTACGTTGAACTCACAGACACCTACCTAGTGGGAGACTGCAGCGACTTCGTGATTCAGAACGTCCTGCCTCAGCTCAACCTGGTTGCGCACGGGCAAACCTTGGTCGAAGCCCAATCCTCACTGCTCGCGTTCCTGAGTGGTCTGGAAGGCCCCCTCGAGGTTTGCTCCGATGCTCCAGAATGGGATTGGAATTTTTTCTGCGAGCTGGCCTACGTCAACAACCGTTGGCCAGCTCACGTTGCCAATCGCGCAACCAACCTAATCCTGCTGTTCAGGCATCTAGAAGGGGACGATATCGGCAACGTGGTGCTGCCAGAACTTCCACACCACGCGCTGTTAGATGCTCGCCTCCTGGCCGACCTTTATCGTCGGCTGGCAACTGGTTCAAATCGAGAGATTGGACATGGTCGATGATCTTCGTTCGCGCGAGTCTGTCAGGCGCAAAGCGATCTGGACACTGTCGCACCTGATACCGGGTGATCCCAAGGCTGCCGCGATTGTGGATGTTCTCGACGACATAGAAGGCCAGGAGCGCGTCGACCTCAACCATAGTCATCCAAGCCTCGACTTGGATGCTGTCCGCAAGGCCGTTCAGATTGAGCGCCATAGCTCCGGGATCAGCATTGTGCGCGAGGCAGGTATTCCCCAGCCCTGGCGTGAGCGCTTCCTGCAAGCGAGCATCGGATCGACGCGTCTGCTCGATGGCCCCTACGCCCGTGATTGGGAAAAATTCCTGAGCCAATGGCAGGTTGAAATGCGGCACCTGGATGCTCACAGGGCTGTGAGGTAAACGCTCCAGCGCTAAGCATCGCTCGAACCATCGATTGTCTACAGTAGACCGCGTTGACTATACTGCCATCACTAATATCTGAGGTGCTTCATGTCCCGCCTTGCTGAATTCCGTGCTCTTGAACAACAGCTTGCCGCTCAACTGGCAGAGCTTGAATCCCTGAAAAATGATGATGGCCTCAAACGCGAGATAGAGTTCGAGCAGAAGCTCCGCACTCTATTAGGCGAGTATGGTTACAGCCTCCGCAATATTGTCGCTATCCTTGATCCTCAGGCCGCAACCCGCCGCACCCCTGCAGCCGCAGAGACCAAAGGTACCCGGAAGGCTCGCTCCGTTAAGGTGTACAAAAACCCGCACTCCGGTGAGGTCGTTGAAACCAAAGGCGGTAACCACAAGGTTTTGAAGGAATGGAAAGCTGAATACGGCTCTGATCAAGTTGAGAGCTGGCTCTCGAATTAAAGTGTGCCGAGTGTAAAGAAGGGCCAGTAGGCCCTTCTTTTCTTAAGGGGCTAAAATTATCCGTTCGCCATGCGCACCTCTGTGCCCCAATTGAAATCTTGCTACTCAGCTTGGCGCAGTAGGTGCAGCTCAAGTTCGGACTGTTCACTTTCTTGACGAATCCTTAGAACTTCCTCTTCGACAGCCCCTACAACCGCCTTGGCTTGTGGCAAGTTGTATTGGTCAGCGAGCTTACGCAGCAAGGCTAGTGCGGCTTCCTTTTTTTGGATGCTTTTCTCTGCGTAAATTTGACGAAGGTAAGTCTCTGCCTCTTTACGGTCGGTGGCGAAGCGATCAGCCAAGCGAGCAGCGTTCAAGTTGTGAATTTTGCAAAGATCAATAGTGCGCGTTCCTTTTGAACTGTTTGCTTTGGCGTGTATTCGGTTCCATCGATCGAACTCTAAGTGATCATGCCACTCATCCAAGTGCGGGTGCACGATTGTATAGTCGTTTGATAGTGATGGTGGGCCAGGTGTGGTCGGCGGGCCCACAGTGATCTCAGCATCCCACTTCCCTCGATTGCATACCTTGCATGCAACAGCCAGATTTGTATATTCAAACATGAATTGAGGATGTCCAGACTTATCTATAATGTGTTCGGCATCATAAGTCGCCTTGTGGCTTTGGAGCTCCGAACTGCAGTAACAGCAACGCCTAAGTTGACCGTGCCAGTAGTGGTCTTTTATCTCGTTCTTGAACCTAGTAATCACAGCTTTATCGGCAGGTACTTTCGTTTCCCAAAAGTTCTTGTCAGCTGCTCCTTTCGTCTTGAGCAGTTGATGCTCATCATCTGTGAACGATTTTGGAGTTTTGAAAATAGGTGGCCTAGCTCTATTCATCACTCACCCCGAATTAATCTTCAGAAAGCATTCTGTAAGCATCATTGATCATGGCCAGGTCTTTATCGCTTCGCGTAGGCCCGCCCGAATAAATGTGCTGAAGCCTTTTGAGCTTTTCTAAGGCCAACGCTCGCTCCGCTTTAGAGCCGCCTTCCGCTTCGGTTACAGCATCAAATATTTTACTGGCCATCTCTACACTATCAGTGATTGGAGTTTCGAAAATGTCTAGCAACGCATCCTCCACAGAAGCTCTTTCATCTTTTAAATCTACCTCCCGGACGTTCGTCCCCATGCGTATCACGCCTGCACCAGCGTTCTGAGCACGTTGTACAATGAGTGGCGAATGCGTTGCTATGATTACGTGGCAGTTTTTGAACGGGGCGATCGAAGCCAGTAGGATGTCGAAATAGAGTTGCTGCCAAGTGGGATGAAGACTCAGCTCAGGTTCGTCAATCAATACCACCGCGCCATCGGATAGCGAGGAGACTAAACTGAGTAGTGAGCAAAGTATTTGCTGCTGACCAGAACTTGAGTAGGCAATATCCGAGCCCGGATGTTGTTCTGATCCGACGAAGCAATTGACGATTTTCAAAAACCCGAGTTTTCTTAAAAAAGCCAGGGACTGAAGTGTCGCAAAGTCAAGAAGGTGCCGATTGTTGAAGTCAAAGCTGAGTTCGAAATGTCGGTAGTCTAATGTTGTTCGTTCAAGTTGCTCCATTGCACTTTCAATTAGACTGGCTAAGGCTGAGTGGTCGGATAGTGATGCTTCAACTGCCAGTGGTGAGCGCGGCTTTGCACCAATGGGGACAGCGTTGATCGCTTCTGTGATCAGGTTTAGAATGGCCGTTTTCCGGTCTCTTGCAGAAAAAATACCTGTCAATATTTTTCTTGATGAATATATAAAGGTGAGTTTGCTGCTGAACTTTAAAATTGATAAGGCGTGGGCCAAGGCTCCAGTATATTCAGATGACTCACTCAGCCTAAATATCGAATTTTCTAAAACTGATTTGGAGAGGTTGGGGCCAATTGACCTAGTGCTGCGATGAATTCCTGCACAAATATATTCATCTATTATAGATCGTGATTCAGTAGTGTAATGTTCAAGTAACGATTTTTGAGTTGGTTTGGGAGGCGGGAATCTACTGAATGGGCTGAATGTTTGAGCGACAAGTTTTAGAGGTTTTGCTTTGGCGGGATCACCGTAATTAACATTGTCAATAGTATAAATCACAGAGGGTGTGGATACTGAATGTTTTCGTTTCTCTGTGAAAAATTCCAGAATCGAGTTCAGAAGGATGGTCTTCCCGGATCCATTTGCGCCTGTAATAACGTCTATTCTGTTAGTGTTGAAATCATGTTTTCCGAGCCCATTTGTGAATCCAACGGAGGTATGTATTTCACGAATCCGCATTGCAAGAGTCCTTTCTAACTCATTAAGTTGTTAAGCAAAATAGCATCCTACGGATGGTATCGATTTTGATAGCGCTTTGCCACCCTGTCAGCTAATAGTTTCATCTGCTTCGAAGGATTATCTCAACCGCATTTGATTGGCTAATGAGGCGCATCAATCAAGTAGGTCGGCCTTGTCAGCGAATCGCCTAGTCAGTGCATCTGTGATCTGGTTGTGTCAACTGACCTTCAGGCCGTTTCACTAATCCATTTCGAGTATGTAGCGACAATGGTCGCACAGTGCATCCGAATGAATTTCTTCAATGTCCGCATCGTCATCAAGTATTGTCCCGCATTGCCTGCATGCGGGGGCTTTTGGGCCATCTCCGCAGATGGCGCACTGGTTTTCCTCGATAACGTAGGAATCACGTTCACAGTTATCGCAGACGTCTAGAGGGCCTTCCCCACCTTGAGTGGCCGCAATATAAAGATCTGTGAAATATTTTCCTGTGAGCATGGAGTCGACCACATCACCAAACTGCGATGTGGCATCGCATCGGGTACAGTGAAACGTTGTTAGAGAATGTGTATCGACGTCGCCTGAGGCTTTCATGAGCTTCGCCCTGCATTTAGGACAACTCAGATGCTCTGTAGCCGTTGCAAGAATTTGCGAGGGCCAAGAGACGATACTGAGTGATTCCATACACGCTTTTCGCTCTCGCTCGTAGAAAGCTTTCTGCTCAGTTAGAAACGTCCAGATGTCTTTCCCAAGCAGACTTACTGGACTAATCCCTAGGTGGGTCGGAACAAACTGTTGTATCAGGTGAAAGCAGTTGGCCACGGTCTCCAGCAGCACAGATGTCGGACGGGTGCTGTAATAGTGTTCGATATCATTTCTTGTGCTGGTGAGTGCTTCAAGCAGCTTCCACTCGACTCCAGCGATTCCCAACCCATTGAGTCGAGAAATTATCGTCTGTACATCGGCCGTCTTTTTTCCACTGCCCATCCAAATGGGCTGACCATCTAGCCCCATGATGGGCGTCACTTTTTCTTTGAGCAACGCCTCACCTGAACCAGGTGTGCTCATAGCTTGTAACTTGACCTTGAAAAGCAACAAAAGCCCCGATGTCAGATTTCGAATAGAGGAGAGAGCTCGAGCCTCATCGTGTTCTGCAGCCCTGAAATCCTCCACTCCAAGCCGGATGGAAGCTACAGCGTTATCCCGCATTGACATCCCTTTCTCCTTACCGAAATCCCTGTTTATGAGCTCCAAAAGATGGCCGCTCACCATTGATAATGTTTCCAATCCGCCGCTCGATGACAAAACACCATACCGAGCAGCGATCTTGGAAATTACCGTGAAAGCCGGACTCGCAGTCGGCGAGCACGCTCCTTAAACGCGGTCTCACCACCTTCGAGAATCTCGCATACCCGCTCCCGGATCAACCTGTCCTCCAGTCCTCCTGACAAGTAGGTGATAGGAGGCAACTGCCCGTTACCATGAGGGCCACATTCGGCGATGATGATTTGGTCGGCATCCGTGTTCACGACGAGGTTGGCATTGTGGGTCACCATAATGACTTGTCGAGACGACTTGGCGGCCATGAACAATGGAACGAGATCGTTGTAGATCGATTTGGGGTCTAGATTTTCTTCTGGCTGATCAATGATCAGTGGCCGGCTGTCTTTCGCATCAAGCGAAAGGTAAAGCAGCAACAGCACAATTCCTCTGGTGCCAGGAGAGAGCTTTTGGATTTCGACGCCGTCGTAATTTATGGCATAACGTACAGAAATGTGGTCAGTACCATAGAGCCATTGGGCTAAGCGTTTCGTCCACCGCCGATACTCTGCCAGATCCGATGTGGCGACTGGTGCATGCTCAACGAGCTGTTCATGGTAGTTCTTAATAAACTCTCTCAGCGCAGCTAGCACGGTCTCGTCATCCCCGCAGAGCCAGGGAGTATTCAGCGACTCGAGCACTTTTTCGCGCAAGGTACCTCGGCCTCTGAAAGGGCCCTTTTTAGATAGGTTGAGCAAGGACTCACCCTCGGCTGACCATGCCTCAATGTCGACAGTTCGGGCTACCGAGAAAGAAAGCTTGTTCAGAGTCCCTTGGGCACTTTCCAGGCGCTGTTTGATGGGCGAGTAAAGCTCTTGGAGAACTTGCTCCTCAGCAATGAGGGCAGAGAAAACGCGCTTGTATGAATCGCACCGTTCACTCACCAAGACTTCGAGACGTTGGGAGGCCCCCACATGGTCGGTTAACTTTTCCCTGCTGGCCCGCAATAGCTCGGTTTCCGTGGTTATTTTTGTTGATAGCTCTTTGAATCGCTTGGCGGTGTCTTGGTCGACGCTGACCAACTGCTGGAGTCGATCAATTTCTGCCTGCAGCAACGAGAGATTGCATTCTTCTAGCTTGGCGCCTTCAGCAATAAACGCCTGTTGAGCGTCTTCGTTCGGAGCCGGTGTGGTTCCTATCCATGCGTCTCTGTTCTTTTGAGCCTTGAGCAGCATCTTCGATAGGATGGCTCCGACGTCGCCTTCGTAGTCCCTAAAAAAAGCACTCCACTCATCATTCCCCAGACCACTTTTGGTATGGCGTGCTTGGATGTCTTTTAGATCGCTGGGCGCGACGACCTGGCGAACATTGTTGACCTCATCCTGCATCAGGAGAATCTGCTGCTCTTGGGCTTTGTAATACCTCACATAGCCGGCAACCTTTTCTGAGGCGGCGGTCAGTAACTGCAGTCTGGACAGCCTGACCTCTGAGCCCTTCGCGACAAGCTTGCTTCTGTCGTCGGTTAGCCGTTTGACCAGCGAATCTTTTTCCTGCACCTGCGTAGTCAACTGGGGCACGAGGCTGCGTTTTTCGAGTTCGGTGTTGATTCTCTCTGACAGACTGCCGAGTGATTCCTCCTCCCGCCGCCTAGCCTCTCGATATCGCTCAGAACGGATGTCCCGCAGGTCATTGAAGCTGATGGCTCCATCACGCTCGGTGGGGGAGTGCGACTCGTAAATTACCCGCTCGACCTCTGCCAGGAGGCCGTCCGTCATGCCATCGGCCGAGCAAAGCTCCTCCACGAACTGCTGCGACAGATACCGAGCTCTTGGGTACACGAACTCATCGTCAGTCGTCTGGTTGAGCGGGCTGGCTTGCGTGTCACCGTTGCACCAGGTGATATTCACTTCGGCATTTTGTAGGTAGTCTTGGGCTCTCACCAAGAACGAGTGCCCTGTAATTGCGTTGCCTCGTGCGTCACAGCCTGCCGCCAAGATGTCAGCAAGCGCGGTCTTTCCTGAGCCTCTTGCGCCTACCACGGCAATCAGGCCTGGGTTCAGAGCCAGGGATGGTGTCTTGAGCCATGGTGCATTGGTTATATCGATTTGGGAGATGACCTCGGAAGCATTTCCGTAAGGTGGTGGTTCCTCACCGATGAAAGCCCGGCCTGCCGGATCGATACAAGCCTGACGAAGCGTATCGAAGGTAGGGCTTCCCTTGAGCCAGCTGAATCTCTTCCCATCAGGCGCCCCAGTCTTGGCAGTTTGATGCGCATCGCTGCCATGCAAGCACGGCTTCAGGCCGTTGTACCGCTCAACCAAACTCTCCGCTGATAAAGCTTTTCTACCTAGCCAGAAATCCCTTTGGTTTGGGTTGGAGGCAAAAATGACATGCGCGAACCGCTCAATTTCCTGCCGCAACACTTCATCTGCACCTTCTTTCAGTGCGGACGTACCGTCATTCTCTTTTGCCGCCACTGCAATGATGAGGTTGGCTTGGGCCCACTGGCTGTTTTTGTGCTTGTCCTTCAGCTCCTGAAACGAAACCTTGAAGCGCTCGGCACCATGGCGCAAGGCCGCTTGGTCATCTTGGATGTCAGGGTTCGCTCGCCTTCCAAGCCTTCTCAAATCGCTTGGGGTGCACCTGAACTCGTCGTCGAAAGCCTTGAAAGTAAGCGAGGCAAGAAAGCGCTCAAGCTCTTCTAGGTGATTTTCTTCATCAGGACACACCAATAGGTGGGCGTTGATCCAGGATTTTGCAGTTCCTACATCGAAGCGAATTTCTACATTGGGAAAAAGAAGCTCGCAGCTCGCAAGCCTGCCCGCCTGCCTGTGCTCAACCAGCTGTCTGTAGGTATCAAGCAGGTAGTAATCCGTCACCGCAATCGCGCTGATGACGGGGGATGCTTCTTCCAAAGCTCTGAGATAGCCCTCCCAATCACCTTTAAACTGATCGTTAAATAACGTGCCTGGTGCGTGTACGTGGGGATCCCAACGAAGCCAGCGAGATCCAGAGGAAAGAGGCTTTGGTTCGGTCTGCATATTCACATCCTTGTAGGCAGATGGGAGGCGCACTGTGCTCATAACGTCCGGTAAGCGGGTGCGAGCATGAGCTGTCATCGTGCCACTATTTTGGATTTGGCGAGTTCTGTCAATCTGAAGCCGATGTGCCAAGTCCCAGAGCTCAAGGGAGCGGATGTGTCCATTTGTGGCGTAGTGGGAGTAGCGACTGGAATACCACCCACGAGCTACTTGAGCCCGATGATGATCATGATTTTGTGCTGGTGAAACGTCATTACTGCGATATCGAGGTGGCTTTGTGGATACATATCCCTGAGCCTTGGGGGAGTTTCTCACCTATCTCAGCTTGCTGATCAGGTATGGCATCGTGCTACCTTCTTCCATATCGTGGCGCAGCGCCTACCGGCCTATAGGCCACTTAGTGATCAACCTACTGGGGATTTGTGTGCCTCCGGTGGGGATGCTGTGCGCAGTGCAGCAGGCGGCTTTCCGCTTGTTTGATAGGAAATCGTAAAAGGTTGGTACCAAGTGGGATCTCTAAACGAGTCAGGAAACGAAGCACCTTCTCAGGGCGAGATGGAAAGCGCCTCATCGAATGAACAACTGATCCCCCAAGGTGGGACTTGGCAAAAAAAGGTGCACGCTTTTGCGCAATGGTTGCTAGAGAAAATTAACGCTCATGACACTACGTCGTGGACGGTGGGTCATGCATCTGGCTATGAATCTGGCCACAAGGATGGCAAGAAACTAGGTAATGAAGAAGGTCGTCAGGAGGGGCACAGTCTCGGGTACGAAGAGGGTTATGAAGTCGGGAAGCTCGTACTGGAGCTGAACCCAGGTGTTAAGCCTACGGATGTTGCGCCGGGCGTAGACATCAACCTGTTTGAGCGCTTCGAATTCCCCATTTCGGACGAGCTTGAGAAACGTATCCGCGACGACATCAGAGAGAAGCTGCCAGCACACCAACAGCCCACTGATCCTCAGTGGGAAATGATTCTCTCGAAAAGCCCGTCCACCTGCGTCGTTGCTGGCGCCGGTAGTGGCAAGTCCACCACGATGGTTCTGCGCCTTCTCGTGCTGCGGTACTATCTGAAAGTACCTGAATCAAAAATCACCGTCGTAACGTTTACGCGTGACTCTCGCTTCGACTTTATCTCCAAGGTGGTCAAGGTGTTCACCAAGTGGGGAATTCCTATGGACGAAGAGAAGGGGAAATCTTTCGTACGGACATTCCACTCTCGTATCCTAGATTTTTTCAGGTGGTCGCCGCAGCTCCAGGGCGCTAAGGCTTTTGAATTCCTTAGCAAGGATCCAATCGGCGAGGACGAAGAACCAGAAAATGTTTTAGACCTCCGGCTCAACGTGCGGCAGCTGAATTTGATGGATCGGTGCTATCAAAATCTCTTCGAAACTGACAAGCGCTTCCGAGAGCTCATCTTGGCATTGTTCGAGCACGGTATCGGAGTAGGGGATCGCCTAAATCCTGATGATCCAGAGAACGCTAAACGCATTTCTGCCATCAAAGCTTGCTCGGATCGGGATGAGGATGTTTGCCAGGCGGTAGAGGCGCTATGGCGGAAGGCTGGTCATTGGCCTCTGCCAGGGATCAACGCGGAGCTTGAGCCGGTAACCCTCTTCGGGAAGACGTTCCATGCCCATGGCTATGCTAAAGACTTGAATGCCTACGTGGTGCTCGGGCTTGACGCAAATGAGCCAGATACAATCAAAATTAAAGATGGAAAAAAACAGGTCAAGCTTTTTCTGGCATTGCACATGCGGAGAATCTTCTTCCAGCTGTTCTTCTCGAAGCGAGTCCTCTACTTCACCAGTTATGCCGATGCGTTGCATTCTCTTGAGACATTGCGAGGTAAGGTCTCAGGTGTCCCGAAGTTTAGCTATCAGGTCGGAGGGGATATCAAGCCAGCCCCGATCATGGAGGCGTTTCACAGCTGTGCTTCTTTCTTAGAGAATCTCGGGTTGGCTGTTCCCGTCGCCACCAAGGGTATGGACTTCAAGAAAAACGCCATTGAGGCAAAGTTTTTTGAAGCGCTCGGTATTTTCTGGCCGGCATTTGAAGACTTCTTGTCCAATCAGAACCCGCCAGTTTTCACTTTTAACAAAATGTTTTCGATGTTTAACGAGCATGCGGAGGATAATTTCAAAAAAATCCCCAGTTCTGTGTTGGGCGCTCAGATGGTTACCCTCGTGGATGAATTCCAAGATTGTGGCGCGAATACCATTAGCTGGCTGCGCGGTGTCCTGGGAGAGCTTCGCAAGCGTGAGCTAAATTTCCATTCCCCCAGTGGCCTGATCTGTCCTTCTCTCATGGCGGTTGGGGATGATTGGCAGAGCATCTACGGATGGAGAGGAAGCTCACCCAAGTTCTTCCAGCACTTCAAGCAATACTTTCCATCTCCTAAAACTCTAGATCTTAAGTTACAGCAGAATTACAGATCTCAGCAGATGGTCATTGACGCTGCTGAAAGCATCGTGAAGCACACTCGAGGTATCCCTGGTAAGCATGGCGAAGCGGCGCATCCCGATGTGAAGGATTCAAATGACCCAGTCCAGCTATGGGACAGAGATGACGAGCAGCTTGTTAATCTGGTCGAGCAACATTACGAGCGCGGCCACGAGATTATGGTGCTGTCTCGATCCAGAAGGACGCTGAAAGAAGCGGGTCAGCTGATAAGCCATCTCAAGCAGCGAGCAAGTGATGACAAGCACCCCGACCAAATTCGCCTCATGACCTATCATGGCTCCAAGGGATTGGAGGCCGACGCCGTGTTCATGTTAGGCGACTGTGAGCAGTTGACCTCGTCCGATTGGCGCAATCAAGCGTATGCCTTAGCCAAGCTCGAGATGAATGGTGAGGCGAGGGCATATGACCTGGCACAAGGAGAAGAGGTGATGAGGCTTGCGTATGTGGCTATCACCAGGGCGAAGCTCCACTGCTACTGGTTCCTAGACGAGTCGAAGGGTGGTGCGAAGAGCTTCCCGAAAGCGTCAGAAAAGATTGACGAGCGCCAACCCTACTTTCGCGATTTCCGGAAGTAAGTAAACATCGTCCCAGCTACCGAATTCTTCGAGAGCAGGGGCGATCAGAATGCATTTACATGGTCTGGGATGTCTGCCAAGTGGAGCGCACAGCCAGGAATGGTGGCGACGGTGTAATACAGCCCGATACCTTGGCTGCTTAGCTCAGGAGGCCCGTAGGCCGCCCAGCTTTTGCCTGCAGCCTGGCACAGCTCACGAAGCTGCTACGTGGGCCATCGGAATAAACTCCCGAACACCATTACTTTCCGTGACGGACAGAGCTATATCTACCTGCCTACCGTTTATAACCGCAATATCACAGGTGCTCGAAACAGTCTCGCTGATCTCTGCAGTCTCACTCATCAACGTGAGCATCCCAGACACCACCGTCTGTCTGACTTGGTTGGCTGGCGGGGACTCGAGGGCTTTAGTAACCACAGCCTGCAGCTTGGCCTGTAATGCCTGAGCTTGCTCCATGGAGAAGCCACCCGGGAAGCACATCGCTCTACCCTCGGTCAGGACGCATAACGATTCGGTGCTGTGATGCTGGTGGAAGTAGACGAACCGTGTAACGGGCTGATCATTCACCACAGTCGGGTATGTGAACATCCATGATGTCTCGGCCAGATCTGCTGCCAGGCGAGGGCTGTTGGCATGCGCCTCTGAAAATGATTTGCGGGTGTTCAAGATCCATTTCAGTACGACATCAGGGCTGTTGAAACCACGATCCCTGACGAGGGATTTGACGGGATCCAGCATCGCCAGCGAGCCGGCGCCCGTGATGACGCCAGCCTCTGTCCTGACGAGCTTTTCTTCATTGTCACCGCAAGGGACTCTTACGCCGTTCTCAGCGATTTGGGTTACGCGTTTGTCAACCGCGATGATGACCTCATCACCTAGATGAGCAACCAGAATACAGGTCATGAATTCCCTCTCTATGAGCATTGGATAGGCTAGCAAGGTCTTAGCCGGGCGTATGGAAACCTACCAGGTCAAGATGCGGATCAGTTTGTGCGCCTACTGCGTCGGGCGACTTTTACTCAACTTGATGGTACAGGCGATGTGTGTGATCCAACAGGCAAGCGGAGCGCGCAGGCGTAGCCGTAGAGGCGAGGATGGAAACCCGAAGGGCCCAGCCGCCGCTAGGCGGCTTGGTGCATGACAGCCGTCCCTTCGGGCGCTCCCATCACCACAAATACGATTTACCATCCAGGTAAGCTACCATCCATTGCAAACTGGAGGCTTTATGACTCGTGACACCAAGGACACTGTTTACTGCAACATTCAGATGCCTATAGCCAAGGGGCGAGAGCTCATTCTTTTAGTGGCTGAGCTACGAGCATCAGGCAGTCATCCTGGACTCGATTCAGTCTTCGAAGAGATACAGTATGAGCTGGATACGTCGATCGAGTTCGTCGAAGAGCAGCTCCGTGGTGAAGGCGGATTCGGCTGGCGGCCACACTGATACCTGTAAGTCGAAACCTTCCAACACCCGAGTCAGATGCAACTGGCAAGCGGAGCGCGCAGGCCGGAAGGCCGAGGCGCGAGGATGGAAGCCCACCGGGCCGAGCCGCGTTGAGCGGCACGGTTCACGACAGCCGTCCCGGAGGGCGCGCCCAGACAACTCTACAAACGCTGCTGTTATCGCGGCACCTTTTTCATAATTCATTTTCATGTCCGCTAAAGTTTTTTGAATGACAAACCGTTTATGTTTGTATTTAGCCGAGGCGGTAAATGCATATGCTTGAGGCACCTGATTTGACTAGCACTCTCTCTTTCAAGCGGGAATTTCTCTGCTGGCGGGGTCGGGAGTTCGATGATCGCTATGAATGCCGTGTTGCAGCTATCGAGGGAGGGGGCGCGAGTATTGAGTTTGAATTCGAAGGAATCGATGTCGGCTCGGAAGTAGCGGCGGATATTGCCTTTTGCCTTTCCGAAGCTCTGGCCATGACGGAGCAAACGGACGTAGAAAGCGCGACGGCAGCACTACGTTACGAGGGCATGCTCAAAAGAAAGTATCGATTATCGCATGGCGCATGGCAGTTCAGTGCTACAGGTGTTTTTCCTGTTGAGAATGCTAGCACTGAGCTTCTTGAGGGGACACAAGGCGCAGGTACCTTTGTCGCAGTACGAACCATAGAGGAGGGTGGCTTCGAATTAGAACTTGAAGAGATGGGCTACTCGTTTTCTGCGCAGGATGCACTCTGGTTGCAAGAGAAGCTCCTTGAGGTAATCCAGCAGCCTTCAAAGCAGCACCCCCGAGTACGCTTGCTCGACGCAGGATACGGTGCATGGAAACCTAAGTATTCGCCTGCATGGGCCTAGCGGAAGTTCAGTGGTAGCGCAGGTGCCCGGTATCGTAGAAGTCACCTTTTCAGTTCCTGTCTAACCTTCCTCGTTAGGTCAGCACGTATCTCGCGGCACGGGCCGGGCTTAGCTACAGCCTAGGCAGGACATCCAGCATCACTATTTCTCAACCAAATCTTTGTACAGTTCTCGTGCGGCGAGGATCTGATCTCTGAGTTCTTCGGGGTCAATCCTCATGCCGCCTCGTGGTGTCACCTGCAGTGTCTTCAGGCTGTTGGCTGCTTTGATGAAATCTCGTTCCTCCGCCTGTATCCAGGCAGGGCGTTTGTCCTTCCAAAATGACCATGCCATTTCGCCTAGCCTCGCTCCACGATGGATGGAAGCTAGTATGTGGTAGCCGCAGGGAATGTCCAAGCTAGGTGGTGACTTTGATCATCATGCAAGCGGAGCGCGCAGACCATGATGGTCGGAGAGCGGAAGGATGTCAGCCCGCAGGGCCGAGACCCGTCATGGCGGGGCTCGGTTCACGACAGCCGCCCCCGAAGAGGCCGCCCGACTACTGGCAACGCAAATGTTACCGGACAGCTCGTTGATCAAATGACCGGGGCACAACGCCCTGTGCGCAAAGATCATACGTTTTTCGCAATGCTACTTCGTCGCCAGAAGACACTTTCGCGTGGCTAAAGATCGTCGACAAAAAACGCTTCCGCTCGCCATTATCAAGTTCAGACCAGACCCTCGGCTGACCCTGTGCATCTGGCACCGCAAGACGATCAAGGAAATACTCCTCAAGGCTATGAAGCCGTTGCTGGCCATCGACCAGAATCTCGCTGTTCTCCGCCAATGCCTTGCCAGTGTCAGCCGGCTCGCACCAGTCGTTCGTAAGGTAGCTCCCAAGATCAGCCCCTGACCAAACAGCAGTAATGAAACGAGCCTGCTGGCCTACGTTCCACTCCAGCCCGCGAGACCAGGTCGGTACGGGCATGCCCATGACAAATCGTGCAGCCCATAGGTAACGGTCATGAGTGGAGGACGGATCCACCAAGTATTTTTCCAGGTGGCGCGCCAACACATCGATGGGGTAATGGCTGACGGTCGTGGAAAGAAACCGCTGCGGCATTTGGATGCGCGGGTCTGATGTTTCGTCGTCGGCATAGCGTTGAAAAATAGCAGTCATGGTACTCACTGGTGGCTACAAATAGGTGGAGGTGCTGGGGTTACTACGGGCGCATCGCCAGGCGTCGACAGTCTCGATGATCGACACATCTCGTTCGATGGAAATGTCGATCTGGTCGCTGTCGACCAGCGCAGGTGCGTAGCCCTCTACATAGGCTGCTGCATTATCAAATGCAGAAAGGGTTTTTGAAGACTTGATGACGCTGATCAGACGTTGCCAGGCACAGCGCTGGCGGTTGCCCAGGATCGTCTCGGGAAACAAAATGGCGGCACTCAATCGCTGTGCGTAGTCATCGGTTGGTGGGATCAAAGCGATTCGCTCGAAGGGTTACATACCTATGACAAACGGTTAGTTTTGGAAAACCTTGAGCGTGATGCGAACTTCTTTGCAGGCGAGGGCGTCATGCCTCAATCGGCACTGCAACCAAGTGGGCTGAATGACTAGCTGGATGAGTCGAGTTGAGCGGGCATCCACGAGGGGAGGTTGCTCATAGCTCGATAGAGTAGGCCTGCTCCCCCAGCTGTTTTACCATCGGGCCTATTGTCGAGGTCAGCTTCACGACAGGCATTCCGGACAGATGGGCGGAGGAGGGTCTTCTGGCCTGGCTGCCTCTGGCTATGCGAGCTGACCGCAGGGCTTGCCCAGGTAGCCCAAACTGGATCATAGCGTATGAAATGCGCCATGAGGCAATCGCCTTCAATCATAAACCCAAATCCTGCTCGATTTTTTTGCCTTTCAAATGATTCGAAAGCACTTTTCTTTTCATTAACATCATCAGTATTGCATCGGTGAAGTCGTGCCATTGAGGGCCATTTGCTGTTGAAGGCTCCAAAGGCCATCCTTCTTTGATAAGCGTCCGAACTTTTTTGCCGAGAATGCACACTGGGTTGCTGGCGCTTGCGGGTTGATCAAGGTGGAGTATTTCGGATCCCTTCACCTTGTAATGGCATCTGCGAAAGAGCGCTGCAGAGCTTTCTTCGTGGATAACTTTATGGAATGCCGTGTCAATCAGCTCCTCGGTGAGATAGTAAGCGGCCAATTTCCATACTTCTGTAACTTCAGAGACTGACCAATTGTTTCTTTCTCCAGACCTGATCACAGCCTCGCTGATAGCTTTGGATGTAATAAACGGTTTGCGTTTAGAGCCCATATCGCTTTCTCCTTGAAGCAGCCCAGGTCTGTAGTGATGGTCACTCGACTGCAGGTCTAGCTGACACCGAACGAACCGTCGGCGCCTATACACCCGCTACGGACTTCCGCTGGGTCGGGGATATTTCTACGGCTGAGGTGACCCCTCATTAAAGCGAGCATGTTTGATGACACCCATTGGAAGCAAGCGGAGCGCGCAGACGTGAGGATGGAAGCCCGGCAGGGTCAGGACAACGGCGAGCATCGCCGGGCCTGATTTACGACAGCCGTCCCGGTAGGGCACGCAAAAGCTGCATCATCCACCTCTTGGGGCAGCACCAGCGTCTATAGAACAGGCTTCGAACCGGTGGTGGACTCTCGCCACGAATCCGCGTCCTCGTCAAAGAGCCCCGGCGCATGTTCTATTCGCTGCAGCTCCGCTTCGGGTTCCTCACTGGGCGGTGGCCCATTGATGTTTTCAGGTGCCCAATCATCCTTGAACAGAAACATGTCAGGCGTAAACTCAACGATCCCGGTCTCGTTGCTGTCCAAAATGCCGCGAGCGAATTGTCCGAAGATCCTGCCCCCCGCAAGCCCGGGCGCTGCACCGGTGTCTTTGACAAACAGGACAGTCCATTCGTCATACATCACGCCAGCCGCAAGCTTCTCCCAGGCAAGACAGAACAGTCTGTTATTCTCTCCGACCAATTTGCTGTCGTGCACAACGACGAGCGTACCTTTGGAGGCATTTAATAGCTTCACTGGAGAGAGGATGGTCAACACAATCGACTGCTCGATCAAGTCGATCACCCTCGTATCGGGTTGCCCTTCCCAAAGCACAGCAAATTTCTGAACACTCATGTCCCCAAGTGGAACGCAGTCAGCGCCGAACAATTGCTGTGTAGAAAAATCGTATACGCACCCTCACCATCGTCGTTGTGAGGTTGCTCATGCTCGGTATAAAGCAGGCGGGAATAGATCATGGTGCGGGTTTCGCGTCTTTAAGATAATGCTGCAGCAAGCCTTGATATACATGTCCTATCAGCCATTCGATTGTGCCTGCGTCAGCCAGAAGTGAGCGTTGAGACTTCGTGATCTTGGCCAACTGGTCATCGGCGTTCCGAACAGAAACCACACGCCATGAGCCCAGTACCTTTCGGAATCCACGATTGCTCATTTCATCGCTTGGGCTACCTGTAGATGGAAACAGGTAATGACCCTCGGAAAGTCGAGCGGCTGAAATATACTTGGACAGGGTCTGTTCGGCGTCCCTACTCAAGCTCAGGATTCGATTTGAGTCACGGCCTTCGCCAATGCGTGCTTTGAAGATCGGGACATTAATTTCAGACCCAAGGCCAACCTTCATCTGCCGAAGCTCTAGGGGCCTAACGCCGGCGTTCAACAGCTCGTGGATGCAGCGCTCGCGCAGGGCTTCCGTTGATTTAGCTTCCGGTACAACAAATGACTCTTCGCCATCGATGTCATTCTCGTCGTTGAAGGCTCTCCGGGCGCGACTATCCATGTAGTGAACGTCGCTGACTGCGCTGAGTAAGAAAGTGTCGCGCACTCGCTTAGGCAAGTACGGAAAGGTTTCGCCAATGGCGGGTGCAGGCGTCGACACGTCCCAAGGGCTGGGTGCTTGGGACATCGCGAGTTCGGCATCGATCAACCCTGCAATAATCTGCTTTGCGTACGCCCAGTTGGCGTAATCGGAATGGCCGCTCAGAACTTCACTGACATTTGAAAACGCCAAAGACCAAATCTGATCGTCATGCTTGTTCGTGACCTGTTGCCAGAGGGACTCGACAGCGGGAAAACTGCTGCTTGATACCGAGCTCTCAAGAAGCACATAGAGCTGTGTATCCTCGACGGCAATCAGCTTCACGGAGGAGAGGGCACCCAGCGCAAGAGCATGCTTAAGCAGGTCGTCCAAGCGCGGGTCAAGATCGTCGTCAGAGATAACTGCCATGCATTTGCTTGCCCCTGCTGCAGGCGGCTTGTCGCAAGGGAGCCACCTAACCATCTTGAAGCGAGCGAGGTCAGTACATTGGGAATCTTGGCGGGAAGGTGATGATGATTTGGTCATCTGGATTTCTCTCTAGGTATAGGGGGAAATAAAGACGAGGAGGGCAGGGGGGGCAAGCTGACAAAGGTGCTGGCGAGCAAGTTTCCGACGGAAAAACAGTATCTTATGAGCATACTCTTTTGAGTGAAACGCACTTGAAGAAAGCCCGTGCAGAGGTAAATCTGGCCCCGTGTAGACAGCTGGGGCTTGATCGCGGACTCCGAAACCCCTGAATTTCTTAGGGTTTTACCCCAAGCGCACACAGGCTCGTGTGTCGAGATAGCCATCGGCAAGCGGAGCGCGCGGACGTGCAGGATGGAAGCCCGGAGGCCAAGACGTAGGTTTCGCCAAGGCTTGGTTCACGACAGCCTATCCCCGTAGGGGCACGCGCAAGAAGGAGTGGTGGGAGAGAGTAGTTGCGGCGTTTGTGATCCTCCGCGTCTAGCCTAGGATCGAGATTTTCCATACGGTTGAGCAAAACAGCTAGGCCATAACGGGCGTCGAGCTCCGACCTGTACTACGGGATGACCAGGCTCAGCAGTAGAATTAGTCCTCGCCAGCACTTCCGGAGGCTTTGAGATCTCTAAGATACTTCTCCATCATGGCGACTTCCCGCAGTAGCTCAGGATTATCATTGATCTCAGGATGTCTGGAGACACGCTCTATTGATCCCTCCATCTTCGCGATAAGCTCAGATTTTTGAGTGGGCGTCCTGTCCTGTGACCTTGAGACGGCCTGAGCGTATGCCTCATCGAAGTAATGTTTCAGTGACATGGGATCACGGTGCCCAGTGAGCTTGGCGACCTTGGCTAAAATTCTTCTCTGCACAGCCTCTTGCCACAAGTCTTTTTGCGCCACTGCCCTACCTAGCTCTAGCCTTATCTCATACGCTATCTGGGTCGTGATGAACCTATGTCTGAACATCGATAGGCAGACCTGTACGTTCCGAAGGCCTGCATGCTCACAAACCCTGCGAAAGTCGCGGGCTAACGATCGTGTTTCAATGGACTCCCCATTTTGTCCAAGAAGAAATGCCCCGCTAGACGTCGCTTCCCGGTTGAAATGCTGCAGGAATGCTTCTCTATCCTGAAGGTACGTAGACACATCAATTGCGTCTTCTAGGCTCAATGGGAACTCTCGGATCGGTGGAGAAGATTCCCGAGTTTTCAACGTAGGGATAAACAAACGACGTTTTTCGATAGGATTTAGGTTCAAATCCAGTGGGATGGTATTGAGCTCATCTGGTCGTAGCCCAGTCAACTTAGTCAGTTTCACAGTTATCAGCCTTCGGCTGTAAAGATATAAAGATCTCGCAATAGCGTCTTGTTTTACCTTGTTGGCTTGAGACGATGGGGCAGTGGTCGAGTGATATCTCAACGAGTCGATCGTGTCGAGGAGCTTCCCGATAAAGTCATCAGGCATCGGTTTTTTGTCGCCCACAGGCGGGCGTTTGGTGGGTATGGCGGGATGATGGAGGACAGGCTGGCCTCGGCTTCCCGTCCTCCACTCGATCGTGACTTGGGCTCCGGTGCCCAAGACACCTATCAACTTTGGCTGAGAGGCTAGGCGAAGGTTCATCTGATACCAGATGAGAAAATCTAGCGCCCGTCTAATGGTATACCCAATGTGGTTTGGATTTCGTTTGTCCGAAAGCGCCGCATTTTTCAGTTTCTTCACTTGCCCAAGATCTTTTGCAAAATCACATAGAAACTTGTCATCTATCTCAAGCAACTGCGTGGAGTGCTGGAAGCAGTAGCGTATCAAATGCGTCATGTGTATGGCGAAGGTTGTTGCGGATTCTCCAGTTGATTTAAAAGTTATAAGTTGCAGCCATAAGTTTATTGGCGTACAAGGAACCCCGTTTGGCCAGTACATGTAGACCTGATTCGCGAGCGTTCGTTTGGATAACTTTGCCGGAGCATTATATTTCGGTCGGCGCACGCTCCAAGGCATCTCAAACGTCATGCCAGAATTGTAAAGTTGAAAATTAGTCATCTGTTTTACCTCCCTGAATTATGCTCCATTTCTTATGGGGCGCGGGGTCGAACGAAGTAATGTCCTCAAATTTCTGGCTGGACTCGTACAGGTAGTTACTGATTTGCTGCTTTACTGCATCGGGTAGGACAGTCTCGGCTTCAAGCATACCTTTAAGGAATCTGAACATCTCTAAATATGCAATTGAAGTAAGTTGTGCTTGATTGAGCGCCGCATTGATCTGAAGTTTCTCGCTTGGTTTTAAAACATTCTTAGCTGCGGGTTTAGCCTTTGAATAGGTCTCATGAATCATTTTGCGTAGGTATATAATTTGATCCCATTGAGTGCTTTCATCAAATGAGACGCCAGGTATCGCATTGCGTAAGCAGCTGGTCTTCAGAGTGTTATAGCTGACTCGCCCAAACATTCCAGAGATTTCTAGCTCGCAGAATGTTCTCATGTCGGATAGTTTTTTTTGGTCGCTTTCTGAAATAGCGATTTCCCCAGCTAGTACGCCTTTAAGCCACACGAACCGGTTGTTTATGTTATCAATTGTTGAAGTTCTCATCCTGTGCTTCTCCGTACTTCAAAGCAAATTCAGTATCGATAATCTCGTTCGAGTATGTAGTCAGTCTTATAGTGTAGACTGAAATTAGCAACTGCTTGTTGACAAGGAGTGTTCGTAGAAATTGATGGAATTCGTAACTGTTTTTTGACTTCAGTGAGGAGATGCGTAATGAGGTTAGTGTGTGCTTATAAAGAGCCGCCACGCCTTTGGCCTCGCGTCCAGAAACGAACCCGAGTTCAAATTTAATCAGCTTATCCTCAATGCATTCAATACCGTATTTCATGACCTCTTCTTCAGGGACGTCACCACTAAGGTAATCGAACAAGTATTCCTTTTTTGAATGCCCCGCTTGCATTCTCAAGGCATCGTCTGAGGATATGTGCTCGTGACTGTGCATAGATAAAATGAAGAATTTTCGCATCTCATGCACTTTGATATACCAGCGGCGGCCTTGATTATCGACAGGTATTTCGATGATGTCACAGAATAGTCGAATAGCAGCATCAATACGAACAGACGTGGTCTTACCCGTCGGACGCCTGAAGCCCTTCGCTGATGGAAAGTAGAATAAATCGTTCGAGTGGGGAGTCGTGTCGCCGTAGATGAGCTTCAGCCGGCTGCCCAGTGAGCCAAGCAGTTGAATCGCTCTCGAAGCAACGTAGGGAATTGGGAGGCGGATATTGGGAGGAATCGGCAGGTGCGTTTTCAAAACCGGATGAGTGAGGAACGCGCCGCCACCATCTGTCTGGTAGCTCAGAGAATCTCGTGTGATTTGAGATAGCTCCTCTATACGTATAGGCTTCGTAAACCCAATCACTAGGGCGCATGAAGCAATAAGGCACTCCAATGCGACCATGAAACTCATATTTCCAAAAGAGCTATCTTTATACGACCTCCCTATAAGTTTCTTGATCCCTAACGCTTCTGTGAGTGCCGCCGAAGTTAGGTCTTCGAAACCTGCGGTATTGTATTCGGGTATAACATTTTCGAAAAGTCGCTGCTTTTCCTCAGTCATGTAGCGCTCAGTCACACGCTGGATAAATTCCTCGTTGTTGAACCCGCTGACCAGTTCTACCGTAGCATCAACAATCGCACTACCATAGACCATAACCCACTCTATGCTTTTATCGAGCGCATGCATGCCTATGGAGTAGGGGATTTTGCGGGTGTGCCCGTTCGCTTTGGAGTCTGATTTGTTCAGCTGCCCATTCACGTTCAGTACGAAGCTAGGCATGCTGTCTGGCAGCAAATCGTGGCCTGCTGAAAGCGACTTGAGGCATATGAGAAATTGCTTCAAGCTTTTCTGAGCGACCTTCTCATGGTCAGGTTCGTATGCTGTAGGCGTTCTGTGTGAGTTGTACTTGGCCTTGCGAGTCTTCGCCTCGGTCAAAATCGGCCCCTGTAGCGATATCTCGAACTGTCGCAGGAACGACCTTATGGACATATGTAGAAATGCAGACGGGTGAGTCCCTAAAGCGTTGGCAAGGTAGACTCTGGAGACCAGACCTTCTGAATTGGGCTCACTGCTGTCGTTGCTGATATATAGCCGGTGCATCTTGAGGTATACAATAATCTTGCCGATTTGACGGCCGGATAGCATGCCGCCTTCATAAGGCTCGCCAATTAACGCGCAACAGTGATCGCATAATCGATCCTTAAACTGCAGAACTGATGCCCAGCCGCCATTGCTATAATCATCGCAAAGCACTCTGCATGCATTTTCATCAAGTAGCTTGAACCCCATTGTCTGAGGTCTGTACTGGTCATTGTTCAGAACCAACCAGCTCGCGATGTTGAAATAAGCATGTACATGCTTCAGCCAAACGGCATAGTTGAGGCGCTTGTTCAAATACCCCTGCCGCAGATTAAAAGACTGTTTCTGTATGCACTCAAGCAAAAATATGTTTTCAGGGTCTGTAAGCGATGTCAAATTTGCCAACGGTTGTGCAAAGTTGATAGTTTCCACTTTTTTATCATCGCATAGCACCTTCCATTGGTGCGACCCAATTCCTCCATCGATCAGCCAGCTGGACTTGAAATCTAGCGAGCCAGTCAAACTTTGACGGGCTTGATCAATCAGGGACGCGTAAAGAGCCCGCGAAGCGTCCTGTTTTGAATGATTGATAGCCATGATAGCTTCCTACGCTGCTAGCACTTCGGCTGAAGATATTTTACTAGACAATTTTGCTTTGATCTGCAGCGCTTCCAAGTAGGTAACTTGAAATTTAGGCAAGGAAAAACCGGTGATACTTTGTAAAGCAGGACTAAGCTTCGTCTCTTCAATACTAGCTTCATAAGCTGCATGCAAAAGACGGGATAGAGTGACTATGGAGTCAGCCGAAAGACCAGATATGAGGTCGTCGCACCACTCTTCAGTTGATAACGGTGACGAATGCATTTCTGCGAACATAAAGATAGCTGCAAAAACATTAGCATCTAGCTTCAGCATCATTTTGTGAAGCAGAAGTGGTTCGATGACGAACTCAGCAGCATCCTCTGTGAGCTGGGTAGCATAACGCCGCAGGCTGATCGAGATGGGATCTCTACCCTCAGCGGCGTGAGCAGCGTTGATCACAAACTTAAACAGATCTTCCTTGTTGAGGAAATCAGAAGCTGCGACCGCCCAGGGCTTGGTTTGGGTGGCCAGAACAACGAGTTTGGTTTGAAAGATCCTCAGTATCCGTACATTCCACCTGCGTTTAAGCCATGACGGCACGTAGTGTGACTTCACGACGGCAATGGAATTGCCTAGCGTGTTTGCAACTGATTGGTATGTGCCTTCTTTAAGAAAGGCGATCATTCCTTGGGCGCCCCGGATACGCTTCAACCCGAAGCTTTTTTTAGAGACCCCGGCAGCTACCAATTCGGCTTCGAGGGCGTCGAACAAACTGATGCCCAACTCCCCAGCAAAAGCTGAGCCGATGGCGGTGCTCATGCCGACCCACTTAAAGGTCGAAGTAAGAAAGAGCTTTCTGTAGTTTGGATCGCCCTTTGACATGAGTTTCCATCGGGATTTCAGCGTGGCTCGAACCACTTGGGCATAGACTTTTGCGCTGCGCGGCGATAACGCAGAAACCTTCCGGCCACGAGCCCGTGGTTTGCTAACGCTCCACATCATGCACCCTAATTCGCTATTGAAGTGATGGAACGGTTTGTCGTCAGCGGACAAGTAGTCGGCTTCCCTCAGAGCAGTGGGTGTAAATTTTGGATTGTCCGCTATGATTATCGCCGCTGCAGCTGCGCAGTCTCTAGCGGAGATATGGCCTAATAATCGATTCAGCGTTTCGTTTACCCGGGTCAATGGAGCGCCATTCTCACCCGCAACGGCTTTGATTCGATCAGTCATTCGGGCCAGAAGATTCGGGTTGTTACAAATCTGTCTGAAGAATGGAATTTCAGTCATCAGTTCATAAGAGATGAACTCAAGCTCGTGCGATTCCTGGAAACAGTAATCAGTGACTGCTAGGAACCAAGCTAGCCCCTCAGGACTGTCCGGGTGTGCAAGGTGTACGCCGCTTTCCTGGAAGACTCCCGAGCCCAAGACATCTAACAGCTTGTCCTTTGATATAGACTCGATTAGACCCGCTCCGATTGCTTGGCAGTCTACAACCTTGTCCCAATAACCTTGGCATGCGGAAATAATCCCCTCCGATCTCCGCACTAGCTGGCTCTGTAGATTGGACAAGAATTCATCAGCGGGTGTGTTTAGGTCTTTGTCAATTAGGAAAGTCTTTGGCCAGAATTCGTTGGCGCTTCCCATTGTCGAAAAAGTCTCCTGAACTGAATCGAGGATGTCTTCGCTGCCAAGTTCGTCTAGATGATTGAGTTTGCGAATGCGAGGGATATCTATGTTGTAAGGAACGATCTGCTTCTGCTTCAGCCGTTCGTAAAAGTCATGCGCATGCCTCCACTGAGCTTGCATGCTAACCCTCTCTTTATCACCAGTTCCGCTGAGCTTTTCTGGGTGGGACAGATGAAAAATAAAATGTTCGTGAATAAATATCTTCCAATCTGAATGGCCTGGCGCCGGAAAGTCAGACTTGTTTTGCGTAGCAAAGCGCACGACATGCTTGAAAATCGTAAAAAAATGAGTGGCGGTAAAACGTGTACCTCTCTGGCACATCTCCATCGTATGTTCACAAATCAGCATCAACCGTTCGAGCGTCATGAACGGAGGCCTAGGGCAGGAGGTTTCCCTGAAGCCTTTCTTGTTGAGCCACGTCGCACGAAACAGTATCTGGGTCGAGGTAATTTCGAATGTATACACGTCGTAATCCTCCTGAACAGTATTTGGATGCTAGCTGCAGCTTTAGCGGTGTCAAATCGCTGGTGTCAAATAAACCAATGGTTTTTACTAACTACTTGATAAGATTGGGGAAAATATTTTGATGTCAATCTTGCAGTCCACAAAACCAACGGAGTTCATGATCAATCCATAACGGGTGGCAAGAAAGCGCGCACCTTATCCCAGATGTTCAGAGGCGCACACGAAGAGATCATGCCCGAAGCGCTATATAGGAATGTTCCTACAGAAATAAGCGTATGTGCGTACGTGGATACACGCAGCGGTCATGAATGTTTAATACGTAACAGCATTTACCATCAATCGATATGCATTTAAGTGCGCGCGTTTATTGCGAATCGGAATAACCCTACATAATCCCGAAACTTTGCCTACCTGCTTAAAGATGTCGGTTCAACGATATCAACGGCGCTTTGGCAATAGGCGCTGGGCAGCGGTCTGTATTCTTGCCCGATATATCCAAAAAAGGCTGCCATGCAGGCAACCTTAAGCGGGTGCGGACAGCAGGCTGATCAGCTCGAGGGTGTTAAGCGGCTTACTCAGGCACCCCAGCAGTGGCAGGCCCAGCGCCCTGGCCTCGGACTCAAGGTTCGCCAGCGGATCCGCGTCCAGGCCGCTGAGCAGCACGGCGCGCTGGACCAACCCGCGCTGGTTCGCCGTCTGAATCAGCTCCAGGCCACACATGCCTGGCAGACGCTGGTCACAGAGCAGCAGGTCATAGGGCTCGGCGCTGCGCTCCATGGCGCCGAGTGCTTCGCTGGCATTGAGCGCTGGCGTGACACGGTACAGGCCGTGGTTGTTCAGCAGAATCTGCAAGGCAATCAACTGAAACGGATGATCCTCAACCAACAGGATTCGGAAATCTTTCGTGAACATCGGCGGTTCCAGACGTAGGGGAAATGAGCGCCGCCGTTTGAAGGCGGGCCGGCGGCGCGCTCGCAGGGCGGGCGGTGTCTCCGGGAGGTAATGGGTCGGGTTGTCCCAAGGCTCGGAATGGCGCGGATTATTCGGCAGCGATGTATGACCAGCGATAAGGGCATTCCGACGGTTGCGTAGGAAATGTCCGAAGTTGCTGTTGGGTTGCCTGAAGCCTCAACGAGAAAAGCCCGAATACCGGTACGTATTCGGGCTTTGGCAAGCGTCCTAGGAAGGGCGCCACGGCTGGCGGGCAGCCCTAGGCGGGATTGGAGTGGCCGGTCATCTCACGGGCCATTTCGCTGGCGTAGCTGTCGGTCATGCCGGCAATGAAGTCGATGACCCTGAGAAAGGACGTGTGCAACGGCCAGCTCGGGTCGGGCGCGTTATTGCCCAGCAGATCGAGAATGCGCCGGCCCTTGAACGACGGCTCATGCCCGCCGAACTGTTCCAGCGCCGCGCCGCAGAAGGCGTTCAGCAAGATTTCCAGCGTGGTGTAGGCGCCGATTTCGTGCAGCGTCTTGCGCTTGTCCTGGAAGATCTTCTTGCGCGCCATGTCCTTGGCGTTGAGCACGCAGCGCTTGGCCGGCCCGTGCATGTGTTCGACCAGATCACCCTGCAGCGTGCCGGCCAGCAGTGCGTCCTGCTGTTCGACGAACGCGCGGGCGGCGGCGTTGGTCAGGTGCTCGATGGCCTTGCCGCGCAGAATCGCCAGCTTGCGACGACGGGAGTCATTGGGGCCCAACTGGCGGTAGGTTTCCGGCAGGTCATCGCCCACCAGGCCCAGCAACAGCGACTCCACTTCGTCGTAGGTGAGCAACTCCATTTCCAGGCCGTCTTCGAGATCGATCAGCGCGTAGCAGATGTCGTCGGCGGCCTCCATCAGGTACACCAGCGGATGCCGGGCCCAGCGTTGATCCTCGATCTGCGGCAGACCGAGCTTGCCGGCGATTTGCTCGAGGATCGGCAGCTCGCTCTGGTAGCAGCCGAATTTGTGTTTCTTGTAGCCCAGCGAGTCGGCGTGACGCGCCGTCCACGGGTATTTCAGGTAGGTGCCGAGGGTCGCGTAGGTCAGCCGCGTGCCGCCCTCGAACTGGTGGTACTCCAGCTGAGTCAACACGCGGAAGCCTTGGGCATTGCCTTCGAAATTGAGAAAGTCATTGCGCTCGACTTCGCTCATCGCGTCGAGCCAGCCGCGGCCGGCGGCCTGTTTGAACCAGTTGCGAATGGCGTCTTCACCGGAGTGGCCGAACGGCGGGTTACCGATGTCGTGGGCCAGACAGGCCGATTGCACGACCATGCCCAGATCGCTGGGGTCACACCAGTCGGGCAGGGCGCTGCGCAGGGTTTCGCCGACGCGCATGCCCAGCGAGCGGCCGACGCAGCTGACCTCCAGCGAATGGGTCAGGCGCGTGTGAATGTGGTCGTTGCTGGTGACCGGGTGAACCTGGGTCTTGCGGCCAAGACGGCGAAAGGCGCCGGAGAAAATGATGCGGTCGTGATCCTTGTGGAACGGACTGCGGCCCAGTTCCTCAGGGCTGTGCAGGGTTTTGCCAAGGCGCTCGCGGGTGAGCAGGGTTTGCCAATCCAAGGCCGGTACTCCGTCGGGTGATTACCGCGCTAGCTTCCCGGTTCGCCCCGCACGCTGCAAGCACAAGATCGCCGATGCGGGGTCAAAAAGCGTCATCAAAACCCTGCTGCGTCGACATCGATCAGCAACAGCCGCTCGCCGTTGTCGAAGAATTGTCCGGCCGTCAGGCAATACTGATTGCTGGTGGCGTCCCGGTAGGTACTCGACAGTGTCAGGCGCCGCTCGTGCCAGCCCTCGGCCAGCAGGTGATAGAAATAGGGACGCCACGACCAGTTATGGCCCAGATACCGGGCGTCCGCGGCCCACGCGCCGTTGCGCCATTCCAGATTCGGCGTGAGCTGCGTGCCATGGCGGTCGCACTGGTAAAAGCGCAGCAGCCACGGAAAGTCAGTGACCTGGGGCAAATCACTCAGCGGCGCGTTGCCCTCGGCCCAGCTCTGCAGGCGGGACATCAACTGCGTGAGTTGGCGGCGCAGGGTCATCAGCCGTTCGCGCTCACCGACTTTCTTCATCACGTAACGATCACGCAGGGCGGCGAAGCGGTCGACAAATGCATTGGCATTAAAGAAATCCAGCTGCGCCGGGGCGAACAGATAGCCCTGGACGTAGCGCGAGCCGCATTCGAGGGCGAAGTCCAGCTCGGCTTCGGTCTCGACCCCTTCGGCGATGATCCAGCACCCGGTTTTCTCCGCCATCTGCGCGAGGGCCTTGACCACATCGCTGCTCGGGCCGCCCCGCGCTGCGGCCTGAAACAGGCGCATGTCGAGCTTGAGGATGTCGGGCTGCAACGCCAGTACCCGGTCCAGCTGCGAATAGCCGGCGCCGAAATCATCGATGGCAATGCGCGCGCCGGCGTCGCGGTAGCGGGCGACCACCTCGTTCAGGCGCTGGCCATCGCCGCTCAATTCGGTGATTTCGAAAACGATCCGTTCCGCGGGAATGCCGTAGGTCTGCAGCTGCTTCAGGCTGGGCGGCGATTCGTCGGCGCGCAGGCGGCTGATCCAGCGCGGGGAGATGTTCAGGCTCAGGAACCAGTCGCTCGGCGCATCGTGAAAGCGGCTCAAGGCATTGTCGCGAACCTGACGGTCCAGCCGACGCAATTGCACCGCCGGGCGCCGTGGGTCCGTGAACAGCGCGCCGACCGATTGCAGGCTGCCGTCTGCCTGGCGCAGACGGCCCAGGGCTTCTACGCCGGCGATGCGCCCGGTCGCGGTGTCGATGAACGGCTGGAAACAGGCGAGCGGTTGCCCATCGAACACGGGGCCTCCTTAGCGGCGGTTGATTGGAGTGGTGTTGGCGACGGATTGGCTGAGTGTTCTCGTCTGACAAGCACCGTCACCTCACCCGATACGCGTATCGGGCAAGGCGGGGTTGCTTAGCAAGAATGCAGCCAGAAGGCTTTTAGCGACGGCGGGACGAGTTCTGCAGTGCCATCTTAATCAATGGCAACACGGTTGCGCTGAACTTGATCAGGCGGGTGACACTGCCGGTCTTTTTGCTGCGCGTGCCCTTGCCGGTGAGGAACCCGAGCAGGGTGACGGCACCGACGCCCCACAGCGGCCCATGCTTGATGCCGAGGGAGCCGGGGAGGTCGGAGGCCATGCCGCGCATGCGTTGCAAAGGGTGCATCAATCGCGAGGATTCCTGACGGATCTCCTGACGGTGCATTTCCATGCGCAGGCGGATCAGCGCCTTGCGCAGCTCGCGACGGTTATGGGTCTGGGGCAATTGAGGTGCACTCATGGCATCAGTCGCTCGCGGTCGTTGGCCAGTTCTTCCAGGGTCGAATGGAAGGGTGAAGACTCATCGAACACAGCCGCCTTAAGCCGCATGGCGCAGAACAATGCCGCCAGGGTGTACAGCCCGCACAGGCCGACGATCCCGTAAAGGCGATAGCTGTCCCAGACGAGAACCAGCAACAGCGCGGACAGGCCGATGAGCAGCAGCAACGCGAAAACCAGCGCCAGGCCTGCGAACAGCAACAGCCTGACCGTACGGGCTTTCTGTTCCTGAAGCTCGATGCCGAAGAGCTCGACATGGGTGTGCAGCAGCCCTAGAAAGGCCGCACCCAGCCGTCGTGGCGAAGAGGATTGATCGGTCCCGGTTGGACCTGTCGGCTGCGTCATGGCCGTTAGCGCCGGGTGGCCAGCAGGCCCAGCAGAAAGCCGACGCCAGCTGCGATGCCTACCGATTGCCATGGATTGTTCTGAACATAGTCCTCAGTGACGATGACCGCTTCCTTGCCGCGTGCGCGCAGGGTTTCTTCGGTCAGCTTGAGGGTCTCGCGTGCACGGAGCAGGCTTTCGCGAATCTGCTCACGCAGTTCGTCAGCCTGTTCACCGGCCAGGGAGGCCGTGTGCGCCAGCAGTTTTTCCGTATCGGCAACCAGCGTCTGGAAGTCAGACATCAATATGTCCTGGGCTTTTTCTGCTGTAGGTCGAGCCATGGTTTTCTCCTTAGGGGATGACGATATGGGGTTTCGAGTATGGCGCATTCCTGAAGGTTCATTCCAATCGCGTGAACAGCACTGCCGTTTCGGCCAAGGCGTTTTCTGCGCCGTTCCGGTGCGCCCGCCGAGGGTTGCGCGCCAGTGTGGGCAGGCGCGTGGAGGGAGGTCTGGGCGCATGGGCAGGCTCGACGGTGTTTCCGGGGAGTTCTAGACTGACTCATCCAAACCCTTGCAATCGCAGCCACAGAGGGGCCGAGCCATGCCACCGGAATGTCAGCTATTTGGAACGTTGGGGTGTCATCTGTGCGAGGTGGCCGAAGCGGAACTGATGCCGCTGGTTGAGCACGGCTTGATGGTGGAGCTGGTCGACATTGCCGACAGCGAGGCGGACCACGAAACCTACAGCCTGCGAATTCCCGTGCTGAGGCGGGCGGACACCGGTGCCGAACTGGACTGGCCGTTCGACACCGATCAGGTCGTGCTGTTTCTGAGCGACTGACGCCCACGCGATCAGGGCACAGGACCGCGCGTTATCGCTGGCTTCAGAAATGTCGCGTATCAGAGGTATTGCGTGTCGACCACCATGGCTTGAGCGACAGCGGCTTTCTGCTCGTCGGTCATGCCGTCCCAGACGTGGACTTTGGCGTAGTAGCCAAGGCCGGCGACGATGTACAGGCTCAGGGTGAGCACGATGAACACCGACATGAACGTCCAGCGACCCACGTCGTGGTCTTCGTTGGAAAAGGACTGGGAGTAGTTGTCATCGTTCTGCGATGACGTACCGGTGGAGAGACGTTTGATCCATTGGAAGAATTGAACCAGCATGGGCGTAACCTCAAAAGTTGCGAAAAGAAATCTGTGGTGGCAGCACGTCGTGCAGTGACGCCCGACGCGCGATACAAACGCTGAAAACGAAAAAAGCCCGTCGATGACGGGCTTTCTTTTTATGGGTTCAGGTCTGGCAGGCGTTTTCGATTTCAGTCACGTGGGTGTTCGTGTCCGCTCGGATTCGCGCCTGCGTGCCGATTTCGAAATATTTTAGGACAAATCAATTTGCGCATCCAGCACCGCACTGTGGTTGTCAGACAACTGGCGCCGGTTTTCCGTGCGACATAACGTCGCGCGCCGCTGTGGGGCTCGGAGTAGAGCCCTCCCGCGAAACCGTCATTTGCCCTGTCGCGTAAAGCGTCGCCGGCATTGATAATGCCGACCCTGTCGCCCTCGTTATTTCAGCCTGAGTCATTTATGTCCGCACCTGTGTTCACCGCCGCCCACCGTCAAGCCAGCACGTTGTATCTGCCGCCCGGACCCTGGTTGACGGTGCTCGACTGCCTGTGCGAGCGCTTCAGTGCCATCAGCCGCGAGCAGTGGCTCGACCGGATCGCGCGGGGCAAGGTGCTGGACGCTGACGGCCGGCCGATCGCCGTGGACCTTGCGTACCGCGAAGGCCTGCGCATCCATTACTTTCGCGAGGTGCCCAACGAGACGCCGATCCCGGTGCACGAGTCGATTCTGTACGCCGACGAGCATCTGGTGGTCGCCGACAAGCCACATTTCCTGCCCGTCACCCCCGCCGGCGAGTACGTCGAGCAGACCCTGCTGCGGCGACTGATCCGTACCCTCGACAATCCTGATCTGGTGCCTTTGCATCGCATTGACCGGCACACGGCGGGGTTGGTGCTGTTCTCGGCCAACAGGCAGACGCGCTCGGCGTATCAGGCGCTGTTTCCAACCCGGCAGATTGAAAAGCGCTACGAGGCGATTGCCCCTGCGCTCCCGGACATGGCATTTCCTCGCGTGCACAAAAGCCGTCTGGTCGATGGCGAACCGTTCTTTCGCATGCAAGAGGGCGACGGGCCGAGCAACACCGAGACGCGCGTGGAAGTCAGCGAGAAAAATGGCGGGCTCTGGCGGTACGCGCTTTATCCGGTGACCGGCAAAAAACATCAACTGCGCGTGCACATGGCGGCCCTGGGTGCCGGCATCTGCAACGACCCGTTCTATCCCGACGTGCTCAAGGATGCCGTGGACGACTACGCCCACCCGCTGAAGCTCCTCGCCCAGGGCTTGCGCTTTGTTGACCCGGTGACCGGGCAGGAGCGGGTGTTCGAAAGCCGGATCACCCTGGACTGGTGAGGCACGGGTTTTTCGCCGTCCCACCCCTATCCGCCAGACAAAAAAAGACCCGCTCGATTGGCGGGTCTTTTGCTTTCAGCGGCGGGCTATTAACCCCTCGCGATCAAGCCGGGATCACAGTTCTTTAACGGTACGAACCTGATCTTTGTTGATGCGGGTTTCTTTACCGTCCAGCTGCTTGAACTCATAGAAGCCCGAATCTTCGTCGTACTTCGGCTCGTCGGTTGCCTGGATTTCACGGCCGTCGTTCAGCGTGATCACGGTTGGCGAAGAGCAACCGGCCAGGGAGGCGAGGCTCAGTGCAAGCAGGAAGGCGGCAGGAAGAGTCCGTTGTTTCATTGCTGTGTCTCCGGGGTATTTTGTTTAGTGATGTGTCTGACGCAGAGTGTAACGGCAAAGTTCCATGAAACCTGCCCGCTGCGCTCAGTGCGTGATCTCGGTCAATAGATCCGGCGTGTTGAGGTTGGCCAGACGCGGGTCGTCGGCTTCGCACTGCAAGGCAACGGCGTGCAACTCTGCCAGGGTCCGGCGTGGGCTGCGCTGGCCCTGTCGCCAATGCTGCTCGAACACGTTCGCGTGTTGGCAGGGGATGCAGCATAACAGCGGCTCCCACTGCTCGCCCTGGCGGACCATCACCGGCACGCCGGGGTTATCGGCTGCGGTCTGGCGCAGGCCCTCGAGAAGCGCGCGATCCAGCAGCGGCATGTCACAGGGGATGACCAACAGGTAGTCATGTTTTGCCACGGCAAGGCCGGCGCGAATGCCCGCGTAAGGGCCGGGAAAGTCCTGTTGCTCGTCCTCCACCAGTTGGTCGGCGTAGCGCGCGTAGTGCTCGCGGTTGCGGTTGCACGACACGATCACATCGTCCGTGAGGGGGCGCACCAGATCGTGCAAATGTTCGATAAAAGGCTTGTCGCGCCAGGCGATCAGGCCTTTGTCTCGTCCGCCCATGCGGCGACCCTGGCCGCCGGCGAGCAGCAGGATAGAGCAGGGCGGGAGGGCATCGGAAGGGGTCATGTTCAGCTCGGTTGGCGCGGAAAAAAACAGGTGCTGTGATATAACACCGCCCTGTTTCCTCTACAACCGGACCTCGCCATGAAAGCCAAGGCAGACTCGCCTTTCGTACCCCTGAACATTGCTGTTCTGACGGTCAGTGACACCCGTACTTTTGAAACCGATACCTCCGGCCAGATGTTCGTCGATCGCCTGACCACCGCTGGTCACGGCCTGATCGAGCGCGTGCTGCTCAAGGATGACCTGTACAAGATCCGCGCCCAGGTGGCGACCTGGATCGCCGATGATGAAGTGCAAGTCGTGCTGATCACCGGCGGCACCGGGTTCACCGGCCGCGACAGCACCCCGGAAGCCGTGGCCTGCCTGCTGGACAAGCAAGTGGACGGTTTCGGCGAGCTGTTCCGCCAGATTTCCCTGCCCGACATCGGCACTTCGACCATCCAGTCCCGCGCCCTTGCCGGGCTGGCCAACGGCACGCTGGTCTGCTGCCTGCCGGGCTCTACCAATGCTGTGCGCACGGGCTGGGACGGCATTCTCGCCGACCAGTTGAACAACAGCTTCCGCCCGTGCAATTTCGTGCCGCATCTGAAAAAGGCCGAACCCTGCGCGACCCGCGGGTGAGCCTTATGAGCGCACCTGAAAAGAGTCGCCTGATGCCGGTCGAAGAGGCCATGCAGCGATTGATGGACCTCGCCGCCGCCGCGCCGATCACCGAGCGTGAAAGCGTGGCACTGGCCGATGCCCTGGGACGCGTGCTGGCCGAGGATCTGGTCTCGACGCTGGATTTGCCGCCCTGGCCCAACAGCGCCATGGACGGTTACGCCATGCGGGTCGCGGACTGGACCGGCGAGCCGTTGCCGGTGAGCCAGCGGATCTTCGCCGGGCACGCGCCCGAGCCACTGCAACCCGGGACCTGTGCGCGGATCTTCACCGGCGCTCCGGTTCCTGAAGGGGCTGATTGCGTCGAGATGCAGGAGAACGCCGAAGTCCAGGCGGATGAGACGGTGCGCTTTCTCGAACCCTTGAGCGCCGGTCAGAACATTCGCCCCAAAGGGCAGGAGACCACGGTCGGCGACATGGTGCTGGATGCCGGCACCGTCATGAACCCGATTGAACTGGGCCTGGCCGCGAGCATGGGTTTCGGCCACGTGCAGGTCATACGCCGCGCTCGGGTCGCTGTGCTGTCCACGGGCGATGAGTTGATCGAGCCGGGGCAGCCTTTGGGACCAGGGCAGATCTACAACAGCAATCGCGTGCTGCTGTGCAGCTGGCTGACGCGGCTGGGCTGCGAGGTGGTCGACGCGGGCATCCTTCCCGATAACCTCGAGAAAACCCGCGCGGCGCTGGGCAGCCTGAACAACGTCGACCTGATCCTCTCCACGGGCGGCGTGTCCGTCGGCGAAGCTGATTTCCTTGGCCACGCGCTGCGTGAAGAAGGCGAGATCGCCCTGTGGAAACTGGCCATCAAACCCGGCAAGCCGCTGACCTTCGGCCACTTCCGTGGGGTGCCGGTGATCGGCCTTCCGGGCAATCCCGCCTCGACGCTGGTGACTTTCGCGCTGCTTGCCCGTCCTTACCTGCTCAGACGCTTGGGCGTGCAGGCCGTCAAGCCGCTGCAGTTTCAGGTGCAGGCTGCATTCACCTGGACCAAACCGGGCAACCGGCGCGAGTACCTGCGCGGACGCCTCGAACAGGGCCGGCTGGTTGCCTACCGCAATCAGAGTTCGGGTGTGCTGCGCAGCGCCGCCTGGGCCGACGGGCTGATCGAGATTGTGGAAGGCACAACGGTGGCGGAGGGTGACTTGCTCAACTTCATTCCGCTGAGCGAAGTCATGGGCTGAAGAGGTGAGCCTTCTTCAGAAGGCTCACCCGTGGAGCTACTGTTTTTTAGCCTTCAACGCAGGCTGCGCATCACTCGCTTCCTCGTCCATCCGGTCGGACTCAAACAGCTCGGACAGTTCAGTCCGGGCTTCCAGCGCGCTTTGCATGACCTTCGCGGCATCGTCGTAGATCAGGTGCTGGCGATTCAGCACTTGTTCGTCGTGACGCTTGAATCGATCAATCCGCGCAGCCGCCTGGGCTTCACTCAGGCCCAGCCCGATCAGGGTGCGGCGGGTCATCTCCAGGCTTGAATAGAACGTCTCCCGCACCGCCTCGGCGTCCAGATCCAGCAGGCGGTGAACGTGCTGACGGTTACGGGCCCGGGCAATGATCTTCATGTGTGGATACAACCTGCGCACCAGTTCGGCGGTCTTGATGTTGGTGTCCGGGTCGTCGGTGGCGATGACGAAGTATTCGGCCTGATCCACTTTCGCGGCGCGGAGGATTTCCGGGCGCAGGGGGTCGCCGTAGAACACCGGTACATTACCGAAACTGCGGGTGAACTCGATGGTTTCCACCGACGTGTCCAGCGCGATGAACGGGATATTCTGGGCGCGCAGGATACGCGCAACGATCTGCCCCATCCGGCCCATGCCGGCGATGACCACACGCGGGTTGTCGGATTCGATTTCCTTGTACTCGGGCGGTACTTCTTTGACCACCGGCTTAGGTTTCAGCCAGCGCGACATCACCAGCAGCAACAGCGGCGTCAGCGCCATCGACAGGGTGATCGTCAGCACCAGCGTGTCGTACAGCGCGGCATCGAACAGGCCCTGATCGCGGCCGATCTTGAACACCACGAAAGCGAACTCACCGCCCGCGGCCAGGACCAGCCCGAGGCGCAGCGCGCTTTGCTTGCCCAGGCCGCCCGCCAGACGACCGACGAAAAACAGCAGCGGCAATTTCAGGCCGATCAGCAGCAGCGTCAGGCCCAGCACGGTGAACGGCGAATTGATCAGCAGGCCGATGTTGGCGCCCATGCCGACGCTGATGAAGAACAGTCCCAGCAACAGACCCTTGAACGGCTCGATCTGCGCTTCCAGCTCATGGCGGTATTCGGAATCAGCCAGCAGCAGGCCAGCAAGAAACGCCCCCAGCGCCATGGACACGCCCACCAGATCCATCAGCCACGCCGTGCCGATCACCACCAGCAACGCGGTCGCGGTGGAGACTTCCTGCAGTTTGGTTTTGGCGACGATGCGGAACACCGGACGCAACAGGTAACGACCGCCGACCACGACAATGGCGATACCGCCGAGCACTTGCAGGCCGTGACGCAGGGAATCGCCGGAACCGGCATCGTGTGAACCGCCCGCCAGCATCGGTACCAGCGCAATCAGCGGGATGGCCGCGATGTCCTGGAACAGCAGAATGGCGAAGGCCAGGCGACCGTGGGGCGCATTGAGCTCCTTGCGTTCGGCCAGGCTCTGCAAGCCAAAGGCGGTCGACGACAGCGCCAGCCCCAGGCCGAGCACCACGGCGCTGTTGAGCGGCTGATTGAAGCCCAGCAAGGCGACCGCGCCAATGACCACCCCCGTGAGCAGCACCTGTGCCATGCCGACACCGAATACCGATTTGCGCATGGTCCACAGGCGTCGCGGCGACAACTCCAGGCCGATGATGAACAACAGCAGCACCACGCCAAGCTCGGAGATGTGGGCGACGCTTTGCGGATCGCCGATCAGGGCGAGGCAAGACGGGCCGATGATCACACCCGCGATCAGGTAGCCAATCACGGCGCCCAGTTGCAGGCGTTTGGCCAGAGGAACCGTGAGAACGGCGGCGAGCAGGAACACGACTGCGGCCTGCAACAGGCTGCCTTCATGGGGCATTGGGAACTCCTTGTTGAATGAGTGCGGAGGGAGAATTCTGCGTCGTTGGCAGACCCGTCCTACCGCCCTTAAACGCTTAAGCGACTGAAAGTACGCGTATTAAACCACGTGAAAGTGACGGGCATCAGCGGCCGAGACGCTTCGTCGCAGCCTCGACGCCGCCCTGATGCGGGCGTGTCAGCATCGATGCGAGCAGGTACCATGTCCGCATATGTGTACTGCGCCCCACATCTCGACCGGTTTTCAGGAATCCCGCAATGACCAACAAACAGCGTCTGATTTACTCAATCATCATCGCCCTCAGCGTTCTGGCCATCATGCTTGGCCTTTCCCATCTGCAGAACACCGGCGTGCTCAGCGAAAAGACCTTTCAATACATCGCGATCTTTGTCGCCGTCGTCGTGGTGGTGCTCAACGGCGTGCTGCGGCGCAAGGTCAAGCGCTGATCGGATCTGATCGGTGCCTCGCTGACGCGGCCTTCATGGCGGCATTTATCCGGCAGCATCAAGCGGTTACAAAACCCCGGATGAACTATTTTTCGGGTCAGGAACTCCAAAAAATCGCATTCAAAAAGCCCGCAAAGGGAAATGGAGTTCAATCATGATCAAGAAACTTACCGCTGCCGTTCTCGCCACCGCTGCCCTGACCACTGCACAGTTCGCCTTGGCGGACAAGCCGGGCGCTGGCTGGATCACCATCGAAAAAGCGATCGAAAAAGCCAAGTCGGCAGGCTACACAGAGATCTACAGCATCGAAGCCGACGACAAAGGCTACTGGGAAGGCGAAGGCCGCAAAGCGGACAGCCTGACGTACGAATTCCGCATCGACGGCACCTCCGGTAATGTCCTGCGCGATCAGAAAGACTGATCGACTCTGCGCCTGAGCGCGTGTGGGAGCCCCCGGGCTTCCACATCCATCCTCACTGAATCTGTTGCCACTTCTTCGCTTTAACCCCTCTTAGCTTTACTCCCCCTCGCATATCCGACAACCTTGCACTTCCCCATTTACGTCAGCAGGAAGCGATGCATGAGTGTCCGGATCGAATTCAAGTCCAACCCCTCCGAAGAAGAACGCCTGCAGATCCTCGAGCCACTGAGGACCTATAACGCTGCCATGGCGGGCGACGGCAAATCCGAGAAATTTGCCCTGTTTGTCCGCGACGAACAGACCGATGCCGTGCTCGGTGGTCTGCATGGCCGAATCCTCTACAGCTGGCTGTTCATTGAACTGCTCGTGGTGCCTGAACAGGCGAGGGGCCAGCGCATGGGCAGCCAGTTGATGGCGATGGCCGAGGACCTCGCCCGCGAACGGGGCTGCGTCGGCGTGTGGCTCGACACCTTCGATTTCCAGGCACCCGAGTTCTATCGCAAGCGCGGCTATGAGCAGTTTGGCCAGTTGGATGATTATCCGCCCGGGCACCAGCGGCTGTTCTTCCAGAAGCGCTTGCAGGCGGAGTAATCAGCGCTGTGCAGCGCGCGGCGGTTTACGCGAACCGCTTGGGGCTGTAAGGCGCCGGATCGGTAAACGGCGTGGCGCCGGTCATCATTTCCGCCAGCAGTCGGCCTGTGACCGGGCCGAGGGTCAGACCATGGTGGGCGTGCCTGAAGTTGAACCACAGCCCTTTGTGGGAAGCCGCCGGCCCGATGACCGGGCGCATGTCCGGCAAACACGGCCGGCGACCCAGCCTGGGTTCATCGTCCAGCCGCTCGCCTAACGGATAGAGCCTTGGGGCGATGGCTTCGCAGCGGCGCAGCTGGATCTCGTTGATGGGCGCGTCTGGTGCGGCGAACTCGACGCCGGTGGTGAGGCGAATCCCGCGCGCCATGGGCGTCAGCACACAATGCCGGCGCCGAGGACGACGGTGTGGCAATTCACGATCTGGCTATCAGCGGTCAGCGAATCCATCGAGCGGTCCTCGTTCGGTTGAGGTCAGGGCGGCCATTGCGCGAGGCACGCAGTTTACCCGCTTGTGGCCGCGCAGTACTCTGCAGAACGAGCGTCTCCAGGCGCCTGCCTTCTCTGTTTCGCTTCCACGTCCAATAATCACAACGGAGCTTCAGATGCCTTCAACCCACGACAGCCAGACCACCCGGACGATTTCCTTTGCCGATCTGACCGAGCTGCTGCGCCAGATCTTCGTGCGCCATGGCACCTCGCCCGAGGTGGCGCACGTGCTGGCCGCCAACTGCGCGGCCGCCGAGCGCGATGGCTCCCACAGCCATGGCGTCTTCCGCATCAAGGGATATCTGTCGTCGCTGGCAGCGGGTTGGGTCGACGGCCGGGCGGAGCCGAAGGTCGAGGACGTCGGCGCAGCGTTTGTGCGCGTTGATGCCATGGGCGGCTTTGCCCAGCCGGCGATGCAGGCGGCCAAGGCTTTGGTCATGGACAAGGCGCGAAGCGCAGGGATTGCCATTCTGGCCATTCGTAACTCTCATCACTTTGCCGCGCTGTGGCCGGACGTCGAGCCGTTCGCCCAGGAGGGGCTGGTGGCGTTGAGCGTGGTCAACAGCATGACCTGTGTCGTGCCCCACGATGGGCAAAAGCCTTTGTTTGGCACCAATCCTATTGCCTTCGCCGCGCCCCGCGCCGACGGTCAGCCCATCGTTTTCGATATGGCCACCAGTGCCATCGCCCATGGTGACGTGCAGATTGCCGCCAGAGAGGGACGCATGCTCCCGCCCGGGATGGGCGTCGATCGCAATGGCCAGCCGACCGAAGACCCGAAAGCTATTCTCGACGGCGGCGCCTTGCTTCCCTTCGGCGGTTACAAGGGATCGGCGCTGTCGATGATGGTGGAGCTGTTGTCCGCCGCGCTCACCGGCGGCCATTTCTCCTTCGAGTTTGATATGTCGAAGTCTCCCGGGGCGCAAACCCCCTGGACCGGTCAGGTGATCATCGTTATCGATCCGGACAAGGGCGGCGGTCAGGCATTTGCCGAGCGCAGCGAAGAGCTGGTCAGGCAGATGCACGGCGTTGGTCAGCAGCGGATGCCGGGTGATCGCCGCTATCGCCAACGGGAGCGTTCGTTGAAAGATGGAATTGTGTTGCCCGCAGAAGATCTTGATCGGCTGGAAGCGCTCGCCCGGGTTTAAGCGACCGGTTACGATCCAGTGCCTGAGAAGGTGGGGAAGTCGGTTCGGACGTCCACACTGCCGGGGGTTATCCGAGTGACCATTCGTCGCGACAGGACTTGCGTTCGAGGGGCGTTGAAAATACTGTATGTTTAAACAGTATCGAGAAGAAGAGAGCAGCCATGCAAACCAATCAAGCCAATACCCTTCAGGACTTCACCGCCCAGAAAAACGAATCGTCGTTCAGCAGCGTATGGGGCAACGAGATGCAGCGTGAGGATTTTCTAGCCCTGGCATCCGGACTTCGCCAGTTCAGCGCCAATCAGGCCGACCTTGCGTTTGTGCCAGCCAGCAGTGGCTTCGCATCGGGATATGCCACGGGCAATGCCAGCGGCTACGCGGCTGAACAGGCGCAGCTCGCAGGGGAGTGATGTAAGGGGTTGCTCCCGGCAAGACGACAGGGGCTGATTCAGGGTTTGAATCGCACCAGGACCGGGACGGGTATTTGACCGGACACCGTTTCATCCGCGTCAGGCTGGCGCATTTTACCAGTGCGAATCACCGCCAGGGCAATCAATGTGCCTACGGCGGACAGCGCCAACCAACCCAGTAAGAAAGAAATCATTGTCTGGTTCTCCGAACTACAGAAATCGGGCGGCCATTCGAAAAGAATAGCGGTACATCAGAACCTATCGGCCACGAAGGGGATTCCTTGAGCCGTCAATTCGGAAGATTGACCAAATGAGCCCAAGGGCGCAACTCCCTCGGACCAATGGGGTCTTGCTCTTTGAACATAGTCAACTTCAGGACCCTCGTTTATGAAAGATCTCGGCTCACGTCTGAAAGAAGAACGCAAACGGCTCGGGCTGTCGCAACAGGACTTCGGCTCCATCGGAGGGGTAGAGGCCAACGCACAAGGTAAATACGAGAGCGGTGAACGCATCCCACGCTCGGATTACCTCGCGGCCCTGGGCAAAAAAGGCATCGACGTCATGTACGTGCTGTCGGGCGAGCGGACCCCCATCGCCACCGACACACTGAACGAAGCGGAGCGGGCGGTCATTACTCATTACCGGGCGCTCAGCGAAGACGACCGCGAGGCGATTTCGCAGCTGGCCACGTCGCTCTCCGAGTGCGCGACTGAGTTTTCCGGCTCTGCGTAAAAGGTCGTGCTCTGCATAGGGTCGCGTTCTGCGTAGCAGATGACCAAGGCCGGTTGCGATGAAATATATGGAACGTATATGCTCCGTATATTCTTCGAGAGGTCGCTATGGGACTGGTCAAAATTTCCGAACAGATGCACGCCAACATTCGTTGCGCCAGCGCGGCCTTGAGTCGCTCGATCAATGCTCAGGCCGAGCACTGGATGCGGGTAGGCATGCTCGCCGAGCTGCACCCCGGTCTGAATTACAGCGAGATCTGCCAATTGCTGATTCGCGCTGAAACGTCCGGCGGCGCCGTGTTGAGCCTTCAGGCCAGCGACCTTGTACCGGATCTGGCACCGGCCAGGGCGGTGTCCCAGTGAGCATCAGCATCAAGACCGAAGCCGACCTGGTCGGGCTACGTGTGGCGGGGCGTCTGGCGGCAGACGTACTGGCGATGATCGCAGAGCACGTCAAGCCGGGCATCAGCACTCAAGCGCTGGATGACATCTGTAACGCGTACATCGTCAACGAGCTGAAAGTGATCCCCGCCAACGTCGGCTATCACGGGTTCACCAAAACCACCTGCATCTCGCCCAACACGGTCGTCTGCCACGGTATTCCGTCGGCGGAAGATGTGCTCAAAGACGGCGACATCGTCAACATCGACGTCGCCGTCATCAAAGATGGCTGGCACGGCGATACCAGCCGTATGTACTACGTCGGCGAGGTCAGCCCGCTCGCCCGCCGTCTGGTCGAAACCACCTACGAAGCCACGCTGGCGGGGATAAACGCGGTGAAGCCCGGCGCGACATTGGGCGACATTGGCAACGCCATCCAGACTGTGGCCTACCGTGAAGGCTTCAGCGTGGTGCGCGAATACTGCGGACATGGCATCGGTCGCAAGTACCACGAAGAACCTCAAGTGTTGCACTACGGCGCGGCGGGCAAGGGGCTGAAACTCAAGACCGGCATGGTCTTCACCATTGAGCCCATGATCAATGCCGGCAAGCCGGGCACCTACGTGCTGGAGGATGGCTGGACCGTGCTCACCCGCGACCAGTCGTTGTCGGCGCAGTGGGAACACATGGTGGCGGTGACCGAGACGGGGTTCGAGCTGCTGACCCCTTGGCCAGATGGCACCGGTGACTACCCGGCGGTCTGAGCGCAGGCGTTAAGCCAGAGGCTGGGGAGAGGGCTGGACGCATGAAGTCACAATACGGGGCGTGACGAAAACGAGACTCAGCTTGTAGGCTCCTTCTCGTTCCCCTGTGGTGCTGCGTCCTGACAGGCTTACGATGTCCAGTGCAGGCAGCACCAGGGGAGAACACCACTTTATCGATTACCTGAAAAAACCGGCCTTGGCCGGTTTTTTTATTGCACGCGCACGCGCTTAGTGCCGGGACTGCTCCACCTCCAGTTGCTTGGCCGCCTCGACACCCGAAGAACTGAGTTTGATGGGGTACTTCAGAGACCGATCCCCCTCACTGACGCGATGGACGCAGCCGTCGTGGATCAAGCCCGCCGTCTGCAAATGCTCCAGAGTGTCTGCGACTGCGTTCTCCCCCCTGTAGTTGTCCAGTACTTCTTTGCCCAGGCCTGCCGGGTGGGCGTGCAGCAATCGGGTCAGGACTTCCTGTTTCAATGCGTTGTCGATGGTCATGTTTACCTCGCTTTGCTGGTGTGATGAGCGCTGCTTGTAAATTCCGACCGCGTGAATCAGGGTTTGTTTGCAGTTTTCCTCGATCAGGTGCGTTTCCATCGCACCTGCGTGACGCCCAGGCCTTCCGCGCAAAGCAGCGCCAGTTTCACCGGGCCTGCGCAAATGTGGCCCTCGACTGCGCCCACCCCGGCGTGCAAGGTCGCAAAATGCAGCGCCTCACTTTCGCAGAGAGGGTTGCCGTGATGATTGAAGTACCGCGGCTCACCTTGAAAGCGGTAATGAATTACAAAATCCTTGTAGTCATTCATTGTCCTGGCCTGTAGGGGGGGGGCGTGCAGTGACGCCGGGTGAATAAGGGCTTCCTTGATGTACCGGACAGCCTGCGCGTCGACTGCATCGGCATTGCTGTCTTTTCATTTCGAGATCGATACAGGCTGATCAACTCTCAATGGGCCTCGGACCGTAATGCATCTCCACCCGAGACGGGCCGTCCGCAATCGGGTTGCGAGGCGACCAGCCGGCGCAGAATTGCACACCTCCCTGAGCGTTTAAAATCCCTCGCCGATGGGCGGCCATGTGCCATATCGATATGGATATTGCCCCTATATCCAGACGAATTGAACGGATGAAAAGGGCGTTTTCGAGGGGGCTGCCGGGGATCGGATCAGCCCGTTACAGTGACCGCTGGCAGCGCCGGAAATGTTTTGTGCGAAAAAGGCATATTGATGGCCCGCGCCGGCTGCCATTTCTGGAAAAATCCTTTTTTATCAATTAATTCCGGGATGAAATGTGTATGCGCAGTGTGGGCTTGGCCGTGGTGGCGGCTTTTCTGGCAGCGGTGTCCGTCACCGCGCACGCCAAGGACCTCAGCAAGAACGACCTGCAGGTCTGCAAATGGGGAGCGGGGGTCGCGGGGGCGGCGCAGCAGTCCAAACTCTCTGGGACGACCCTCTACAGCGCGCGCAAAAAGCTGCAGAGCCGCAAGTTCGCCAAACCGTGGATGAGCAAGATGGCGTTGGGCATCACGGAGCAGACTTACAAAAGCCCCTCGAAGCTGAAGCCCGCCGCTGTGAAGCAGACCTACTACGAGGGCTGCATTCAGCACGACCTGGCGCGTAAATGAGTCGGGAAGTCAGCCCGTTCTGGGCAGTCTCGCCTGCCACTGTGTGGCAGGCGAGTTGAGTGGGGATCAGCGTGCGCCGTTGCGGATCAATGGCAATTGCCTGCCAAGTGATAATGCTGCGCTTCTGCCGCCGCCGGGCTGTTGAACTCCACCCGGTTCTTCTCGGCGATCGCGTTGTACGAAGGGCAGTCCGGGCGGTGGTAAACCATGGTCTTCCTGTTGCCGCGAATCGCCAGCGTCAGGTTGGCCGGGCTGCCACCGGCACTCGCAGCGGGTTTCATCGGATTGCCCGCAGGGGGGCGGGCTTGCGCGGTGACGGCAGACGCGCTGGCTGCGCCGTTGCCGCCGCTCAGGTTGGCGCTGAGGAAAATCGGCGCGTGGTCGGACACGCTGTCACGGCCCTTGGCGTGGGTCAGGCCGAGGAATTTCGGGTAATCGAACACTTCGACCTTGTTCACCCGGATCGCCGACTGCTTGCTGATGAAGATGTTGTCGTAGAGGTTGGCGAATTTGCCATCTTTGGTCGACAGCGTGCTGGCGCCTTCCAGTACCAGCGGCCTGGCGCTGGTGTCGAGTTTGTCCCACGCCGGCGAGTTGGGCGGGGTGTTGAAGTCGCCCATCAGCATGATCTGGTTGTTGCCGGGGTAGGTTTCCTGCAACCAGGTCCAGTAGTTGGACAGCGCGACGATTTCCGAAGCGCGGTCCGCCTGGTTCTTGCCGTAGAGGATGTGCACGGTGGCCACGACAAAGGTCTTGCCGTCCTTGAGCGAGCGGAATTGTGCGGAGTAGGGCTCGCGCTCGAAGGTGTCGCTGCGGTCCAGGTAGCTTACGGCACCGTCTTCGTACGCAACGGCATCGTCCCGCCACACGAATCCGTACATTTCCTTGTATGACGAGCGGCCCACGGCATGGGAGGCCATCGAACTCCAGTGCTTGCCGGTCTGCCGGGTCAGCTCCTTGGCCAGCGCGTCCAGCGCGTCTTCACTCATCAATTCCTGAACGGCGAGAAAGTCGACCTTCCGGGCGACCTTGGCGATGCCCTCGAAGTCCTTGTTCGGGCGCACGCTCAAGTGCTCCAGGTTCCAGGTGCCAATATTGACGTCAGCGTAAGCGGTTTGCAGGAAGGTAAAAGCCAAAAGCAGAGCAGCACAAAATCTGAGCATGTTATCCAACTGGGTCGTTCATCGAGGTGGGTTCGGGTTGCAGGTTAATCTTCCTTGGGCACCGTCCAGAAAATCTGCACGCCGCCGTCGTCCCGCCAGGCCAGGGTCACGTTGTCGTTCTCGTCGATCTCTTCCAGCAACTGTTTCCAGTCGTCTTCGAGTTCGTCCGGGAGCCTGAAAATCAGCGCCGCGCGGGCTTTCTGCGCACTCTGCGAGTTGATGATCTTCTGGACCCGCACGGCCATGCGCTCGTAGTGCCCTGGCGATGCTGCCGTTGATACGTCGGTGTCAGACACGAAGCGACCCTCCTGCTTGCTGTATGCGCATACAGTATTTGAGTGTCAGACGTTTCGCAACAGCGGATCGGACAAAAACCTGCTTTCACCCAAGTTGCTGATTTTTCGGCTGATTGTGCAGATGGCGAACCAAACTCGATCACGTTGATCTGATCTGCTAGATGACGATTGATCGCTTGCGCGCACCACGCCCGAGCCACACCCCTCAGGAGACTTTATGAAAATCCAATCATTGCTGATGCCCGTCGCGTTCGCCTGCTGTGCAGCGTTGGCCGGCTGCTCAACGTCGACTGTCATTACTCTGCAGAACGGTACGCAGTACGTGACCAAGGACGCGCCGAAAACCAAGAGCAAAGACGGTTTTTATGAGTTCGAAGACATCTCCGGTAAAACCATCCGCGTGCGCGCTGACGAGGTGGCTACCGTCAAAGAAGAGGATTGAGTCGCGTCAGGGCCCGGCTGTTACGGCTACCGGGCCATGTGTGTGCAAACTCATCCCGATCTGAATGGAACGCCATTGCATCGCCGTCGCTCTAAGCGATGCAATCTGCTCACGATATTTCCTGTCAGGCCCTAATTATGGATAGCCCACCCAACACCGGGTTCAGCGCAGCCCCCCTGCGCTTTCTAGCCAACGGCGGTGCGGTCGGTGATCTGCTTCAGTCCCCCTTGATGGATGGCTCGCCCCTTGGCGTGCCCGCCGACTGGCCCGACGGTCTAAAAACCCTGATGGGCACGATCCTTCCCGTGCAGGCGCAGATCGTGCTTTTCTGGGGGCCCGAATTTGTCGCGCTCTACAACGATGCCTATGCACCGAGCATCGGTTCGAAGCATCCCCGCGCCCTTGGTCGGCCTGCGATCGAGAACTGGCGCGAACTGTGGGACGACCTTGAGCCACTGTTGCGCGGTGTGCGGGAAACCGGGCAAACGTTTGCTGCCAAGGACCGTGCGTTCTACATCGAACGGCATGGCTACGGCGAGACCGTCTACTTCGACGTCTCCTACTCTGCAGTGCACCAGAACGACGGATCCGTCGGCGGTGTACTCTGCGTTGTCACCGAAACCACCGAGCGTGTGCATTTCGAGCGTCGTCAGGCGCTGCTGCTTGAACTGGGCCAGGCGCTGCCCTCCATTCGCGACCCCGAGCAGATCAAGGCAGACGTGATCCGGCGTATCGGACAAGAGCTGGGCGCCGCCCGCGTCCATATTGCGGAAACGGACGAGGAGAGGGGCGATTTCGTCATTCTCCGTGAATACCGTGAGGGTGAGGTGGCGGCCCGATCAGGGCTGATCTCCGTGAGTCATGACACCTGTTCTGCGTTGCACCAAGGCATTACCGTGCAAGCGCTGGTGAAGGGCGACGCCGTTCGCGCCAACCCTGACGCCCCTGCCTCTCAATCGACCGTCACAACGAGTCTGGCCGTGCACGTCCCGTTGATGCGCCATGACACATTGGCCGGCGTGTTTACCGTTGAGTTCGAAGGGCAGCGGGTCTGTAGTCCCCACGACATCCACCTCATCGAGGAAACAGCCAAGCTGGGCTGGCAGTGGATCAACCATACGCGGGCTGAAGCGGCGCTGCACGCCAGTTCCGCGCAACTGGCCGGGATGTTCGAGCAGGCGGGTGCCGGCATTGCCTTGTGTGATCACCGAGGCGTGTTTCAGCAGGTCAATGATCGCTACTGCGACATCATGGGTCTGCAGCGCCGGGCGATCGCCGGCCGTTCGATCCTTGAATTGCAGAAGGATCTGGCAGCCGGCGCGCAGCCGATGTTCTACGAGAACTTTCTGACCGCCGAAGCGCCCTTCGAACTGACCCAGCACCATGTGCGGGCGAACGGCTCTGTGGTCTGGGTGCAGACCCACGTCACGCCGCTGCTCGATGCCCAGCAGCAGGTCAGCGGGCTGCTGTTCGTGTGCGTGGACATCTCGGCGCGGGTCGGCGCGGAACATCAACTGATCGAACTCAACGAAAGCCTTGAACAGCGCGTCGCTACCATGGTGTCCGAGCGCGAAGCGGCCATTGCGCTGCTGCACGAGTCGCGCAAGATCGAGATGGTCGGCCAGTTGGGCGGCGGCATCGCCCACGACTTCAATAACCTGCTGACGCCTATCATGACGTCGCTGGAGTTGCTGAGGCGCCAGCCGGTCAGCAATGATCGCTCCCATCGGCTGATCGACGCGGCGCTGCAGGCGGCGGATCGCGCGCGGATTCTGGTGGGCCGTCTGCTGACCTTTGCCCGCCGGCAGACGCTCAAACCCCAAGTCGTGGCCCTGGACAGTCTGGTCAACGACATGCGTGACCTTATCCAGCGCTCGCTCGGCCCGACCATCGAAGTGATTGTCGAGATTCCTGCAGATCTGCCCAACATTCTCATTGACCCCCATCAGCTTGAACTGGGGGTGCTCAACCTCGCGGTCAACGCCCGTGACGCGATTGCCGAACGCGGCTACCTGAAAATCAGTGCGCGACCTGAAGTGGTGGCCGGCAGTCCGGGGCTGGGTCCGGCGCCCGCACAGGGTTGCTACGTCAGGCTGACGGTCTCGGATAACGGCAGCGGCATGAGCGAGGGAGTCCTGCAACGCTGCGTTGAGCCTTTCTACTCAACCAAGGGCGTCGGCAAGGGCACCGGCCTCGGGTTGTCGATGGTGCAGGGGCTGGCCCTGCAATCCGGCGGTGGTTTTGATGTTCAGTCCGCGCCGGGTCTCGGCACGCGGGTTGACATCTGGCTGCCGGTTTCCAGTGCGCAGGTGCTGACACCGGCAGAAGGCGAGGGCGACTCAGCGCCTGGCGCGGACCACCCTTTTCACGTGCTGGTGGTGGACGATGAGGAACTGGTCCGCTACACCGTTGCGCTGCAACTGCGTGACCTGGGCTATCAGGTGACCGAAGCGGCGTCGCCGTCCGCCGCCGAGCACATGGTCAGCGCCGGCTTGCGGCCGGACGTTCTCATCACTGATCAGCTGATGGCGGAAAAAAGCGGCACACAGCTCGCCGTGAGCCTGCGCGAGGTCTTGCCTGCGCTGCCGGTGCTCGTGGTCACGGGTTACACCCGTGAATCGGCAACGCAGATTGCCGGTTTCGACGTGCTGGCCAAGCCGTTCACCCGCGCTGACATCGCGTCGAAAGTGGCGCAGGTGATCAACGAGCGCACAGCCCCGGCATGGATCAGCGAGCAGGCGGGTTACGTCCCTTGACGGGCCAGGCTCCTCACGCCGGGTTCTGCTGCGCGTGAAGGGGCCTGCCTGCCTTTGCTGCCGCGCTTAAATGGCTCGGCCGATGGCTTGCTCGTAGCACGACAGGAAGTACTGCCACTGGGACTCGTCCCAGAACGAATGCCTTCTGAGCTGGGGGATGTCGTGACGCGCGGCGCCCAGGGTAGTGATCCGGCCGTGGGATTTTTCCAGATCCAGCAGCGCCAGCTCGAAGTCAAAGCGCGTGTCGGTGACGGTCGCCTTGATGAAGATGTGTTTGGAGCGCATGCAGCCGTGCTGCCATTTGCCCAGGTGCATCTTCGCCAGCGTTTCAGCGAGACGCTTGAAGAGACGCTGATGTTGCTCGACGCTCAGGCTGCTCGCGCCGCCCTGGGCATACCAGGTGTCGAGGTCGATGAAGCCGCCCAGGTCCTTGGTCACCAGGACGCCCTGCCATACACCGGCAACTTTGCGTGCGCCGTAGAACACAGGTCGTGGCGCGTTAACGCCCAGTTCCTCGAGCTTGGTCAGCGCGATGCCTTCACGCAGTGCAGTGGGGCGGCCGGTGGGGTAGCGCAGGCTGCGAAACAGGTGGCCGGTCTGGCGTTTGACGTAAAGCGTCTTGCCATCGTGCACCACGCGCTGCACACCGCTGGTGCCGTTGCGGCGCACATTCGGCGGCTCGACCCAAGGCCCCGAAGTGCCCCACCAGAACTCAAACTCGTTGTTTGCCCGACCCATCATGTGCTCCAAATACGGTAGAAATCTTTCTTCTGCATCGACTGCCATATTGCAGCGCGAGCCCCTCTGGCCGCCGCGGGCGTGATTAGTTCACTGCCGCTGAAGGAGATTGGCGAATGGCCATTTTGAAGGCGCCCAGCTTACTGGCTTGTCGCATCGATCACCTCCTCAAACCCGCGCCATTTACGCCATCCAACAGGCCGTATGTGCAGTGCCGGTCTGATCGGGGTCACAGCGTCAACCTCGTCGAACCTTCCATGGACGAAGACCTCTTGATCTAGGTCATGCCCGTTCGTCCCATTCTTGAGAAACTCTTGGAATTGCTGCCCCTGTGCGATATCCACCGTGCATAACCAAATAAGGAAATTTGCCATGATGTCCACACTTGAACTCTGCCATATCGTCGAATCAGGCTTTCTGCCTGCCAAATGCAAATGCACCATTGATGCCCAGGATCAAATAATGGTGCAAATCTTTGATCGGGAAAGGGGCCACGCAGATTTGCTCGCGGCGGGTATTCCGGTCAGTTCGCTCAACTCCAGCCGTGCCATTGCCAACCTGATTGCCAGGTTGAAGGATGACTTGAAACTGCATTCGGCCGGCCGCCGCGCAACCGCCTATCAGGAACGCGCGTAACTATTCAATTTCCTTTCTATCCTCCGATTCGGGGTGCAGGCCATCAGCACTGCAACGGTGATCGGAGGAGCCGGGCCATACCGGCCCATCCCTAGATTCCCTTGCTTTGCAGAGTTGACAAAATCCTAAACGATTCCCATAGTTTCGCTCACGCAAACGTTTGCGATTCCGTCGATCCTTCCCATGACGCGTAAACGCTGCCGATAACAACAATCATAATGTCGGAGTGATTCCATGAAGCTGCCATTCGCTGCACGCCTTCTTGCTGTTGCCATGCTTACTGCTTGCGCTGCAACCCTGCCTCTCTCTTCCGCCTTTGCCGACGACGCGAAAAAGCCCACCGTCGCGCTGGTGATGAAATCCCTCGCCAACGAATTCTTCCTGACCATGGAAGACGGCGCCAAGGTCTATCAGAAAGAGCATTCCGCTGACTTCGACCTGATTTCCAACGGGATCAAGAACGAGTCCGACACGGCGGCGCAGATCGACATCGTCAACCAGATGATCGTCAAGAAAGTCGACGCGCTGGTCATCGCCCCGGCCGATTCCAAGGCTTTGGCGTCGGTCCTGAAAAAGGCCATGGATGCGGGCATCAAAGTCGTCAACATCGACAACCAGCTCGACGCTGATGTGCTGAAAAGCAAGGGCATGGAAGTGCCTTTCGTAGGCCCGAACAACCGCAAGGGCGCCAAGCTGGTGGGTGACTACCTGGCCAAGCAGCTGGCAGCGGGTGATGAAGTCGGCATCATCGAAGGCGTGCCGACCACCACCAATGCGCAGCAACGCACCGCGGGCTTCAAGGACGCGATGGACGCTGCGCAGATGAAGATCGTCTCCACGCAGTCCGGTAACTGGGAAATCGACAAGGGCAACGCCGTCGCGTCCGCCATGCTCAACGAATACCCGAATCTGAAAGCGCTGCTGGCCGGTAACGACAGCATGGCGCTGGGCGCTGTCTCCGCCGTTCGTGCGGCGGGCAAGGCGGGCAAGGTTCAAGTCGTCGGCTACGACAACATCAACGCCATCAAGCCGATGCTGAAGGACGGCCGCATTCTGGCCACCGCTGACCAGTTCGCTGCGCGTCAGGCCGTGTTCGGTATCGATACCGCCCTGAAGATGGTCAAGGGCGAGAAGCTCGAGATCACCAACGGCGTGATCGAAACCCCGGTCGAGCTGGTCACCAAGCCGCAATAAGCCGCTCTGGTTTTCACCCGGCACTGTTCACCTCAGCAGTTTTTCAAATATGTACCGCCTGCCCGTGAGGGCAGGCGCGTGGAGATCGTTATGTCAGCGTCTGCTCAGGCCGCTGTTCTATCTGTCAGTGGTATTGGCAAAACCTACGCCCAACCCGTACTCGGCGACATCGACCTGACGTTGATGCGCGGGGAAGTGCTGGCCTTGACCGGCGAAAACGGCGCCGGCAAAAGCACCCTGTCGAAAATCATCGGCGGTCTGGTCACCCCGACCATCGGCCAGATGCAATTTCAGGGGCAGCCCTACCAGCCTGCCAGTCGCACCCAGGCCGAAAAGCTTGGCGTGCGCATGGTCATGCAAGAACTCAATCTGTTGCCGACGCTGTCGGTGGCGGAAAACCTGTTTCTCGACAATCTGCCCAGCCGCGCAGGATTCATCAATCGCCGCAAGCTGCGCGAGGACGCGATCAAGGCCATGGCCCAGGTCGGCCTCGAGGCCATCGACCCGGACACATTGGTCAGCGAACTGGGGATCGGCCATCAGCAGATGGTCGAAATCGCCCGCAACCTGATCGGCGACTGCCACGTGCTGATCCTCGACGAGCCGACAGCAATGCTGACGGCGCGCGAGGTGGAAATGCTCTTCGAGCAGATCACCCGCCTGCAGGACCGTGGCGTTTCCATCATTTACATCTCCCACCGCCTGGAAGAACTGGCCCGTGTTGCCCAGCGCATCGCTGTGCTGCGTGACGGCAAGCTGGTGTGCGTCGATGCCATGGCCAATTACAACAGCGAGCAGTTGGTCACGCTGATGGTCGGCCGCGAACTGGGCGAGCACATTGACCTGGGCGAGCGAAAAATCGGCGCGGTGGCGCTATCGGTCAAAGGCTTGAATCGCTCCGACAAGGTCCGCGACGTGTCCTTTGATGTCCGGGCTGGGGAGATCTTCGGGATCTCCGGTCTGATCGGCGCCGGGCGTACCGAGTTGCTGCGGCTGATTTATGGCGCCGACGTGGCAGACAGCGGCAGCATCGAGGTCGGCAGTCCGTTGCGCAGTGTGCAGATCAAATCGCCAGTGGACGCCGTGGGTCATGGCATTGCCTTGATCACCGAAGACCGCAAAGGCGAGGGCCTGCTGCTGTCGCAATCGATCAGCGCCAACATCGCGCTGGGCAACATGGACGCCATTTCCAGTGCCGGCGTGGTCAACGGTAATTCGGAGATCGCTCTGGCTCAGCGCCAGGTGGGAGCCATGCGCATCCGCAGTTCCAGCCCCACGCAACTGGTGTCGGAGTTGTCGGGGGGCAATCAGCAGAAGGTGGTGATCGGCCGCTGGCTGGAGCGTAACTGCCATGTGATGTTATTCGACGAGCCCACCCGCGGCATCGACGTCGGCGCCAAATTCGACATCTACGCGCTGCTGGGCGAACTGACCCGTCAGGGCAGGGCGCTGGTAGTGGTTTCCAGTGATCTGCGCGAGCTGATGCTGATCTGCGACCGCATCGGCGTGCTGTCCGCCGGGCGCCTGATCGACACCTTCGAGCGCGACACCTGGACCCAGGACGAACTGCTTGCCGCTGCCTTCGCGGGCTATCAAAAACGTGATGCGCTGCTGTCTGAAGCCGCGCCCAGGATCGACTGATGAAAACTTCTACTACTCCTGCCGCGCTGCCGTCTCCGGGCAAGCGCAGCGGCAACTACTTCGGCCTGGGCACTTACCTGGGGCTGGCAGGCGCCTTGCTGGCGATGATCGTATTGTTCTCGTTGCTCAGCGATCATTTCCTTTCGTACGAAACCTTCAGCACCCTGGCCAACCAGATTCCCGACCTGATGGTGCTGGCGGTCGGCATGACGTTCATTCTGATCATCGGCGGCATCGACCTGTCGGTCGGTTCGGTGCTGGCGCTGGCGGCGTCGGCGGTCAGTGTCGCCATGCTCGGCTGGGGCTGGGGCGTGTTTCCATCGGCGTTGCTGGGCATCGCCTGTGCAACGGCGGCCGGTACGCTGACCGGCTCGATCACCGTGGCGTGGCGCATTCCCTCCTTCATCGTTTCCCTCGGCGTGCTGGAAATGGCACGGGGCGTCGCGTATCAGCTGACCGATTCACGCACTGCGTACATCGGTGATTCATTTGCATGGCTCTCCAACCCGTTCGCCTTCGGCATTTCGCCGTCGTTCGTCATCGCCCTGATCGTCATCTTCGCGGCCCAGGCCGTGCTGACGCGCACCGTTTTCGGCCGCTACCTGATCGGCATCGGCACCAACGAAGAAGCGGTGCGTCTGGCGGGCATCAACCCCAAGCCGTACAAGATCCTGGTGTTCTCGCTGATGGGGCTGCTGGCGGGCGTCGCCGCGCTGTTCCAGATTTCACGCCTGGAAGCCGCCGACCCCAACGCCGGCTCAGGCCTTGAGCTGCAAGTGATTGCGGCGGTGGTCATCGGCGGTACCAGCCTGATGGGTGGGCGCGGCTCGGTGATCAGCACCTTCTTCGGCGTGCTGATCATTTCGGTACTGGCGGCAGGGCTGGCGCAGATCGGCGCGACCGAGCCAACCAAACGCATCATCACCGGCGCGGTCATCGTCGTCGCCGTGGTCCTCGACACCTACCGCAGCAATCGCGCGCGGCGGCGCGGCTGACATGGCAACCATCAAGGACGTAGCGGCGATTGCCGGGATTTCCTACACCACGGTGTCCCATGTCCTTAACCGCACCCGACCGGTCAGCGAAGCCGTGCGCAAGAAGGTCGAGGCCGCCATCGTGCAGCTCGACTACGTGCCCAGCGCCGTCGCGCGGTCGCTGAAGGCCAAGGCCACGGCGACCATCGGCCTGTTGATTCCCAACGGCATCAACCCGTATTTCGCCGAGCTGGCTCGGGGCATCGAGGATTACTGCGAGCGTAACGGCTTCTGCGTGATCCTCTGCAATTCCGATGACAACCCCGACAAGCAGCGCAGCTACCTGCGCGTGCTCCTGGAGAAACGTGTCGACGGCCTGATCGTGTCGTCGGTTGGCGGCGGTGACAGCGTCCTTGAGGGTTTGTCGGCGGTGCGCACACCGCTGGTCATCGTCGACCGCGACCTGGACGGCGTCACGGCTGATCTGGTGCGCATCGATCACGAGCTCGGCGCTTATCTGGCGACGGCCCATTTGCTGTCCCTCGGACACCGGCACATCGCCTGTATTTGCGGCCCGGTACAGACCAGCGTAGCGAAGATGCGTCTGGCGGGGTATTACCGTGCAATGCAGGAAGCCGCGGTCGACGTCCCGGAAAGCTGGGTGGTGGAAAGCGATTTCACTGGCCACAGTGGCTATTGCGCAGCGGTCAAACTGCTGGAGCAGGATCCGCCGACGGCGATTTTTGCGGCCAACGACATGGTCGGCATCGGTGTGTTGCGCGCCGCTGCCGAACGTAACGTACGGGTCCCGGTGGATTTGTCGGTCATCGGCTTCGACGACATCCAGATGAGCCAATACGTTTACCCGGCCCTCACCACCGTGGGCCAATCCATTCTGCAACTGGGCGAGCGCGCGGCCGAAGTGCTGCTGCGGCGGATCTCGGCGCGGGGCGAAACCCCTGTCGAACACCTGATCGTTGCACCGAGCATTGTGCTGCGCGAATCCACCGCGCCTCCACCCCGGGCATTCACCCAGCTTCGTTGAGCCGGGCGCGTTGCCCGGTCCAAAACAGTGTTCTGAAAGCGTTCTGAAGAGTAAACGTCATGCAAGCAAAAGTAGTGATAGTGGGCAGCCTGAACATGGACCTGGTGACGCGCGCGCCGCGTTTGCCGCGCGCCGGAGAAACCCTGGCGGGGCAGTCGTTCGTCACCGTGCCGGGCGGCAAGGGTGCCAATCAGGCCGTGGCGGCGGCGCGACTGGGCGCCAGTGTCGCCATGGTCGGCTGCGTCGGCGATGACGCTTACGGCGAACAACTTCGCGCTGCGCTGCTGGCCGAAGGCATTGACTGTCAGGCGGTGACCCGCGTCGCCGGGGAGTCCACCGGCGTCGCGTTGATCGTCGTCGATGACAGCAGCCAGAACGCCATCGTCATCGTGGCCGGCGGCAATGGCCACGTCACCGCCTCCGTGGTGGACAGCTTCGATGCCTTGCTGTCTCAGGCCGAAGTCATCATCTGCCAGCTTGAAGTGCCTCTGGACACCGTCGGCCAGGTCCTCAAGCGCGGCCACGAACTGGGCAAGACCGTCATCCTCAACCCCGCACCGGCCACGGGTCCGCTGCCGGCCGAATGGTTTGCCTGGATCGACTACCTGATCCCCAATGAAAGCGAAGCCAGCGCATTGACCGGTCTGCCCGTGGACAGCACGGCCAGCGCAGACGCCGCTGCCTCGGCGTTGCTCGCGGCGGGCGTCAGCAAAGTCATCGTCACGCTGGGCGAGCAGGGCGCCTTGTTTGCCAGCAAAACGCGTTCCGAGCACTTCCCGGCGCCCAAGGTACAACCCGTTGACACCACGGCGGCAGGCGATACCTTTGTCGGCGGTTTTGCAGCGGCGCTGGCCGATGGCAAGTCTGAATCTGAAGCCATTCGCTTCGGTCAGGTCGCGGCGGCGCTGTCTGTGACCCGGTCCGGCGCGCAGCCTTCCATTCCTACGTTTGCCGAGGTTCAGGCCTCTGCAGCACAAGGGCATTCATCATGAAAAAAACGCCACTGCTTAACATCGCCTTGTCCCGCGCCATTGCGTCTCTCGGCCACGGCGACATTCTGATGATCGTCGATGCGGGGATGCCTGTGCCCGCGGGCGTCGAACTCATTGATCTGGCGCTGACCCACGGTGTGCCTGACTTCGTCAGCGTGCTCAACGTGGTGCTGACTGAAATGCAGGTCGAGAGTCATGTCCTTGCCGAAGAGATGCTGTCGAAACAGCCGCCCGCCTTGGCCACCGTCACTGCATTGCACGCCTCGGGCGACCTGGGCGAGCAACGCCTGATGAGTCATGACGCGCTGAAACACCTCAGCCGTGGCGCCCGGGCTATCATCCGCACCGGCGAATGCCAGCCGTACACAAACATCGCGCTGGTAGCAGGCGTGGTTTTTTAACGCTCATCTTTCCGATTGAGCAGTCAGGAACAAGGAGTTCCCATGAAGACGCATCATCATTTTTTCACCGGACTGATCAGGAGTGCCGCGCTGTTGGCCATTTTATCTGCCACGTCGGCGCATGCCGCCGAAAAGCGCGACGTGATCATCGACACTGACCCGGGCGCTGACGACGTTGTCGCCTTGCTGCTCGCGCTGGCGTCGCCGCAAGAACTCAATGTCATGGCGATCACCACCGTGGCGGGCAACGTGCGTATCGATAAGACCTCGCGCAATGCCCGGCTGGCACGGGAATGGGCCGGTCGCGAAGAGGTGCCGGTGTACGCCGGTGCAGGCCGGCCGCTGGTGCGCACGCCGATCTACGCCGAGAACATCCACGGCAAGGAAGGCCTGCCCGGCGTAGAAGTGCATGAGCCGAAGCAGCCGCTGGCTGAAGGCAATGCCGTGCAATACCTCGTCGACACCCTGAAGAAAGCTGCGCCCCACAGCATCACCATCGCCATGCTTGGGCCACAGACCAACCTGGCGCTCGCGCTGATTCAGGCGCCGGAGATCACCCAGGGCATCAAGGAAGTCGTTGTCATGGGCGGCGCCCATTTCAACGGCGGCAACATCACCCCGGTGGCCGAGTTCAATATCTACGCCGACCCCGATGCGGCGAAAGTGGTGCTGGCCAGCGGTGTGAAGCTGACTTACGTACCGCTGGACGTCACCCACAAGATCCTTACCAGCGAAGCGCGGCTCAAGCAGATCGATGGCCTGAACAATAAGGCCGGCAAGCTGGTCAGCGACATTCTCAACGAGTACGTCAAGGCTGACATGGTCCATTACGGCCTGCCCGGCGGGCCGGTACATGATGCGAGCGTGATCGCCTGGCTGATCAAGCCGGAGCTGTTCAGCGGCCGGCAAGTCAATCTGGTGATCGACAACCGTGAAGGCGTCACCCACGGCCAGACCATTGCCGACTGGTACGACACCCTCGCGCAGAACAAAAATGTGTTCTGGGTGGAAAATGGCGATGCCCAGGGCTTTTTTGACCTGCTGACCCAGCGCCTCGGCCTTTTGAAGTAAATCAGCCGTGCTGCGCCCCGTGGCATCCCGCTACGTGGCGCAGAGCAACCAGAGTGCACACCGTGTCTATCGATCTCAATAACCCCGTTTCCTTTACCCACGACGCGGTCCGGCAAATGATCGCGGCGGCGCGGGATGGCGTGCACAATCAGTTGCGCGTCAGTCGCGACGGCCATGCCTGGATCTCCAGCGACGCGGTGGGCGGCGTGGACATCGGCGGACTGCTGTTTCGCCTGGAAACCTGGGCTGCCGGGTCAGGGTGCGTCGGCCCGGTAGCGGCCAGCGATGCGGTCTGGGTGACGCAGATCTACAACGCCCTTCGCGATAACTGGGCCAACCCCACCACGGACTACGTCGACGTCTATTGAGTCGCGCTCGTCCTGTGCAGCGCGTCCTGCGGGCACGGCTTTAACGTTTTGTCACGATTGATTGCGCCCGGCAGACGATGCCTGGGGCAGACTCCTGCGCTGCCTGCGACGGGGCGCGCTTGTATGGCCTGGCCCGGACGCGGCGAAACGAAGCCGCTCGACCGCTGTCGCAGAGGTTCAGCTTTGAATAAATGTTAGGAGGTTGTATGCCCTGGAAATACGCATCATCAGGTCTGGTGCTCGCTGCAGCGCTGCTGGCCGGTTGCAGCAGCACGTCGGAGTCTTCGAGCCAGCCTGAGGACAGCGCCGCCAGTTCCCCGGTCAGTTCCGCTGGTGGCTATGCCCGTTGTGATGCGGCAGCGGTGCAGTTCGCCGTCGGCAAGCCAGCTTCAGCGGCATTGCTGGATCAGGCGAAGGCCAAGGCTGGCGCGCAGACAGCCAGAGTGCTCGGGCCCAACGACATCGTGACACTGGAATACCGCTCGGACCGTCTGAACCTGAACACCGATGATTCCGGGAAGGTCAACCGCGTCAATTGCGGGTAACGTCACCGCAAGATGAAATCGCAGGCATAAAAAAACCCCGTCAGTGACGGGGTTTTTTCAGATCGCTGGGATTACTCCGCGCGAACCTGAGCAGCTTGCATGCCCTTTTGGCCTTTCTCAGCCACGAAGGAAACAGTCTGGCCTTCTTTCAAGCTTTTGAAACCGTCGGATTCAATGGCTTTGAAATGTACGAAAAGGTCGTCGCCGCCACCCTGTGGGGTGATGAAGCCGAAGCCTTTTTCATCGTTGAACCATTTTACGGTGCCGGATTGGCGATTAGACATGGTGTATCTCCAGGAACATAATTTTCAGTAGTGCTGTGTTGCTCAGGCCAACTGGGCACACGAGCGCTATCATAGTCGAATTGTGTGAATGCTGGACTTTTTCAATTAGAACTTTGCGTCAACATCTTCGATATAACGCCCCAAATGGGCACTTCGGGCCTTTTCAGCCCCATTGGCTCGTGTGGCCGTCAACCCTTCCATTGGCCCTGAAACCCGCTGAATTCACGGCCTTCAGGGCATCGCCCCATGGGCGTTCCTTTACGCCCCGGTCGGGGGCATCAAGGAAATGTAAATTTTTTATTTTTTGCCGCTCAGGCAGTTTTTACTCACTGCAGCCTGCAGGCGAGAGGTCATATCGGTACTGGGAGGCGTCGTTTTGTCATTCAGCGACGCGATCTCTTTGTCCGAGAAGTTCTGGTTGATCTGCTGAGCGCCGCACTCGCAGTGCGCTTTGACTGCACTGGCGTCCATCGACGGATTGCTCTGGGTGGCTGCGGTGGTGCATTCATTCATGTAGCTGGTCTTGGTCTTCGCGTCCATCGCGGCATGAGCGCTGAGGGGCAGGGTCAGGGCCAGCGGGGCGAGGAGGGCGGCAACGCGTAGAAGCTTCATGGTGGATTCCTTTATGTCGGTTTTGTCGTTGGGCCGTTGAGGTTTCAGGCCTTGAACGTGTACTACCGATAATCTGAGGCCTTCAATGCGCACCAGTTCCGTGGACCTGGCAACGCCCGATGCGGTTGCCGTCGGCATAAGCCGCCCTCTACCGTTTAGCTGACCCTGCCGTCACCCTGTGATAGCATGCGCGCCTGCAGATTAGCTCGCGTCTCGCGGGGCCCCGTTGCCCTGCTGCAAGTCTGTCGATTTCGTAAGTTCCAGTCACTCTGGTTCGGTCTTCAGGTTGGCCTTCGGGCTCCTGCCACTGTGAGGCAGGCATACCACCGAATCGCGTACTGGCTCTATCCCACCCACGTGACCTTTGGTAGGGGTCACCACTAGGAGAGGAGGCGCCATGCCAACTATTACTCTTCCCGACGGCAGTCAACGTTCTTTCGATCACCCGGTATCCGTTGCCGAGGTCGCAGCCTCCATTGGCGCAGGCCTGGCCAAAGCCACCGTGGCCGGCAAGGTCAATGGTCAACTGGTTGATGCCAGCGACATCATCGATACCGATGCGAGCCTGCAAATCATCACCCCCAAAGATCAAGAAGGCCTGGAGATCATTCGTCACTCCTGCGCGCACCTGGTGGGCCATGCCGTCAAACAGCTCTATCCGACTGCCCGGATGGTCATCGGCCCGGTCATCGATGATGGCTTCTATTACGACATTGCCTACGAGCGTCCTTTTACCCCGGACGACATGGCGGCGATCGAGCAGCGCATGCAGCAGCTCATCGAAAAGGATTACGACGTCATCAAGAAGGTCACGCCGCGCGCGGAAGTGATCGAGGTGTTCACGTCCCGCGGCGAAGACTACAAGCTGCGTCTGGTCGAAGACATGCCGAACGAGCAGGCGATGGGCCTGTATTACCACGAAGAATACGTCGACATGTGCCGCGGTCCGCACGTGCCGAACACGCGTTTTCTGAAGTCATTCAAGTTGACCAAATTGTCCGGCGCCTACTGGCGCGGCGATGCCAAGAACGAGCAGTTGCAGCGCGTTTATGGCACGGCGTGGGCCGACAAGAAGCAGCTGGCTGCTTACATTCAGCGCATCGAAGAAGCCGAAAAACGCGATCATCGCAAGATCGGCAAGCGTCTGGGCCTGTTCCATACCCAGGAAGAAGCGCCGGGCATGGTCTTCTGGCACCCGAACGGCTGGACGCTTTACCAGGTTCTCGAGCAGTACATGCGCAAGACCCAGCGCGAGAACGGCTACCTCGAGATCAAGACGCCTCAGGTCGTCGACCGCTCGCTGTGGGAGAAGTCCGGCCACTGGGCCAACTACGCCGAGAACATGTTCACCACCGAGTCGGAAAACCGCGACTACGCCATCAAGCCGATGAACTGCCCGTGCCACGTACAGGTATTCAATCAGGGCCTGAAAAGCTACCGCGAGTTGCCGCTGCGTCTGGCCGAATTCGGCGCTTGCCACCGCAACGAGCCCTCGGGTGCGCTGCACGGCATCATGCGCGTGCGGGCGTTCACCCAGGACGACGCGCACATCTTCTGCACCGAAGAGCAGATGCAGGCTGAATCCGCCGCGTTCATCAAGCTGACCATGGCCGTTTACGCCGATTTCGGTTTCAAAGACATCGAAATGAAGCTCTCGACCCGTCCGGAGAAGCGTGTCGGTTCCGATGAATTATGGGATCGCGCCGAGTCCGCACTGGCTGCAGCCCTTGACAGCGCTGGTCTGCCGTACGATCTGCAGCCGGGCGAGGGCGCGTTCTATGGTCCGAAGATTGAATTTTCTCTCAAGGATTGCTTGGGTCGCGTCTGGCAATGCGGTACTCTGCAGCTCGATTTCAACCTGCCGATCCGTCTGGGCGCCGAATTCGTGTCGGAAGACAACGGTCGCAAGCACCCGGTCATGTTGCACCGCGCAATCCTTGGCTCCTTCGAGCGCTTCATCGGAATCCTGATCGAGCATTACGAAGGCGCCTTCCCGGCGTGGCTTGCTCCAACTCAAGCAGTGATCATGAATATCACTGATAAACAGGCTGATTTTGCCCTTGAGGTGGAAAAAACATTGGCGCAAAGCGGATTCCGTGCCAAGTCCGACTTGAGAAATGAAAAGATCGGCTTTAAAATCCGCGAGCATACGTTGCTCAAAATTCCGTATCTCCTGGTGATTGGGGATCGGGAGGTTGAAACACAAACTGTCGCTGTGCGTACACGTGAAGGCGCAGACCTTGGCTCGATGCCGGTCGCCCAGTTCTCGGAGTTCCTTGCACAAGCGGTTTCCCGGCGTGGTCGCCAAGATTCGGAGTAATTATTATTAAGCGTGAAATGAGACAAGATAAACGAGCTGCACCGAAAGCCCCGATCAACGAGAATATCTCGGCACGTGAGGTTCGTTTAATTGGGGCTGAGGGTGAGCAGCTTGGGATTGTGTCAATTGAAGACGCGCTTCTTAAGGCTGAAGAGGCCAAGCTGGATCTGGTGGAAATTTCCGCCGATGCAGTACCCCCTGTTTGCAAACTGATGGACTACGGCAAATCGATCTTCGAGAAGAAGAAGCAGGTTGCTGCCGCCAAGAAGAATCAGAAGCAGATCCAGGTTAAAGAAATCAAGTTTCGTCCAGGGACGGAGGAAGGGGATTACCAGGTAAAACTACGCAACCTGGTACGTTTCCTGAGTGACGGGGACAGGGCCAAGATTTCCTTGAGATTTCGCGGTCGTGAGATGGCCCACCAGGAGCTGGGGATGGAGCTGTTGAAGCGGGTTGAAGCTGACCTGCTCGAATACGGCTCGGTCGAACAGCATCCTAAGATGGAAGGACGCCAGCTGATCATGGTCATCGCCCCGAAAAAGAAGAAATAACCACCAGGGCACGGCAGGCCTTGCGGTTATGTTTATCAACTGAATGCGGAGTATCCGAACATGCCAAAGATGAAGACTAAAAGTGGTGCAGCTAAACGGTTTTTGAAAACCGCGAATGGCATCAAGCACAAGCACGCTTTCAAGAGCCACATCCTGACCAAAATGTCGACAAAGCGTAAGCGTCAATTGCGTGGAAGCAGCTTGCTGCATCCGTCCGACGTGGCAAAAGTCAAGCGCATGCTGCGCCTTTGCTAATTTTGATCAAGAACAGAGGAATTAACTCATGGCTCGTGTAAAGCGTGGCGTCATTGCCCGTAAGCGTCACAAAAAAATTCTGAAACTTGCTAAAGGCTACTACGGCGCGCGTTCACGCGTATTCCGTGTTGCCAAGCAAGCGGTAATCAAGGCTGGCCAATACGCCTACCGTGACCGTCGTCAGAAAAAACGTCAGTTCCGCGCTCTGTGGATCGCTCGTATCAACGCTGGTGCGCGTATTAACGGTCTGTCCTACAGCCGTTTCATCGCTGGCCTGAAAAAAGCGTCGATCGAGATCGACCGCAAGGTTCTGGCTGATCTGGCAGTGAACGAAAAAGCGGCGTTTGCTGCGATTGTCGAGAAAGCTAAAGCCACTTTGGCCTAAGTCCCCGGCAATCACCGGACCCCGTTCGGGGTTCGGTGTTAAACGTCATAAATAGGGGAAGAGCCTTGTAAGCTCTTCCCCTATTTTGTATCTGGAGTCTGTACATGGAAAACCTGGACGCGCTGGTCTCTCAAGCACTTGAGGCCGTGCAAAGCGCTGAAGATATCAATGCCCTGGAGCAAATCCGGGTTCTGTACCTTGGCAAGAAGGGCGAATTGACTCAGGTGATGAAGACCCTGGGGAATCTGCCTGCTGATGAGCGTCCAAAAGTCGGCGCGCTGATCAACGAAGCCAAAGAGCGTGTCACAGAGGTTCTCAATGCGCGCAAGGCGACGTTCGAGGAGGCTGATCTTGCGGCCAAGCTCGCGGCCGAATCCATTGACGTGACCCTGCCTGGCCGTGGCCAGACCACTGGCGGTCTGCATCCGGTTACCCGCACTCTGGAACGAATCGAGCAGTTCTTCACCCACATTGGCTACGGCATTGCCGAAGGCCCTGAGGTCGAAGACGATTATCACAACTTCGAAGCGCTCAACATCCCAGGCCATCACCCGGCCCGGTCGATGCACGACACCTTCTATTTCAATGCGAACATGCTGCTGCGCACCCATACCTCGCCGGTTCAGGTCCGCACCATGGAATCGCAGAAGCCTCCGATCCGCATTGTCTGCCCCGGCCGTGTGTATCGCAGTGACTCCGATATCACCCATTCCCCGATGTTCCATCAGGTCGAAGGCCTGCTGGTCGACCGCGATATCAACTTCGCCGACCTGAAAGGCACCATCGAGGAATTCCTGCGCGTGTTCTTTGAAAAAGAGCTGGCAGTGCGTTTCCGTCCCTCGTATTTCCCGTTCACCGAGCCTTCGGCTGAAGTCGACATGGAATGCGTGATGTGCAGCGGCAAAGGCTGCCGCGTCTGCAAACAGACCGGCTGGCTTGAAGTCATGGGCTGCGGCATGGTCCACCCGAACGTGCTGCGCATGTCGGGCATCGATCCGGAAGAATTCCAGGGCTTCGCCTTTGGCATGGGCGTAGAGCGTCTGGCGATGCTGCGTTATGGCGTCAACGACTTGCGCCTGTTCTTCGACAACGACTTGCGGTTCCTCGCGCAATTTCGCTAGGTCGCCCGTAACGAATTCTTTAGGAGAGCAGGATGAAATTCAGTGAACAATGGCTGCGCGGCTGGGTTAGCCCGCAAGTATCCCGTGACGAGCTGGTTGCTCGTCTGTCGATGGCCGGCCTTGAAGTAGACAGCGTCACCCCGGCAGCGGGCGTTTTCAGCGGTGTTGTGGTGGGCGAGGTGCTGAGCACCGAGCAGCACCCGGACGCGGACAAGCTGCGCGTTTGCCAGGTGAGCAACGGTGCCGAGACTTTTCAGGTTGTGTGTGGCGCGCCAAACGTGCGCCCCGGTCTGAAGATCCCGTTTGCCATGATCGGCGCCGCATTGCCGGGCGACTTCAAAATCAAGAAAGCCAAGCTGCGGGGTGTCGAGTCCAACGGCATGTTGTGCTCACAAGCCGAGTTGCAGGTGGGCGAGGGCAATGACGGCCTCATGGAGCTGCCGGCCGATGCGCCGGTGGGCCAGGATGTGCGCGTTTATCTGGAGCTGGACGACGCGAGCATCGAAGTCGATCTGACGCCCAACCGTGGCGACTGCCTGTCGGTCGCGGGTCTGGCCCGTGAAGTGGGTGCGCTCTACGACGCAGTCGTCACGCGCCCGCAGGTGCCAGTGGTTCCCGCCGTGCACGATGAAGTGCGTCCGGTGGACGTGATCGCGTCTGCGGCATGCCCACGTTACCTGGGCCGTGTGATTCGTAATGTCGACCTGTCACGGCCTACACCGTTGTGGATGGTTGAGCGCCTGCGTCGCTCGGATGTCCGCAGCATCGACGCAGTAGTCGACATCACCAACTATGTGATGCTTGAGCTGGGCCAGCCACTGCATGCGTTCGACCTTGCCGAAATCAATGGCGGCATTCGCGTGCGCATGGCGGAGGAGGGCGAGAAGCTCGTGCTTCTGGATGGTCAGGAAGTCAGCCTGCGCGCTGATACCCTGGTCATTGCCGACCACCAGCGTGCCCTGGCCATCGCCGGTGTCATGGGTGGCGAGCACAGCGGCGTGTCGGTGACGACCCGCGATATCTTCCTTGAAAGCGCGTTTTTCGATCAGATTGCCGTTGCCGGCAAGGCGCGTTCGTATGGTCTGCACACCGACGCGTCCCATCGCTATGAACGCGGCGTTGACTGGCAACTGGCCCGCGAAGCCATGGAGCGTGCCACTGGCCTGCTCCTGGAAATCACGGGCGGTGAAGCCGGTCCGGTCATCGAGACCGTCAGTGATCAGCACTTGCCTTCTGTTGAGCCGATCATTCTGCGTGCCGAGCGTATCGAGCAGATGCTGGGCATGAAGATGGACGCCGCGGAAATCGAGCGCTTGCTGACCGCGCTCGGTCTCACCGTCGCGCCTCACGCCAGCGAGCAATGGCGCGTCGAAGTGCCAAGTCATCGCTTTGATATCACCCTCGAAGTCGATCTGATCGAGGAACTGGCCCGCCTTCACGGTTACAACCGTCTGCCGGTTCGTTACCCGCAGGCGCGTCTGGCCCCGCAACCGCGTGCCGAAGCCCAGAGCGATCTGCCGGCCTTGCGTCGTCTGTTGGTAGCTCGCGGTTATCAGGAAGCAATCACCTACAGCTTCATCGATCAGAAATGGTTCGAGCTGTTCACTCCGGGCGTTGAGCCGCTGTTGCTGGCCAATCCGATCTCGGCTGACATGTCGGCGATGCGTTCGTCCCTGTGGCCGGGTCTGGTGAAGTCGCTGCAACATAACCTCAATCGCCAGCAGGATCGCGTCCGTCTGTTCGAGAGCGGCCTGCGATTCGTCGGTCAACTGGAAGGCCTGAAGCAAGAGCCGATGCTGGCCGGTGTGATCTGTGGCAGCCGTCTGCCGGAGGGTTGGGCGCAGGGCCGCGATGTCGTCGACTTCTTCGACGTCAAGGCTGACGTCGAGGCAGTACTGGGCTTCGCCGGTGCGCAGGATGATTTCCGTTTCGTACCCGGAAGCCATCCCGCGTTGCACCCGGGTCAGACCGCGCGTATCGAGCGTGACGGGCGAGAAGTCGGCTACATCGGCGCGCTGCACCCGGAACTGTCGAAGACCCTGGGGCTTGATCGTCCGGTGTTCGTTTTCGAACTGGTGCTGGCGGAGGTTGCCGTTGGGCGCCTGCCAAAATTCCACGAGCTTTCACGCTTCCCGGAAGTGCGTCGCGACCTGGCGCTGCTGGCCGATCGTGAAGTTTCGGCGACTGCCGTGCTAGACGTTATTCGTGAAAATGCAGGGGAATGGCTCACAGACCTCAGGCTGTTTGATGTTTACCAGGGTAAAGGCATTGATCCGCTTAGAAAAAGCCTTGCAGTCGGCTTGACCTGGCAACATCCATCGCGCACTCTTACCGACGATGAGGTAAACGCTTCGACGCAGCAAATTCTCACCTCGCTAGAGGCAAGGTTAAACGCCACGTTAAGGATGTAGCGTATGGGGGCTCTGACGAAAGCTGAGATGGCCGAACGTCTGTACGAAGAGCTAGGCCTGAACAAACGAGAAGCCAAGGAACTGGTCGAGCTGTTCTTTGAGGAAATCAGGCACGCTCTGGAAGATAACGAGCAGGTCAAATTGTCCGGATTCGGCAATTTTGATCTGCGCGATAAACGCCAGCGACCGGGCCGGAACCCCAAGACAGGGGAAGAAATCCCGATTACCGCTCGCCGTGTGGTCACCTTTCGCCCAGGGCAGAAACTGAAGGCCCGAGTTGAGGCTTATGCTGGAACCAAGTCATAACGACGAGCTACCGCCTATCCCCGGCAAACGCTACTTCACCATTGGTGAAGTCAGCGAGCTCTGCGCGGTCAAACCGCACGTTCTGCGTTATTGGGAGCAGGAGTTTCCTCAACTCAACCCGGTCAAGCGTCGCGGAAACCGCCGGTATTATCAGCGACAGGACGTGCTGATGATCCGTCAGATCCGTGCGTTGCTTTACGATCAAGGCTTCACCATTGGCGGCGCGCGTTTGCGCATGTCCAGCGATGAGGTCAAGGATGATTCGCTGCAGTACAAGCAGCTGATCAAACAGATGATTGTGGAGCTGGAAGATGTCTTGGTCGTGCTGCGTTAGCAATTTCGCGCGGTGAGCCGAAATACTTCCATCATTCAAAAGCTTAGGGTATATTCCTCGACGCTTTCGCAAGAACCCGCAACACAGAAGTAGCAGTGAGTAACGCCTAGTCGGGGCGTAGCGCAGTCCGGTAGCGCACTAGCATGGGGTGCTAGGGGTCGAGTGTTCGAATCACTCCGTCCCGACCATATTTTGTAAAGGGAATCAGCCACTTAGCGGCTTGGTTCCCTTTTTCGTTTCTGGCTTGCGCAAAACCCGCGCAAAACTGGCGCAAAACTATCCGGCGATTTCGCTGATATCCAGGTCCGGAATGGCCTCTGACCAGATCACCTCGGCGTGCTCCTTCTGGTAGTTTTTGGTCATCTCCCCGCTGGCGTGCCCGGCGATCTTCTGCCCATCTTTCCCGGCTTTCCTATACAGGTGCAGCGACAGTGCCCTGACTTCGTGGAAGCCTGGCATCTCCTCTTCCTTCCATCCCTTGTAGCAATCTGCTGCCTCCCTGGCGTCCTTGAATGCGCGCGTCAAGTAACGCTCCTCAACCTTGGTCCAGTGCTCTTTGGTCTCAGCCTGCTTTTGTCTCTTCCGATCAGGTCTGCGGTGCACTAAGAAAGGGGAAACGACGTTGTCACGGCAATGGCTGATCACTCGCTGCAGCTCGGGTGTCACCCTGAACCTGATCCACGCTGCGTCACTGGCTTTTGAAGTCTTCTGCTGAACCACGTAGAGATAGCCCTCCTTCACGTCTTCGAACTTCATCGCGAGAATATCGGTGCGCCGCTGAGCAGTGATAAGCGCCAAGTCGATCGCGTTTTGCAGCCAGGCGGGTGCCTTCTCCCGAATTGCCTTGAGGCCGTCGACTGTATGCCGTTTGCGTGTTTTCTTCTCGATGCGGTTGATTGTGCTCGCCGCCGGGTTGTCGGGGCACAGCCCTTTAGCCGCCGCGTGATTGAAGATGTCGATCAGCAGCGCCCGGCACTGGTTGGCCGTGCGCGGCGTCAGCAGGTCAAGCATTTGGGCGATCATGCGGATCGAGATCTGATCGACAGCCTTTCCTTCGAACTCACGACGGAATCTGCGAAAGTGCACGGCGTAAAGCCCAAGCGTTCCCTTCGACAGCTCCCGCGGCGGCAGAACATTCTTCTCGTAATCATCCAGGAAAGCGGTGAACAATTCAGCTGATTCGCCCAGTACCACGCCGACCAGGTCGGCGCCCTGCATAAATGCCAGGTTCAGCTGCTTGGCCGCATCCACGGCCTTGACCCGGTCGGTGCCGAACTGAAACCACTTCCCATCAGTAGGGCGGCGGTACCGGTATGTGCCGCGCCGGTCATCCAGGTAAAGGTTCTGCGGCAAGCCTTTGTTCGACTTGTTGCGCGGCCGTGGGACCATCATGCAGCTCCTTTCAGTACCATCGCAACAAGGTCGTTGCCGGCGGCTTTGTTGAATGCCGCCCAGTCGATATACCAGAGTTTGCCGATCTGCTCGCCTGGAAGCTTGCCGTCTCGGATGTAGTTGCGGATTGCCTGGGGGCAGGGGGGTGTCCCGTTTTCGCCCCAGCGCCGCCGCTGAAATTCGCTGATCTTGATCAGTTCACGCTTCATGGGATGCCTCTTCCCTATCCGGGGTCTATGCGGGGTTGAGCGGCGGATACTTCGCCAGAACTTCGTCGGCAACCTTCATCGCGGCCTGGGCGTCGTTCACGTAGGCCGGATCGAAGCCGCCGGCGTAATGGATCGTGGCCTGGCAGGCGCGGAGGTTTTCGCGAGTCAGCTGGAGCGCAGCGGTCAGTTCTTGACGCATCTCACCCTCGGCCCGACCCATATCCCAGAAGCGTTTCGCCCAATGGCCTTCGGGTGGGTGGTTGGTGTTTTGGTATCCGAGCGCCATGGCGCCAGCGATTCTGTCGCACAGATCGCGCTTGTAGGCGTTGTCGCCATCGATGCTCAGGCCGCGCCGGCGTATTGCGCTGACCACCTCATCCCGATCAAGACCTTGGTCCTCAATGACGATGTCGCGCTCCGGCTGACTCGGGGTGTAGATCACAAGCGCCAATTTCGCACCGGGAAGGCAGTGCTCGCTGAGTTTGACCAGCGCGTCGTTGGCGGCTTCGTGGAAGCGTTGAACTGCAGACATAGGAATTCCTCGCCCGCCGTACACCGGCAGGCATGTGGATAGATGGGGAGGAGATTATTGAATCTTGCCGGTCAGGCGCTCGCGCCAGGTGAGCTGGCGCGGGAGGTGTTCACGGTCGTCGATCTCGACCACCACGTAGGCGCAGCGGTCGAAGGTGGCACTGCGCTGGTGATTGAGCCAGCACGCTTCCCGCTTGGCGTCCTCGGTGTTGTCGGCCTTGAGCTCGTGCACGTTGAAACCGTTACTGTCGACGTGCCAGCCGTGGATCACGGCGATGAACCGGCTCACGCTGCCACCTGCTTGAACTCGACGACCCAGACCCAAGGGTTCGCATCCCAGGCGCCGGGGCCGTTGAGAGACGTCCACAGCTCCCGCCATGCGGCTGGGTACCAGTCGCGGTAATTGAGCGACACGTCGTCACTCGCCAGTTCTGGCAGGCATTCCAGGCCTTCCGCTCGGATATCGCTTCGGGAAATGGCCTGCAGGCGCTCGACGCGCACGCCCGTTATCTCCAGCAGAATGCGGCTCGCGATACGAGGCATATGGATGCTTGGCTTCCAGCAGGAGCGGTCATCGCCGCCACCGTCGTCGTCACCGGCCCATGCTGCCTCGCCGTCGGCGCGATAGATCACATGTCCTGAGCAATAGCCTTGGCCGAAGCGCATTTCGCGAATTGCCGACGCCGGTCGATCAGGCTTCCAATCGACCATGTTTCCATGCTCGTCGAAGTCGTGACTGATGACGCCCCATGTCTCGCGCACCCACAGGCGTTCGCCGGGCTGACCATAGGGACAAAGGTCCGCATTGCCGGGCAGCGCCAGAAAGGCAGGCTCGAAACCGGCAGCAAGGCAATCGAGGGCTGCCGGTTTCTTCACCTCGCGGCGCGTGACCGTCTTTCGGCCTTCCAGGATGGCGCGCACCATCGGCGCCGAGAACAGGATCGGGCGTTCTTTGATCGCGGTCATGGGGACACCTGAATTTCTACGTCGTCATGAATCCACTCGATGTCGAGCAAATCGTCATCAATGATCTGGTCTTCGCGCATGTCGTTGTTCGCCAGCAGCTCTTCAACCTCAGCGTCATCGACACTGGTCATGACCTTGCGGAAGCTGACCACTGCCTTGCCGGTCAGAATCACTGTCTTACTCATGGCGCCGCCTTCTCGAAATAGAACACCACCGGCGCCGCTGTCTCGACGATCAGGCCGTACGCCTTCGCCAGTCGATAGATGGGGTGGTAGAGGTTGAGGCTGTTGACGTGGCCCACCAGGTAAGTCCGCCATGCCTCCAGAGGCATTTGGGACTTGCTGAGATTGCACGGCACGCATGCTGGCATCATGTTGTCCAGGTTGTGATTCTGCGGACGCTCGGCGTTTCCTTCCCAGCGGTGACTTGTTCCGCGCCGGACGGATTGCATGTGGTCGGCGTGCCAACGGTCACCAAGTTCGATGCCACAATATGCGCAGCGGCCGCCGTATTTCATGCGGACCTGCTCGCGCTCCAACTTTTTCAAGCGCACAGATGTCTCCTCGCCGCATACGCAGCAGGCAATAGGGATTGGATGATTGAGGCGATACCGACTATCGGTATCTGCGAATCAGTTGCTTAGGTATGAATCTGAATTGAACTTGTGCTGCTAATTCACCGCGAAGGGGATGCTATGTGCGCCTATGAAGCTATTCGATTCAAACTGCATGAGCGCCTCTTGGCGCTGGATGCTGCAAACATCGAGCTTATGAAGATGGTTGTGCTGAGTCTTGTTGGGAGTGAGCATTGGGAAGCGGCGGTTGCGGAGCATCGCGCGAAAATAGTTGATCTCGAATCTGCGCTCGAAGAGCAATCGGCGCTTATGACTAATGTCGAATCCGGGATTCAGGTGGGCCGAAATCATGGATGACCAATCTGAAGTCAGGTTTCTGGCCCATCTTATTTGGGAGTCAGAAGGGTGTCCCCTCGGACGTGAGGCGCGACACTGGGCTCTGGCAACCAAGCTGGCGGAAGCAGCTGCTTTAGCTCCGGATCGGGCATTCTCAGTCGCACAGAGAGCAAGAGTCGGGAGTCTTACTGGCGCCAGATATCCGCGCCAATAAAGACTGAGGCGCACTGTTCCGTTTCTGTAACCGCAGCTGCATACTCTCGAAAATTTCAGGAGTTGCTATGCGCATACGTGGCAAGGATTTCTGGGACTGGGCGTCTGTGGATCTCCATGTGAGAAATCACGACGAGCGCCTGCCCGACGGCACGTTCATCAATGTCCAGGTTCGGCACACTGCAGAACAGGGCACGCAGCTTTTTTTGGGCGTCTACAGGAAAGATGGCCCACTACTCCTGGAAGAGGTGTATGACTCTCGACCGGGCGAGACAATGACGCAGGCCACCCACTGGGCGGTTGAGAGGGCGAAGCAGCTCTTTGGTCTTGAGCGACAACTAGTTGCCTCGGCCAAGCCAGAACCGTTGCCACGCGAGGGATCTCTTCGGGCGAGGTGATCTCTGTATGGGAATGCCTGCGAGTCCTTTTCATGCCGGGTAGATCTCACCGGGCAGGCCTGTCATTGGACTGCTGAGGTAGATGCGTTTCATGCGGCCACCTGGTGCTGAACGTTGGTACGCCATGGATCATTGGCGCGGGCGAGGGCGGCCATCGGCGGTGGGCTGACGCTGTTGCCGCACATGTGGACCTGCTCGGTCTTTGTGAACGGCTTGCCGTCGGCGCCGTGCGTGATGATGTAGTCCGTCGGGAAGCCCTGCGCCCGGTACAGCTCAGCCGGTTGCAGCATTCGTAGCCGGATGTCGACGATCACGTACGGCGTGCCCTTCACCATAACGGTGACCAGGCCGAGGCGATCCTTTGTGGTGATCGTCGGCGCGGGCTGGTCGCAGCCGCTCATGTTCTCGGTGCCGTAGTAGCTGATCAGGAAAGCAGCAACTCGGAGCGCGCCTTCTTCGTGCTCGGGCGAAAGCTCGAAGCTGACCAACGAGCTCTTGCCTCCGCCGCCCGCCGTGATGGTCGGCGCTGGCTCATCCAGGTGCTGGCCGACGCTGGCGCCAAATTGGCGCTCCATGAAAGCGGTGACCAGGCCGTGGTGTGTCCCGCCGGCGCTGACAGTGTGGAGCGGGTCGGCGGAATCACGGGCGTCACAGTTGCCGCGCAGATGCAGCAGATGAGCTGTGGCGATGCCCATTGCGTGAGCCGCGCCGGCCGGGCGCTGGTAATTGCCGCCGCTGGTGATCGTAGGCAATGGTTCGTCCAGCGGCTTCCCCGCATCGTCGAAACGAAACTTCACCAGGTGCGCAGCGGCTACGCCGTACTTGCCTCCCGATGCCATGATCGTGCCGAGCGGGTCGTGCAGGTCAGCCGTGCGCGGCGCGGATCCGGCTCTGTCACCATTGCCGAGGTGGACAAGTGATGCTGCAGCAATGCCCCGGTGATTCTGCGCGAGAAGGGTGCCAACGGGTTGGTCGGCAGGTGTCGGCTTCCCGGCATACTCCGGCCCGCCAGCACCTACCAGAACAGCGCTGGTCAATGCGTGCTTCACGCCGCCGGCGACCACAGTGCCAAGGGGCTGATCCAATCCCGGTACCCGCGGCTCTTGACCGTCCCGCTCGCCGTAACCGGTCTGAATCAGCGTGGGGCTGATCAGCGTGAGCTCGCCGCGGTTGGCGCACGTCACTGTCGGCAGCGGCTCAAGTGGATCGTTGATACGGTCACTGCCCTGATGAGTGGCTGGCGCAATCACCGGGCTGACAACTGAGAAAGCCCCGCCTCTCGGATAGGAGGTGACGGTGCGCAGCGGCTGATTGGCTGACTGCACCGTTTCGCCTGACCAGTTGGCAATCGGCACGATGAAGGGTGTCGCGTTGTCGATGACAAATTTCTTCATGCCTTTCGCTACGCGCCGCAGAGTAGCGGGGGCCAGGTCCTTCTTGCGGCCAAAAATGCTTTTGCCCAGATCGGAGAAATCGATGCACTCGGCGGCGGTGCGCCAGGGCTTTTGGCCCTTGGCCGGCTTCTTGGCGTGGGTCGGCTCCGGCCAGACGATCGGCTGACCATCGCAGCGGGCGAGCATGAATAGCCGCTCCCGGCTGGTGGGCGCGCCGAAGTCGCAGGCCCTGATCACCTTCCATTCGACGACGTAGCCCATGCCTTCAAGAAGGGCAACGAATCGGCGCCAAGTGCGCCCGCGCTGCTTTGGATCTGGAATCAGGAACTGCTGGTCTACCGGCACGACCTCGCCAGGTGCGGCGATCGCGCCGCCCAGCTTGATGACGCGACCGGTAGCCTTGTCGCGCTTCGCAATAAGCCGGCCCCATTGCAGGATCTGCTTCACGTTTTCCAAGCTGATGACTCGAGGCTTTTTTTTGCCTGCCCACTTCAGGCCGATCCATGAGAGGTTGCGGATCTCGCGCTTACGCGGTTGTCCGCCGGCGGCCTGGCTGTGGTGGGTGCAGTCCGGCGACATGTGGAACCAGCCCACCGCCTTGCCGCCACACTCGGTGTCCGGATCGCCGTCAAACACATCGGTGGTGAAGTGCCTGGCGCCCGGGTGGTTGATGGTGTGCATGCTGATCGCTTTGGCGCTGTGGTTCTTCGCCACGCTGACCTTGCGGCCGAGGCCCATTTCTAACCCGGTACCGGCGCCGCCACCGCCGCAGAAGAAGTCCACGACGATCTCGTCGTCTTGCGGATCGAAGCCAAGGCCGTACTGAGTTTTGAAATCGAAGGGGTGTTTCTTCTGATTTGCGGACATGTGAAGCTCCTCGCCAAAATTGGCGTTCGGAAATCTAGGGAGAAGTTAATGGCGAAGCGGAAGATTTATTCGCAGGGCGAATTCGATGGGGCTTGTTTCCTCTACAGCGTTGCGAATGCGATACGCGCTGTCACAGGAAAGGGCATTTCCCGAGCAGATTGGCAACGAGCGGTAAACGGCATGCCGTTCGAAACCACAGAGTTTCTTGACGGTTTCGGCACGGGAAAACTTGATCGATTTCCGGATACGCTCTCAGTCTTCGCAGGTTCATTTGCGCGAAGCCTTCGATCAACTGTGGCTATAGAAACATTGCCTAGGCTCACAATTGGCGATATCACGGCTGGAATAAGCTCAGGCAAGGTCGCTATTGCGTCCATTGACGCTGGCGACCATTGGCTGGTCATACTTGACGTCGTAGACGGGGTGGCCTTCTGCGCGTGCTCTTGGGAAGTTAACTCAGGTAGGGCCACCTATGACGAGCGTCCCACTGACAATGGGCATATCTTCAACCTAGAACGGCCGGTCGCAGAGCTGAAACTTTGGAAAGGGCCCGGGTTTCTCTTGCATCGCACCTAATCAGTGAACTGAGCGGCCCGCAGCTCGGGGTCAACGCGAGCCCCTGGTAGGGCTCGCGTCTTACTCAGTTAAAGGATGCCGAATTTGAGCTGAATACACTTCAGGGCGATGGCGCCCCAACACAGGCCAGCGGAGAAAACTTCGGTAGAGGTGTATTCGTGGTTACGCATATGTCATCTCACTATTGGGTAACAGGCGACATGCCTGCATCTTCATAGTGGTAAGCCCTAGGCCACCTTTTTCGGGGGTAGGGCACAGTTTTTTGAAATTAATTTCAATCTCCACAAAAGCACTCGATAGCCTCGCCGTGGTCGGCGAACATGTCGAATTGGGTGTCGGAATAGTCGAGCATCTGCTGATAGCTGGGTCGGTCGAAGCGGAACAGCGCGCCGTCACCGGTCACGCTGGTGCTGGACACAGCGGTTCGCTCCATGCGGGCCCACCATTCGGCCTTATTCCTGTCGCTGGCGATGATCGAGTAAACCTGCTTCGCGCCTTTCAAAAAGCACAGGTCGCAGTTTCCCTCAAGGGTCCGGCCATTGATGGTCGGTAGCCTCAAATCGAAAGGCTGAGATTTCCAGAATTCCGTTACGTCTTGAACTCCCACTCCGGCATCCGCCAGCGGCATCACCATAGTTGCGTGCTTGCTCTCGCTGGTGGTCTTGCGGTACCGGATCTTCGCTACTCGCCTGGGCTCATCCGCGCGGATGCCGGTCATCATCTCCACCGGCGTCTCTTCGGTGGAGCAGCCAACCATCCGAAGGTATTTGTGGATGACCCTGATCTTCAGATCGATGGTGCAGAACCGTGTAACTGGATTCGGTAGGTAGCTGCGTTTCCTGATCAGGTCCTCGAACGGCTGCCCGTTGCGGCTGGCGGTTTCGTAATTCACGATTGCGAAGCCGCGCTCATCGTCCCTGTACTCAAGCCAAACAATCGGCACGCCCCAGCGCTCCGAACACTCTTGAACGAAATCCAGCGTGGCGGGGTGCTCCTTCCCGGTGTTGGCGAACGTGACGATCAAATCGCCCAGATCATCGTTGCTGTCCAGCACCTGGCGCAGCATGTAGGCGCTGGTCCGGCCGCCCGAAAAGCTGACGACCGTCGTCCCGGACATTTTGTAGGCAGACATGGCTAATCCTCGCCAGTGGCGTGACTCAAAGTTGTGGAAAGGGGGATCAATTGGCGCGCTATAGCAGGGGAAGCCTTTTGCTTCCTCGTCATTGAGCGTTCTAAAAATGAAAAACGCATCTGATATCGTGCTGTTAATCAGCAGCGCGCTGGGCGTGGCGTCAGCAGTAATGCAGATTGCTGTTCAATTGATTGAGGTCGCCAACTACGCAGCAGGGTGTGCGTCGTGAAAGACGTCCATCTGTGCTGCGCCATCCAGCCAGGCAGCCTCTATGCGAGCGCGAGCCATGGCTGCGTAATCAGGGTTCAGCTCGCAGATGATCGAACGACGGCCTTCCTGCATCGAAACCAGCGACGTGGTACCGGCGCCGCCGAACGGGTCCAGCACGACGCCGCCGCGCGGCGCGCCCGCCAGAATGCATGGCCTGATCAAGTCAGGGGGGAAGGTGGCGAAGTGGGCGCCCTTAAAACTGTGTGTGGCCACAGTCCAGACCGACCGTTTGTTCCGCTCTCTCGGCATGATCGCAAGGGCAGAATTCATCGACTCGTTATCCTTGACCCTACCGCGCTGTCGCTCGTCGGCATCGGTGCCATGACCCCAGCCCACGCCATTGGTCTTTCGCGCGGTCGCCTTCATGTTGCCGTTGCTCTTCGTGCCGCCGTTAGCCCGCTCGCTACCGATCTGAGCCTGGACGTCCTGGGACAACCGCGCGTGGGTGTTCGGGGAGCATGGCTCGAGAATGGCCGCTTGGTCGAAGTAGTACTTCTTCGATTTGCTCACCAGGAAGATGTATTCGTGCGACTTGGTGCACCGGTCCCGCACGCTCTCAGGCATCGGGTTCGGCTTGTTCCAGATAATGTCTTGCCGCAAATACCAGCCATCGTCCTGCAGCGCGAACGCAAGGCGCCAGGGCATGCCCATCAGGTCCTTTGACTTCATTCCCATCTCACGGCCGCGCACGCCGGTGCTCGACTTGAATCGCGGGTGTTCATTGATCTGTCGGGCGGACGTCACGCTGCGCCCGGACATCTGGCCGTCACCTTGAGGCCTGCCCTGCGCTCCCCAACTGCCGGCGTAGCTGTCACCCATGTTCACCCAGATCGTGCCGTCGTCGCGGAGCACTCGCCGGACTTCGCGGAACACGGCAACAAGGCGAGCGATGAACTCGGCGGGCGTTTCTTCCAGGCCGATCTGACCCTCGACGCCATAATCGCGCAAGCCGAAGTAGGGCGGGCTGGTCACACAGGTGTGAACCGACTTGTCAGGCAGCGTCCGCATCATCTCAATGCAGTCGCCCACCAGAATCTGATGCTGCTGGCTCATGGTTCGATTCCATGCGATGGGAAAAATGGCCTACGCTTAGCTCTCCCCAAAAAAGGAATGCGGCCATGAGCGAAGACAGCGAGAAGGTTTTGCGGATGGCGCTTAAAGGGGTGCTAGGTGCAGCTCGGGATCTGCGTCTGGACCTGGACGAGCTGACCGAGGCGGCTATTCGGCTCATGGTCAGAGAGAAACGGTATGACTCGAATGACGTGACTGAGGCCGCAGTTGCTATTGAGATGGCGGTTGATACGCTGCCACCCTGGTGAAGCCAAGCCCGCTGTCAGCGGGATAATGGCCTACGCTAACCGCTCCAGAGGAAGGGATACGGTCATGAGCGAAGACAGGGAAAAGGCGCTGTTGCTGGCGCTGAAGGCAGTTATGAACGTGGCCCGGAAACAGGGGCTGAGCCTCGACGAGCTGTCAGAGGCGGCAGCTGATGAGCTGTTGATGTACCGCGCGTATGACGCCGAGCACGTGCCGATGGCGATCAACGAAATTGAGGTGGCGGTTGACGCGCTGCAGGTCTGATCGTCGCTGCCCGCGTCATGCCTGAGTGACATTTGCGTGCTGATGTTACGAGTGCATAACTGGGCGATTGATGTAGTCGCTCGGGTGGCTAATAGGTTGGTGGTGGGCTATGTGTGGGGCGGTGACTATCAATTATGAAAGGGATGTAGGATGCGTATTGCGAAGTCAAGGCTTGTACCAGTATTCGCTGGCATTGCCGGCGTGCTTATAATCGGCGTTTGGTTGTTCTACGCTTTCCACTTTTATGGGCCAATATCCTCTTCTCGGGACGTATGGGGTCAGTTTGGTGATTATTTTGGCGGGGTCCTCAATCCTATACTCTCGTTTGGCGCGCTTTTAGGTCTGATTTTCACACTCCAATCACAGCAGCAAGAGAGCGATAAAGCCGAAAAAAGGCATCGTGAACAGCTCTTTGACTCGCGTCTGTTTCAGTTACTTTCCTTGAGTCACGATGCGGTGGCTTCTATAAAATTTGTAACTTCATCGATTGCCGAGCATCCGGGACCTGAATTTGTTGGTCACCGCGCTGTAGCGCATTCGCTCAATCGGCTTCAGGAAAACTACCTGTACAAAGTCGAACCAGTGAACGACCACCTGATGTATGAAGCTTTGTATCCGCAGTTCTTAAACTGGAAACGTATGTACTGGTCTGGAGTTGCAAGCTATGTTGAATCTATGCTTTACGTACTTTGGTTTGCAATTGACAAAGCGGAGAGTGTGGAAAGTTCAAGTTTCGCACTGCGAGCAGTATTCGCGCAGATGTCCGCAGATGAAAAACTGTTGATATTCTACGTAATGATCTTTACGCCGAGACAGAAAATGCTATTGCACGGGCAACTGCTTGAGGAGTTTCTCGCGGGCGCCTCACAAGATGACCTGCTGCTCTGCAGAACTGCATTACTTCAGAGCGCTATGCTTGTACGTCTTACACCTCAACCCTAGGACGGGCCGTAGTTAAATAACCGGTCGGATGATCTCATCACCACGGTTTTTAATGATTTCAGCCCGGGCTTTCTCATCGTACTGACGCGCTTGTTTCGGCGTCACTACGAAAGCTTTCGCGTCAGGTTTTCGCAGTCGCCGAGCCTGTTCTTCGAACGGCATCGAAAGAAACGCCAGCGCCAGATCCTGCCAGAGCTCCTGAATCTGTTTGTAGCCGTGATCCTTCATCGCAGTGCTCATGCCCGACCGTGTGCCCACTGGCACATCGACCTCCAGCGTTTCGATCCCCAGTTTTTCCTTCTCCTCTTTCTGGCGCCGACGGTAGTCCGCTGAGTGCTTCGCCGCTGCTGTCTTTTCCATCTGGTGGATCTCCGATCTGGTGCGATGGCATGTTGAGCCAGGTCTGGCGCCGGCGCTGATTGGCGCACTTGAGCAGACGCCGCATCAGGTGGCCGCGGTGAATGTGATGCCGTGCTCTCGCGCTGTGAGTGCGACGGTGCGGGTATCGACGCCGATCTTCATGCCGATCTGGCGGGCGTTAAGGCCGTCCTTGGCGAGCGCCCGAATCCGCGGTGCACGCTTGGCCCGTTTGGCCTTGAGCGTTTCCAGATGATTCGTGGTGCCGAGCAGCGGCGCGTTGGCGCTGGCGCCTTGCTCGATATGCTGGATCCGGTGGCCGGTGGCGAGGAAGTGATCGATCTGGGCGGCGAGCTGCGCGATCGCCTGCTTGTGCTCGTCCGGCACGCTCTCGCCGATCACTGCAGCACCGCCTGCGACAGCTCCACTACCACGCCATCGGCGCGTGACTCCAGCTGCTGGGCGTAATTGGATGCCTCCTTGTAGCTGAATCGGAACCCAACGACCTTGCCGCTGGTGATCTCGACGATGTGCCAGGCATTGGCGCTCTTTGCGGCCACCTGGTAGCGAATCTTTTGAACGGGTGGCTCCTTACCGATCATGGCGTAAAGCTCAGCTGTGGCGAGGTGGGCGCGTGCCCGAATCGCGGTTAGGGTGTCCCTTTTCTGCTGAATGAGTTGATGCATGTTCTTTTCTCCGTTCGGGCGTGTACTCGTCAGCACTCTGGCCGCCTGACATAGGCCGATTGGGCGCAGGGGAGAGTGCTGACGGGTAAACGCTGGGTGAAAAAAGCCCCATCGACGTGGGGCTTTCGTTTCGCTGGTTCACGAGGCCTCCCTACGTGAGCCTTGCTCGCCGGCGGCGCCTGATGCGGTAGGCCGGATCAATGTCGTTTACATGGCTGCAAATCCTCCGTTTTGCGCTCACTGGTTGGCAGTGGCTACTTTTCAAATAAATGACGTGAAAGCGATCGGACGGATGGGCAGAGGAGAACAGGCGGTGAGGAATGCCTGGCTTTCGGATTGACAGCTAGATGCCCTCACTGCGGAAATGTATGATCGATTCTTCTCAAACCTCATCGTCGGGAAGTGCCATCGTGCTCTGTTACCTGTGCGTGGAGCTGGTTAAACCCGGAGAGTTTGGCGTTGCACCGCCGGACTCACGGCGCATGGAGCGTAGTGGTGCTGTGATTCGACTTCTAAGCCTGACTGGCGTCCCGATGTTTTGCGGGGACTGCGGCTCGGCTTGGATTAAGTGGTGTTGCGTACAGGACACTTTCCGTGAGACTTGGGAGCATAAGATTCCTCTTGGCTCCATCCCTTAGCGGCGCGGGGCAGCGTCAAGTCATGATGGTTTGTCCGCATCAGAGGTCGCCATGAATCGCTCTGTTCGGCTTAAGCCTCCCGTACGTTACAGGTCGGGGGATTTCCGATGCAGCCTTGTCAGCGTTAGAGCGTTCCAGGTATCGGGCAGTTTTCGTCAGGCTGACGCTGGTGCTGTTGTCTATCGGCCAAACGCTTCAAGTTCGGCCTGACTGTCTTGCATGCGCTGGATCAGCTCCAGCCTTTCTTGCCCGTTCAGATGCCGTGCTGCGAGGTACAGGCCCTCGGCGAGGTCGCCGTCGAACTTCATCGAGCCTGCGGGATGTTCCAGCTCGAGCGTGATGTGCTTGGTGGCATCCAAGGTCGACATGCGTTTTCAGTCGTAGCTGCTGCTGGAAGAGCTACTGTCGCTTGAGTAGCTGCACGAGCTATCGCTTGATGAGCTGCTCGACCCGTAGTCGCTGCTGGTGTGGCTACCTCTTGAGCAGTGATCCGACGAGGTTTGAGGCGAGTTGTCGAACGTCGTGTTGAGCGGGCTGAATGGGCTCAGCGGGTTCAGCGGGTTGGTCAGATCCAAGCTGATGTCAGTGCTGGCTCTTGCCCCCGCGCGAGATCGTGAAGTGGCTGCTCCCGGCCCCGGCGCGAGCATCGCTACTCCAGCGGCATCAGTTTTGTCTCGCGCCGCGACCAGATGCGCGATGGCACGTTCGGCAGCGCCTTGCCCGTTGTCGCGGTCGTAAAGGCGGGTTTCGACTTCGTCGCGAACCAGGCTGATCTTCATCACTCGGCCCTCCAGGTAATCGAAGTCCTCGGTAATTTTTAGGATTCCCGCTGCCCGCTCTTTTGTCATATCGCGACGGCCGCGAGAATCCAAAAAGCTTATCCCTTGCTGGCGTGACGCATTGAAGAGTGCCGCCAAGACCTCTGCCTTATCCAAACCTCTGATGTTCATGCTGGTGCCCTCCAGAGCGGTTGATTTCCCGTCTGGCCCTGTTGCCAAGGCCAGCCAGTGAAATCTTTCCCATTGCCGCCGGGGTGGCGGGGCGCATTGCTTGCTGGGTCATTCGCGCGGTTCTGACGTTTCGTCATCGATCAGCCGTCCAGGGTTCTCCCTGTCGTTGGCAGGCTTTCCTCGTTCACCTGTCTGATCGCCGGTCGCCGGTAGAGGCAATGCGGTCTGTTGATTTGTTGCTGCTGTTTTTTAAAGAGCGCCGCAGCTTCCGCCGCTGGCGCCAGATTCGCTGGCGTTGAAATTAATTTAGCCCTGAGCTAAAAGATAGTCAACAGCTCGGAGCTAAATAATTTAGCTTGAAGTGAAGCTTTCGGTCCGGCGGCGAATTTGCCGTGATCGCTCCAATTGGGGGTTGTGGCATCGCTTAGCAGGAGGCTAATATTCGCAAACACTGTACATGTATACAGCAACTAAGGAGAGGATTATGGGAAAGTCGCAAAAAACCAAGCCCCAAGAGCGAGTGATAATGTCTAGCTTGGAGTGCCTAAACCTAAGGGTTGCGAGCATGATCAACCACCCAATCGCCCAGGATCAGATGTGGGTAACAATCCATAGGCTGGAGACTGACGGCGAGCGGGAATGGGACGAGGTGATGGGCGCGATCGCGGAAGTGGACGGGATCGAGATGGTGTTCAACGATGAGGAATCTTCGGTGACACTGAAGTGGGAGGCCCCATCAGAAGATGATCCGCGGGTCCAGGTGCGCGAGGAATTCGAGGCATTGGAGGAAGCAGCGCCTTTCTGACACCCACAAAAAAGCCCGCTGTAATGCGGGCTACTCGCGAGGTGCATGATGCAACTGACCTCGTTATGGCTTGGCCGGCACTAAAGACAACACATAGCCAAAAAAGCACGCCAAAAATATATAAGCGAAAAGGGTGATAATCGCCTGTTGCTGTGATATCAAAAACCTTAAGACGCTTGGAATCGCCCCTCTAAGCTCTAATGTATGCTTTACAGAGGATGTAAGTCTGGTTGCGAAGCTACCTCTAAATAAGTTGCTGAATTCAAGTTCAAGAGCCGATTCTAGTTCGCTTGCATTATCACGAATGCGCTCGATGAATTCAGAATTTCCATTCTTCTGCGTAAAAGCAGCTGACTGAAAGTTTTCAAGCATAATAGAGTCTACAAAGGCAGAATATTCTGCCGTGTATGCCGAGTTGCGGAGCCGTAAATACGATAGATGCTCGCTTAGTTTTTTTTCTAACGATGATATCTTTAATTCGATTTTTTCATTACGCTGTGTTGACTTGTGATACTTAATGCTCATTTTTTCCAGTGACGAAATTTCAGTCACTAAATAGGTAAGGGCAGCTCTAATCTCTTTGCGTTCCTCTCGACGATTATTCTGCCAGTTTAAAATGATCCAGCCGGCAACTACCAATATCCAAGTTGTAAGGTTAAACCAGGTAATTCCTTGTACGGGCACGCCTCCACTTGGTGTATCCATTGATCAAGCCCCAAACCATTTGGCTGTTTTGCGTACTTTATCTTTGCCCTTCGCATTTTCCATATATAGCTTAATTCGACTGACAAGGTTTGAATCTCGTGAGTCAATCATCACAAAGGAATCTACTAGCTCTTTCGAGTATAGTCGGACTAAACCTCCGAATGCTTCCTCCAGGAAAGACGAACCGTAGCCTCGGGCTCCATCCAAATGCACGACCACTCTCTGTCTGTTTCGTATCGCAGGTATAAGATGCTCCTCCCTAAATAGCTCGCCGCTATAAGGGCCATCTGTCTTATACCTTCCGGCAGGGTGGCGCGAGAATTGCTTTGCTAAGAAGATGTCAGTCATTTTTCAAGCCTCGCCGCAAGCGGCATCTGCCAAGAAATAATGGTTCCATTGATAGACCGGTCATAGTCGCCAAAGGTTTCTTTTCCTTTTTGGATCTGATACCAGCCTCTGTTGCTAAGAATTATAGCGCTCCCCCCATCGCTAGCTTCAATCGTTTCAACGATCTGGGTTAGGCCCTTACCCCGGTTGTGTTCGCGTGTACGGGTCTTGCTATGTCTGATGGCCCCTTGGATGAGCTTTGCATCACCCTTAGTGCTCAGCCCCAGCCTGGACATGATCAGATACCATTTTTGCCATCCCGCGTCGTCGCTGTAGGGAAGCGAGTTGGGGATTCCGATACCTAAGTCACAAAACACCACCGACAGCATTCCATCCTTTTCTTGGGAAAACATCCACCATGGCCGGTAGTCCTTAGGAGACCGTATCCCGTCTTTTCTGGGCGCTATATAAGCATGATGTCTCGCATTCGTCATTGCTTCTGTAATGCCTTCATATAACTCTTCTTGTAATGCTTCGGTGATGACGCCGTCATATTTGCCCAGAATGACGTCGTATTTCTCCCCGATTACCTCATGCCCTTTTGCTACTCTCCAGTTGAGAATATCTTCATGTGGGCAGGGAGCCAAGGTTACTTTTTTCCCGATTCTACTAAAAAAACCAATTTGTTTTAGTACATGTGCAGCCTTGGTATTGAATGGTTGGCGGCAGGAAATTTTAAGTTTTGGGTGAAGGTCGAGAAGCCTGTCTATTTCTGCATAAAAAAGAATTGCTCCTCCAGAAATAAATCGCGCTGTTTTAGAAAAATCTATTATCAGATATCTGCATCCAGACTTTACTTTTTCACGTAGCTCCTCGATGAAGGGGAGAAGCTTGTCTCGAGAGTCGTTGAATACGGTGAACTCTTCCGGGGCGTGGTGTACGCTGACCCAATTCGAACGTGTTCTCGAAGATCGTCCTCTCGGACGAAAAATCCGCCAGTAAGCATTCCATTCTTTCCGCAATGCTCTTGCTCGAAAATCTGTCCGTGGCTTCTTCATACGAAATCCATTCTTCGGTTTTTGAAATTTTATGTTTTCGTTTTGCAACTACGAATCCGCTAAGCTTTTCTAGCATTCCAAACTAGCAAGACCTTTGCGTGAATTGTCACGTCATCGATCCGAGCAGTTTGATTTTCATAATGCTGGTTGTCCGAGATCAGCCGGTAGTTCTCTTCGTCCAGGCGCATTACGCGCTTGATGTACAGCTCTTGATGCCAAGTCAGTACGTAGATCCCTTCCCCGATGAAGTCCTGCACGCCTTTGTCGACGATCACTAGGTCTTTATCGTTGATGGTTCCCTCCATGCTCTGGCCCCAGCCACTGATCATGGCCAGTGCAGTCTTTGAGGTGTAGCTGACACCCTTCTCGCGAAGGATCTCTTCTCTCACAACCAGGTTACGCACTACCTCGGTGTAATCCGGCGGCACCTGTCCATGGCCCATCGCTGCCCGGATGTCGTACTGGCGGATGACGATCTCATCGTTGGTAGGTCGCAGGCTGGAAAAGTTGGCAGGCAGGATGCTCGACGAACTTTCGTCTGGCTCTTCAGCCGCCGCCACGATCCGATCCCGAGCTTCTAACGACAGCCCCCTCACCTTTGCCAGCATTTTCTTGACCAGCTCCGCTGCCGTCGAATTTTGAATCTCGTCGCCGGCTTGGCTGGTTGCTTGAGCTTGAGGAGCAAGTGCCCCCAAGCCAGCTTCTCCAAGTGCGTCGAACCATCCTCTCGGTAGCCCTTCAACCGCTTCGATACGGCGCGCCACGTCATCGCCTAGGTTCTTCGCAGTCTTGTCAGACAGGATCTGGCTCAAATGCGCAGGAGCCATCCCCCAGCGTTCAGCGCAGGCGCCTTTCTTCTGGTTTCCAATGAGGTTGATCAGCTGCTGCTTGCGGATTGCATATATGTCCATGCGCGCAAGGATGCCAGTGTTTAGCTCAATGCTAAATGTGCTCAAAGCTAAATATTCCTTGCTCTATTATTAGCCCTAAGCTAAATTTCCCCTATGTTTTAGGAGATCCCTATGAATCACCACCTGCGTGAATGGCTTGCTGCCGCTCCTCCGCCGCGCCGTAAAGAAGTTGCAGCTGCGGCAAACACCACTGTTGGGCACCTCTGGCAGCTCGCCGGCGGTCATCGCAAGGCCTCTGCCGAGCTTGCCGAGCGCTTGCAGGATGCTTCGGGTGGAGAGATCACCATCGCTGGACTTCGTCCTGATTTGCTGTGCCTGGCTCACAAGGTCCTGCTCGGCGCTGCATAGGCGCTAGGTGTGGAAACATTTTGCAACGTGTGGTGGCACGCAGCCACTGAAACAAATTTGAGGGTTTACGAATGGAAGATTTCTTGCGGGCTTGCCACACGACGGTGAAAGAGAGCGGCGCAGAGGAACTGGCCGGGAAGATGTGTCTTGCCCATGTGAGCCTGCTGCAGCGCTCCAACCCGGACAACGCAGCTCACCACCTGACCATTGAGCACCTCTTCGGGATTCTGCTGCACACCCAGGACATGCGCCCCTTGATGGCGCTCGCCGCCGGGTTCGGCTTTGACTTGGTAGCTAAGGAACAGCCCGCCGCGATCGATGTTCACCAGGCGCTGGGGCACGTAACCCTGGAAATTTCCGAAGTGACGGTGGAGACGCACCGCGCAATGGCTGACGGTCGCGTTGATCAAGTCGAGCGGGCGCGAATCATGCGCGAGATCGCCGAGGCAGAGAAGGCGTTGCACGTTCTCAAGGTTTCGATCAAAGCGGCCTAAATCGCAGGCAGTAAAAAAGCCGGTGGCTAGACCGGCTTCTTCAACAACACTTGTGAGGTCCGATTATGCACACCAAGAACCCCCAGAGCAATACCCGGACTGATTCGTCAGTTCTACGGCTACCTCAAGTAATGACGCGTCAGGTCATGTCGTCGCGCGAGATTGCCGATCTGACCGGCAAGCGGCACCCGGACGTGAAGCGCGACATTCAAACGATGGCCGCCGACCTCAAAGAAGATGTGAGCAAATTTGCGCGCATCTATTTGGACGGGATGAACCGCAAGCAAACTGAGTACCTGCTTGACCGTGAGCACACCGATTGCCTGCTCACCGGTTACAGCGCACCACTTCGTATGGCAGTCGTTCGCCGCTGGCGCGAGCTGGAAGAGCAGGGCGCTCCACGCATCCCGGCCAATTACGCCGACGCGCTCCAGCTAGCCGCAGACCAGGCCAAGGAAACCCAGCGCCTGATAGGCGTGCTCGAACTCCAAGCCCCCAAGGTCGCGGCGATTAATCGCCTCGCGGCGGCAGGCGGTTCGATCTGCATCAGCGATGCCGCTAAGCACCTCCAGATTTCGCCAAACCAGCTTTTTGCCTGGCTCGAAGCCCATCGCTGGATATTCCATCGCGGCGGCTCCAAGCGCTGGACTGCCTATCAGCCTCAGCTCACCAAGGGCTTCATGGTGCACAAGGTGACCGAGCTCAAACCCGACGCCGAGACTGGTGCAGAACGCGCGGCATACCAACCCCTGATCACCCCGAAAGGCCTGGCATATCTGGCCGAGAAGAACATTGGAGCTGCGCTGTGAGTGTTCAAGCAATGACCTGGGCAATGGACATCCCGACGACTGCTCTGGAAAACCCTGCCGCGCGCCACGTGCTGCTGTGCATGGCGAACTATGCAGGTCCCGAGGGTCGTGGCGCCTTTCCGTCCGCCCTGACGATATCGAAACAGACCGGCCTGTCCGAGCGCACCGTCCGCCTGAAACTGGATGAGCTGGAGAAAGCGGGTTTCATCACCGAGGGCAATCAGGCCATTGCCGCCGCCTACATAGATCGTCGCGACCGGCGCCCAGTGGTTTACGACCTCCAACTTAAACGGGGTGCAAATGCTGCACCCCGTAAAGAACGGGGTGCAGATAACCGCACGGGGTGCAGCTCGCAGCAGAACGGGGTGCAGGAAAACGCAGAACGGGGTGCAGCAGCTGCACCCAATACACCACTTAACCATCAGTTAACCGAAGAGCAGCAGCTGCAGCGCGATTTGGCCGCTGAGATTGCCGAGCAAGACCTCGCCGCCGCTGAATGCCCGTCGCCGAACCAGCGCTTCGCCATGTTCGCCGCGTGGGAACCAAACGCGAAAGCCTTGGCCGACCAGATCGCAATCGCCGGCATCCCAGCAGACTCAGTGCCTGATGCAGCGGTTCGAGCGTTCAAGGGTTTCTTTGCTGCCCGCCCTGGCACTGTCGATTCGTCGCCCGGCTGGTGCTACCGCCTCGTGCAGTGGGTGAAGCGTGAGCGAGTCAAAGCGGCAGGCCAAGGCCAGGCCCCGGATTTTGACGACACCAGTTGGGCTGAAAACATGGGGAGTCTCTGATGAAGTCCGTCGCGAGCATCATGCAGCAACTGTCGAACGTTCCATCTGCCGAGGTCGTGCCGCTCAAGATCGACGCCGGCACGGTTCAGGTCATCAACGCTCTGTTCCGCGAGCTGATGGCGATCTTCCCAGCCTGGAAGCAGGCATGGCCTGATCAGGCTGCGGTCGATGCGGCCAAGGCCACTTGGACCAAAGCGTTCATGGCCGAGAACATCACTCGCATTGAGCAGATCCGCTTCGGCATCGAGCAGTGCCGCAAGCTGGGTTCGGACTTCGCGCCGAGCGTGGGCAAGTTCATCAAGCTGTGCCAGCCAACCCCGGAAATGCTCGGCATCCCATCGCTGGAGAAGGCTTTCCACGAGGCCTGCCGCAACGCTCACCCATCCATGGCCGGGCAGGGCAGGTGGTCGCATCAGGCTGTCTGGCATACGGCGAAAGAGTGCGGATTCGAGCCGCTCAATCGCCTCGAAACGTCGCTCGCCATGAAGCTGTTCGAGCGCAACTACGTGATCACCGTCCGCCGCATGATCCAGGGTCTGCCATTGCAGGTGATGCCCTTGGCCCTACCGGCCCGCGCTGAAGCCCGTCGCACTCCCGATATCGGAAAAAAGGCCTTGGCCGAACTGCGCGCCCGCCGCGCCGGAGCACCGGCATGAGCAAAGAAAGACTTGCTGCGCCTGACCCAGCGGCGTTCCGTTACGCGGTCTACGCGTGTTCTTCGAAGATTGATCTGTCCACCCCCCCGGATCCTGCTGTTGCGCTATTTGATCGCAAAGGCGTTGCCGAGTCGTTTGGCCGCCTGATGTGGCCCAGCACCTTTGAAGTCGTTGACCTCGCGGAGGCCACTGCATGAACGCATCACGCATCTGGATATGCATAGCAGCGCTCACATTGATTGTCGCTGTTGGCACAAGCCACAAAGTTGAAACGGCTGTGAAGCCGGCCAATTTGCAGGAGTTGTTTCGATGACCTGGTCCCAGCTCAAAACCCTACTGAACAACTCGACGGTGCTCAGCGCAGGTCGAGACAGCTTTGCTTTCGGCCCAGCGCGCGTTCCGGCTAAAGGCGCAGGCAAATGAGAATGTTCAAGGCTCCGTCCACTCGCTCCAAGCCGGTCGATCGCGAAGGCCTGGAGCAGGCCGCGCTGATCAAGGAGCTCGAGCTGTCCCTGCCGGCCGTGGCCGCGCTGATCTACCACGTGCCCAATGGTGGGCTACGTCACAAACTGGTCGCAATCAAGCTGAAGGGCCAGGGCGTTAAAGCGGGCGTGCCAGATCTGGTGCTGCCGATGGCGCGCGGGGGCTACTTCGGCCTTTACCTCGAGTTCAAGGCGACTGCGCCGAACGATGCAGCGGTGTCGGTCAGTCAGCACGCATGGATCCGCCGGCTGAATGATCAGGGCTACCTGGCGATCGTGTGCCGGGGCCACTTCGATGCGATGGAGCAGATCCGCGCTTACCTTCGACTCGCTCCCACAGTGGTGGCCGCATGAACTATCAGTTTAAGGCTGGTGATCTGGCAATCATCGTGGGTGCCAACTCGCTGACCCAGAACATCGGCAAGCAGTGCCAGCTCCGTGAATTCGTGCAAAGCGGGGACTGTTACGTTGCGCCGAATGGTGTTGTGTACCGGCACGATGATGTCCCCTGCTGGACGCTGGTCGGTGACGATCTGGTAGCGGTTATCGAAGACGAGGTGGTGCAGATCGGCTTCGGCATCCATGAGCCTCGACACCTTATGCCCCTGGGTGGCGACTTCGATCCTTCTGAGCTGAAGACGAAGGCGGCAGAGGCATGACGACCGCCGCCGTGAAGATCACCGACGCCGAAATCAAACGGCAGGCGGCCGGCACGATCCGTGACCTTCGCGATTACGAGCATCGCGGCCTGTACCTGCGCTTCGCCAAAACCCGCGCCCGGGCGTCGTGGTTCCTGGTGGTGCGGGGCAAGTGGAATCGGATCGGCAGCTATCCGGACCTGTCCGTCAAACAGGTCGTCGCCGCGCTGCCTGATATCCGTCTGCGTCTGGACGCCGGCGCGAGCACGAACCTCTCGAAGTGGCTGACCGTTGGCGAGCTGCTGGATTGGTACGCCGAACGCATGTCTCGCGATCGCAGCCTCTCCGACAAGCGCAAAGACACTGCCGCCTCCGCGATCAAGTGCCACCTGCTGCCGCGCCTCGGCCCTGCAGCACTGACCGATATCGACAAGGCCTTCCTCGACCGTGAGCTGATGTGGCCGATGCAGGAGACGCTGTCCATTGATTACGTCCGGCTGGTCTTCCAACTGCTGGCGCTGGCATTCCGTCAGGCTCACAAGTTGGGGCTGATCGCGAGCAATCCTCTGACCGGGATCAAGTTCAGCGATTTCTCGAAGGCCAAGGTCACCGTAAAGCCGTCACGGCTGCGAGGCGTGCACATCGAGGAGCTTCTGCAGCTGCTGCTGCGCGAGCTGTTCCCGATCCCGAACGACGCGATCCTCGCGCTGATGATGCTCTGCCATGGCACACGCATCGGTGAAACCCGCCAGGCGCGTTGGGACCACATAAGCCTTGCCGAACAGGTCTGGTTTATTCCGGCGGCTGACACGAAGACTCGGGTGGAGCATTACTTGCCGCTGACCGAGGCTGTCCGGCATCTGCTGATGTTGTATCGCCAAGTGCAGCAGAACCGAGGCTACACCGGCCCATTCCTGTTCCCCGGGCGCCGAGGCAAGCCGCTGAGCGAGAGCCAGGCCAGTGCCGTGTTCACGCGTCTGGGGAAGGGAGAGTGGACGAGTCACGACCTCCGCAAGCTGGCCCGCACAGGCTGGGCTGACATCGGGATCGACCACTTGATCGGAGAGCTGCTGATCAACCATGCGATGGGCCACAACGTGAAGGTTTACATCCAGTCAGACGTGATGGCTCGCAAGCGTGACGCGCTGGAGAAGTGGCACCGCCATCTAGACGGCAAGGGGCTAAGCGTCATTCTCGGATTGACCGGCTTTAGATTTGAGGACTCCGACAAATCGCTACAGGCCACGTCTCTTATGGCCTGCAACCCTATTCAAGAATCAACCATAGGCGAGGTTTCAAAATGCTGATTTTGGTCGATCCGCGCCGTGATCTGGCAGTTCAGCCAGGCGATATCAGCTCGATGCAGACGGTAGTTCTTCCCAACGGCCGCTCTGCACTCGAGCTGCACATGATTTCAGGCCGGGAGATTCTAATCCCGGCCTGCAACGATTCGGGTCGTGTCGACCTCAGTGCCGTGCACGCCCAGATCATGGAGGCCAGCAAGTGAAGAGCCACGGACCAGCTTTTCGGAAGGAGTTGAAGCCGCTGATGGAGTGCGGTATCTGCCGCGGGGCGACGGTCGTGCGCGGCATTTTCCATCAGTTGGACTGCGACCACTGCAACGCCTCTGGCTGGGTCTGCGCCACCACCGGAGAACCGCTCCCGCTGCCTGAGATGGTGCAACAGCTCAATCTGAAGCTACGCAGCGTTACCGCCGAGCTGAGCCGGGTACGACACAGCCAAGGCGGCGCGCACGAACAATACGAACAGAACAACCGCCGCGGTGCCTGCGGCACGAACTTCACAGGGGATTGATCGATGGGCATGTACAAAGATGTGATGAGTACCCTGGTGCGCGTGCTGGCCGCCGACAACATCGACAACAGCACGAAGCAGTCGTGGCAGAAGCTGATCGACGCTGATCTGCGGCAGGGCGGCACCGGCAGCACGCTCTCGGTGCGGGACAAGTTCGATTACGACTGCTGCCTATACGCGCTGCTGCATCGCAAGTTGGAGCCTGCGCACTGGGACGTACTGGTCGCCAAGTACTCCACGCACAAGGCGAACAAGGTGGCCGCCATCGGACGTCTCGTCAGTCGTATTTCATCGCCCGCGCCACAGCTGTTCATCTATAAGGGGCTCACGGCCTGGGCAATCCCAAAGCTCAAGGGCGTCCAGAGCGGCAAGCGCTCCACCGACATGATCGTGCTCCTACCTGAGTTCTACGACATGAACACCTGGGACGTGGATGCCTCCCCTGAGCGGACTCGCCGCAACTGGAGAGCAGGCATCCACAAGCGGCTCGAACAACTGGAAGAGGCGGCCGTCATTCACGCGACCCACATCTTTGACGCCGAACAAATCTTCATCGATGCCGCTTGACCATGGTGGCCGTTTGGCCGTAAATTAACCCCATCATGTCGATCTTGCGTGCGGTGATACGCAGCGACAAACAAACATCAGAAACCCGGCCCTCGCGCCGGGTTTCTTCGTTTTCGGCCCTGCCACGCCCATCGCTCCGAGCTGGGAGTGCTGCGGGGCCGATTCATTTCCGATCCCGAAAGGGTGGATGTCGGACTACGACGAACATGCCTGAAAAATCACCTGACTTCTGGGCGCAGGTCTGGCTCGTCCTGTCGAATCCGCTCTGGCAAGGAGCGATCATGGCCGCAACCATTTCACTACTGCGCGTGCTGTATGAAGGAAAAGAAGCCAACAAATGGCGCGTCGTGCTCGAAGCGTTGATCTGCGGTGCCTTGAGCCTGTCTGCCAGCAGCGTCATCGAATGGATGGCCTGGCCGTCGAGCTTATCTGTCGCCGCCGGCGGCACCATCGGATTCATCGGTGTTACCGCGATCCGCGAACTGATCATCCGATTCCTCGGCCGCAAGGCGGATTCAATATGAGCCTCGAGCCAGTTGTCGCAGTAGCCAAGGTCGGCTCCACGTTGCGAACCATTGCAGTCGCCATTGTCATTGCCATCGTCATGGGCTTGCTAATCGCCATCCAGCAGATCCGCGTGGTTTCCTTGCAGGGCGCAGTAACCGTTGAGGCCAAAGCCAAGCAGGAAGCCGTCGATGCCAATAAGGACAGCCAGGCCACGATCACCACGCTGCGCGCCGAGGCAGAGCGCAACGCCAAATACGCCGCCGACCTCAACAAGCGCATCAAGGCCAGCGAAGACAAGGCCAATAAGGCCAAGAAGGATTTCGATGATCTCAAGCGCAACAGCAAACCGGTTCGTGATTGGGCTGCTCAGCCTTTGCCTGACGGCCTGCGCGGCAAAGCCGCAAGTGGTAACAAAGACCACGGCAATAAGACTGGAAGCCCCTGAGCTGGTCCCCTGCGAGCGGGTCAATACAATTGACACCGATCTGCGTGATAACGGCGATGTGTGGGAACTGAAGGATCAGGCCATCAAGCTGCTCGACACATGTGCCGATCAGGTAGACGCCCAGATCCTGCGCAGCCAGAGCAAATAGGCGAGGAGTTGACGTCATTCACGCAGAAGCTGAGCTCTTAGCGAATCCTCGTAAAGCGTCAGCTGTGAATAGTCTAGTTGGTGATTCGGACCCCATTCACTCACAGGCAAAGCTAAAAGTTCGGTGAGTTGAATCTGAACGGCTTGGAGTGTGGCGATTACCACAGATTCGGGCATCGAAGCAGGTATTAGTGGGACCGAGTGTGATGACATGACCTGCGACTCCGAGCAACTGCATAGCAGCATTAAGAATGCATGCTTCGGCTTTAACAACAGCGGTTCGTCGCTTAGCCGTTTCCCATAATCATGCCGGTCGGACACGACTATGTAAGCGCTCTCAGTTCGCGTGCTGCAAGTGGCCGACCTGCACAGTTGAGTAAAGACCATGGCCTGTACGACATGCTCGGCTGTACGCACTCGAGCCCTGAAATTTATGAGGATCGCCAGTGAGCGAATCAACCAACTACGTCAGCGTGGCGACGATCATCCCGTCAGCCAGCCTGAGCCCGAATAGCGCGCTGCCGACGATGGGCACGCGGGTGATGCTGAGCGACGGTAGTGAACTGACAGGCATCACGTCCATCACCATGACGGCAGAGCCAAGTGGTGTGTGGAAGGCGACCATCACGGTGATGCCGCACCACATCGAGCCCATCACGGCCGAGGTCATTGTGATCGAGTCGGCCGAGGCGTCCGGTCCGGATGATCGTCTCGTCGAGATCACAAGCTGCGGGGATTCCATCCGCCGGCTTGTGAAATCTATTGAGTAGGCTCTCCACTCTTCCGTCGCGGATGGCTGAGCCCGAGGGAAGGAAGTTTGCTCAGCCGATCCCTGAGTCAGGTAATGAGGGATGGGGATCGGGTCGAGGTGGCCGGCCATGGCGCCGCAAGCGCGCGGCGATCCTCGTGCGTGACCAGTACACGTGCCAGTCGTGCGGAACGGTCACGCTTGACCTTGAGGTCGACCACATCATCAACATCGCCCAAGGTGGTAGTGATGATGATGCGAATTTGCAAGCGCTGTGTGTGCCCTGCCACAAGGTGAAGACGGCACAAGAGTCCGCGCACGGCGCGGGCCGCAGCTGATCTGGCCTCCGATCATGCAGAACGCACGACGCGCAAGATCTGAATGAGATTAGTTATTGCTTAGCGCGGCCCATCACTCGGGTACGGCCGTGATTTCGTGCGAAATGCACGGTTTTGCGCCGAAATGATACGAATTCCCATTCGCGGGAGGGGCGGGTCCAAACCATGGGGCTTTTTGCCTCGGACACCGCCCCCGACCGCACGCAGAGATTTTTTCCCCCTCACAGGTTTTTTGTTAAATGGCACTGACCCCGAAAAAGCAGGCATTCGTCGCTGCGAAGAGGGAAGGTGCGTCCAATAAAGAGGCAGCGATAGCCGCAGGTTACGCGGCCTCTAGCGCCGCGCAAGCTGGCGCACGCCTGGCAAAGGATCAGTTCGTTATCGCTGCTTTGGCCGGCCCAGCCGTTAACAAAAAGGTTAACAAATTTGTTAAAGGGGACGCCCCTCCCAAGTCGGGTGGGGATGCGGGTCGCCGGGACCAGGTGGCTGACGACAACCCGGGCGATGCAAGCTTCGACCTGGTCAAGGCCATGCGCTTCTCGGACCCCAAGGAGTTTCTGCTCGCGACGATGAACGATTTTGAGACCGACTCGAAGTTGCGCGTCGACGCCGCGAAGGCCCTGATGCCATTCATCCATCCCCGCAAAGGCGAGGGCGGCAAGAAAGAGGAGAAAGAGAACGCCGCCAAGATCGCTGCCAAGGGCAGGTTTGGTGCTGCACCTCCGCCCCCCAGCCATCTACGAGCGGTGAAATAATTGAACGAACCCATCTGGGACACTTCGTGCCCAGACTGGGAGACGAGGATTGTAAATCGGCAATCGCTGGTTCCATTCCCGCCGCTGTTCCCTGATGAGGCGCGAGCGTGCATGGAGGTGCTGAACGATCTGCGGATCGTCGACGCGCCAGGCAGCCCTCTGATCGGCGAATCCTGCGCGCCGTGGATAAGCGACTTGGCTGGCGCCATTTTTGGTGCTTACAACTCAAACACCGGTGAGAGGCTGATTCAGGAATTCTTTCTCCTGATCAGTAAGAAAAACGCAAAAAGTACGATGGCCGCGGCGATCATGCTCACCGTGTTGATTCGCAACTGGCGGCAGTCAGCAGAGTTCATCATCCTGGCCCCGACCATTGAGGTTGCAAACAACGCCTACGCGCCGGCCCGTGACATGGTCAAGCACGACGAAGAACTTTCGGCGCTGCTGCACGTGCAGGACCACCTCCGCACGATCACGCATCGCGAGTCCGGCGCGACCCTGAAGGTGGTAGCCGCTGACCAGAACACCGTGGGGGGTAAGAAGGCTGCGGTCGTGCTGGTGGACGAGCTTCACCTGTTCGGCAAAAACCCGCATGCAGCGAATATGCTACGTGAGGCTACCGGTGGCCTGGCTTCGCGGCCAGAAGGCTTCGTTATTTACCTGACGACGCAATCCGACCAGCCCCCTGCAGGTGTTTTCCGCGAGAAGTTGCAATACGCTCGCGGCGTGCGAGACGGGACCATCATTGATCCCAACTTCCTGCCGGTCATCTACGAGTTTCCGCAGCACATCCTTAAGGCCAACGAACACCGCAACCCCGAGAACTTCTACATCACCAACCCGAACATGGGTTACTCGGTCAGTGAGAAATTCCTGATTCGGGAAATGAAGAAAGCAGAGGAGGCTGGCGAGGCTGAAATACTGGGCTTCATGTCCAAGCACCTGAACGTCGAGATCGGCTTGGCACTTCGCTCGGACCGCTGGGCAGGCGCCGACTTTTGGGCCGCTTCGGCGGTACCGGTGCTGACATTGGACATGTTGATCTCTATGTCGGAGGTCATCGATGTCGGCATTGACGGCGGGGGCCTGGATGACTTGTTGGGTTTCGCAGCTGTTGGCCGGGACAAGCGTACCCGAGACTGGTTGATCTGGACGCATGCATGGGCCCATCCCTCGGTTCTTGAACGTCGCAAATCAGAAGCCCCGCGCTTCCACGATTTTGAGAAGCAAGGCGACCTGACGTTATCCGTCCGCATTGGCGATGACGTGAATGACGTTGCCGACCTTGTTGAACAGATCGAAGCATCTGGCCTGCTCGACAAGGTGGGTTGCGACCCTGTCGGCATCGGTGCCATTTACGACGCCATGATCGAGCGGGAGATTCCACCGGAGAAGATCGCGGCTATCAGCCAAGGCTGGAAGCTGGGCGGGGCCATCAAGACAGCCGAACGCAAACTGGCCGAGGGCGGGATGAAGCACGGCGGCCAGCCGATGATGGCCTGGTGCGTCAGCAACGCCAAGGTCGAACCGCGCGCCAACTCGATTCTGATCACCAAGCAAGCCAGCGGGTCGGCCAAGATCGATCCGTTGATGGCTCTATTCAACGCCGTGACCTTGATCTCGCTGAACCCCGAGGGGCGCGGCAATGATGATTTCATGGCCGGCATCAGGAACCCGATCATCGTATGAACCCATTGCACTTTTTTATAGCGACCGCGCTATGCGGATTCGCTGTGGTTGTCGCTGGGGTGTATGTCCTGCTCGGCACCGGCTGGGCTTTGCTCGCCGGCGGCGCCTCATTGCTGCTCATCGCCGGTTTCGTGCGAAAGGGGCTGAACATTGAATAACTCTCTATCAGCAGTCCTGGGACGTGCCGCCAGCAGGCCCAGAGCGTCTCTCGGCGATTGGGTGAGTAAATCTATCAAATTGAGCGACGGCGGGTTCTGGTCCCAGTTCCTCGGTGGAGAGTCCAGTTCCGGCAAGCGCGTCACGGTGGATAACGCCATGCAGCTTTCAGCTGTTTGGTCATGCGTGAGGATCGTCTCTACATCGGTTGCCGGGCTGCCCACCCGCTTCAACGGGGTGAACGATGCGCTGTCATTGATCAACGTTGCGAACCTCAAGCTGGACAACACCGGCCTGATCGCCTCCGACTCGATCCTCAACATGATCGGGGCGATTTCTAATCTGGACACCGCCACGGCGACGGCTAAGGAAAAGGTCGATGCGCTCAACAAGAGCGTGGGCACTTACTACCAGGCATTCTTCAGTGCCGATGAGCAATTCGCCGATCTGACGAAGAGCTTGCAGGGTGCCTTTGCGGGCTTCGGCCTAAACCTGCCTGACACTCGGTCCGCCTACCGGAATATGGTTGAAGACATTGACGTCACGACCACCGCAGGCCAAGCGATGTTTGCAACTATGATGGGGCTGGCCACCAGCGCAGACGCGTACTACACGGAGGTCGACAAACGCACCAAGGCCTCTGCTGATGCAGCGTTGCAGGCCGCCCAAGATGCGGCAGATGCGGCGGTTCAGGCTGCTCAAGCCGCATCGAACGCTTGGTCCAACTATTACGGCCTGTTCGCTACGGACACGCAGAAGGCCGGGGATGCGCTGGAACGCGCCACCAAGGAACTGGCTGCTCTGGGTATGGGCCTGCCGGCAAGCCGCGCCGACTTCGCCACGATGGTCAACGCGATCGACCAGACCTCGGTGGCCGGGAAGGCGCTGTTCAACTCGTTGCTGGGCCTCGCGACTGATGCTGACGCTGCCTTTGATGTCATGGAAGCGAACGCAGCCGCAGCCACGCAGGCTGCACAAGATGCTGCAAAAGCTCAGGATGAGGCTGCTCAGGCTGCCAAAGAGGCGGCTGAAGCCGCGGCGCAGGCAATCAAGGATGCGCTGAGTCTGGCGGTCACCAACAGTTTCGCGGCAGTACAGCGAGCTATCGGTGCCCAGCAGAAAGCAGCCGAGGCAGCCTACAACGCCACGAACGCTTCGATCAGCGACATGCTCGACACCGCAAACAGCTTGGTCAGCGACCTGACCGGCGTCAGTAATGACCTCGGTTCGGCGCTCAAGTCGTTGCGCGGCGATTCGGAGTCTGCAGTTCAGATGCTGCGCCGCCAGGCGCAGGCAACGCTGCAAAGCGCACTCGCCACCGCGCGTTCTGGCGGATCGTTGGCAAACTTCGCAGGACTGGGCGATGCCCTCACCGCTGTAAGCAGCAACAGCACCGGCCTGTATTCCTCGCTTGAGGAGTTCAACCGCGACCAGGGCCGCACGGCCAACGTGGTGGCGGAGCTCAACGCGCTGAATGGTAAGCAGCTCACCAATGCCGAGAAATCGGCCGCGGCGCTGCAGGAGCAGTTGGACCAGGCGAAAAAGGCGTATGACGCTCAGGTGGCCCAGTTCGACTCGCAACTGGCGTTCGCTCAGTCGCAGTTGGATGCGCTCAACGGCGTAGACACGACGGTGCAGTCGGTGACCGATGCCGTGGATCGCATGAATGCTGACGTTGTTCGGGCTTTGGCCGGCCAGGCAACTGGTGCTGGCGCTGGCAACACCTACAACAACAATGCCGCGCTGGTTGAGTCGGTTTACCAGCGAGTGCTTGGCCGAACTGCCGAGGCTGGCGGGGTCTCGTTCTGGTCGTCGCTGCTGGCGAATGGTTCTGTCACCTACGCAGGCCTTGTCGATGCTATCGCCCAAGGCGGCAAGGCCAACGGCGAAACCGTGAAAATCCCAGGCTACGCCGCCGGCGGCAGCTTCGGCGGCGGCTTGCGCATGGTGGGGGAGAACGGCCCGGAGCTTGAGATAACGGGTCCAAGCCGGATTTACAACGCTGACCAAACCGCGTCGATGATGCGGGGCGGCGGCGGCAGCCAGGATGCTGCCGAGGAAGTCCGACAGCTTCGTGCGGAGCTTAAGTTGGCGCTGTTTGCCATCGCTAAAAACACCATGAAGGCGGCGAAGAACACCGATCTGCTTCCGCAGAAACTGGAACAGGAGTTGTTGGCGTGAGGATCATTGAACCTGTGCAAATAACGCCCAGCATGATGAATGTGGTGGCGTTTCAAGTAGCGCCGGCGGCCGATCCGTTGGTTGTCCAGGTGGGACAGGCGTTTCAGTTGGCTTCGATGAGCACGAATGTCCCCGAGGACGACTACCCGTGGTGGTTGTCGACGAAGTCCTACGTGGTTGGCGACCGGGTGATGCTGGATCACCGCAACTACGAAGCGTTGATGGGCAACGCCAACACCAATCCGGTTTCGAAGGTCACCAGTCCGGCCACCTGGCTGGACCTGGGGGCAACAAACCGCTGGAAACTGTTTGATGACAAGGTTGGAACTGTAACCACCAACCCCGAGACCATTTCTCTGAAGATAGTGCCCGGCCGTGCAGTAGATGCCATGGCCTTCTTTGGCCTTGATGCGGCGTCGATTTACGTCCGAGCGATTGATCCCTATCAAGGGATCATATTTGAATCTCAAGTCTCACCAGTTTCCACGGACGGCATTGATGACTGGTATGACTACTTCTTCAGCCCGGTGGAGTTGAACGAGGACTTTGTTCTTCTGGATGTTCCAGTCGGTAGTTACGGATCTATCGACATCGTTATATCCAAGCCTGGCGGAATCGCTTCTGTTGGGGCGCTGATCATGGGGAAGATGGCAGAGCTTGGAGAAACGCTCTACGGCACGTCGGTAGGGATTACCGACTACAGCCGCAAGGATCGCGATGACTTTGGAAACTTCACTGTTGTGGAGCGGGGCTATTCCAAGCGCGCTGAATTTGACCTGATGGTGCCAACGTCCCGCGTGAGCGCAACTCAACGAACTCTCGCCAAATACCGCGCCAAGCCTTTGGTGTGGATCGGCGAGGCCACCTATCAGTCAACGATTATTTACGGGTACTACCGGGAGTTCAACTTGGTCATCAGCGGCCCGACTGTATCTGACTGCTCAATTTCTGTTGAAGGACTCGTCTAATGGCAACCATGCCGATCATTACACCGCTGCCGCCGGCACCGAGCCGTCAGAATGCCTCAGGGACATTCGCGTCATTGGCCGACAACTTCATGGGGGCCTTGCCGCAGTTTGGCGATCAAGTTAATCAGATGGGCGACTTCATTGGAGATCAGGTTGATGCCGTCGTCGAGATCGCACGACAGGTTACCAATAACGGTACCGTCCAGGTCGAGACGGCCACAGATAGAGCAAATGCCGCGGCGCTGAGTGCTCAGTCTGCTGCAAGCCAGGCGGGCGCCGCGAAAGCACAGGCCGATGCCAGCAAGGGCTTTCGGGACTCGGCTCAGGCAGCAGCCTCCGCCGCGCAGAGCGCTGCAGGCCTTCCGGCCACTTCTGGCAAGGCCGGCCTTCCGCTGGTTGCCCGGGCTGATGGTGGGGTTGAATATACAGGCAGCCTGCGCCGCTACGATCTTGATGTGGCGTCATCTACCGCCGTTCTGGATCTGGCCGTCAGCCAGGTCTTTCAGATCAGCGCGAATGTCCCGCGAACGCTGACATTTGCAAATGCCCCGCCGGCGAACCGCGCCCAGACCGTTGTTCTGCACATCACAGGTACGGCCAAAATCACTTGGCCGGCTGGCATTCTCTGGAACTACAGTCAGCCGCCCGTCCTGGGGAGTGCCTGGACGACAGTCATACTTCTCTGGGTCGGTACCGGCTGGGTTGGCTCTGTAGGAGCGCGGTCATGATCGAGGTACTGTTCATGGGCGGCGAGGAGGCCGGCCCGTCTGTGCCTTGGGCTCTTATTGCTGCTGACAGCCACCTTTCGGTCGGCGCTACGCCGGCAGAGGTGAATTTCCCAGCAGGCACTCAGCCAGGTGACCTGGTGGTGGCATTAGCCTCGCCAGGTTCCGAAGCAATTAAGACGAGGTTTATGGCTAGCGGCTGGCAGCACTTCTCCGAAGGCGATCAGGACTATCTGTGCGCCGCCAGATACGCCCCGGGCCTTGCCCTTCCTCGATGGGAGAAGTCGGCATCCAATACGCTGGGACTCGCGGTAATGACCTTTCGTGCGCAGGGCTGGTCAAGGCTGCAGCTGGAATCGCATATCTCCCCAGCTCAGCCTGTCAATGTCAGTACGCGCGCCCCCAACGAGCTGTTGATCAGCATTGGCATTACACCAAGGTCAACGCAAGCGTGGATCGGGCACATGACAGGGGCGCCGCAAAGCTCCGTTGTTTCGGTGGCCTCCGAGCCAGCGCTGCAAGTCTACTGGTCCAACGTAACCATGCCAAAGACGATAACCGACATCTACGTTGACGCCCCGTCTGGGGTAGAACGGAACCTGATTCTTTCCGCTTACTGATTACAGAAACGCAAACACGCACCGCCCGAGAGGCGGTTTTTTTGTG